>CAZXQU010000007.1:0-60131 GCA_964642545.1 uncultured Prolixibacteraceae bacterium | reverse complement strand
AATTACGAATTAAAAATAGATAACAATGGAAAAATCATTATTTGAACACTCAAACGTATTCCGGTTTCCGGAGAAAGTTGAATACTCCCCGGAAGGGATTGTAAGCAAGCGGATTTTGGACAAACCAGTTGGCACTGTCACGTTGTTTGCATTTGACAAAGGCCAACGTCTCAGCACCCACTCGGCTCCGTTTGATGCCATGGTACAAGTGATCGAAGGAGAGGCCGAGATCGTAATCAACGATCAGCCATATCACCTGAAAACGGGAGATACGATCATTATGCCCGCAGGTATCCCTCATGGCGTCATGGCCACGGAAAAATTCAAAATGGTATTAACAATGATAAAGGGGTAGGAATGTCAGAACTAATTAATAACTCAAAATCCCGAAAGGAGTTGCTGAAGCACATGATTCTGCAGCTGCACGAAGGTGTGGCTCCCGAGGCGGTGAAAGCACGACTGGTTGAACTGATGTCAAAAGTTCCTTATGGCGTGGTGGTTGAAGTTGAGCAGGAGCTGATCAATGAAGGGCTTCCCGAAGAGGAGGTGCTACGACTTTGCGACATTCATACCCAGGCGTTGGAGGGACATATCGATTTGTCGGCTATGAAGATCGTTGCTCCAGGCCATCCTGTGGATACGTTTAAACAGGAAAACAGGGAGTTGGAAAAGGTAGTGAAACAGTTGAAGGCCATTTTTGAAGTGATTGAACTGGAATACGAACAACATGGCTCAACTGCCACGGTGAATAAAGTTCGCGGACTCTTCAACAGCTTGATGGATGTGGATAAACACTATCGCCGAAAAGAAAACCTCCTCTTTCCTTTTCTGGAAAACCATGGAATTACAGGACCTCCAAAAGCAATGTGGGGAAAGCATGATGAAACCAGGGACCTGTTGAAAAATGCTCTGCACTCCCTCGATTTGCCGGCGACTTCAGCCGATCAGATGAAACTCAAGATCGAACTGAATCTATATCCGGCAGCCAAAGCCATCACCGATATGATCATGAAGGAGGAGGAGATCCTCTTTCCCATGACGCTGGATAAACTCACGGAAGCCGATTGGTACGAAATCGATCAGCAGACCAACGAAATCGGATATTGCTTATATGATCCTCAGATTGAATGGAAGCCCGAAGGGATGGTGGATCGGAAAGAGGAGAGCGAGGTGGAGGGAGATATCCACTTACCCAGCGGACGCTTCAGTACGGAAGAGCTACTGGCCCTCCTGAATACTGTTCCTTTCGACATGACTTTTGTCGACCGAAACGATAAAGTAAAATACTTTTCCCAGGGCAAAGAGCGGATTTTTGACCGGAACCGCGCTATCCTTGGCCGGGATGTCAGGATGTGTCACCCTCCATCGAGTGTTCATATCGTGGATCAGATCATCAGTGACTTCAAGAGCGGCAAAGCCGACAGCGCCCCCTTCTGGATCCAGATGGGGGAAAAATTCATCCATATCGAATATTTTGCTTTGCGGAACCGCGAAGGAGAGTACCTGGGCACACTCGAAGTTTCACAGGACCTGACAGAAAAAAGAGGCCTGCAGGGCGACCAGAGGCTGCTGTCATACCGCAAGAATGAAGGAAAAGCGGAAATGCCGGAGAATATTGGGAAACCTGAAGAGCCTGAAATACAAGAAAACAGCATACAACCAAAGAACAAACAATGAACAAACCACAATGGCTTGACAGAAGTAGGATCAAACAATCATTGGATGCCCGCCCCCTGCTGGCCGAGGGGATACACCCCCTGGAACGTGTACTGCAGGAGGCTGCCACCCTGAATCCCGGAGAAATCTATGAGATCATTACTCCATTTCCTCCGATGCCGATGATAGAGAAGCTGGAGGCTGCGGGATTTGAAAGCTTTTCTGAGCAAGTGGAGGGAATGTTTCATACCTATTTTAAAAAGAAGCGAGGTAGTGAGGTAGCGAGGTAGCGAAATTTCGCTTCTCGCTTCTCGCTTTTCGCTTCTTGTCTTGTATGGTGAAAACAGCAAACGGGAAACTGCTTCTACGGCTGCGAGCCTGGCACAAATGGCCGAGCCTGATCTTCACGCTCTTCATCCTGCTGTTTGCCATCTCCGGGATTATCCTTAACCACAGGGATCTGCTTTCCAGCATTGATATAAGCCGGCAGGCGCTGCCGCCTGTATATCGTTATAAAAACTGGAACCTTGCTGCAGTGCGGGGAGCCATGCCATGGGAGAGAGATAAGATCCTGGTATACGGTAATATTGGCATCTGGATTACCGATACCACATTTACTTCATTTACTGATTTCAACAACGGCTTCCCGGAAGGCATTGACAACAGAAAAATTTCAGCTATCTGTGTCGATAGGATTACAGGAATCCATGCTGCGACTTTATTTGGCCTGTACCGGTTTGACACTGTGCAGCAATATTGGAAAAAAATTCCTCTGCCTGTTGTTGAAGAGCGGATCGTAAAAGTACTTTCCAAAGGTGACTCATTGTTGGTAATGACAAGGTCTAACCTGCTTGTTTCCACACGTCATCACGGCCTCAAAAATTTTTCCATTATCCCGGTGCTCATGGCGGCGGATGAGGATGGGAAAGTGGGTCTCTTTAAAACTCTCTGGGTGATTCACAGCGGTGAGATTTATGGTACGATCGGGAAGCTGATTGTTGATGCCATCGGGATCGTTTTCATCATCCTTTGTGTAACCGGATTGATCTACTTTTTTGTTCCCTACCGGTTAAACAAACTGAAAGACGACTTCCGGAAAAGCCGACTGAAACGATTCAACAGGAATTCACTTCGCTGGCACAATAGTGTGGGGTCATGGACCATTTTGATCCTGATCCTCACTACACTCACCGGCATGTTTCTTCGCCCCCCGTTGTTGATCCCTATCGCCAACTCCCGGGTTGCCCGAATCCCATATTCGAAACTTGACAGTCCCAATCCCTGGTTCGACCGGTTCAGGGATCTTTTGTACGCTCCGGAAAACCACCGATGGCTGGTTGGCACTTCCGAAGGGATCTACCATACGGATAAACAATTTAGTAGCAGGCCGAAGCCCTTCCCTGGACAGCCCCCTATCAGTGTGATGGGGATCAATGTCTTTCAGAAACTTGATTCAACCGGATACCTGGTGGGTTCGTTCAGCGGACTTTTCCGTTGGGAGCCTGAGACAGGAATGGTTTGGGATTACTTTACCAAGATGCTATATCAGCAAACCGCGACAACAGGTCCTCCATTTGGGGCATTGTCTGTGGCGGGGTACATCGCGGATCGCGTATCCCGGGAGGTTCTCTTCGACTTCATGGGTGGCGCAATCTCCCTGAAGGGAGGCAAATGGTTCCCGTCGATGCCGGAGGAGGTAAAACAAGCTTCCCCTATCTCTCTATGGAATACCGCATTAGAGATCCATACCGGAAGGATATTTCAACCGATCATCGGAGATTTTTACATCCTGGTGGTTCCGGTCGTTGGATTGTTTGCACTCGAGATCTCTATCATTGGTTTCCTGGCCTGGTGGGTGGTGAGGAGAAGGAAAAATAAATTATCTTTGTTAACCGAATCACAATAAAACTCCCATTATAAACTCTGATGAAAAGGCTGTTTCACTGGCTAATTCCTCCCGATATCTGGAAACCTACTGTATCAGTGTTGATGGGGATTTTTATCGGATTGGGCGCCTATGCTTTTTACATATCCAAAGCCCCTTCCTATCTCTCCGACAATCCTGAAACATGCATCAACTGTCATGTGATGAATCCACAGTTCAACGATTGGGCGCATAGTTCCCATCGTACTATTGCCACCTGCAATGATTGTCATGTGCCACACGACAATTTCCTCAACAAGTACCTCTTTAAAATGAAAGATGGATTGAGGCATGCTACCATTTTCACGATGCGTTCCGAATCCCAGTCGATCTATATCCTGGATGCTGGGAAACAGGTCGTACAGGAAAACTGCATACGATGCCACGAGCGGGTTGTTGGGATGGAATACCTGATGGCGGTACAGCCGAATTTTGACAATACACTGAAAGAGAGGCACTGCCTTGAGTGCCACCGGGAAACCCCGCATAGCCGGGTCAACAGCATTTCATCTACCCCCAATGCCCTTGTAAATACATCGTTGGAGAGCCGGACAGAGCGGGAGGAGGAAGAATAAAATTTAATAAATATGGAACAACAACGCAAACGTGCAGCCTGGATTAACTGGGCGCTATTCTTCGGAACCATGATCCTTGTATTTCTGCTTGGATTGCTTGCCTCTTCGATCACCGAACGCAAGGCTGAAAACGAATATGTTTATAAGCCAAAGGTCAAGCTCAGCGAATATGAGCCCCGAAATGTATTATGGGGTGAGAATTTTCCAAGGGAGTACCAGAGTTACCTCCAGACCTCCGATACGACGTTTCGCAGCAAGTTCCTCGGCAATGCGCCTATGGATATGCTTGCCGAGAACCCCCGGTTAGTCGTCCTCTTGGCCGGGTATGGATTTTCAAAAGATTATATGGCGCCACGTGGTCATTTCTATGCCATCACCGATATCCGAAACACCTTACGTACAGGAGGGCCGATGAAGCCCAACGACGGTCCTATGCCAAACACCTGCTGGACCTGTAAAAGTCCGGATGTTCCCCGATTGATGGAGGAGATGGGCCCTGCTGCATTTTACAAGGGGAAATGGGCCTCCAGAGGTCCAGAGGTGGTGAATTATATCGGTTGCGCCGACTGTCATGATCCGAAAACCATGGATCTGAGGATCACCCGGCCAGCGCTGACAGAAGCGTTTACCTCGATGGGACGGGATATCTCCAAAGCAACGCACCAGGAGATGCGGTCACTTGTTTGCGCTCAGTGCCATGTTGAATACTACTTCGACAAGCACCGGCCGGATGCCCCTGATGTCCAGTACCTCACCTTCCCATGGAGGGATGGAACGACACCGGAAGCGATGCTTGCCTATTACAATGAAACCGGTTTTGCCGATTTTACCCATCAGTTGAGCAAAGCTCCGATCCTGAAAGCACAGCATCCCGATTATGAGATCTTCATGACAGGGATCCATGCCGAACGTGGATTGGCCTGTGCCGATTGCCACATGCCTTACGTGAAAGAGGGGGGTCAAAAATTCACCAGCCACAAAATGGTGAGTCCACTCGAAAATATTTCCAACACCTGCCAGGTGTGCCACCGGGAGTCGGAAGAGGTGCTTCGGGAAAATGTATATGAACGCCAGGAAAAGGTGAAGGAGATCAGGGATAAGCTGGAGAGCCAGCTTGTGAGGGCGCATGTGGAGGCGAAAGCTGCATGGGATGCCGGCATTGCCGAAAAGGAGATGGAGCCAGTGTTGCAGCATATCCGAAATGCACAATGGTATTGGGATTTCACAGCTGCCAGTCATGGTGCATCCTTCCACTCGCCGGTAGAGATGACCCGCGTAGTGGGATTGGGGATGGATGAAACCCAGCAAGCCCGAGTTCTGTTAGCACGCTTGCTGGCAGGCCACGGGATTGGAGAAATTGCCTATCCGGATATCACAACCAAAGCGAAAGCTCAGGAGTTCATTGGCTTGCCGATAGATAAGCTCAAAACTGAAAAATCAGAGTTTCTGAAAATCATTGTGCCCCAATGGAATCAAGAGGCAACTGCCCGTGAAGAATCATGGGGAATACTATAGTTCTGCTGATAGGTTGTATTCTGAAGTTTTTGCTGAATTGTAGGGCAATCGTTCAGGTAAAGAGACAGTTGTTCCCTTAACCAAGATCTGAAGGAAGCCGGTTTCCCTAACAATGCTAAGTTCCGCATCGTAATCAAGATCGTTTGTTTTATCCGAACTCAATTCTGTTTCTACAACAGCGCTTAAAAAGATAGAGCACTAACATAAAACCGGTAGAAAGACGAAGGAAAGGCGAACGAAAGACGAACGAAAGACGAAGCGAACACGAATCTTGATTAACATGAATCCCTTGACCTGCCGGATCGAATAAAATCCCTAATTTCGCTATTTCGCTATTTCGCTATTTCGCTATTTCACCATCTCACCATGAACCTTTTCACCCCCACCGACTGGAACGACTATGAGTTGATTGACACGGGCAACCGTGAAAAACTCGAGCGGTTCGGAAAATATATCCTGATTCGCCCCGAACCCCAGGCGGTATGGCCAAAGGCAATGCCAGAAGAGGAATGGGAGAAACTTTCGCATGCCCGTTTTTCGAGAGGGAAATCTGACAGTCAACAGTTGCCAGTTGCCAGTAAACAGTCCTCAGTTGGCAGTAAACCATTACTTCACCAAAATCAGGCATCAGGCATCCGGCCACCAGCATCAAAAGAAGAACGGGGGGAGTGGATCAGAAAGCCGGAAATGCCCGACCAGTGGATGATTGGATACGACTACAAGGAGATGCACCTTAAATTCCGCTTGGGTTTGACTGCATTCGGACATATTGGTGTTTTCCCCGAGCAGGCCGAGAACTGGAAATTTATCTATGATACGATTCAAACCATGAGTTCCGAAACTGAGGGCTCAGAACTCATAGCGCAGAGCTCAGGGCACAGGGTCAAGGGAATTGAATCCGAAAACCAGCAACCAGGAACCAGCAATCAGGAACTGAATCCCTCATCGCGTATCGCGCATCCCGTATCGCGCATCTTGAACCTCTTCGCTTACACCGGTGGAGCATCCCTGGCAGCTAAGGCGGCTGGTGCTGATGTTGTTCATGTGGACTCGGTGAAACAGGTAATCAACTGGGCAAGGGAAGACATGGAGGTGAGTAACCTGGATGGAATCCGTTGGGTGATTGAAGATGCCATCAAGTTTGTCAGGCGGGAAGTGAAACGCGGAAACCGGTACGACGGGATCATTCTCGACCCTCCTGCATACGGCCGCGGGCCCGATGGAGAGAAATGGATTCTGGAGGATTCGATCGATGAGATGATATCGCTGTGTGCTGAATTGTTAAATCCTCATTCCCCATTCTTTATTCTCAGCTTATACTCGATGGGCTTCTCCTCCCTCATTGGAGAAAATCTGGTCAGGAGTCATTGCGAAAACATTCATGAACTGCAAACAGGAGAGCTCTTTTTCTCAGACAGAGCAGGAAGAAAACTTCCCTTGGGGACTGTTACAAGGTTTTTCTAACCACGAAGTTCACCCTACCACAAACAAATCCGCTGCAATCCCGTCGGATAGAAACTTCCCTTTCTTGGTCAATGTGAAGATTCCTGATTGTTCGGAAAGATGGCCTGAAGCCAGATGCCGGATGGCCTGATGGCTGAAATTGGTTTTCAACGCTGGACCAAAGCGCCGGTCTATCTCCAAAAGATCGGTTCCTTTGATCGTTCGCAGGGAGGTCATCACATATTCGTTGTAGCGCTGGACAGGCGTCAGGACCTCCTCTTCGAACGGCAGGATGCCGGATGCCAGATCGCGGATGTAGGAGGTCAGATTGGAGATATTCCACCTCCGGGAAGTCCCGTTATACGAATGGGCCGAAGGACCGAGTCCCAGATAGGGAGTCCCTTTCCAGTAATTGCTGTTGTGTTGTGACTCATAACCCGGAAGGCAGAAATTGGAGATCTCATACTGGATGTACCCCTGCACCTCCATCATATCCATCAGAATCTCGAACTGCTCAGCTGCCTGGTCGTCCGAAACCGGATGCCGGATTCGCGATGCGCGATGCGCGATGCACGATCCGTGATACGTGATGCGGGATCCGCGATCCGCGATTCGTGATCCGCGATTCTGCTCTCTGTGCCCTTCGCTATTTGCTCTTTGCCCTGTGCCTTGTGCAATCTGCCAGGCCAGTGGTGTTTTTGGCTCAACAGTCAACGCATAAGCTGAAATATGCGGAATGCCAAGGTCAATGACACGTTGCAGGTTCTCTTTCCAATGCTCATTTGTGAGGGTAGGAATGCCGTAGATGAGATCCACACTGAGAGAATCGATCTGCGATCCGCGATCCCATATCCCGGATCCCGTATCCCGGATCGCGGATCCCGTATCGCGTATCATTTCAACAGCCCTGATCGCCTGCTTTGCATCATGACTCCTGCTGAGGTACTTCAGGTCTTCATCAAAAAACGACTGCACCCCAAGACTCACGCGTTTGATTGAACGTTGCGATAAAGCTTCCACATACTCCGGAGTGACATCGTCGGGGTTCATCTCCAGGGTAATCTCAGGCGATCCGGGATCCGCGATTCGCGATTCGCGATTGGAGATTGGCGACCCAGGATTTTTTATCCCATATCCCGCATCCCGTATCTTTTTGATGATCTCCTCCAGTCGGCTGACCGGGAGGAGAGAAGGCGTTCCTCCTCCGAAGTAAATGGTCTCGATCGGTTCATCTCGCAGGTAATTGCGGGCGAGCTCGATCTCTTTCAAAAGTGCTTGAAAAAAAGCATCACGGAATTTTGTTGTAGCCAGGGAAAAGAAGTTGCAATAGTTGCATTTCTGTTTGCAGAAAGGAATATGGAGGTAGATCCCGGCCACAGGAACTATTTTTTCAGGATGATGCGGAAGGTGGTTCCTTTCCCAACAGCTGATGACTTAACGAAGATCTTTCCGGCATGGTAATTTTCAACGATCCGTTTGGAGAGCGTAAGTCCTAGTCCCCAGCCACGTGTTTTGGAGGTATATCCCGGATGGAAGATGGTCTTGAACCGCGACTTCTGAATTCCCCTTCCCGAATCGGTGATGTCAATCACTACCTGGCTGGCATCTTCTGTCAACTCAATGTGGATGGAGCCATTCCCATCCATCGCATCAACAGCGTTTTTACACAAGTTCTCAATGACCCACTCAAAAAGGTGCAGGTTGATAGGGGCAATGATCCGGGTGGAGAGTTCGGGTGTAACTGCAAATTTAACTTTCGGGGAGACGCGTGACTTGATGTAGTTCACCGAATCGTAGATTACCCGAACGAGGTTGAAAGGTTCCAGCCGGGCAGCAGCGCCAATTTTGGAGAAACGGTCGGTAATGGTCTCGAGCCTGTGGACATCCTTTTCAATCTCTGTCACAGTCTCTGCGTCAAGCCCTTTCAGTTTAAGCAATTCAACCCACCCGATCATCGAAGAGAGGGGGGTCCCTAACTGATGAGCAGTCTCCTTCGCCATCCCCACCCATACCTGATTCTGTTCCGATTTGCGTGCGGTACTGAAGAGGAGGTAAGCGATTAAGAGGAAGATGCTGAACACCGCGAACATCACAAAGGGATAATATTTCAGTTGAGTGAGTAAAAAAGAGTCTTTATAAAAGATATACCTGATGCCGGTATCGGCCAGGTTCACCTCAATGGGTGTATTCTGCGACTTCATGGCATCCAGGGTACGGGCCACAAAAGCCGAATCTTTCATCTTGTTATCGGGCAGATTACCATATTCAATCACAAAATTTTGTGTACTATCGGTGATGATTACAGGAACCGATGCCGAGTTTAGAACCACTTCAGAAAAGAAAGAGCTGATCAGGTCGTCAAGAGCATTTTTCAGTTCTGAGAAGATGTTGGAGTCCTTGTAGTAGAGGTAGAGTTTCTTGTTGGCCCAGTAGTTCACCACGATGGGAGGATAATTGGTGAACTCTTCGCGTAGCTGTCCAAGGAGTTTTGGTACTGTATCGATATTGAAATCTACATTGCGTGCCGATACGATATTATTCCTTTCATCTGTTTGAATCACCGGGATGGTAGTATTCTGTGAGATGACATCGAGGTAGTAGTTGAGGTTATCATTTGAGGTAGTGATGAGCCGTTTCTGTGCTTCAGCCAGCAATGCCACGCGCTTTCGCTCTTCGTTCTTGATCTGTTCAAAGAGGATGTTGGTGAAGTTCACCAGGTCGGCTTTCCGGTGAATGGCATCAGCCCAGATCTCCACATTCTTCCGTTCATCCTGACGGGTGTATTCGACCAGAATGTTTGTATAGTAGAGGGAGGCAGAAACGATCAGCATGGCTACTCCGAAGAGTATCCACTTCCATCGCTTTTTTCGCAGGTAAATATCCATGATTCAACTAACAACGTACAAATCTAGCCATTTCTTTTATCTTTGGGATGAAAAAGTCCTTTTAGACTCATGCGAAAAACCAGGTTAATTCTGGAAGACGGAACGGTATTTTATGGCCAGTCATTTGGTTGTGAACGTTCGGTTGCCGGAGAGGTTGTTTTCAATACTTCCATGACAGGTTATCCCGAAAGCCTTACCGACCCATCCTACCGCGGACAGATCCTCGTGCTAACCTATCCGCTGATTGGCAATTACGGTGTTCCTTCGGAGATCACCGAGAACGATCTTTTTAAATTCTACGAATCGGACCAGCTTCAGATTACAGGACTCATCATTGCCGATTATTCAGAAGAGTACAGCCATTGGAATGCCAGCGAGAGCCTGGGACAATGGCTCAACCGCAGCGGCATTCCGGCGCTGACCGGTATTGATACACGGGCCTTGACAAAAGTGATCCGTGAACGGGGAGCCATGCCCGGGAAGATCGAATTTGACGGAGAACCTGTCGAATTTACTGATCCTAACAAAGAGAACCTGGTTGCCCAGGTAAGTGCATCCCGGAAGGAGGTTTACGGAGAGGGTTCGAAACGGATCCTGCTGGTCGACTGCGGCGTGAAGTACAACATCATCCGTCATTTCCTCAAACGCGACACTACAGTAATCAGGGTTCCGTGGGATTATGATTTCTCGGGTGAAGAGTACGACGGACTCTTCATCTCCAACGGTCCGGGCGACCCGAAGATGTGTGTGGATACCATCGCGAACCTGAAATGGGCAATTGGACAGGATAAACCGGTTTTTGGCATTTGCCTGGGGAACCAGCTGCTTGCTCTTGCATCAGGAGCGGATACATACAAACTGAAATATGGCCACCGAAGCCACAACCAACCTGTCCTGATGAAGGGCACCAACAAGGCATTTATTACCTCACAGAATCATGGTTTTGCCATTGACGATAAGAGTTTGGGAGATGAGTGGGAGACATTTTTTATCAACCTCAACGACCAAACCAACGAAGGGATGCGGCATAAGACCCGTCCCATTTTCTCTGTCCAGTTTCACCCGGAAGCCTCCAGCGGGCCAACCGATACCGAATACTTGTTTGACGAATTCCTGAACCTGATCGACCGAACACGATGAACCAGCGGGAGAACATACAAAAAGTGCTGGTGTTAGGCAGCGGAGCCCTGAAGATCGGGGAGGCCGGGGAGTTTGACTACAGCGGCTCACAGGCCCTTAAAGCCCTCCGTGAAGAGGGAATTACATCGGTTCTGATCAATCCAAATATTGCCACCGTGCAAACTTCCGAAGGGATAGCCGACAAGATTTACTTCCTTCCGGTAACTCCGTTTTTTGTGGAGCAGATTATTGAGAAAGAGAGGCCTGATAGCATTTTATTGGCATTTGGAGGGCAAACTGCACTGAATTGTGGCATCCAGCTATTCCAAAACGGCATCCTGGAGAAATACAAGGTGAAGGTGCTTGGAACACCTGTCGAAGCCATAATTGAGACGGAAGACCGTGAGCTGTTTGCCCGGAAACTCCGGTCGATCGATGTGAAAACGCCACGCAGCATTGCTGTAACCAGCACAGAAGAGGCTTTAAAGGCTTCCGGGGAGCTGGGTTTTCCGGTGATCGTGAGAGCGGCATTTACCTTGGGAGGCCAGGGTTCGGGGTTTTGCAACAACGTGGAGGAGTTGAAAAAGCTCGCCGAGAAGGCCTTCTCCTACTCCAGCCAGATACTGGTGGAAGAGTCGCTCAAAGGATGGAAAGAGGTGGAGTATGAAGTGGTTCGCGACATCTATGACAATTGTATCACGGTGTGCAACATGGAGAATTTCGACCCGCTGGGAATCCACACCGGGGAGAGCATCGTGGTAGCGCCTTCGCAAACACTCACCAACAGCGAGTATCACAAACTTCGCCAGTTGTCCATCGGTATTATCCGGAGTGTGGGCATTGTGGGTGAATGCAATGTACAATATGCCCTGGATCCTGAGTCAGAGGATTACCGTGTGATAGAGGTCAATGCGAGACTCTCGCGCTCCTCCGCCCTGGCTTCAAAGGCAACCGGTTATCCGCTGGCTTTTGTCGCAGCCAAGCTCGCACTGGGCTATGGCCTGCATGAGCTGAAAAACGCTATCACCAAAACTACCACGGCCTTTTTTGAACCTGCGCTGGATTATATCGTCTGTAAAATTCCGCGATGGGATCTCAATAAGTTCATCGGTGTTTCGAAAGAGATCGGCTCAAGTATGAAGAGCGTGGGCGAGGTGATGGCAATCGGCCGTACTTTTGAAGAGGCGATCCAGAAAGGATTGAGGATGGTAGGGCAGGGAATGCACGGGTTTGTGGGTAACAACGACCTCGACTTCCCCGATATCGAAACATCACTTGCCGAACCTACTGACATGCGCATCTATTGCATCGCGAGCGCGTTTCAGGCTGGTTTCTCCATTGACAAGATCCATGAGTTGACCCGAATTGACAGGTGGTTCCTGGTGAAACTCAAATCGGTTTTCGACATGATGCAGGACTTGAAGCAGTTTCACTCCCTGGAAGCGCTTCCGACTGAAACATTTATTCTGGCCAAGAAAAAAGGGTTCTCCGACTTCCAGATCGCCCGGTTTGTATTGAAAGATGGTGGCAACATGAGGGAGAAGATGCTCCAGGTACGCGATTTCCGAAAAGAGGCAGGCATCTTCCCCTTTATCAAACAGATAGACACCCTGGCAGCGGAATATCCGGCACAAACAAACTATCTCTATATCACCTATAATGCTTCCGAGAGCGATATCATCCCTGAGAGGGACAACCAGTCGGTGATTGTTATTGGATCGGGAGCCTATCGGATCGGGAGCTCGGTAGAATTTGACTGGTGTTCTGTCAACGCACTAACGACAGTTCGGAAAGAGGGATACCGGTCGGTGATGATCAACTTCAACCCCGAAACAGTCAGTACCGATTACGACATTTGCGACCGGCTCTATTTCGATGAGCTTTCGTTTGAGCGGGTGATGGATATCATTGAACTGGAAGATCCGAAAGGGGTGATTGTCTCTACCGGCGGACAGATCGCCAACAACCTTGCCATGCCGCTCTTCAGGATGGGTGTGAAGATCCTGGGAACCTCACCGGAACATATTGACCAGGCTGAAAACCGGCATCGCTTCTCTTCCCTGTTGGATGAGTTGGAGGTGGACCAACCGAGATGGCAGGAACTCTCTACGATGGAGGAGATCCATCAGTTTGTCAAAGAGGTTGATTTCCCGGTTCTGATCAGACCATCATATGTGCTCTCGGGTGCTGCCATGAATGTGGTTTCTAATTACGATGAGTTGGACCTCTTTCTTAATCTGGCGGCCAGAGTATCAAAAGAGTACCCGGTAGTGGTGTCGGAATTTATCCAGAATGCCAAGGAGATCGAGATCGATGCGGTAGCCGATGACGGGGAGATCATTGCCTATGCTATTTCCGAACACATTGAGTTTGCCGGGGTTCACTCGGGAGATGCCACAATGGTCTTCCCCGCCCAGAAGATCTACTTTGAGACCGCCCGCAGGATCAAACGTATTTCGCGGGATATCGCCAGGGCACTCCATATCTCAGGGCCTTTTAACATGCAGTTTCTGGCGAAGGATAACGACATCAAAGTGATCGAATGCAACCTGCGTGCGTCTCGCTCCTTTCCCTTTGTTTCCAAGGTGATCAAGATCAACTTCATCGAACTGGCGACCCGGGTTATGCTGGGAATTCCAACAGAGAAACCAAGCAAGACAGCGTTTGATCTCGATTACATCGGGGTAAAAGCCCCCCAGTTCTCCTTCTCACGGCTTCAGAAAGCCGATCCGGTACTTGGCGTTGAGATGGCCTCAACCGGTGAGGTAGGATGCATTGGCGAGAACTACTACGAAACATTGCTCAAGGCGATGTTCTCAGTTGGCTATCGCATACCCGAGAAGAACATTCTTCTCTCCACAGGAGATGCACGCTCTAAGCTGGAACTTCTCCAAAGCGCCCGGATGTTGGATGAGAAGGGATTCCGGATATATGCAACAAGGGGGTCAGCGCTCTATCTCCAGGAAAATGGCATCCCGGCAACGGTTCTTTTCTGGCCCGATGAAGATAAGCAGCCAAATACACTGACCTACCTGCGCGAAAAGAAAATCGATCTGGTCATCAACATCCCGAAAGACCTCTCCAAGACTGAATTGTTCAACGATTATACTATCCGGCGGACAGCCGTTGACTTCAACATTCCGCTCATCACAAATGCCCGTCTGGCCAGCGCCTTTATTTACGGAATCTGTAAGCTGGATGAGGGCATCAAGATAAAAAGCTGGGACGAATATTGATCAGATAGTTGTATCTTTACGCTCTTTTCCAATTCACTGAAGTTTAAATCAAACCCCTACGTATGAAAACACGAATTATGTTTAATCTCCTGATGGCTGTCATGCTTGGCATGGGCATCTTCCTTGGAGGTTGTAAAGAAAAACCTATGCATGCAAAACAAATACCCCTTGAAGATTTTTTTAAGAATCCGGAGAAATCCCGTTACCGCATCTCACCCGACGGGAAATACTACTCCTACATGGCGCCTTTTGAAAACAGGATGAACATCTTTGTTCAGGAGATTGGCACAGATAATGCAACTCGCCTCACCTCTGAAACCGATCGTGACATCTCCAACTATTTCTGGAAAAACCCATCACGGATTCTCTATATGAAAGATACCGGCGGCGATGAAAACTTCCGGCTTTACGGTGTCAATATAGATGGCTCAAACCTAGTATGCTTCACCGACTTTCCGGAGGTGCGTACCGAGATCATTGATGACCTGGAGAATGTTTCCACGGAAGTCATTATCGGCATGAACAAAAGGAACCCCCAGGTATTTGACCCATACCGGCTGAATATCGAAACCGGAAAAATGGAGATGCTGGCAGAAAACCCGGGAAATATCCAGGGCTGGATCTTTGATCACGATGGTAAATTAAGAGCTGCTACAGCACTGGATGGAGTTAATTCACAGATTCTGTACCGTGACAAAGAGAGTGATCCATTTAAGGTGGTCTTGACTACAAGCTTCAAGGAGACGATGAGTCCTCAATTTTTCACATTCGACAACAAAAATGTCTATGCGGTTTCTAACCTCAACAGGGATAAAACAGCAGCCGTAATCTTTGATCTTGCCAATGGTAAAGAGCTGGAAGTACTCTATGAGAACCCCGACAATGATATAGATGCCCTTACTTACTCAAAAAAGAGGAAAGTGTTGACGACAGCTTTTTATGAATCCTGGAAAGGAGAACGCTATTTCTTTGACGAAGAGAGCAAGCAACTTTTTGATCGGTTGAACAAGGAATTGGGCAACTACGAGATTGCCATCACCGGCGTCACCAAAGAGGAGGATAAATTTATCATTCGCACTTACAGCGACCGTTCTCTTGGGTCCTATTACATCTATGATAAAAACAGCGACGAACTGACACAAATCGTGGATGTCAGCCCCTGGATTGATGAAAATGAGATGGCTTCACAAGTGCCTGTTGAATATCAGTCGCGCGATGGTCTAACCATCCATGGTTACCTTACATTGCCTCTTGGCTATACGATGGAAAATGCTGAAGACCTGCCGGTAGTGGTAAATCCTCACGGAGGTCCCTGGGCCCGCGACAGCTGGGGGTTCAATCCTGAGATCCAGTTCCTCGCCAACCGTGGCTATGCCATTTTCCAGATGAATTTCCGCGGTTCGACCGGCTACGGAAAGAAGTTCTGGGAAGAGAGTTTTAAACAGTGGGGACGTGCCATGCAGGATGATATAACCGATGGCGCCCAGTGGCTTATTGAAAAGGGTATTGCCGATGAAGACCGGATTGCCATCTACGGTGGTAGCTACGGAGGGTATGCCACACTGGAAGGGCTGGTCAAGACTCCGGATCTTTACGCAGCGGGTGTTGATTATGTTGGTGTTTCCAACCTCTTCACCTTTATGCAAACGATTCCCCCTTACTGGAAGCCTTATCTCGACATGATGTATGAGATGGTAGGGAACCCGGTTTCCGATAGCCTTCAGTTTGTTGAAACTTCACCTGCGCTGAACTCCGAAAAGATTACAACACCACTCTTTATTGCTCAGGGTGCCAACGATCCACGCGTTAACAAGGATGAGTCTGACCAAGTAGTTGAAGCCCTCAAAACCCGGGGTATTGTTGTTGAATATATGGTAAAGGATAATGAAGGCCACGGTTTCCACAACGAAGAGAACCGGTTTGATTTTTACCGTGCCATGGAGAAATTCCTTGGAGAACACCTGAAGAATTAAACAAACTTCTCCCCTTTCTCTAACCTTACGTCATTCACAAACTGGCGAATTTGCTGTTCGTCTGCTTTTTTGCAGACCAAAAGAATGTTTTCAGATTCGACAATAATGTAATCGTTCAGTCCTTCCAAAACCACCAGTTTTTCGTTGGGCATATTAATGATGCAGTTGGTTGAGTCGTACATCATCACATTTTTCCCAACTATGGCGTTTCCATTGGCATCCTGATGCCGGTTCTCGTAGAGTGAACCCCAGGTTCCGAGGTCGGACCAGCCGAAATCGGCAGCCAGCACAAATACGTTCGGTGCTTTTTCCATCACGCCATAGTCAATAGAGATACTTTTACATACCAGGTAGGTTTGGGTGATGAATTCCTTCTCGTCGGAAGTCCCGTATTTCCCGATCCCTTTTTTGAAAAGGCTATCCACTTCAGGCAGGTAGGATTCGAATGCTTGCATGATGGATTTTAGCGACCAGATAAAGATCCCGGAATTCCATAGAAAGTCCCCACACTTCAGGAAGGTTTTAGCAAGATCGAGATCAGGTTTCTCGGTAAATGTCTTGACCTTCCGTATCATAGGTTCTTTTGGATAAACTTCTCCGTCGGAGAACTGGATATACCCGTACCCGGTGTCGGGCCGACTTGGATTGATACCCAAAGTAAGGAGCCAGTTGTGTTCCGATGCCGCTTGTAAAGCTTTACGAATATTATCCAGATAGATATCTTCTTTAAGAATGATATGGTCGGAGGGAGATACTACAATTCGGGCGTCGGGATCGCGTGCAAGAATGCAGTAATTTGCGTAGGCTATGCATGGTGCGGTATTCCGCCGTGAAGGCTCGCAAAGAATCTGCTCCGGAGAGATCTTCGGAATTTGCTCCTGCACCAGGTCTCTGTATATTTCATTGGTGACAACATAGATATTTTCTGGCAGGCAGATTTTGACAAATCTGTTGAATGTTTGCTGAATGAGCGTTTCTCCTGTTCCCAGGATATCGATGAACTGCTTTGGATGAGAAGTCCGGCTCATAGGCCAGAAACGGGCGCCGATGCCACCCGCCATGATCACACAGAAATTATGTTTCGACATAGCCAGGAGAGTTGGTGTATTGCAAATTTATAATAAAGGGGGAGAAATCCAATTGTGGTACCGGGTTTTTTAAATTATTACAGGGAAAACGCGCGCAAGCGGAGAAAAAAGGTAGATTTTCCGGTCTGTTAGCCGGATGCAACGGTATCGCTTTCGGAGTTTCCCCTCTTTGCGGAAGAGCATTCCAGAGGGTGTTTCGAACTGATCGCCATCGGCCAGCTCTTCGATGAGGATGCCCAAAACGTTATCGTCGTCAAACCCGAGAAGCACCCTTGCAAGATGAGGATCACTGTATGTTGAAGCACGAGGATTTTCCATGTGGAGGGTGAGTACTTCGAGGATCTTTTCGGGAAAAATTTCTGGTGTAAGGAAAGGATCCATAAGCCGCCTGAACTCCTCTTTCCATTCTTTCCCATGAGGCTGTACCTTTCTTCTTCGTTTCAGAAAAACAGGCTTACAATACTTCTCAAAGACATGAAAGTGGGCCATCTCATGGATCAGGGTGATCAGGAAGGCGAACTCGTTGAGTGTTTTGTTGACAGAGATGATCGGAAGCGTGCCATTTTTGGGAGGCCTGAAGTCACCCGATTTGGTTTTTCTACCCCAGGTAACCAGAAGGATGACCTGATGTGTCCTGAACCATTCAAGAATGATAGGTAAAGCGGCTTCTGGGATTTGCTTTAACACGAGAGAGCGAACCTTCAGAAGGGCAGGTTCATCGTGTTCGATGGAAGGGGTATGTGCTGACTGAAAGAGGGACAGTTGCAATTTTTCCTGGATTTTGGATAACGTCTCGGGTACCGCTGGGAGGTACAGCTTTCAAAAGTAATTGAAATCACGATGAGTATGATTAGCAATAAAAGGTATTTCCGCGTAATCTTCATGAACTCTATTTGTATTTTCTGGCCTTCTTTGCCCCCTTATCTTGCATTTTACAGGGTTTGTCTTTGTTATAGCGGTTATAATACTTGGTGTTTGAACAAGCCGTAGTGAAAAGAAAGATTCCGGCAGCCAGGATCAAAAGAACCAGAGAAAACCTGTTTTTTGTTGGGATGTTTGGCATATGAAATAAAACTCTTTAGAATTTGTTTTAGTATATAAACTTCCTGATATCCTGAAATGTTATAAATTAGCATTGCGAAAATATGTATAAATTTCTACATACAGTCGGGGATTATGTGCTCTTGATGAGCCGTGTATTTACTCGTCCGCAAAAAGGCAGGATATTCTGGAAGCACCTTTTCAATGAACTTCAATACCTTGGTGTGGAGTCACTTGGGATCGTAGCCATTATCTCAACCTTTATGGGGGCAGTTGTTGCTATTCAAACAGCTTTCAACATTGATAGTCCATTGATCCCTCTCTCCATGGTTGGATTTACTACGGTTCAATCGGTTGTGTTGGAGTTTTCTCCAACCGTGATCAGCCTTATCCTGGCCGGCAAAGTGGGATCTCGCATCGCCTCGGAGATTGGCACCATGCGGGTGACTGAACAGATTGACGCCTTGGAGATCATGGGTGTTAACTCGGCCAACTACCTGATCTTCCCGAAAGTAGTGGCCTGCCTGCTAATCAACCCTGTCCTCATTGTCTTCAGCATGTGGTTGGGAGTATTGGGTGGATGGTTCGCCATGATGGCTTCGGGGCTTGTCACTTCGACCGATTACCTTTCCGGGATCAGGCTTGATTTTCGCCCTTATATCGTCTTTTATGCCCTGATCAAAACCGTCTTTTTCGCCTTTATCATCTCAACGGTTTCCGGCTTTTACGGGTATGTTACCGAAGGCGGAGCTTTAGAGGTTGGGCAGGCCAGCACCAAAGCAGTGGTTGCCAGCAGCATCCTGATCATTCTCTTCAACCTGATCCTGACACAAATTCTGCTGACATGATAGAGGCTCTACATATCAACAAGTATTTTGGCGACAACCATGTTCTGAAGGATATCTCCTGCCTCTTTGAGAAAGGCCATACCAACCTGATCATCGGGCAGAGCGGATCAGGGAAAACCGTGTTGATGAAATGCCTTGTTGGATTGTATGAGGTGGATTCGGGAGAGGTGCTCTACAACAACCGGAATTTCTCATCCATGAAGACAGAACAACGGAAACTGATCCGGCAGGAGATCGGCATGCTTTTTCAGCAGGGCGCCCTTTTCGATATGATGAATGTTGAAGAGAATGTTATGTTTCCTCTCAGTATGTTTACCAATAAATCCGTTGAAGAGAAAAAGGATAGAGCGAATTTCGTGCTGAAGCGGGTTAACCTTGAAAACTCCAATGCACTGAAGCCTTCGGAATTGAGTGGCGGAATGCGGAAAAGAGTAGCCATTGCGCGAGCGATTGCGATGAATCCGCAGTACCTCTTTTGCGATGAGCCCAACAGCGGCCTTGATCCGCAAACTGCGGGTGTTATCGACCACCTGATCCAGGAGATCACGCAGGAGTACGATATCACCACTATTGTCAATACACACGACATGAACTCAGTTCTCAGCATCGGCGACCAGGTGAATTTTATTTATAAGGGTGATTTGTGGTGGCGTGGAACCAAAGATGAGATCCTGGAGACTACCAACCCGGAACTGAATGAATTTGTTTTCGGGACTGAACTTACTTCCCGCCTTAAAAAATCAGTTTCCTGATGCAGATAATCGATATTATTATTTTGGTTTTCGCCGCCCTGATGGTGATCCTCGGCTTCCGCAGTGGACTGATCATCAGTCTTGCCACACTTGTAGCTCTGGTCCTGGGAATTTATGCAGCGGTCTACTTCTCCCATTTCGCCGGGGCTCTTTTAAAGAGCACATTTGATATCTCCTCGACATACCTTCCTTTGATCTCCTTTGCCGTAACTTTTCTTGCTATCCTGATTGGCGTTTTGTTGATCGGAAAGGTCATTGAAAAGCTTTTTGATGTGGTTGGGATAGGATTTTTAAACCACATTGCGGGTGCTTTTCTGGGATTGATCAAAAGCATCCTGATCCTCAGCGTTGTCTTTTTTGTTATATCCATCGCCGACACCAACCAAAAACTGATCACCCCGGCAGCCAAAGAGAAATCGATCTTTTACAAAAAAATAGCCCCTATTTTCCCAACCATCATGAGTTGGACCGGTACGGAGCTGAAAGTTCCAGAGCTGTTTAAGTGACTCTCTTCTTGGTTATCAACCGCTCCATCACCTCTTCCGCCTTAATCTCCTTCATGCAATGACAATTACCACTTTTCCGGCAGTCGTTGCACTCTTTGTCCAGTACTAAGTAAGTGGCCTTTTCGCCCAGCGGAGCCCAGCGGGAGGGCCAGATAGGCCGCATCGGGGCGTAGAGGCCGACGGCCACTTTGCCAAAGGCGGCTGCCAGGTGAAGCGGACCGGTGCTGGCAGCCACCAGTCCATCGCACTCCCTGATGAAATCCATGAATTCGGAGAGTGTCATCTTTCCGGTCATGTCAGTGACCTCGTCGCGGTGCCTCTCCAGAAATTCTTGCATCAACTCCCCCTCCTCTTTCGTCCCTGTAATGTAGATGTTGAACTTATCCTTCGGCAGAAGCTCGATCAGCCGGGAGAAATTGTCGAGGCCCCACTCGCGGGCAGAGCCTTTGGACTTGGGGTGGAGGATAAGGTTGAAGTGCGACCCTGACGACCCCTCCCCAACCCTCCCCTGAAGGGGAGGGAGCAAGTCCCCTTTAGGGGATTTAGGGGTTGCCAGTCCATAATACTCCGGTATGCGGTCTCTCTCCAGCATTACCTCGATCCCCAGCGGCTTCAGCAGCTTCAGGTTGAGCTGGGCTTCGTGGAGATCCGATTGCTTGCGGCTGAACCACACCAGTTTATTGCAGCAGAGCCAGCTGAAGAGGCGGTGGGTAGTGCCTATCTTAACCGGGATGTCTGCAGCGTCGGCCAGCATGGCGATTTTACCAACCATGAATACGTGAATAATGGCATCGGCGCGGAAAGCCTTGAATGCTGCTACCTGGTCCCTGTAGGACATGCTGTTGATGGGATCCCAGTCGATGAACTCATCCACAAAGGTGCAGGCTTCAATCACCGGCCGGGTATAGCTTCGTCCCAGAAAAAGAATGGTGATGTGTGGGAAATGTTTTTTCAGCATACCGGCCAGCGGGAGGGTTAGTACAACATCCCCGATACTGTCGGTCCGGCTGAGGATGATCCGTTTCAATCGAGGATGGCTTTGATACCCGGCAACTCTTTCCCTTCAATATATTCCAGCATGGCACCTCCTCCGGTTGAGACATAGCTCACCTTGTCGGCCAGCCCGTATTTGTTGATAGCAGCTACCGTGTCACCTCCGCCAATCAGGGTGTAAGCACCGTTGGCGGTGGCTTCAGCAACAGCTTCGGCAATGAATTTGGTCCCCTCTTCATAATTCCTCATTTCAAACACACCCATGGGTCCGTTCCAGAGGATGGCAGCCGATTTGTCGATGGCATGCTTGAATTTCTGGCAAGAGGCGGGGCCAATATCCAGTCCCATCCAGGGAATCTGAATATCATAAGCGCTGCACACCCTCTTGTTGGCATCATTAGAGAAGGCGTCTGCCACAATGGTATCCGGAGGAAGATAAAGGTTTACCCCTAACATCTTGGCTCCCTCAACGATATTTTTTGCCAGTTCGAGCAGATCGTCCTCCACCAGGGAAGCGCCTACTTCCCCACCCATCGCTTTGATAAAGGTGAACATCATCCCTCCGCCAATCACCAGGTTATCTACCTTGTCCATCAGGTGATTGATGACCTCGATCTTGCCCGAAACCTTTGCTCCGCCAAGAATGGCAGTGAACGGCCGGGGCGTATCTTTTAAAATTTTGTTGATATTGAGGATCTCATTGCTCATGACATATCCAAAGAGCTTGGCATCGGGAAAAAATTTCGCAATAACAGCGGTAGAGGCGTGTGCCCGGTGAGCGGTGCCAAATGCATCGTTCACATATACATCTCCCAGGTCGGCCAGATGACGGGCAAAACCTTCATCGCCCTTCTCTTCTTCTTTGTAAAAACGAAGGTTTTCAAGCAGCAATAACTCACCTGGCTGCAATCCGGCGGCCAGCTCCACGGCGGAGACACCGATACAATCGTCGGCAAACTTCACAGGCCGGCCCAGCTTCTCCGAAAGGTATGGAAGAATATGCTTCAGGGAAAACTTCTCTTCAGGCCCGCTCTTCGGCCGGCCCAGATGTGACATCAGGATCACCGATCCGCCATCATTCAGGATCTTGTTGATGGTAGGGATCGTGGCATCGATCCTTGAAGCATCTGTTATCTGGAAAGAGGCATCCAGGGGAATATTAAAATCTACACGGATCAACGCCCGCTTATTCTGGAAGTTGAAATCATCTATCGTTCGCATAACTCATATCTTTTGTGACTGTAGCAAAATTAAAATTTTTACATGGCTTTTAGCATACTCTTGTTAATTTTACACGGAAAAGCCAAATTCGCATGGAGAACCTGAATATTACATTCATCCAGACAGCACTCTTCTGGGAAGAACGTCAGAAGAACCTGGACCACTTCAGGAAGCTGATTGATGGCATCCATGAACAAACCGATCTGATCATGCTTCCCGAGATGTTCAATACTGGCTTCTCGATCAATCCGGAGTTTTGTGCCGAACCTATGGATGGGCCCTCCATGCTGTTCCTGAGAGAAATGGCTGAATTAAAACAGGCAGCTTTTACAGCGACAATTCTTGTGATGGATGAAGGTGAATACGTGAACAGGTTGGTATTTTTCTATCCTGATGGGACCTATCTGACATACGACAAGCGCCATCTTTTTCGTTTGAGTGATGAAGCAAAAATGTTAAAGGGAGGCAATGAACGGGTCGTTATTCCTCTCAAGGGATGGAAGCTGATGCCGATGATTTGTTACGATCTCCGTTTCCCGGTATGGAGCAAAAACAGGATGACAGCCGAAGGGTTTGAATATGACCTGCTTTTTTACCTGGCTAACTGGCCAATAGTACGCTCCCATGCCTGGAAGGCATTGCTACTGGCCCGTGCGATCGAAAATCTTGCTTTTGTGGCCGGGATAAACAGGGTTGGTGAGGATGGAAACGGGATGCAACACACAGGCGATTCGATGGTGGTGGACCCAAAAGGGAATATACTCTTTCAGGCAAATGCCAGCGAAGAGGTCATTCACACCATTAGCCTGAATTATGAGGATATGAGGATTTTCCGCGAGTCGTTTGCTTTTAGCCTCGACTGGGATTCCTTCACAATAAATTAATGACGATCTCCATGACCGATATTTCGGTTGTCATCATTGCCTTCAACGAAGAGCAAAACATTCGCCGCTGCATAGATTCTGTAAAAGAACTGGCGTCGGAGATCGTGGTGATTGATTCGATGTCGACCGACCGAACTGCAGAGATTTGCCGCACCCTCGGCTGCAGGGTGATTGCCCGCGAATTTGACGGATATGGTACCCAGAAACAGTTTGCTGTTGATCAGGCATCACACACCTGGATCTTATCCATTGATGCCGATGAGGTGGTAACGCCAGAGCTACAGGATGAGATCAAAAGTCTCTTTACAAGGCCGTCGATTGATGAGGCGGGATTCGATATCTGCTTCTCCCTGGTCTACCTCGGGAGAAAGTTAAAGTATGGCGGGGCTGGCAGTGATTATCACTTAAGGTTATTTAACCGTACCCTCGGAGGGTTTACAAAGGTGAAGGTTCATGAGGGTGTTGAGGTGGCAGGAAAGGTCACACGTTTGCGCGGAGAGGTTTTGCATTACTCCTATCGTGATCTTGCACATCATCTCGAAAAGATAAATTATTACACCACACGGGCGGCAGAGAGTTATGTACAAAGAGGAAAACATTTCCCAAAAATCTGGGTGGTCCTGAAGTTCCCGATCAGCTTTCTTCAGTTCTACTGCTGCAAGGCTGGATTTCTGGACGGTTATCCCGGCTTCATGTGGTCGCTGCTTGGGGCTTTCTATGCTTCGCTTAAGATTGCTAAATCCATTGAATTGAGAGAGGAGGGAAAGTGAGTATCTTTTCACAGAAGGGATTACCGATCCTGATGTACCATAAGGTGGCTGATAGCGGGGCCGATGGCTTGACCGTTACAGCTGATATGCTGGAACTTGAGCTGGCTTTCCTGTCGGAAAAGGGATATCAAACCATTTCATTTCTGGACCTGAAGGAGTCGATAGAAACCGGGAAAGTACTTCCGAAACGTCCGGTTATCATAACCTTTGATGATGCCTATGTGAATTTTCGCACCCATGCCCTGCCAATTCTGAGGAAACTGCAACTGAAGGCAACCCTGTTTGTGCCTGTGGCTTTTATGGGAAAGACCAACATCTGGGATCATGGAAATGAAAAAATCCTCTCTGCCGAGGAGTTGAAATGGATAGAGGACGATGGTTCCATTGAAATCGGGATCCATTCATTCCTGCACCGAAACTACTCCGAACTTGCGCCTGAGGATATGAAAGAGGATCTGGAAAACTGCTTCAACACAATGGAGTTCCATCATATCAGAACCAGCCGGGTACTGGCTTATCCCTACGGAGGGTACCCCAAAAAGGATCCGGAGCTGAAGGGCCTGATGAGAGAGGTTTTCAGGGAGATGCAGCTTTGGTTTGCCGTGAGGATTGGCAACCGTATCAATCCCCTGCCATTGAAAGACATGTATGAAATCAAACGAATTGACATTAAGGGGACAGACTCATTCGGTACATTCAGAACTAAACTCGCTCACGGAAGAAAAAACCCATTTGCCTGATGATGACATTTGAACGGGGATACCAGATTTTTGTCAGGACCGCCTACATAGTTGGGATCGCTATCATTATTGTGTTTCTGCCGTTCTCCAAATACATCCTCAGCATTGGCATGTGGACAGTTACCGGTGCCTGGATTCTCGAACGGGTTAACCTCACAAAATTTCTAGGCTTTTTCAAGAAAGGATCCCTCTTCCGTAAAATCACCCTGGCATTCCCATATACGTTGATGCTTTGGTTTGAAAGCATAGTGAGAGGGTTCAAGCTCTTTTTCCGGAACAAACCTGCCATGATCCTTGCTTCAGTTTACATGTTGCATATCCTCGGACTCTTTTTTACATCCGATTTTGGTTATGCCATCAAGGATCTGAGGACCAAAGCTCCGATGCTGATACTTCCTCTCTATTTTGCTACCTCCAAAGCATTTGGCAGAGCTGATTTCTACCGTTTTATTTTGATCTTCGTCGTTAACATGGTTGTGGTTACACTAGCCAATACGTGGAAACTCTTCAACTTTGAGTTTATTGATATCCGTGATATCTCGAGGCATATATCCCACATCATCCTAAGCCTGATGATCAGCATGGCTATCTTTATCTCAGGATATTTCCTGATTCGTAAAAAGAGAATTTCGATCTGGATTAAATCTGTGTCCTTTATCCTTATTATTTGGTTTTTCATCTACCTGGTTATCTCAAGGTCGTTCACCGGTCTGGGTGTTTTTGTAATCACACTGCTTATCCTGCTCGTCATTTACACCTTCCGTAGCCGGAGCATCTGGTTGAAGGCGGGCTGTATATTATCTATTATAATCATGGTGGGTGGTGGTGCGCTATACCTAAGATCGGTTGTCAGGGCCTATTATAGGGTTGAGACTGTGGATTTTAGTACACTTGAAGCGATTTCACCAAAAGGTAATCCATATGTTCATAACCCTGCGAGCAAGCAAACTGAGAATGGACATTATCTATGGATTTACATCCAGTGGAATGAACTTCGCGAGGGATGGAGCAAACGGTCTGGGATTCATTTCGATAGCACTGATCTGAAGGGGCAGCAGGTGAAATTCACGCTCATCCGGTACCTCTCTTCCAAAGGGTGCAGGAAAGATGCAGATGGGATTGACCAGCTCACCGGGGAGGATATTGAAGCGATCGAACGGGGCATTGCCGATGTGGTTAATCTCAACCGGCTGAGCCTGAGGGGAAGAATCTATGAGTTACTTATGGGATATGAATCATACCTTGAAACAGGTGATCCCACGGGCTCCTCTCTGATGCAGCGGCTGGAATTCTGGAAAGCAAGCTGGGGGATTGTTTCGGAACACTGGAGTACAGGTGTTGGCACAGGCGACATGAACCACGCATTCGTTGAGCAGTATGAGAAGATGAATACGAAACTTGCCTCTGAACAGTGGTGGCGATCTCATAACCAGTACCTCTCCATCCTGATTGGCTTTGGAATTTTTGGACTTGCCTGGTTTCTCGTATCACTGATCTACCCTGCTGTGGTGAAAAGAGGGTTTCAGGACTATTTTTTCCTCACGTTTTTCATCATTGCCATGTGCTCAATGCTAACTGAAGACACGCTGGAATCGCAGGCCGGAGTGAGTTTTTTCTACTTCTTCTTTGCTTTTTTCCTCTTCGGAAGAAGGGACCAGGATCCGCTCTAATAAAAGCTGATCCCGATTTTAAAACCAAGAAAATTCAAGGGTACTTTGTAATCGATATTGCGGATGATGGTAGTATCTGACGTGGAGATTTTGTCTTCGTAAGCAGAATTGACCGACTGATACTTGTAAAATACCTCGTAATAGAAACGCAGACGTTTGAATACTTTCATTTTGTACCCGATTCCCAGCTGGAACATCAGCCCTCCGGTACCTTCCTGGACAAATGAGGTACTGTAGCGAGTGCCAATACCGGATCCCAGACTCACCTGGCCATAAAAGGTTTTATCTCTCGGTTTGAGATCGTAATACAGCTGTCCGAAAATCGGAAAGAAGAGGCCATCCCGCCAGGTTTCTACGCCGACCCCAATTCCCAGTCCGATACGCCCATGGTAAGCGATCCCGTTAATGGTTTGAAAGGCAACTATAATTTCATTGTTTTTATTGGTGTACTGTACTCCGTTGAGGACATCTGTTTTAAAACTACCAACGCCGAATGAAACACCTGCTTCTGTCCGGTTGAAGTAATTGAATGTTCTTGATTTTCGGTTCTTTTCCTGGGGGATTGCAACCGTCCCAACAGCCAGTAATAACAGGAGTATTGTTATCTTTTTCATAGCGGAAAGATTTGGATAAAGATACAAATTAATTGCCATGGATGTCCATAGATGGGGCAAAGATTGACATGAATGTTGAAGGAAATAGACAAATTGAGGAGAATGATCGATGAACTTGTATCTGAATTATTTATTTACCTTGCATCATATTTGTGATTCTGAACCTATGGAAGAGCCTCACCCTATTCCTGCTGACCGTTGGATGGTCATTGTGAATCCCAATGCGGGTGTTAAAAAAGGGGCCAAAGAGTGGCCGAAAATACTGGAAATCATCAAACGTGAAGGGATTGATCATCAGTTTGAGCTTACGAAGCACAAGGATCACGCAATCCATTTGACCCGGAAAGCGATTGAAGAAGGATACCGTGCCATCGCAGTAGTAGGAGGTGATGGAACCATGAACGAAGTACTCAATGGCATTTTCCTTCAGCAGTCATCTCCTGTATCAGAGATTACCATGGGGATGATCCCGGTTGGGACAGGCAACGACTGGTGCAGGATGTTCAACGTACCGTTTGATTTCGAAGGGGCGGTGCAACTTCTCAAGAAGAGGCAAACATTTGTTCAGGATATCGGAAAGGTTACCCACCATAAAAAGGAAGAGACCCTTGAACGCTACTTCATGAATGTGGCCGGCATGGGGTATGATGCCCTGGTAGCTAAAAAGACAAACCTATTCAAAGAAAAGGGGCGTGGAGGACCACTCACATACCTCTGGTTTATCTTTGCCAGCCTGTTTCAATACAGCTTCCTGGATGCCGTGATCGAAGTGGATGGTGAGTCGGTATTCAAAGGGGAGATCTTCTCCATGAATGTCGGGATCTGCAAATACAACGGGGGAGGCATGATGCAATTGCCCTATGCTGTTGCCGACGATGGCCTGATGGATGTTACCATCATTAAAAAAGCGCCCAAATGGATGGTTATCCGATACACCCCTAAGCTTTATGACGGAACCCTTGTCGACCTCCCAATCGTTAAAACTTTTCAGGGTAAAACTATAAGAGTCCGGTCCACTCAGAAGGTTTACCTCGAAACCGACGGAGAATCGCTGGGGCATACCCCGCTTACTTTTGAGATCCTGCCCAGGGTGCTGAGGGTGGTTGTTGGTAAAGGATAATTTCTATTTTATCCACACTTATATTCGTTTTGTATAATTCCAAATATATCCGTTTGGATCAAGCGCTGAGATGCGATATCTTTGTATTTTGGATTTAGGGTTATGTGATCATGAAATCAATTTTTCTCCTGATATATTTGCTATTTTCTGTAATAGCAATGGCAGGCGATTTCGAACTGTCTGCTCATTACCAAGGAGCCTCATATACTGTTGTTACTTATGGGAATTATGCCTATTACAATACAGGTGGGGATATCCATATTATGGATATTTCAGACCCCTATCAGATACACGAAATAAAATGTTACATAGAGAGTGATCTGCCGGTTCTGGACATGGTCATCCAGGGCCATTACCTTTTTATGACTTCTTACAACAAGGGCATTAAAATCTTCGATCTTTCTGATCCATTAAATCCTGAGTATATCAGTAATGCTTATAATAAAGCATATCCCAAAGCTATTCTTGTTGCAAACAATCTATTGATATCCATTACAAATTCCTGGCCGCAAATTTTTGATATTTCTGATATTAAAAATCCAGTCTATCTTTCATGGATTGATTATAGTTCAGGAAATAATGAAAAGTCTTACGCTCTGAAGGATATGATGTTATACATGTCAGGTTGGTATGGCCCCGGATATGATCTGTACGTTATCGGATTTGACCTTTCTGATCCATCTGATCCACAACTTTCGGTCTCATTGAACTTAAACGTAGCTTCCACAACGATATGGCCTGATGCAATGGAAATTATGGACGATCTCCTCTGTGTGGCCTATAATGACACAGTGAAACTCTTTGATATTTCTTCCCGTGACACTATCGTGTATCTTCCTCACTTTGCTCTTGAATCAACGGCCTATAGCATGACTTCCCGCCAGCATACCCTGATTATTGGAATGGAAAACGGAAAAATCGAATTATTCGACCTGACTGATGTGTTTCATCAGGTATCTTTGGGGTCTTACCAGGCTCCAGGTCCACCCAAGCAAATCCTTGCAGGAGATACGATTATGTTCCTCTCTATGGAGGTAAAAGGATTTCAGATTTTGGATATCTCGAATCCAATCGAGCCGGAATTAATCTATGAAAATTCTGAAACAGAGGCATTCAATATTATCCGGATACAAGACTCTATTGTCTTTTTCTCTCATGGGCCAAATGGTCTTCAGGCATATAACCTTTCAGACCTGATGAATCCTGTGCCGCTTGGAAGGATAGACTCATTAGGTTGGCTGGCTGCTATTGAATCTGTGCCGGGATTCCTCTACTGCAAACTATACAATGACAGCAGCCTCTATGTGGTTGATGTGAGAGATCCTGAACATCTCCAGGTTATCGATACGATCTGGGAACCAACATGGGGAAAGAATTTTTTCACATGGGGGAAGCCTTTTTTCATTTATGAAGACCGGCTCTACATCCATACCGGAGACAAACAGATCAAAATCTATGATTTGACCCTACCGGAACATCCTGTGAAAATAGACAGTTTTTATGTGGAAGGATATGTTCTGGCAGGCAATGATTCCTTATTTATCCTGTCCATTGATGAATACCAGAATGGAATGAACAGCTATCTTTCTCTATATCAGTATACGGGAGATACTACGGCGCAACTGATGGATAAGTTAAAACTTGGTTTAGAGGACACTCATCGTGTGTTTCAGTTGGAATTCAAGCTCCCTTATATCCTTGCCAGAGTCCAGACGGGAATCGTTGTGATCAAAATTTCTCCTACACTGAAACTTGAAATCATTGACCAAAAACTGGGATATTTTGTTCCTGATTACGTGTGTTATGATAACAGATATATTTATTTAGCAAGCGGTAAAGACGGAACTCCTCAGATAAATATATATAACTGGGAAGATCCTTTCCAAATCACCTTGCATAAAACAATTGATCGATACAGTTCATATCTGGCTGTCTCCGACTCTATCCTATTTTCTTCAGAAGGGTATGGAGGATTCAGTATTTATGGATATTATCCAATGGGATTTCCTATAATTTCTGTTCCCTTTGAAAGAGAAGCATTAAAAGTATTTCCCAATCCTGGCAATGAAATGGTGACTATCGATTGTTCAAAATATCGTGAGGTAAGCCAGGAGAATTTCACATTGCGTGTATGCGACATGCAAGGGAGAAGAGTGCTGGAAAAGAAAATCCGACCGGAGATCGATCAGATTCAACTAACAACCTCCATATGGAAACCTGGAATTTATTTTTTCAGTTTATCCGAGGGAAATAGACTAATTGCCAATAGTAAAGTGATTATTAAATAACAGGAAGCTATATTACATCTATTATTCCTCTCTCCAATCCCCGCCCTCTTTGATCAATCCGATTAACTCCTCCACTGCTACCGATTCATCCACATTCTTCCTGACCAGAGTCTGGCCTTTGTAGAGGTTCACTTTCCCTCTACCGGCGCCAACATAGCCGTAATGAGCATCAGCCATTTCGCCGGGGCCGTTCACGATGCAGCCCATCACAGCGATTTTCAGTCCTGTCAGATGGCCGGTTCGCTCTTTGATTTTTTGAATCGATTCCTGGATGTCAAAAAGCGTGCGCGCACAAGTAGGGCAGGAGATGTATTCGGTTTTAGTGATACGGACGCCGGTTGCCTGGAGAATTCCATAAGCCACCGGAATCTCATGCTCTGGATCTTCAGTGATTGAGACCCGGATGGTATCTCCAATACCGTCGGCAAGCAAGCTGCCGATTCCCACAGCAGATTTGAGCCGGCCATCCTCACCGGCACCTGCTTCAGTAACTCCCAGATGCAATGGGTAGTCCATTTTTTCTGCTTTCATCCGCGCCACCAGTAACCGGTTGGACTGGATCATCACCCGGGTGTTGGAGGCTTTAAGGGATAATACAAGGTTTCGGAAGCCGTGCTCTTCACAGATCCGGGCAAACTCCATGGCCGATTCCACCATCCCCGCAGGTGTATTTCCATATCGTTCCTTGATCCGTTCTGAAAGTGATCCGTGATTGACCCCGATGCGGATGGCGGTGCCGTTCTCTTTACAGACTCTGAGAAGAGGTGCCAGGCGGGAGGAGAGTTGGTCGAAGTATTGCCGGTCAGATGCCAGATGCTGTTGCTTCGCTTCGCTCGCAATGACACTGACGCCGGATGCCGGAATCCGGGAACCTGAAACCTGAGACCTTGAACCTGAAACATAATTCCCTGGATTGATCCTCACCTTTTCCACAATGATAGCGGCGATTTCAGCGATCTTTGGGTTGAAATGGACATCAGCGATAAGAGGGGTTGAGAATCCGGCAGCACGAATCCTCTTCTTGATCTCCTTCAGGTTTCCAACATCTTTCATCCCAGGAGTGGAGATACGCACATATTCACACCCTGCTTCGATCATGCGGATTGCTTGGGAAACCGTTCCTTTGGTATCCTGAGTATTGGTATTGGTCATCGACTGAACCCGGATAGGATAGGATCCGCCCATTGGCAGATCACCAATCTGAATCACACGTGTGGGAAAGCGTTGGAAGGGATTTTCAATCATGACACTTTTCCTAATTTCCTAATTTCTTACTTTCCTAATTTCTTACTTTCCTACTTATAAGCCTGCAATCCCGTAATCTCTGCACCGGTGATCAGCAGATGGATATCGTGAGTCCCTTCATAGGTGATTACCGATTCAAGGTTCATCATATGGCGCATCATTGGGTAGTCATTGGTAATCCCCATAGCTCCCAGGATCTGTCGTGTTTCGCGGGCGATATTGAGCGCCATGGCAACATTATTGCGTTTGGCCATCGAGATCTGCGCAGCAGTTACCCTGCCTTCATTGCGGAGTGTTCCCATCCTCCATGCGAGCAACTGGGCTTTGGTGATCTCCGTCAGGGCCTCAGCCAGTTTTTTCTGCTGAAGTTGGAACCCCCCGATAGGCCGGTCGAACTGTATACGTTCCTGGGAATATCTCAAGGCGGCATCGTAGCAATCCATAGCAGCTCCGATGGCACCCCAGGCAATCCCGAATCTGGCTGAGTTCAGGCAGCTGAGAGGTCCTTTCAGCCCTTTTACGCTAGGGAGAATATGATCTTTAGGAACCTTCACATTGTCAAATACCATCTCTCCGGTAACAGAGGCCCGCAACGACCATTTCCCATGTGTCTCGGGCGCCGTAAATCCCTCCCAGCCCTTCTCCACTATGAATCCCCTGATCACTCCCTCTTCATCCTTGGCCCATACTACACCCACATCGGCGATACTGGAGTTAGTGATCCACATCTTGGAACCGTTCATGAGCCAGTAATCCCCCATATCCTTCACATGGGTTTTCATACTTCCCGGATCGGAGCCGTGATTGGGTTCGGTAAGGCCAAAACATCCGATAAGCTCGCCGGAAGCGAGTTTTGGCAGATATTTTTTTTTCTGCTCTTCTGTCCCATAGGAGTAAATAGGAAACATCACCAGGGAGGATTGCACCGAAGCCATGGAACGCACCCCGGAGTCACCACGCTCTAGTTCCTGCATAATCAATCCGTACGAAATATAGTCAAGGCCAGGCCCACCATATTCTTCGGGAATAAAAGGACCAAACCCACCGATTTGTCCCAACTCCTTAACCAGGTGCATCGGGAAGCGGGCTTTCTCGAAGTCCTCTTCAATGGTTGGTTTCACAAATCGGTTAACCCAGTCGCGGACAGCATTGCGGACTATCTTGTGTTCGTCGGTCAACAGATCATCCAACAGGTAGTGATCAGGTGCTATAAATTGAATTGTTTCTGCCATGGGTAAGGGTTTTAATGGATCGCAAAATTAATAAAATCATCCTGTAAACAGGAGCATACATCGAAAAAGCAACTAGTGAAAAGAAATATTGTCTATATTTAGGCTCTGTATATTATAGGAACCATTTAAAATCAGTTGAACATGAAAACATTTCTACGCTCCATTGGCCTTGGACTCGCAGTCCTTCTCTTTCCAGGCCTGATTCTCTCACAGCATTATGTTCCCATCGAACCGTTGGATAAAAATGCTATCCTGGAAGAGTTCACCGGTGTGAATTGCCCAAACTGTCCGGCCGGTCATCAGGTGATGGCCCAGATTCTTGCCAACAACCCTGGCAGAGCATTCTGTGTGGCCTATCATCCATTCAATTCAAACTATACAACCCCCACTGCTGGTGATCCTGATTTCCGGCGTCACTATGCTGACAACCTTTACATGACACCCTATTGTGGAACAAGCCGTTACATGCCGAGCGCATTTGTGCAAAGACGGCTATGGGCCCCGCCGGAACGGCTGACAGGCAGGGCCGAATGGACAGCTCACACTGCCACCATCCTGGCGGAGCCCTCCCTGATGAATGTGGGGATGGCAACCAGTTTTGATCCTGGATCAGAGATTCTCACCATCGTTGTAGATATTTATTACACTGAGGATTTTCCGGGCGAACACAACCTGATGGTCACCCTGGCAGAAAACGACCTTATCTCTCACCAATCGGGAGGAACATACCCCTATACGCACAAGCACACATTCCGTGAAGCCTTTGTTGGGCAATGGGGAGATCCGATTGTCGCAGATGCCACGGCAGGTACCTTTTACAGACGAACCTTTACGTACGATTATTCTGCTACCGATTACATCATGGAGAACTGTGAACTGTTGGCCTTTATTATCGACAATACCTCAACCGAGGTGATCACGGGAATTGGCTGTCATGCTGGGGATACCACCTATATCACCCCGGATTTCTCCCTCACTGCCGACACCCTTTTTTATGAAAACGCACAACAATGTCTTGATGGACAGATCGTTACTATTGCCAACAACACGGCAATGGATCTGGATCTCCTGTTTGTTCAACAAGAGTCTGCACCTGGTGCTCCATTCATGTGGTTGGTAGACCCATGGCCATTTACCGGATTCCCACACACGCTTGCGCCGGGCGAATCCGTAGATCTCAAGGTAGTGATTCCGCTAACAACGGAAGCCATGATAGATTTTCTGTATGATGACCTGATGCTGATCAGCGAGATAGATACCCAGTTTGTAATCATTGCTGTGAACGAGGGCCTCTATTCAGGCATCGGTGACCCGTCATCGGATAAAAAGAGCACCCTCTCCATGAACTACCCCAACCCGTTTACCTTTTTCACCCGATTTGAATACACTATCGCTCAATCCTCAATGGTACTGATCGAGGTATTCGATATGAACGGGCAGAAAGTAAAAACACTGGTTGAGTTGCCTTTGCAGGCGGGCTCATACAGCATCACCTGGAACGGCACCAATGACACGGGAAAGGAACTTCCGGGAGGAATTTATCTTTACCGGTTGACGGCAGCTGATGCGACTGTTACGAGGCGCTGTGTGTTATTGAAGTAATTCTACTTGGTGTCTTTGTGTCTTCGTGGTGAAGTCTTCAACACAAAGGCACAAAAACACGAAGAACACAAATTAGTTCAGGGAAATCTATCTTAATCCCTTTACTCTGGGTTTCCCAGCAATGAAATCCTTCAGATAATATGGTTCGAAGTAAGCCAGGTTTTCAAACCGATCTTCAGCGAACCGCTTCTCTGAACCACCGATCATAAAACGTGCTGAAGCCTGAAAACCTTCCAAAAAACGTGCGTTCGGATTGTTTGAGAGCAACTCCTTGCACTTCTCGGCCCCCGTTCCTGCAAAAAGGACCGGATGTTCAGCCAAAAGACTTCCGAAGAAGTACTCAGTAATGATCTCCGCTTCAGTTGAACGGATCTCACTCAGGTTTTCATCAAAGACGGCACAGTAGACTTCCATCCGTCGGGCATCGATCATAGGACAAAGGAGAGTTTCGGGTTTCGGCTTTTGGGTTTCGGCTTTTGAGCTCTGATGCTGGAAATTATTTAAATCCTCATTCTTCATTCCTAATTCGTAATTCATCCCCATTGCCATCGCCTCCAACGTTGGAACGGCAATTAAGGGTTTGTCCAGCGCATAGCAGAGGCCTTTAGCAGCCGCCACACCGATACGGAGTCCTGTGTAAGAGCCGGGTCCCATGCTAACAGAGATGGCAGCAAGGTCGGAAAAATCTAAAAGGGCTTCACGGAAGAGCTCTTCAATTAAAACGGTTAATACAGAAGAGTGAGCATTGGGAGCAGTTGACTCAAGGAGAGAAAGGATCTCTCCATCACGTGCAAGGGCGACGGAACAAACAGGTGTAGCCGTTTCAAGGGCCAGGATCAGGGACATTATTTGCTTCCGCTAAAAAGATCTTTTCGGTCAACTTTCTTGACCTTGTCCCCATCTTTCAAGGTTTTGGATACAACCGAGTAGGGTGAGGTAATCACCTCAACACTGTCGGACAAACCCGATTCAATTTGGATGTAGGTGTTATCCTGGATGCCGGTTTTGACATCATGTTTATTGGCAATTCCATCTTCAAATACGAATACGCACTCCTGGATTTCCTCTGTCTTTTTGGTTGTGACCCGCTCAATTTCACGGTCGCCACGGTGTTCAGTTTCCACGTTTTGTGCATTCAGCTTATCCAGGGTATCCTTCGATACGCGTGTTGTGACGGCCTGGATAGGTACGGTAAGAACATTGTAGGCCGTTTCAGTCTGGATCTCCACGGTACAAGACATCCCGGGACGGAATGGACTGAAAAAGGGTCTTTCAGGGTCAAGAAGATCTTCATATGATTCCTTCAACAGATGAATCTTAACATTAAAGTTAGTCACCTGGTCTACACTAACGCCAGTGGTGTTTGCTGAGGTGGCGATCTCAGTTACAACTCCTTTGAATTTTCGGTTGAGGTATGCATCCACTTCGATCAGGGCCGTATCGTCAAGGGCCACACGGATGATATCGTTTTCATTCACCTCCACCTGGGCCTCCATCTCATTGAGGTTTGCCAACCGCATAATCTCTGTTCCGCTGGAGAACTGAGAGGCGCCGGTAACACGTTCACCTTTCAGTACATTCAGTTTGGAGACGGTCCCTTCGTTCGGGGCAAAAATCGTCGTCCTGGTAAGATCCTCTTTCGAGCGTTTCAGCGCAGCCTCCGAACTTTTCACCATGAATTCCGAGGCCTTTACATCCTGTTTGGCTGATGAAACCTGTGCCTGAGCCACTTCGAAATTGGCTTTAGCCTGATCAAAATCGGCTTTAGAGATCACATTTTGTTCGAAAAGTTTTTGCTGACGTTCAAAGTTCAATCGGGCGTTCTCAAATTGAGCCTCCATCTGTACCTGGCGGGCGTTGGAATTTGATTCATTGGCTTTCTGTGTGTTTAAAGAAGCCACGCTCTGATCGTATTGTGAGATGTAAATTTCCGGATCGATCTTGGCCAGAAGATCCCCTTTCTTAACCTGGTCTCCCTCCTTCACATAGAGTTCAACCACTTCACCAGAGATATAAGGAGAGATTTTCACATCTCTTTCTGGCTGTATCTTTCCGTTGGAAGAGACAGTTTGTACAATGGTTCGCTTGGCTACCATCTCTGCAGAGACCTTGATTCCCTCATTTTTCCCGCCTTTAACAACGGCAAGAACGACGATAACAGCCAGAACAACGATTGCTGCTATGATGATCAGGAGCTTCTTCTTTGATTTTTTCGGCGTCATGAAATTTGATATTTAGTTTTGACTGATACGGATGGGATTTCCCATGTAGAAGTCAAGTATTGTGGTTTTGAAAATAAAATCATACTTCGCCTGCAATAGTTCAGACTGGGCGCTGGTCAGATCTTTTTTACTGTTATTATAATCGTAAGAGGTTACCATTCCTACATCAAACTTTTGCTCAGTGTATTTGAACGACTCCGCCTGAGCCTGAACTTTTTGGTTAGACGAGTTGTATTTTTGGAGCGAGGCAAGAGCATCTGCATAGGCTTGCTCAATGGTCTTTTGCAATGTCCGTTTTTTCAGTTCCAGATCGAGATCGGCGATGTTCCGCTGGATTTTTGCCTGTGTAATGGAAGACCTTACTTGCCAGCCATTGAAGATAGGAATATAGAGATTGAATCCGAGAGAGACATTATCGTTGTCATTCCACTGATCGGCAAATGACTTTGTTTTGTAAGAATAGGTAGATTGATACCCAAGAACCGTATCATGGGAAAGCTGTGTGATGCCCATCGGATAGTCTGTGATAACTGGCGGAATAGAGGGGTCCACTTGTCGCGCTGCCCCAGAATAACCTGTGGCATATGAGGCGCCAAAGGTGAGGCTGGGCGATTGCCCTCCACGTGCAATTGACAATCCTTTAATGGCACTCTCAACTCGTAGTTCTGCACCTTTAATTTCAGGCCGGGTAGTGAGTGCATGTCCGTATATGATTTCCGCGGTGATCAACTCTTTCGGAGGAGCAACTTCTTTGAGAAGAGGTTTTTCTATGTCAAAATCGCTGGAAATGGTAAGATCAATCAACTGCTGAAGGGAGAGGTAGGAGATGTTCAGGCGGTTTCTGGCCTCAATGGTATTGAGCTCTTCAGTGGATGCCTGTGCCTGTATATTCAGAAGGTCGCCCTGGGCAGCTGCTCCGGCATCGACCATCTTTCTGATCCGTTCAACCTGCTCAGTAGTAATGGCTAACTGGCCTTCCGCAACATCGAGAATCTCTTTGTTGAAGAGAATATCCAGGTAATATCCGGCAACTGCCAGGGAGATGTCGTTTTTAAGAACGTCCAGGTCATACCTGCTGGCCATCAGTTCGATCTGGTTGCGCTTCAGCGTATTGAACTTCTGCATCCCATTGAAGATGGTTACGTTTGTTGAAAAGCTGAAGTTGTTGGACCTGACAGTGCTGGTGGCAAATGTATTTGTATATTGATCAATGGTTTGTCCGGTATTCCAGATGTTGGAAGCGCCGAAATTAACGTTCGGCAGCATGTTCAGGCCGCTTTGCAGCAAAGAAGCCCTGTTTGATTCTACAGCCTGGATCTGTTTTTGAATATCGAGGTTGTTATCGAGCGCATAGTCAACACAATCTTCAAGCGTCCAAACATTCTGAGAATAAGAAGAGAAAGATAAAAATAAAACAAGAAATAGGGTAAGGACAAAGCTACCCTTTGAGAGTGATTTAAATCGAAACATGACATCTTCGTTTAAGGGTTCAAATGTACGTAATTTTAATAAATCCGCAAGGACTGAAAAACTTAGACGTCCGGCACACTCAAATGTTACAAACTGAGAAACCTCGATTTTATTTCCCTTTGGCCATATTTTTCTATCTTTGCGGCTCATTAAAGAAAACGAAATCATGAAAAAATTGTTTATATTATTGTCCGGCTTCTTGTTTTTCGTTTCCATCGTAATGCTGCCTTCCTGCAGTTCGGAGGAAGCCACTGTTGGAATTCTGGTGATCAAGGTAATGGACACAGATGGAAATATTGTGATTGGAGAACAGGTATATATCGCTACAAGCTACCAGAATCTGAAAGCTGGGAATTATGTCAGCAATCAGTGGACCGATCAGGATGGTACTGTGCTTTTCATGGATCTTACCCCGGTCGTTTACTGGTATGATACTGAACATTGGGAGGACTATGGAGCTGTGCAGGTCTACGCCGGAATTGAGCAGTTTGTAACCCTTTGGGTTAACACTCCCCAACCCTAAGACTTTATTAATACTACATATGTTCATATATTTATGAAACTTGATTTTCATATTTCATGAATTGTTCGTAAACTTGCAGCCCGAAAATCAGCATGTATATAGAATTTATGGTTCGAATACAGCACATCAGGCTACTCAGTTTTATTTTCATCCTGTTTCTGGCATTGCAATTTTCTGCAACTTCTCAGGCAAATACTTCTGAAAAACCGAATGCTTCAAAGGAAACAGTTACAGATACTTCCTTTCAGCATGATGAGGGTATGATTGTTGAGCAGGAATTTAACGCTGGCACGATGATTATGGAACATGTTGTGGATAACCACGAATGGCACATTGCCACACTCGGACATATCCATGTCACAATTCCTCTGCCAATTATTTTATACTATGATGGAGAAATCTATACTTTTTGGTCCTCCAGGTTTCATAATTCCGCCCACGCTTTCAAAGGATTCGTTCTCGAACATGGAAAGATTGTCCCTGAAATTGAATCTGATAAAGCTGTCTATGACTTTTCGATAACAAAGACGGTATTTTCTCTGCTGATAAGTTGTTTCCTGATGTTGTGGGTTTTCATCTCTGTTGCCAACCGGTATAAACGAAATCCCAAATCGGCGCCTAAAGGAATGCAATCCCTGCTGGAACCTCTGATTATTTTCATTCGCGACGACATAGCCAAAAGCTCTATAGGAGAGAAGAAATACGAGAAGTTCATGCCCTTCCTTCTGACCATCTTCTTTTTCATCTTTCTGAACAACGTCATGGGGATTATCCCTATTTTCCCGGGCGGTGCCAATGTGACTGGAAATATCGCCATCACAATGGTTCTGGCAGCATTTACCTTTGTACTGACTACAATAAATGGAAACAAGCACTATTGGGTTGACATTGTCAATACCCCCGGGGTTCCCTGGTGGCTGAAGATCCCTGTTCCCCTAATGCCGGTCGTGGAGATTGTAGGGATCATTACTAAGCCGTTTGTTTTGATGGTGCGACTCTTTGCCAACATGGCAGCGGGGCATATCATTGTGCTTGGCTTCGTAAGCCTGATCTTCATCTTTGGATCGATCAGCGTTGCGCTGGGTTACGGAGTTTCGGTCGTTTCGGTAGCATTTATCGTATTTATGGATCTGCTGGAGATCCTTGTTGCATTTATCCAGGCGTATGTTTTTACATTGTTGTCGGCCCTCTATTTCGGTTTGGCAACGATTGAACCTGAACACCATTAGAGAGTAACGAATTACGAATGAAGAATTACGAAGGAATATAAAATATTGTATGGACGGGGCCGCCCCGTTCCTGCACGCGTTGAACCTTAAATAAATAGTGTATTATGGATTTATTAACAATTTTCTTACAGCTGGTCGGAGATTTTCAGGCCATCGCCCGCCTGGGAGCAGGTATTGGTGCTGGGATTGCAGTTGTAGGTGCAGGTATCGGTATTGGTAATATCGGTAAAAGCGCCCTCGAATCAATTGCCCGTCAACCGGAAGCTGTTGGTGACATTCGTTCGAACATGATCATCGCAGCCGCTCTCGTGGAAGGGGTAGCGTTTTTCGCTATTGTGGTTTGTCTGCTGATTCTTTTCATCTAACAGGCAACCGGTTCCTGATGGCTTAACGGTTGGTTGAGTCATCAGGAATTTTACTGAAATTAATTTGAACAAGATATGGAACTGATAACCCCCGGATTGGGCCTGATTGTCTGGATGACCTTGCCGTTTCTGATCCTGCTTCTGCTTTTGAAGAAGTTTGCCTGGAAGCCTATCCTCAAGGCGCTGAAGGACCGAGAAAACTCTATCCATGATGCACTACATGCAGCCGACAGGGCGAAGGAGGAGATGAAGCAACTTCAGTTTAGCAATGAAGAGTTGCTCCATCAGGCCAAGGATGAACGGGATGCCATTTTAAGTGATGCACGGAAGGTGAGAGATGTCATCATTGAAGAGTCAAAGTCAAAAGCCAAGGAAGAGGCTTCACGGATTATTGCCAGCGCCAAAGAGAGTATTGAAAATGAAAAAATGGCTGCGATGACTGATCTCAAAAACCAGCTTGCCGAGTTGTCGCTCGAGATTGCTACCAAGATCCTGGAACATGAACTGGCTGATGCCGGGCAGCAGGAAGCCTATGTGAAACAGCAAATGGACCAGATCCATTTTAATTAAGAGATTACTGATGCGGATATCCCTGGTCTCGGAACGTTACGCGAAAGCGCTTTTTGAACTTGCTGTTGAAAAAAAGCAGGAGGAGGCGATTTATTCTGATGCACGTGAACTTGCTTCCGTTTGTAAGGAGAATAAACTGTTTGTATTGGTCTTGAAGAGCCCTGTGATCGGTGAAAAGAAAAAAGAGAAAATTCTGAAAGATCTTTTCGAAAGCAGGTTTAACGTAATGACCATGAAGTTTCTCCTCATCCTCGTCAATAAGAACAGGGAGCTTTATATTCCGGAGATTGCCAGAAAGCTGATCACCTTGTACAAAGAGTATAAAGAGATCCTTCCGGTCACTCTCACCACCGCTATTCCTATGACTGAAGCGATCCGGAACCGGGTAACTACTATTATGAAAGATTATACGAAATGGCAGGTTGAACTGGTGCAGAAAATTGATCCCGAAATTATCGGAGGTTTTATTCTGAACTGGAACGACATGCAGTACGACGCCAGTATATATTATCAGATTGAGCGGATGCGCAGAAGCTCCGCACGAGTTAACTTGTATAAGAAAGGTTTCTAATTATGGCAGAAATAAGACCAGCCGAAGTATCTGCAATTTTACGAAAAGAGTTGGCCGGCTATCATAACGTTGCCGAACTTGAAGAGATAGGCACTGTTTTGACTGTGGGTGACGGAATTGCCCGCATCTATGGCCTTACCAATGCCGAATCCGGCGAGTTGGTTGAGTTTGAGAAAAATGGCATCAGGGCTATCGTGCTCAATCTGGAAGAGGATAATGTGGGAGTTGTCTTGCTGGGGGAGGCTTATGATATCAAGGAGGGTGACACCGTTAAGAGAACGCGCAGGATTGCCTCGGTTGAGGTTGGCGACGGACTTCTGGGCCGGGTTATCAATACACTTGGGGAGCCGATTGACGGGAAGGGAAAAATCGAAGGCGAACGGTATGAGATGCCGTTGGAACGGAAAGCGCCAGGCGTAATTTACAGGCAGCCGGTTAATCAGCCACTTCAAACCGGGATAAAGGCTATTGATGCTATGATCCCGATCGGAAGAGGGCAGCGTGAGTTAATCATTGGTGACAGGCAGACCGGAAAAACTGCTATCGCCATCGATGCGATCATCAACCAGCGGGAGAATTTTTTGAAGGGGGAACCTGTCTACTGCATCTATGTTGCTATTGGACAAAAGGGATCCACTGTAGCTAATATCCAGAAGACATTAGAAGAAAACGGGGCAATGGAGTATACGGTCATCGTAACTGCAACCGCCTCAGATCCTGCCGCCATGCAGTTTTACGCACCCTTTACCGGTGCTGCCATCGGGGAGTTTTTCAGGGATACCGGACGACCTGCGCTGGTAATCTACGACGACCTCTCCAAACAGGCCGTCGCATACCGCGAAGTTTCACTCTTGCTTCGCCGGCCTCCCGGAAGAGAAGCCTACCCAGGCGATGTCTTTTACCTGCACTCTCGCCTTCTTGAACGGGCTGCTAGAATCATCTCGTCGGATGCCATTGCCCAGAAAATGAATGACCTCCCCGAATCGATCAAGCACATGGTAAAGGGAGGTGGTTCGCTCACCGCCTTGCCCATCATCGAAACCCAGGCGGGTGACGTCTCTGCATATATCCCAACCAACGTGATCTCGATTACTGACGGGCAGATCTTCCTGGAAACCGGGCTGTTCAACTCCGGTATCAGACCGGCTATTAACGTCGGGATCTCCGTTTCCCGCGTGGGAGGAAATGCACAGATCAAATCGATGAAAAAAGTTGCCGGTACCTTGAAGCTCGCTCAAGCTGAATACCGCGAACTGGAAGCCTTCTCCAAGTTCGGATCCGACCTGGATGCCTCTACCAAAGCCGTATTGGATAAAGGAGCCAGAAACGTTCAGATACTGAAGCAGGCACAATACTCACCAATGCCGGTGGAACAGCAGATAGCAATCATTTACTGCGGTACACGAGGGTTGCTTAGAGATGTACCCGTAAGAAGTGTAATGGATTTTGAAGTGGAATACCTGCTGTTCATGCAAACCCATCACAAAGCGGTTCTTGAGCATCTCCGCGAAGGAAAATTGCTCGAAGAGGATGAAAAAGCCATGGAGAAAGCCGCGGCTGATATTTCGAGGAAATACGCCAAGTAGAGGGATGAAGGACGTAAGACGTAAGACGTGAGAGGTAAGAGGTAGGGACGAGGCATGCCTCGTCCGAATAAAAAGAGAATTCGTAATTCGAGAAGATGTCTGGATTAAAAGAGGTACGGATCAGGATTGCATCGGTTAAATCAACTGAACAGATCACCAGTGCCATGAAAATGGTTGCTGCTTCAAAACTCAGGAGGGCGCAGAACGCCATCCTGAAGCTGAGGCCCTATGCTGCCAAGCTGAGGGAGATCATGCAACACCTGAGTTCCAGTGCCGACGATTCTGATGAAAGTAAATTTACCGAGGTACGGAAAGAGAACAGGATCCTCCTTATAATCATTACTTCCAACCGGGGACTATGCGGAGCGTTCAACTCCAACATCATCAAACTGGCTGTTGACAGGATACACCATGCCTTCGATGCTCAGAACAGGAATCATAATGTGGATCTGATTACCATTGGCAGGAAGGGCACTGAATACTTCAGGAAGCGAAAATACAATGTGATTGAGTCGTGGGACGGCATTTTTGACGCCCTCACCTTCGAAGTAGTTGCTCCAAAGGCATCACTGTTGATGAAACTCTTCACAGATAAAAAATACGATAGGATTGAACTGATTTACAATCAATTCAAAAATGCAGCAGTTCAACGTCAACTCGTCGAACAGTACCTCCCATTAGTTCCTGAAACACCGCATGAAAATCCAAAGAAACCTGTCGGCCTAAAGAAAGTGGAAGCCGACTACATCTTTGAGCCTGACAAAGAGACTATCCTGCATGAACTTATCCCCAAAAGTCTTAGGATCCAGCTTTTCAAAGCACTCCTTGATTCTTACGCTTCTGAAATGGGCGCCAGGATGACGGCCATGCATCAGGCGACAGAAAATGCCCGTCAATTGCTGAAAGATCTCAAGATCTCATACAACAAAGCCCGCCAGAATCAGATTACACGAGAGATCATCGAGATCGTGTCGGGAGCTGAAGCTCTGAACGGATAGGGCGATTTTCGAATTATCTTTTTGTAGGGACGAGGTATACCTCGTCCCTACATCTTACATCTTACATCTTACGTCTCACGTTTTTTCCCGATCTTTGTACAACATTAAAAGAAATGCATCATGGTTAACAAAAACGTTGAAAAAGCACTAAACGAACAAATCAAAAAAGAGGAGCATTCATCCAGGATTTATCTTGCCATGGCTTCATGGTGTGAGCGAAATGGATATCCGGGAGCTTCAGATTTTCTCTATGCACAAACAGAAGAGGAACGGCTGCATATGCTCAAGCTTGTTCATTACCTGAACGACAGGGGTGGGGATACCATTGTGGGCAAACTTGATGCCCCGGGTGCCAAGTACAAATCATTGCTTGATGTATTTAAGCAGGTGCTGCAACATGAGGAGTATATCTCTGCATCTATTAATGAGCTCTATGCTGTGTGTGTAAAAGAAAAGGATTTTACTACGGCAAATTACTTGCAGTGGTATATCAGTGAACAGATTGAGGAGGAGAGTACGGCACGCAGTATCCTGGATCAGATCAACCTGGCCGGCGCCGAGAAAGGTGGCCTCTTTATGGTTGACAAAGAGCTGGCAAGGCTGGCTATCATGAAAAAGGCTCAGGTGGTTAAGTAATCAGTTTTACTAGCCTGTTGAACCAACTCCTTCCATATTTCCGTATCAGGGCGTCCTGTATAAAGAGATAGAGTGGAATTTTTTCCCGGTGCCCTTTTACCAATGCCTTATCACAGATATACCATTTGTGGTAATTCACAGCATCCCCTTTGCCCATCTTTGAGATACGCAAGGGATACAGATGACAGGATAACGGCTTCGGGAAGGGAATTTTTTTTTGCTGAAAGGCCTCTTCAATAGCACATCGGGCAATCCCTTCCTTAAAAAATATATAAGCACACTCCATCCCTTCAATGAGTGGCGTCACATATTTCCCCTCAGCGTCATAATCAAATACACCGAGTCGCTCTATCTCTTCAATCCCCTCTCGTGTCATAAATGGTTCGATTTCATCCAGGTAGTCGTCAAGAAGAGATATCTCCTCCTCCTCTAACGGAGCCCCGGCATCACCCTCAACACAACAGGCCCCTTTGCAACTCTGCATGTCGCAACAAAAGAAAACCTCTTTTAAATCGTCGGTGATAAGAGCTGGAGGGAGGGAGATCATAAATAGCGAAATAGTGAAATTTGGCATTCAAAGATATCAGATTTGATCTCATTGTTCTCCTTCATTGACATTTGTCAACCTGCTCTCTGACATTTATCAAGTTCAGTTGATTACCACTCAGGCTATCAAGGAATTAATTATTGTTTATTATAATATTGTATATCATGCTCTTTCTGTAAAAAAGAATATTTCTATATTTGCGCGTGTTTGTTAATCGATTAACGATATGAGTGCTGAAAGTCTGATTCTCTTCTTCATTGTGGGAGCCTTTCTTGTTGGTGTAGCTTTGCTCTTCTCAAGCATTGTACCTCCCACATCAACCAATCCTCAAAAAGCCGAAGCCTATGAATGCGGGATCCCCACTGAGGGACTAACCTGGCTTCAGTTTAACGTGGGGTATTACCTGTTTGCGATCATCTTCCTGATCTTCGATGTGGAGACGGTCTTCATTTACCCATGGGCGGTGGTGATGAAATCGGCAGGAATAACCGGTTTTATTGAGATTGTCATCTTTTTCTTTGTCTTAGGTTTGGGCCTTTTGTACGCCTGGAAGAAAGGAGCGCTGAAATGGGAGTAAAGATCAAAAATATGAAGTATTCCGATTTTCAGGACAACGAAACCCTTGAGTTGTTCGAGCAAACCGGAGGAAATGTGATGCTAACCACCATTGATGGCATCATCGATTGGGGACGATCAAACTCCATCTGGCCATTGACCTTTGCAACAAGTTGTTGTGGGATCGAGATGATGGCAACGGGAGCTTCCCGGCACGACTTCGCCCGTTTTGGTATCGAGGTTTACCGCGCTTCTCCCCGTCAGGCCGATGTGATTGTTGTTGCCGGAACGATCGTTAACAAGATGGCCCCAGTCCTAAAGCGTCTCTATGACCAGATGTCGGATCCCAAATATGTGATTGCCATGGGAGCATGTGCTGTATCAGGAGGCCCCTTCTTTTACAACACCTACCATGTGATCCGTGGTGTTGATCATATTATCCCGGTCGATGTCTACATCCCCGGCTGCCCGCCTCGTCCCGAAGCACTTCTTTACGGCGTGATGCAACTTCAGCGAAAGATCAAACTGGAGACCATCGCTAAGGAACGAAAGACGAAAGACGAATGACGAGAGACGAAGAAGAACCATTGACTATGAATACATTGATAATTTCGCTACCTCGCTATTTCGCTATTTCACCATTTCACCATTTGTACTATGGACAGTGAAAAACTAAAAGAAAAAATCCTTACTCTGGTTCCTGAAGCCCAACTGGAGGAGAACAAGCAATTTCCAACATTCCTGATTCCATCCGGGAAGTTCAAGTCTCTGACGGCCAAATTGAAAGAGGATAAAGACCTTGATTTTGATTACCTCTTCTGCCTGACCGGTGTCGACTGGGGAACTGAATTGGGTGTTGTTTACCACCTCACATCCACTTCGCTCAACCATTCGTTGGAATTGAAAGTCAAGACAGAAAATAGGGAAACACCTGAATTTGATACTGTCGCCGACCTCTGGAAAACAGCTGAGTTTTTTGAAAGGGAGGTTTGGGATCTCTTCGGGATTCGTTTTACCGGGCATCCCGATATGCGCCGGATTTTCCTGGAGGAGGATTGGGTTGGCTTCCCGATGAGGAAGGATTACACAGACGAAGTTAACATCGTAGAATTGTAAGTATGAAAGAGATCATTAACCTGCCAGTACACAGTATCGAGGAGGAGGAGTACCATATTAACATGGGTCCGCAGCATCCCTCAACCCATGGTGTACTCCGGTTGGTTGTCACCCTGCAGGGGGAAACAGTAAAGAAAGTTCAGCCCCATTGCGGCTACATCCACCGCGGTATTGAGAAGATGTGCGAAAAGGATACCTACCAGCAGATCATCCACCTCACCGACCGGATGGATTACCTCTCGGCCCACATCAACAACCACGCTGTTTGCCTGCTGGTTGAAGGAGCTCTCGAAGTGGAAGTCCCCGAGCGTGTCAAGTACATTCGCACGATTATAGATGAACTGAACCGGATCGCCTCCCACCAGCTTTGGTGGTGCAGCTTCGGGATGGACCTTGGCGGACTCACATGTTTTTTCTATGGTCTCCGCGATCGGGAACACATCCTGGACATCTTCGAAGAGTCATTTGGTTCCCGCTTGTTGCATAGTTACTATACTCCAGGTGGACTGATGCAGGACATCCATCCAAATTTCCAGAAACGGACCAAAGACTTTATCAAGTACTTCCGCAAGAAGATCAAGGATTATGATAGAATTCTCAGCGGAAACGTGATTTTCGAGAATCGGAGTCAGGGTATTGGCGTGATGTCGAAAGAGCTAGCTATTAACTATGGAGTTACGGGACCGTCGGGACGTGCCTCCGGATGGGCTTGCGATATTCGTAAGAAATATCCTTATGGTGTTTACGATAAGGTGGATTTTAAAGAGATCCTTCGTACCGATGGAGACACGTATGCACGCTATATGGTGAGAATGGATGAGATGCGGGAATCGATGAAGATCATCGAGCAACTCATTGATAACATCCCTGAAGGTGACTACACGGCTAAAATGAAACCGATTATTAAACTACCCGCCGGTGAATATTACCAACGCGTAGAATCGGCCCGCGGCGAACTGGGTATCTATTGCATCTCCGATGGGAATAAAACTCCCTTACGAATGAAATTCCGCACGCCGAGTTTTGTAAACCTGGGTGTGCTGGATAAGATCAGCCGCGACATGAAGATTGCCGACCTGGTTGCCATCGGCGCTTCTCTCGACCTAGTAATTCCGGATATTGACAGATAATACTATCCAACATGGCTTTCAACATTTACGACTTTACGTCATTTAACCAGTCGATCGACGAACTCCTCTATGAGTGGTTGCCACCTTTCTGGGCAATGATCGTGGAAATGACTATCATTGGACTGGTCTTCCTGCTCGCCTATGCAATCGTTGGCCTGCTTCTGGTCTATGCCGAACGAAAGGTTTGCGCCTTCATGCAGAACCGGATCGGTCCCAACCGGGTTGGTCCCTACGGGATTTTCCAAACCATCGCCGACTTCATCAAGCTGCTGATGAAAGAGCTGGTCTATATCAAGGATTCCGACAAACTGCTCTTCAACATTGCCCCGTTCATCGTGATTATCGCCTCTTTTATGGCCATTGCTGCTATTCCCTTTGCCAAAGGACTGCATGCCATCGACTTTGATATCGGTATCATGTATGTGGTTGCTGTCTCCTCTTTGGGAGTAGTTGGGATTTTGCTTGCAGGGTGGTCCAGCAACAACAAATATTCGCTCATCGGTGCGATGCGAAGCGGTGCGCAGATCATCAGCTACGAGCTTTCGGTTGGACTCTCGCTACTTACCATCGTTGTGTTGGCAGGTACCATGCAGTTCTCCCAGGTAGTTGAGTTGCAGTCTACAGGATGGTTCATTTTCAAGGGGCACATCCCGGCTGTCATAGCATTTATAGTCTTTCTGATTGCCAGTACTGCAGAAACAAACCGTGGGCCTTTCGACCTGGCGGAAGCCGAATCGGAGCTTACCGCCGGATTCCATACCGAGTATTCGGGGATCAAGTTTGCTTTCTTTTTCCTGGCAGAGTATATGAACATGTTTATTGTTGCCTCTATCGCAGCCACAGTGTTCCTGGGAGGATGGATGCCGTTCCACATATCAGGACTGGAAGGGTTCAACCATGTAATGGACTTTATTCCACCTCTTATCTGGTACATCGGTAAAACCGCCTTCATTATCTGGCTGATGATGTTGTTTAAATGGACATTCCCCCGCCTGCGGATCGACCAGCTCCTGAATCTGGAATGGAAATACCTACTCCCGATCAACCTGGTCAATATCCTCATCATGGCTTTTATCGTATTAATGGGTTGGCATTTCTAAGATTATGAACAGTATCTATACATACTTTGCAGATATCTTCCATGGACTTAAATCCCTGCTCATCGGCATGTCGGTGACCGGAAGATATTTTTTCAGTCCCGGGCAAATTGTCACTCAGCAATATCCTGAGAACCGGAAAACACTGAAGATGTTTGATCGTTTCAAGGGAGACCTGATGATGCCGCACGATGCAAACAATCAGCATCGTTGCACAGGCTGCGGGATCTGTGAAACCAACTGCCCGAACGGCTCTATTGAGGTCATTTCTGATCGCATCGAACTACCCGACGGCAAAAAGAAACGCATTATCGACAAGCATATTTATCACCTTTCGATGTGCACCTTCTGCGGACTTTGTGTGAAGACCTGCCCTTCGGATGCCCTGGCATGGGACCAGACTTTTGAGCATGCAGTATTTGATCGCTCCAAGCTGACGAAGATTTTAAATAAACCCGGATCATCCATTATTAAAGATATAGAATAATGACGAGCAATCAAATCATGTTTCTACTCTTTTCGGCGGTCATTGTGATCTTCTCCATCCTCACAGTGACCAGTAGACGAATCCTGCGGGCAGCTACCTTTCTGCTGTTCGTGCTGGTCTCCACTGCCGGCCTCTATTTCCTTCTGAGATACAACTACCTGGCAGCCATCCAGCTGATTGTATATGCAGGCGGTATTGTTGTGCTGATCATTTTCTCGATTTTGCTTACAAGCCATATTGCCGAAAAACTACCTACAGCCGGTCTCCTGAAAAAGTGGCCTGCAGCCCTGGTGGCGTTGGCTGGGGCAACTCTCTGCATCACGGTAATACTGCAACATAATTTTCCCGGATCTATAGGTAATACTGAACTGGTCAGCGTGACAGACATAGGGAACAGCCTCATCAATTATGGAAAGTACGGTTATGCGTTGCCTTTTGAGGTGATCAGTGTGCTGTTGCTTGCTGCTATGATCGGGGCCATTGTTCTGGCAAAGAAACGTAAAGATTAACAGTTAAAGAACTATCATATGTTTGAAGGAGTTCCATTATCCTGGTTTTTAGTCCTCAGCACCATCATGTTTTTCGTGGGGGTGTACGGGTTCCTGGTGAGAAAAAACCTGATCACGATGCTCATGTCGATAGAGCTTATCCTCAATTCGGTGTGTATCAACTTTGTGGCATTCAATAAAATCCTCTATCCGGATCACATGGAGGGGATGTTTTTCACCATCTTCATTATTGCCGTGGCAGCTGCCGAAGCTTCCGTAGCGATTGCAATCATCATCAACATCTACCGTCGCATTTCGAATATTGACGTAGAAAAGATGAATGAGATGAAGTACTAATGTAAGACGTAAGACGTGAGATGTAAGACGTATATTATTCCTAATTCCTAATTCCTAATTGATAAAGGTATGATTGAGTTTGATTTTTCGTACACCATCTGGATCCTCTTGATACCGTTCTTTCTCTTTATCCTGATCGGTTTCTGGGGTAATAAGTTCAAGCCCATCGTCTCCGGTATTGTGGGATCAGCTGGTCTTTTCACTGCCTGGGCCCTTTCCATATTTACGGCATACAAATACTTCTTTGATGTTGGAAAGGTCGATGGGGTATATCAGCAGATCATAGGGTACAACACTCTTTGGCTAAGGTTTACTGACACACTCCATATAGATATGGGCGTATTGATTGATCCTATCTCTGTGATGATGCTTATCGTTGTTACCTCTGTATCCCTGATGGCTCACATCTACTCTACAGGATATTTGAAAGGTGAAAAGGGCTTTATGCGGTTCTATTCCTTCCTCTCTCTATTCACGTTTGCCATGCTGGGACTGGTGGTTGCCACAAACATTTTCCAGATGTATATCTTCTGGGAGCTCGTTGGTGTTTCATCTTACCTATTGATAGGATTCTATTACGAAAGGCCTTCGGCAGTAGCCGCTTCCAAAAAAGCCTTCATTGTTACCCGCTTTGCCGACCTTGGATTTCTTATCGGAATCCTGCTTCTTTCATACTATACCGGAACATTTGATTTTCTGACACTGACCAGCCCAACGGGTCCTGCAATTGGCACTCCCCCCGCTGCTACCTTTATCGGCTTGTCGGTAATGACCTGGGCGATGATGCTGATCTTTATGGGTGGGGCTGGAAAATCAGCCATGTTCCCACTCCACATCTGGTTGCCCGATGCCATGGAAGGCCCAACACCGGTTTCGGCATTGATTCATGCTGCTACGATGGTTGTAGCTGGTGTATTCCTTGTTGCCCGTTTGTTCCCCATCTATATCTCCGTTCCTATCGCCTTGCAACTCGTTGCCTGGGTGGGAGCTTTCTCTTCTCTGTTTGCAGCGATTATCGCTTGTACGCAACACGACATCAAACGGGTACTCGCTTACTCCACCATGTCCCAGATCGGATATATGATGTGCGCTCTGGGTGTTTCGGGTATGGGAGGACATGAAGGTCTTGGATATATGGCTTCTATGTTCCACCTTTTTACTCACGCCTTCTTCAAAGCATTGCTCTTCCTCTGTGCAGGAGCTATCATTCATGCCGTACACAGCAACTATATGTACGACATGGGCGGACTCAGAAAATTTCTGCCAATCACACATATCACCTTCCTCATCGCCTGCTTTGCCATTGCCGGGATTCCACCCTTTGCAGGTTTTTACAGCAAGGATGAGATTCTGGTTGCCGCATACCATCATGATACGGCTCTTTTCGCCATTGAGTATATCGTTGCCGGCCTGACAGCTTTCTACATGTTCCGGCTCTACTTCGGAATCTTCTGGGGGAAGAAGCAGGATTACCATCATCCCCCGCACGAAGCACCCCTATCGATGACACTCCCACTGATTTTCCTCGCTTTTGGAGCCATGTTCGCTGGATTTATCCCATTTTCGCAACTTGTTACTTCCGACAGGGCTCTGTTAGATCTTCATACTGAATGGATCATCGCAATCCCTTCCATTGTTATCGCGATCATTGGAATAGGCGTCGCTTACGTAATGTATCTCAAACCAACAGATATTCCGGCGAAGATCACTCGTTCCTTACGTGGATTTTACACAGTGGCATATCATAAATTTTACATCGATGAGCTATACCTGTTTATAACCCATAAGATTATCTTCAACAATATATCTAGACCGATTGCATGGTTCGACCGCCACATCGTAGACGGATCCATGAACGGCATCTCATACGTAACAAATCAGGCATCTGACAAGATCAAGGGATTCCAATCCGGGCAACTACAGCAATACGCCATGGTGTTTGTCTCCGGAGTGATTCTCTTATCCTTGGTATTCATCTATTTATGGACCTAATAAACAGCTGAAGAATGAATATACTTCTGTTACTGATCATTATTCCGATCCTGACCATTATAGGGATTCTATTCTCCAGGGATAACAAACATGTACGTGTTATTTCTGCTATCGGGATGACATTCCAGCTGATCGTTTCAGCGATTATTATCATCTGGTACCTTGCCGAACGGAATGCCGGAAACACAGCGGAGATCCTCTTTGCAAGCAATTACGTCTGGTATGAGACCCTCAACATCCACTTTTTTATTGGTGTCGACGGGGTTTCGGTCGCCATGATCGGACTCACCTCTATCGTTATTTTTGCCGGAATTTTTGCTTCATGGGAAATAACTGACCTGCCCCGGGAATTTTTCATCTCCCTGATTTTGCTTTCGGGTGGTGTATTTGGATTTTTCATCTCCCTCGATCTTTTTACCATGTTCCTCTTCTATGAGATCGCAGTGATCCCGATGTACCTGCTAATCGGCATCTGGGGAAGCGGTCCGCGCCAATACAGTGCAATGAAACTGACCCTGATGTTGATGGGAGGCTCTGCATTGATTCTGGTTGGATTGCTGGGACTCTATTTTAACTCCAATCCCTCCGGCGGGCCACTTACATTCGATATCCTGGAGATTGCCAAAGTTCAGATCCCCATGAGTGCCCAGCTATTTTTCTTCCCCTTCCTCTTTATCGGTTTCGGGGTTCTGGGAGCGCTCTTCCCTTTCCACACATGGTCGCCCGATGGTCATGCCTCGGCGCCAACTGCCGTATCGATGCTTCATGCTGGCGTGCTTATGAAACTTGGTGGATATGGATGCTATCGTGTAGCAGTTTTCCTCCTCCCGGATGCCGCTCATGAGTTAGCCTGGATTTTCATTATCTTAACTGCCATCGGTGTCATCTATGGTGCACTTGGAGCGATCTGGCAGAAAGACCTGAAATATATCAATGCTTACTCCTCCGTTAGCCACTGTGCACTTGTACTCTTCGCTATCCTGATGTTCAATGAAACGGCGATGAATGGTGCCATCATGCAGATGATCTCCCACGGGATCATGACAGCCCTCTTCTTTGCCTTGATCGGGATGATTTATGGACGTACCCATACACGTTATATCAATGAGATGAGTGGCCTGATGAAGGTAATGCCATTCCTTGCGGTTGCTTACGTTATTGGTGGTTTGGCCTCCCTCGGGCTTCCTGGATTTAGTGGCTTTGTTGCCGAAATGACCATCTTCGTAGGCGCTTTTCAGCATCCCGATATATTCCACAGGGTGGCAACTATTATTGCCGCTTCATCCATCGTAGCTACAGCTGTATATATTCTGCGTGTTATAGGTATGATGCTTTATGGCAAAATCACGAATCCTGAATATGAACAAATTACGGATGCAAAATGGTATGAGAGATTAAGCACGGGAACATTGATTTTTGGTATTACAGCCATCGGTATTGCACCATTGTGGCTATCAAATATGATTACAGCCGGATTGGGGCCGGTTATCCATAAGCTGCTCCTTTCCATGAATTAACAGATTGAGAAAAAAGAATAGAAGACTATATAAAATTCTGACGACATGCTGATGCTGATCATGAGACATGAATTACTGCTGGTGCTGATCACGGTGATTCTATTGGTGGTTGAGATATTCCTGCCGGCCGACCGGAAGCAGAAGATCATTTTGCCCTCCATCATCCTTTTTGGTGCAGTGATGATCCTGGGATTCATCCCCGGACCTACCGGAAGCCTTTTTGGCGGGATGTATATCACAACACCCCTGACGCTATTGATGAAAAACATCCTTACTATTGGGGTATTCATCGTTTTCCTGCAGTCGGTGGATTGGTTGAAAAAGGCAGAGAACCGGGAAAAGATCAGTGAGTATTACATTCTGCTGATATCCACCCTGATTGGAATGGAGTATATGCTCTCTTCGGGTGATTTCCTGATGTTTTACATTGGATTGGAACTTGCCACCATTCCTTTAGCTGCATTGGCTGCTTTTGAACGATTCAAAGAAAAATCGGCTGAAGCCGGGGTGAAACTGATCTTCACCTCAGCCCTCTCTTCAGGCATCCTGCTTTATGGTCTTTCCATGATCTATGGCACAGTGGGTACGCTATATTTTGACGAAGTGGTGAATGGAATAAACGGAGCTCCTCTTCAAATACTGGCATTCATCTTCTTCTTTGCCGGGATGGCTTTCAAAATCTCTATTGTACCATTTCATCTCTGGACTGCCGATGTTTATGAAGGGGCACCTATTAACATCACCTCCTATCTTTCGGTAATCTCCAAAGGCGCAGCTGTCATGGTATTCACCATATTATTATATACCGTCTTCTCCAAAATCACGATCATGTGGAAGGATGTGATCTACATTACCGCTATCCTCACCATGACCATCGGTAACCTGTTTGCCATGAGGCAGCAAAACCTTAAGCGATTCCTTGCATTCTCCTCCATCGCTCAGGCAGGCTTTATCTTCCTGGGGATTGTTGGGCAGAGTCAGCTTGGGATGACAACGGTGATTTATTTTGTTCTGGTCTATATTTTTTCGAATCTTGGAGCCTTTGGTGTGGTATCAGTGATTTCCAACCGAACGGGGAAAGAGACGATTAATGATTACGATGGCCTTTACAGGACCAACCCCATGCTGAGCCTTACCATGATGCTGGCGCTCTTTTCACTGGCCGGGATTCCGCCAGTAGCAGGATTCTTTGGAAAATTCTTCCTGTTTGCCGCAGCAGCGCAACAAGGGCTTTATATCCTGGTCTTGATAGCCGTATTAAACACGATCGTCTCCCTCTATTATTATCTTCTTGTTGTTAAAGCGATGTTCCTGAACCGGAGTGACCGGCCGATCGCATATTTTAAAAGTGATGGGTATTCCCGCCTTGGTTTTGCCATCTGTATAGCTGGCCTTATCATCATTGGCCTTTATAGCCCTGTTTATGAATTCATCAATCAATTCACCTTCGGCATTTATTAGGAGCCGGAAAACATGTTCTAACAATGGCATTAAAAGGAAAACATAGCATAGCAGAGATTGACGGAGTAAGGTGTACCATCGTTGAGAGTGGTATCGGAAAGGAACGAGTGGACTTCCTAGCAGATCTCCTCTCCTATAATGGGTTGGAAGTAAAAAGCGCACAGGAGAAGGATAAAGAGGGCAATACCTTGGATACATTTGTTATTGGTATTACTGATATCCTCTTCAATCCCACGATTGTTGTTTATCAGCAAAAATTATTTAGGAAAGATGGTGAAGTGGTAACTGCTGCTTATTGGGAGCAAAATAAAGCTGATTCAGAGATACCTTACTGGCAGGTTTCTCGTTAACCTTAGATGGAAAAATTTAACCTATATTTCACTATTCTTATTGCGTTGGGATTTTTTTTCCTGGCTACTTATCTCCTTGTAAGTCCTTCATTTTCTTACATTAACATAGAACTTCGAGTAATTTTCTCTGTATTTCTTTATCTCTATGGCACCTTTCGGATCCTCCGCATGTTAACCAAGAGAAAAAGAGGCGATAACGATAGCGATGAATAATTAGAATATTAGTACCTTTGCCTCCCTTTGTTATCAATACCAATGTATTAAACAACGTAGGCCCTATGATAAATTACACGTCAAAACTGAAACTGCTCCTCTTCGTGGGAGTGATTTCTGTTTTTTTTATGACGGGTTGCGGAGGAGATCCGATGACCCAGAGGGATACTCCTACAAGGGGAGCCGGAAAAGTAGCTATTGATGATTCCTACAGGCTTTTCATGGATTCTGAGCTTTTTACGTTTGAGTCGATTTACAAGTATTCGAAAATAGATACGATTTATGGCACAGAGGCGGAGGTGTTTGAAAATTTCATGAACGATAGTGTGCCCCTGATTTTTGTGAACAGGAAACTGACTGAGCGGGAACATGAGATTCTTACATCACAACAGATCGTCCCCAAAACAACCCTACTGGCATACGATGCGGTTGCACTCTTTGTGAACAGCGACAATCCTGATGATAAGATCCCTTACGATCGGATCGAAGATATTTTCTCTGGGAAGATAACAAAATGGAGTGAGATCAATCCTGATTCAAAGCTTGGAGATATCAGCGTTGTATTCGATCACTACAAATCAGGTAATCCCAGGTATTTCAAAGAGAAATTTAACCTCGACTCTTTACCGGCTTGTTGTTATGCTGTTCAATCAAACAAAGAGGTGATCAATTATGTTGAGCGGAACAAGAGTGCACTGGGAGTGATCAGTGTTAACTGGATCAGCGATAAGCGGGATTCGGTATCAAACGACTTCCTCAGCAGGATCAACGTTGTTGGTATTAGTTCTCCGGGAGACAATGACCTTTCTGCCAACTTTTACCGACCTTATCAGGCTTATATTGCCGAAGGGCTGTATCCATTCATCCGTGAGGTTTATTGCATTAACCGGCAAACTTACAGCGGTTTGGCTTTCGGGATTTCTGCGTTCATTGCCAGTGATAAAGGGCAGCTCATTATCCTGCACTCTGGACTTGTACCGGCTACGCAGCCCATCAGAATTGTTGAAATCAAAAAATAAACGATTTAGGAGAAATATCTATGACATCTGTTGCTAAAAGGTATGGTATTCTGGCTCTAATCCTGGTTTTTGGTCCATTCATGCAGTCGGCCCAATCCCAGGTCCTTGATGACGCCATCAAACTTACACGGAGTGAGCAGTTTATTGCTGCTGATAACCTCTTCAGCACTATTCTTACTGCGAATCCTTCCGACGGGGATATCTATTTTTATTATGGGGATAATTATCTGAAGCGCTATTTTGCCGACACGCTTAATTCATCGTTGCCGGAAATGACGAATCAGGCCAAGGCTATGTTTACCAAAGGGGTTCAGCAAGAACCTGCAAATCCAATCAACTATGCCGGACTTGCAGAAGTAGCATTGCTGAAGAACAATCCAACGGAAGCACAGCAGTATCTCGATAAAGCCTATTCTCTTTTGCCTACGAGGAAAAACAAAATTCCGATGACACCCGAAAGGCATGCACATTCGCTAGTGAAGATGGCAGACGCATTTGTGATGTCTAAAGTGAAAGATACGGCTCAGATTTTTAAATATCTAAATGAAGCAGAGAAGATAAATTCGAAGGATATTGATATCTATCTTGTCAGGGGTGATGCTTATATCTACCTGTTAAACGACGGATCGAATGCCATTGCTAACTACAATATCGTTCAGGGCCTGAATCCCAGTTCGTCGATGGCAAATTTGAGGATCGGACAGCTATGGATGCGTGCGAAGCAATACCAAATGGCGCTTGATTATTACGAAAAGGGGGTTCAAATTGATTCAACTTTCGCGCCTGCCTACCGGGAGCTTGGCTTTTTGCTGTATAAGGCGGGGAGGTATGCTGAAGCAAAAAAGATGTTTCGTAAATTTCTAGAACTTTCGGCAGGCAACATTCCTGCCCGGCTTCAGTTCATCAATACCCTGATGGAACTTCAAGACTACCCTGAGGCCCTCACAGAGATCAGTGAAGTAATGTCAATGGATTCCACCATCATTGATCTCTATCGAGCACGTGCTTACGCCCTATATGAAAATGAGGAGTTCGAGGAAGGACTGAAGGCGGTTCAAAAGTTCTTTGAACGCTCAGCCAAGGATAAAATCCGCCCAACAGACTTTACCTATTATGGACGACTACTCTCCAAGAATAATATGGACTCATTGGCAGCTATTGTATTGTACGAAGCCTGGGAGTTGGATACAGCAAAGATTGAGCTTCTTTCGGAAGTGGCAATGAGTTATATCAAGTACAAGGATTACGAAGATGCCATCCGGATTTATTCTCTGAAGGATTCGATTAATGAAGCTAACGTTCTGGATGTATACAATTGGGCAAAAGCCTATTATAACATTCAGGACTATACCAGTGCTGCTATTATGTTTGAACGCTTCTGCGAGGCACAACCTACGTATGTCCCGGGATTTACCTGGTGGGCAAGAACCCTCTTCAACCTTGATCCGGAGAGTGACTTAGGACTTGCAAAACCTGTCTATGAGCAGATTCTGGCGATTACATTGGAAGATACTGTGCAGTACCATAAACAACGTCTTGAGGCCTACTATTACATGGCCTATTATTTTTATCACCAGTATGTACTTAACAAGAAGGATCTTGATCTAGCACGGCAATCATTGAAATTTAACTACGATGTGCTTACCATTGATCCGAAAAATGAGAAAGCCAAGCAGATGGTCGAAGCTCTTAAGCGGGTGGTCAAATAATCTTGTTGCATTCTAAATTTTTTTTTTAAATTTGCCGTTCCTTTTAACTAGAAGAAATCAATCAATCAATAATTTATCAACTTAAATGTTTCTAAAATGAGCAAGAAGAAGAAACAAGGCGGAGCAGGATTAGGTGACGCTTTACAGTCTATTTTTACAACAGGTGCAATTATCTTTGCAATGGTTATGTCAGTTTTGATTTACCTGTTCATCATGGGTAACCCCATCAACTTCGAAGGCGGAAATCCGGAAGGCGCGCCCTTACCAGGAAACTACCTTGGTATGGTTTTTAAAGGCGGATGGGTTGTGCCGGTGTTGATTACTATCAACCTGGTATTGTTGATTTTCGCCGTTGAGCGCTTCATTACGTTGAGTCGTGCGAAAGGTAAAGGCCGTATCAATGTATTTGTTAAAGCACTTCAAAACTATCTGAATGACAATCAGATTGATGAAGCCATCGAAGCTTGCGACAAGCAAAGAGGTTCATTAGCCAATGTAATGCGAGCCGGATTGCTCAGATATAAATCTCTTAAGGAAGACAAGACCCTGGAAAAAGACCAGAAACTTGTCGCTCTGCAGAAAGAGTTTGAAGAGGCTACTGCCCTTGAGCTGCCTATTCTTTCCCGTAATCTCGTTATTCTTTCAACCATTGCAACGATCTCTGTGTTAACCGGTTTGTTCGGTACGGTACTTGGGATGATCCGTGCTTTTGCCGCTCTGGCAACTGCTGGTGCACCCGATGCCCTTGCACTTGCTACGGGTATTTCTGAGGCCTTGATCAATACCGCTTTTGGTATTTTAGGTTCATTGCTGGCTGTAATCTTCTATAACTATTTTTCAACGAAGATTGACAACTTCACCTACAAAATTGATGAAGCCGGATTCAGCCTGGTTCAGACCTTTGCTGCCACAACCAAGTAATTTCCATTGGTTGACATCAGACGTGTTTGTACGTTTTGATCTGTTATTCATCAATTAAAACT
>CAZXQU010000006.1:0-65973 GCA_964642545.1 uncultured Prolixibacteraceae bacterium | reverse complement strand
ACAGGGGGTAATTTGGTGTAAACGATTGTAAAAGAAAAACCGCCTGTAGCGGCGGCCTTGCTTGATTTCCCGTGATTTTCAGACTTTTTTGTGTGATCCAGGTAGGATTCGAACCTACGACCCACAGCTTAGAAGGCTGTTGCTCTATCCCCTGAGCTACTGGACCCTGATTTATGATGCAAAAATAAGGAAATTTCCTTTACAGATACCAGATACCAGATGCCTGATAAAAGGAGACAACTTTTTATCAACAACCCTGCCAGCTTTCTTTGGAAATACTAATTTTGTGGTTTGATCTACGAAACGCGACTACATTGTCTGACGAACACATCCTGAACGGCGAACATCCTGAACTTGAATCGGGAAAACTTAAAGAGGCTATCCATCTGGATGCTATGTATCAGAACTGGTTTCTGGATTATGCTTCCTATGTGATCCTGGAACGGGCGGTGCCTGAAATTCTCGATGGACTTAAGCCGGTGCAGCGGAGGCTTCTTCATGCCATGAAGGAACTAGATGACGGGCGATACAATAAAGTTGCCAATATCATCGGACACACGATGAAATATCACCCACATGGGGATGCCTCCATTGGGGATGCCCTCGTGCAACTTGGACAAAAAGATCTGTTAATCGACACCCAGGGAAACTGGGGAAATATCCATACCGGCGACAGCGCTGCAGCTCCCCGTTATATCGAAGCAAGGCCATCAAAATTTTCCCTGGATGTAGTATTCAATCCGAAGACAACAAACTGGAAAGCCTCCTACGACGGAAGAAACAAAGAACCAATTACTCTTCCGGTCAAGTTCCCTCTGTTGCTTGCAATGGGAGTGGAAGGAATTGCTGTTGGGCTGGCATCCAAGATCCTACCGCACAACTTCAATGAGCTGATTGAGGCATCCATCAAGGTATTGCAGGGAAAGGAATTTGAACTTTTTCCGGATTTTCCTACGGGCGGGTTGGCTGATGTTTCAAAATACAACGAAGGCCTGCGGGGTGGCAAGATCCGGTTGAGAGCAAAGGTAAGCTTGTTGGATAAAAAGACACTGGTAATCAGTGAGATCCCTTATGGAACCACCACGGAGTCGGTGATCGAGTCCATCCTGACAGCCAACGACAAAGGAAAGATCAAGATTCGGAAGATTGATGACAACACGGCAAGAAATGTTGAGATTCTTATTCACCTTGCCCCCGGTGTCTCCCCCGATACAACCATGGATGCCCTCTATGCCTTTACGCAATGCGAGATTCCTATCTCTGCGAATTGCTGTATCATTGAGGATGGCAAACCACGCTTTGTAGGAGTCTCCGAAATTTTACGGATATCGACCGGTCATACGGTTCACCTGCTGAAGAAGGAGCTGGAAATTCGGCTGAACGAGCTGAACGAACAGTTGCATTATGCCTCTATCGAAAAGATATTCATCGAGAATGAGGTTTACGAAGGAATCAAGAAATGCAAAACGGACGAAGAGATAGATAAAGCCATCAGAAAGGGGATGAAACCATTTGAACATGAGTTTATCCGGCCTTTGAGCGATGATGATATCAAACGGCTCCGTAAGATACCGATTGAACGGATTTCAAAATTCAACTCCAACAAAGCCGATGATGTTATAAACGGCATCCGGGAAGAGATGGAAGTGGTGAAAAATCACCTCGCCTACCTGACCGAATATGCCATAGATCATTTTCGCCAGATACGGAAGAAATATGGGAAAGAGCGCGACAGACGTACCGAACTTCGGAATTTTGAGTCTATCGAAGCCGTAAAAGTCGCTGCGGCCAATGAGAAACTCTATATCAACCGGGAGCAGGGTTTTGCAGGCACCTCCCTTCGTCGCGACGAGTTTGTTTGTGATTGTTCAGATATCGATGATATCATTGTTTTCAGAAGTGATGGGACCTTTATGGTGACCAAAGTGGCCGACAAGGTGTTTATTGGCCATGATGTGATCCATATTCAGGTTTTTATGAAGAATGATAACCGGACGATCTATAACCTGATATACAGGGATGGTAAGAATGGTAAAATTATGGTAAAGCGGTTTGCTGTTCCCGGAGTTACCCGCGATAAAGAATATACTGTAACCAAGGGCACTTCAGGGTCCAAAGTGCTGTATTTTTCAGCGAATCCAAATGGAGAGGCAGAAGTGGTGAAAGTGGACCTGAAGCCTAAACCCAGAATCAAAAAGAATTCCTTCGATTTCAATTTCGCCGATCTTGCAATTAAAGGACGCAATTCCATTGGGAATACACTCACAAAATACGCAATTAAAAAAATCGAGATCCGGCAGGAAGGGGTCTCTACGTTGGGGTCTCTCAAAATATGGTATGATGATACCGTGATGAGACTGAATACAGAAGAGAGGGGAACATTGTTGGGAGCGTTCTCGGGAGCCGACAGGATCATTATTTTCAGTCGGTTAGGGCACTATAGATTTAGTTCGTTTGATCTCTCTTCGCACTTCGATGAGGATATGCTCCGGATCGAAAAATATGATCCCCAAAGAGTTTATACCATAATCTATCAGGATCCCAAAACAAAACAGTACTTCATCAAGCGGTTTATCCCTGAGCCAACTGAGAAAAAACTAGAATTTATTGACAGTGCCGACCAGTTTTTTTCTCTTTCGATTGACTTCCGACCCCAGTTGCAGATTCTTTTTGACATGAAACAGAAGAGCAAAGGAGCTGATCAAGAGGAGGTCAATGTTGAGGAATTCATTGGTGTTAAAGGTTACAAGGCAAAAGGGAAACGGCTCACAAGTTATCCGGTAAAGAAACTGAATTGGTTGGAACCGATAATAGTTGACAGTGAGCAGGAAGAGACGAAGGACGAGGGAGGAGAGACGAGGGACGAAGGACGAGGGACGAGGGACGAAGGAAGAGGGATGAAGGACGAGGGAAGAGGGATGAAGGAAGAAGGAAGAGCGAAGAAGGACGAGGGTAGAGAGACGAGGGTAGAAGAGGAAGTGAAAGACGTAAAAAAGCGCGGACGAAAACCGAAAGCTCCCGAAACCCAAAACCCGAACCCCGAAACTCAAAACCCGAACCCCGAACCCGAAACCAGCGAAGAGCGAAAAGCGAAGAGCGACGAGCAACTGGAGTTGGAGTTATAGGTAGCGAAATAGCGAAATAGTGAACCGGAGCGAAGCGGAGCTCGGCGGAGCCAAATAGTGAAATAGTTGCAGTAGATGGAAATGAATGGTAATAAAGTATTAGCAGTCACGAACGATGTTTCGTGGATAGGTGTCCTTGATCCTGATCTGATCACCTTTGATGTTGTGATGGAGACCAGGTATGGAACAACATACAACTCCTATTTCATCCAGGCTGAGAAAAAATGCATCATTGAAACCACAAAAGAACGATTCCGGGACACCTTCCTGGGGAAAGTAAAGCAACTGACAGATCCTGCTGATATTGAGTTTATTGTGATGAATCATACGGAGCCAGATCATTCAGGGACCCTTAAATTCCTTCTCGAAGTAGCCCCTTCGGCGAAAGTTGTGGGCAGTGGAAATGCGATTCGCTATTTGAAGGATCAACTTGGGATGGATTTCCCACATCTGATTGTCAAGGATGGTGACGCCCTTGATCTCGGAAATAAAACCCTACGTTTCATAGGGGCTCCGAATTTGCATTGGCCCGACTCAATGTACACTTACCTGGAAGAAGATAAGGTTCTTTTTACCTGCGACTCATTTGGTTGTCACTTTGCCAGGGAAGAGATGTTTGACGACCTTGTCGGCGATTTTGATGATGCTTTCCGTTATTATTTCGATGTCATTATGAAACCATACAGCCGGTTTATGGTCCAGGCAATTGCAAAAATCCGGCCACTTGAAATTGACATCGTGTGTCCGGGACATGGCCCTATTCTTCGTACCTTTTGGAAGAAGTACGTCGACCTTTCGGAGAAATATGCGAAAGAGGCCCTTGTTTATCCATACGCCAATAGAGTGTTTATCGGTTATGTTTCAGCCTACCAGAATACACGGATGATTGCCGAAGAAATTGCGGCGGGTATCCAGTTAGCGGGATCCTTTGATATTGATCTTTGCGATCTGGAACAGACAAAAATGGAGGAGGTTGAACAGAAGATCATTGAGTCTTCCGGCATCATTCTGGGATGTCCTACGTTTAATCAAAATGTATTATTGCCTATATATCAGGTGTTTGCGTTAATAAATCCTATCAGGGATCGTCACAAAGTTGCTGCATCATTCGGCTCCTTTGGCTGGAGTGGAGAAGCTGCAAAAATTATTGATTCTGCATTGAAGATGCTCCGGTTGAATGTTGTGGCTGATGGGCTGATGATCCGGTTTACTCCACACAAAGACACCATTAGCGAGTGTCATGAGTTTGGCAGATCGTTTGGGGAGAAAATGCTTGCTGAAAAGAAAAACTAGGACACCGCTCTGTAATAATAAAATTACTAAAATTGAGTTATTTGACTATGCATCGAATTCTCTCCTATTTCCTGATCATTCTCATTGCTGGAATAACTGCCTGTACTCCCGAGTATAAGCTGGCTAAAGAGTTTCGTGAATCTCCTCCCGAATTTTACCTTCATGTAACACCTCCGGCAATGTTGTTCAAGTACAATCATAAAGGTGAGTTGGTTGAGGATTTGAATAAACTGAGTCCGGCACAACAGGATTCAGCCCTCTTTTATTCCAGTGGGTTCGTACAGTATATTAATGACTCTCTTTTTCTGGAAAACTATGTGAATGGGTTTCTTGATGAACTGCGGAGTCTGCATTTCTCAGTCTATATCGGTCATGAGATGGATTCCTTCCTTCTTGCTCAGCCGCAATCTTATGAACTTCTGATGGCCCAGGTCCAACTGGATGAATATTTCTACCCGTACGAAGATGAGGAATATTTTTTCGATACCCTCTTTTACAAAAAATTTGATCTGGATGCTGTCGATTTTTCAGTGTGGCTGGAATTAAGCAAGCTAGGTAGGGCAGGTGGTTTAAAAACAGTTCTCTATTCGTCCCATATGGCTTCTGACAACCTGGAAGGGGAATTCCTTGTGGATCCCTTCCGCCAGAATGTTAAGTATTCATATACTGTAGACTCCTTGAAAATTGAGGATGTAAACCATATCGCTCTCTTCCTTGGAAGGGTACATGCCAGTTACCTCTACGATTTTTTCCTGAATCAATACATTGCGTTTCATCTCCCAAAGGGGTTCCAGCCTCTGGTATATTACCATTACAATCGCTACCGCAATAGTTTTACCCCTGTAGAAGAGGAGCGGTTTGAACTACTTGATGGAAATTAACAAACAGGGATTGTATGACTGATATTTTTTACCCCTCTTACCAGAGTGGGGAACTGGACCCCAGGGCCGAACAATTTCTTACAGCAATTGCGGCTGCAGGTCTTCCACCTTTGTCTGAACTGACACCACAATTGGCTCGGGAAAAGAACATTGTTAAAGCATTCTCTTTGAAACCGGTCCCTGTTGCATCGATGCGGGATATGATGATTGATGGACCTTTCGGAGAGATCCCCATACGGGTTTACACTCCAGAAGGCGAGGGTCCCTTCCCCGTGCTTCTCTACCTTCATGGTGGGGGATGGGTAGTTGGTACGCTTGATGATTATGACGCGGTATGTACGATTTTATGTGCTGACTCGGGTTATCTAGTCGTATCTGTTGATTACCAACTCTCCCCTGAAGCCCGGTTTCCGGTTGCTATTGAGGAGGGTTATGCCACGCTGGAATGGCTTGCTGACCAGTCTGATGCAATGAACGTGGACCCTGACAGGATAGTTGTGGGAGGTGATAGTGCAGGAGCGAATATGGCCACTGTTATCGCCATGATGGCCCGCGACAGAAAAGGTCCCTCAATACAATTTCAGCTCCTGATTTGCCCCGCAACCAACCTGAAAGACACAAATACCCTCTCATACAAGCAATTTGGATTTGGGATATGGGTCCCTGAGGAGTTGATGAAGTGGTATACAAGTTATTACCTGGAGAATTTGGCAGACATTGGAAATCCTTATGTATCCCCTCTGCTTGCCAGCAACCTGTCGGACCTACCCCCGTCCTTTATTGTGATTGCCGAATTTGACATCCTCCGGGATGAAGCGGAAGCATATGGGAAACGGCTTCAGGAAGCTGGTGTAAACGCTTGTATGAAAATCTATCCAGGCCAGATCCACGACTTCGTGATTTTTGGCAAGGTGATGCCTAAAGCCGAAAAGGCGCTGGCAGATTGCTGTAAAGCGCTGAGGGACGTGAGAGGGAAGAGGTAGATTAGGAAATTAGGAAATTAGGAAATTAGGAAAGTTACCACAACTGGCACATAGGACACAGTAGAACTATTGTGAACTATTGTGCCTAATGTGGTAAACCTGAAACGTGAGACGTGAGAATCTTGACTGCTGACTGTTGATTGCTGACTGAAAATTATGCGCATTAAAAAACTGTTCCGATTTGCTTTTTACCTTGCGCTTTTTACCATTCTATATAACCTTGTGGAGGGAATTATCTCCATAACGCTGGGTTATTCGGATGAAACTCTTGCTCTATTTGGTTTTGCCTACATAGATGCCATTGGCGCTGCAGGCCTGATTTGGTTCTCAGTGAAAGAGGGTATGGAAGCAATGGAAAAAGCAAAGAAACGGAGCTATGCGGAGTGCCGCTGTCACGCAGACAGTGAAAAAACGATATAATGAAAGAACTTCCAAATATCACATCCCACATTCCACTTCCCACGTCTCACCTCTCACGTCTCACCTCTTACGTTTTACGTCCTTCGTCTTTCATCCCTCGTCTTTCGTCCCTGAGGTCCAACCTAAGTCCTGCATATAAAACCAGTAAACCGATAATCTGGACGAGGTGAAATATTCCATTGTGGTCGAACTCCCAGATGCACTGGAAGTGAACTGCCTCACTAGCCTGGATGCCTGCCGCAATGATGGTGATCAGGATCCCGGCTGCCATAAGGGATGCCCCTTGCAAGCGATGCCGGGTTGAAAGAACTATATAAACCACCAGTGAAAACAACATTGCAACGGCTTCGTATAGAATGAAAACCAGGAAGGAGCCAGGGAAAAATAGGGTGACCAGATAGAACAAGGTCCCGATACTGATCATCAGCGGGAGGAGGTACTTTGGCAGGGAACCAGTGGTTAAATCTAAGATGACACCCACAACAAACAACGAGACGGTAAGTCCGAGAGCCAGGTTCAACGGTTGCCACAGGATGTAATTGAGTTCCTTTGACATCTGGAACCCGTGTGCTATAGCTCCTGTTAGCGCTGCAAAAGCGAGCAATCCGAAAGCCCAGCCCCATATCTTGCCTTTTTTTGCGTTGTTTATGGCCCCGGCTTTCAGTGTGAGTAAGCAAACAGAGGCGGCGACCAATGCTAGCAGAACATCTGTAACTGCTGTTGTTTGTTCGGTGGGAATGTTGATGAAGGTCAAGAGAATTATGGTTTACAAACCCCGATAGCATTCCACAAACGCATTCCAGTGCCTCTCGGTCAGTATTCCATGAAGTTCACGCATACATACTCGAAGACAATTTTTGAAAGCGTCGTCCAAACTTTCGCGAAGATGTAACTGACGTAGCTCATTGCGGAAATCACTCCTGAGTTCGGCTACTTTCTGATGGAATTCCCTTTCGGTAAGCGTGCCATTCCTGTACGCATTGACTAACCTCTGAAAACGTTGATGATACTCAGCTCTAAGTTCGCGGTAAATGCTACGGGCTCGCTGAAGCGCATCTTCTTTACATGATGCATACTCTCTGATATTATGACGAACTCCTGCAGTTTGCTCTTCAGAGAGCTGGATGCCACGCAGGCATTGGATGAACGAATGATCCCGGATGGAATACCAGTTGGCATGATTTGTCTCAGTTGCTGGTGGGGCATCCTCAAAATAGGTTTCATCCAGCAGGAAATCAGGGGCAATTCCCTCGTTCAGCATCTCGATTCCAAGAGAAGGATTTTCAGGGAAAAGTCCTTCTGATGCCATCCTGTTCCACGATTGATCAATCAGGATCGTGATTTGTTCGTCAGTGGGAATATTCTGATCCAGGGATTGATCTTTCTTACAGCCCGTCATTGCCAGCATGATACCGGCTAAGAAAAGAATGGATGTGAAGATGCGATTTCTCATAAAGGATATTTTATTACATCAAAGATAAACTAATTTTTGATATGATAATTTTCTAACTTCCTTACTCCCTATTCCCTATTCCCTCTTCCCTCGTCCTTCGTTCTCACCATCTGCTCCTTGCATAAGATGTTGTTGATTGAAGGGCAAATTCACCCTTAATAAACTTGAAATACCCAGCTACAGCAATCATTGCGGCATTATCGGTTGTATATTCAAATGGAGGGATAAAGGCACGCCAACCCTCCGAAGCCGCTGCCTCCAGAAGCGCTTTACGCAGAGCCGAGTTGGCCGAAACCCCGCCGGCGATTGCAACATCAATGGTTTGTGATCCGGGATCAGGCATCTGGTCATTGTATATCGCGTATCGTGTATCGCGTATCGCTTGAACTGCCAACTTTAACTTCGACATTAAGATCTCTACAATCGTTGTCTGGATCGAAGCGCAAAGGTCATTCCTGTTTTTCTCAATAAATTCTGGATCCTTTCTCAGCTCATCCCGAATGAAATAGAGAATTGAAGTTTTGAGACCACTGAAGCTGTAATCAAGGCCCGGGATATTGGGACGGGCGAATGAAAAACGGGAGGGATAACCTTTAGCTGCAAGTTTATCAATAACTGGCCCTCCTGGATAAGGAAGCCCAAGGATCTTGGCGGTTTTATCAAACGCCTCCCCGGCCGCATCATCAATCGTTTGCCCTAAAACCTCCATTTCGAAGTAGTCCTTAACCAGGACGATCTGTGTATGTCCACCTGAGACAGTCAGGCAGAGGAAAGGAAATTCTGGGATGGGGCGTGGCTTTTCAAGATCTTCCAGAAAGTGTGCCAGGATATGGGCTTGCATATGGTCAATCTCGATGAGTGGGATGCCCATTCCGAGGGCAAAACTCTTTGCAAAAGATGATCCTACAAGCAACGATCCAAGTAGCCCCGGACCCTGTGTAAAAGCCACTGCAGCAAGCTGATTTTTATCTATATTTGCTTGTTGGATTGCGGCTTCAATTACGGGTATGATATTTTGCTGATGAGCACGGGATGCCAGCTCCGGGACTACTCCCCCAAATTTCCTGTGGATATCCTGGGTGGCAGTCACATTTGATCGAACGATGGTGCCTTCCACCACAGATGCAGAAGTGTCATCACAAGAGGATTCAATACCTAGGATAAAGGGCAGGGACATAAATAGTAAGATCAGTTTGCAAAAAGCAAAAATAAGATAAAAACAGCAGGAAAAATATTGGCCTATCTGTTAACGGTCCTGATCTCACTGATCATGACTGTAACTCTTGTATTGCGCGATACATGGGTCCAAAGCCTTTCAGCTAAACTGGCTGCTGATTATCTTACAAAAGAAATTGGTACGGAAATTCGTATTGGAAAATTCGACATCTCTTTCAACAACGGACTGGTCATTGAAGATATCCTGGTGAAGGACAATCTGGATACAACCCTATTTGCTGCACAGATCCTTGGAGTCAAGCCAATCTGGTTCAGTCTGTCCGGCAGAAATATCATGGTGCAAAAGATTATGATCAGTGAGGGAGAGTTCCAGCTGTTGAAGCATCAGGGAGACTCCATCCTCAATCTTCAGTATATAATCAATTATTTTGCATCCAAAGACACGATACCAAAACCGCCAGACACTGCGCCAACAACCCCATTTACAATTATCTGCAATCATGTCGAACTGAAAGGAATCCGTTTTCACTACCAGGATGAAACCAAGCCTGCAGCACCTGAAGGGATGGATTACGCGAATATTGATGTGGATAATATCAACCTCGATATCTCTGGCGTCAGAATTGAAGGTGACACAATGTGTGCGACAATCAACAGTTTGTCGGCAAAGGAACGAAGTGGAATTAATCTGCATGATTTTCAGGGCGACTGCAGGGTTTGTGACCAGTTTATTGAGGTGGAGAAGCTGAAACTGGTTACCGACAACTCAAATCTTGAGCTTGATTTTGCTTTCCGGTACAACGGCTTCGTCGCTTTTACAGATTTCCTGAAACTCGTGAGGATTGAGGCTGATATCCAACCCTCCGAGTTTGACATGACCGATATCGGATTCTTTGCCCCTGAGGTAAAAAAAATGACCAACCGTTTCAATCTCGAGGGAGATATCGCAGGTACGGTCAGTAAGTTCAATGCGCATAACTTACGAATTGGTTTTGGCGAGAATACCCTCTTCGACGGAGATATTAAGGCTGTTGGGTTGCCCAATGTCATGGCCACTTATGTTGACATGAAAATCAATAATTTTACGTCAACTGCCCAAGATATACGTTCATTCAGGATTCCAGGGGATCCTGATACCTTGCCAATCCCATCAATCATAACGAATCTTGGCTTAATCAATATCCATGGTGAATTTACGGGTTTCATGGATGACTTTATTTCCCGGGCTGAATTTCATACAGATATCGGAACCGCAGCAACAAACCTTCAGTTGAAGCAACCAACCAAAGGAGGCCCTCTGGCTTACAAAGGTGAACTAAGTATCACCGCGTTTAATTTGGGCATACTGATTGAGGACACAGAACTTTTTGGAAAGGTCACCCTGCGGGCTAACCTGGATGGACAGGGTATTTCATTCGACAACGCTGACCTGCTGATGCAGGGGCATATCGACTCTGCCGCACTTAATGGGTATAATTATAAAAATATCGCCGTCAATGGCTCTCTGATCAGGAAAAAGTTCTTCGGAGATGTTACTGTGGATGATCCCAACTTGCAATTCACTTTCCACGGAATGGCAAATGTTAGTGATTCCTTACCTATCTTTAATTTCGACGCACGGATTGCTCATGCACAGCTTTTCAACTTACATCTACTGGAGCGGGACTCGATCGAGATATTCTCAGCTTTCATTGAGGCTGATTTCAGCGGAAATACTATCGATAATGCAGATGGGACATTAAATTTGCACGACATCTCTTATTGGGAAGGAAGGAACCGCGCAGTGATCGATTCCCTGCTTTTAAGGACTATTTCTGACTCTTCTGGAAAGACAGTATATGAGGTAAGATCCGATCTTCTTGATGCTGATTTTACGGGTGAGTTTGAATTCAGTAAGCTGGTACCTTCTGTAATAACATTTATCCAGAAATACATGGCCAGCTTTGAGATGCGGAGCGACTCAACCAGAAAATATCACCATTCAGGACAGAAGCTGAATTATCGTGTTGAGTTCAAGAAAACAGCTGATATCACAGCCATTTTTCTCCCATTTTTGGAGATTTCCCCGGGAGCATTTCTGGAAGGAAATTACAACGAGGATAAGAAACTACTCTCACTTACCGGCCGATCCGACGTACTTCATATTCGTGGAATGGATCTGGAGAATTGGTTTGTCGATGCCGAGGCGCACACCGACGATCTCTCCCTGCAAACAGGGTGTGACCAGCTGATCATGAATAAGTCAAGGCCTACAGATACAGTATATGTTCAACTTGACATGCTTTTACTCACTTCCAGCATTCGCCATGACAGCATCCTCTATAAGGTAAGCTCTGATTCAGGGGAGGATTACAGCTATTTACAAGGATTTCTCACATTCCAGGAAGAGGGAAGCGTGAAAATTAAATTGGATGATCTTGACCTGAAATTAGCCGGAAATTCCTGGTCTATTTCAAAAGAAAATTATGTGATCCTCGATACAGCCCTGATGGAATTCCATGATCTCTCCTTTACGAGCGGAAATCAAATGCTCTCCTTGAATGGACGGGTTACCCATCATGAAGTGGATACCCTTGATCTTGAATTCAATGGGGTGGATGTTTCTCAACTTGATTATTTGTTGTCTAATCCCAATGTTGATGTTGACGGCATTTTGTCGGGGAGTCTGAAGATTACGGATATTTACAATGAACTTTCGATTTATTCAGATCTTAAACTTGACAATTTCATCTTCAACAAGCAACACCTTGGAGATGCTGTTTTTCAGGTAAATTACAACCAGACAGAAGGGAAATTTGATGTGCTTTCAGAGATAATATATACCGGCAATATAGGCCAGAATATCCCATTCTCATTACAAGGCAGTATTTTTACCAACAAACCAGAGGCCCATTTTGATCTCGACCTGAAGCTGAAGAATTTAAATCTCAAGATGCTGCAACCTTTTGTTGCAAGCTTCATGTCCAAACTTACCGGATTGGCTTCCGGGGAGGTAAAGATCACCGGAACGTTAAATGAACCCTCGTTGCAAGGAGAATTGAATCTGATGCGTACCGAATTCAAGATCAATTATCTCAATGTACCTTATTCCCTTTCGGAAGTCATTCAGATTAAACCTGACAAGTTTGATTTCGACAATATCGTACTGTATGACTCTCTTGGAAACAAAGCATACTTGAACGGCTCCATCGATCATAATTATTTCAAGGACATACGACTGAATCTGGCGATCAGCATGGACGATTTTTCTGCCTTCAAGAACACCTATGCACAGAATTCAACATTTTTTGGCAATGCCAGAGCAAGCGGAAAGGTGAGTATCACTGGGCCATTGGATAACATCGTTGTGGATGTAGTGGCAAGCACGGGTAATAATACCCATGTAACCATACCAATTAGCCTTACACAGGGTGTAGGACAGGTAGATTACATTGTTTTTAAACAATCTGTTCAGGATTCTTTGGAGGAGGTAAAAGGTTCGTCACGAATACATCCTTCAACGGGTCTGACACTGGCTTTAAGCCTTGATGTAAAATCCGATGCCCAGGTAGAGGTGCTCTTCCCGGATCAACTGGGTAATATCAAAGCAACGGGTACCGGAAATCTCAGCATGGGAATGACTCCAACCACCCCTTTTAACCTTTTTGGAAGCTATTATATCTATAAGGGGTCTTTTCTCTTCCAGATGAAAAACCTGATCCGGTTACCGTTTGCCATCAAAGAGGGGAGTTCAATTTCGTGGACAGGTGATCCCACCAATGCAACGATATCATTATCTGCCATCTATAAAACAAAAGTGCCCTTGACAGGACTTAGCTCAGAGACCTCATCAGTTCAGGGGAGGATTCCTGTTGAGTGCATCATCCGCCTCAACGGGAAGCTGATGAATCCGGTTATGTCGTTCGGATTGGAATTACCAAATGCCCAGGCAAATGAACGTAACCTGGTGTTTAATGCCATAGATACCAACAATACGGCTGAGATGACACAACAGGTGTTGTACATCCTGGTAATGAACCAATTTAAACCAGTTGCAGGTGGCGCTGGAGGGTCGGTGGATGTAAGTAGCACTTCTCTTTCTATCGTGACGAACCAGATCAATAGCTGGCTTTCGGGAATGACACAAAATTTGAACATTGGTGTTAACTATAACCCAGGATCATCTACAACCAGTCAGGACATTGACATGACGGTATCAACGCAGTTGTTTGATGACCGATTGCTGATTGATGGTACCTTTGGGATGTCATCTTATAAGAATACAACTTCCGCCCAGGCTAGTACGATCGTTGGCGATATCAATATTGAATACATCCTGACCAAAAACAGGCGATGGCGGATCCGGGCGTTTAACCGAACCAATACAATCGATCTGCTTAATAATAACGCTCCTTACACACAAGGTGTTGGTATTTCCTACCAGCGCGATTTCTACACGTGGAGGGAGCTGATCAAAAAATCAAACACCAAGAAACAAACTCCAACTGACAAATAAAGCCCAATATCCCAATAACTCAATAACCAATAACCAATAACCAAAAACCAATAACTCAATAACCAAAAACCTACCAGAAACCAGAAAATCATGAAACCCAGTATCTTTACTCTCCGTTGTCTCCTGCTTTGTCTCCCACTTGTGCTCTTTTCGCAGATCTCTATCGATCAATCTGACATGCCCGGTCCTGGAGATACACTTCGGGTAAGCATGACAAGTGTCGTTCCTGTTAATTACGCTGTAACAGGAAGCAATTTTATATGGGATTTTTCGATGCTGGAGGCAATGAACCAGCGGGTGGATACAAATGGTAGCTGGGACTCGTCCTCCTCTTTTGGTTTTGAGTTTCCCGGGATGTTTTATTTTTCAACCCATTGGCCACGTAGTTCTTTCGTCGATGGATGGATGAAGATTTTCAACACGTGAGTTTCAACGTCTACCGAAGTTCAGCCGGATCAGGAAAAACATTTTCACTGGTCAGGGAATACTTGAAGATGGTATTGAAAAATCCTCCTGGTTTCAGGCATATCCTGGCAATCACCTTTACACACAAAGCGGCAAACGAAATGAAGGAGCGGGTGATGAATACATTGCGCGACCTTTCTGGCAGCAACAATCTCCACCTTGCAGGTTCCTCTCTCCAGATGCAGACCGCTCTTATCAATGAGACTGGGTTGGATGGGAAGGAAATTGCGCTACGTGCCGGAGAGGCTCTGTCGCTCATCCTTCACCACTATTCGGAATTTTCTATTGGAACCATCGATAGCTTCTCCCACCGCATTATCCGTGCTTTTGCTCACGATTTTGGTTTACCGGTCTCCTTTGCCGTGGAGCTCGAATCAAAAGAGCTTCTGACAACTGCAGTGGATCTTCTGCTGGAGCAAGCGGGCAGTGATGTTGAGCTTACCAGACTGCTGGTCAGTTTTCTTGAATCACGAATGGAGGAGGACAAAGGATGGAATATTGACCGGTTGCTAGTCTCTTTTGCAACGATACTTCTGGATGAGGAGGGAGAGGTAGAGGTGAAAAAATTAGCTTCCCTTACCATGGAGGATTTTCATGCCATCAGTAAGCAGCTCTTTGCGCGAATCCGTTCTATTGAACAGCAATTTAAGAAACTGGGTGAAAAGGCACAGCAATTGATTGACAGAAAAGGAATTTCGGAGACCTCATTCTATTATGGGAAGACAGGAATCCCGGGGTATTTCGGATACCTGGCTCAAGCCAGGATGGATAAGCTTGAGGCGAATGTACGTGTTAAAGCTACCCTGGAAGAGGATAAATGGTTCAGCTCAAAAGCCACCACCGACGATATCACTGCGATCAAAGCGATTAAAGAGGAGTTGCAGGATATGTACCAACAGGCTGAGGTGTTAAAGCAGACCCAATCAGGGAGTTATCACCTTGCAAAACTGCTGTCAAAAACCATATATCCTCTTGCCGTATTGAATGAGATAGGACGGGTGCTGGATGGTTTCAAACGGCAGCAAAACCTGGTTCACATCTCTGAGTTCAACAGCCGTATTGCAAGGATCGTAATGCGAGAACCTGTACCTTTCATCTATGAACGCCTTGGAGAGAAATTCCACCATGTTATGATTGATGAGTTTCAGGATACCTCGAGATTGCAGTGGCTCAATTTCGTTCCGCTCATGGAGAATGCCCTGGCAGGAGGATACTTCAATCTCGTGGTTGGTGATGGCAAGCAGGCTATCTATCGATGGAGGAATGGGGATGTGGCTCAGTTTACCTCCTTACCTGCTCTTCCCGGGCGTGAAGAGAGTCAGTTGATCCGCCAGCGGGAGACGCTGTTTCTTCAATATTTCAACGAATTTAAACTGGATTCCAACTATAGATCATTGCCTGAGATCGTGAATTTTAATAATCACTTCTTTCGATGGCTCTCTCAGCATCTTGACAAAGAATTACAACGTGTTTATAAAGAGTTGGAGCAAAAATCTACCTCCTCAAAGGAGGGAGGATTTGTTCGGATAGAGATCATTGCAGCTGATGAGAGTGACCTTACATATGCCGAAAAAACGATCAATCGTACAGAAGATATTATCAGCCAGCTGCTTGAAGGAGGATACGCACTGCAGGATGTCGCCATTTTATGCAGAACAAACAGGCAGGCAGGCCGGATTGCACGGGATCTGATAATTCGTGGCATTGATGTGGTCTCCTCCGAGTCACTTCTGTTGTCATACTCTCCCGAGGTGCGGTTTATCCTGGGATTGATCCGTTTACTCTTTGAGCCGTCTAATACCATCATCCAGGCTTCCGTGGTGAATTATCTTTTATACACCGGAGGACTACCACTAGAAAGTGAGGATTTTCATGCGCTTTTGACTGGAATTGGTAATGTCGAGCATCCCGGAGATCATTTTTTCACAATTCTGGCACGTAACGGCTTCAATCTTGACAGAGATTTCATACTGGCCTTACCCATTTATGACCTTTGCGAAGTAGTCATCCGTACCTTTGGAATTAACAAGAGTGTTGATCCATACATTCAATTTTTTTTAGATGCCGTGATAGCGTATATGGAGAAAGAGACACACAGTGCTGCCGGCTTTCTCGAGTGGTGGGAACAGCATAAAGGAGGCCTTTCTATTGTAGTACCTGATGGCGTTAATGCTGTTCGGATCATGACGATACATAAGGCAAAAGGTCTTGAATTTCCGGTTGTTATATACCCTTTCGCCGATGAAGCGTTGAAGAAACCCGGTAAAAATTATCTTTGGATTGAGATTCCTGAAGAGGAAAATTTGAAACTCAAAACAGCCTTTCTTCCGGTTGAAAAGCAGATGCAGGAGACACGCTATGCTGACATGTACGAGGACGAACTGGTAAAATCACTTCTGGATGTCACGAATGTACTTTATGTCGCATTAACGCGGCCCGAAGAACAACTTTATATTCTAACCACTCCACCCCCCTCATCGTCGAATGAGATGAAATCACTACCGGCATTTTTTACTGGATACCTGCAATCGACGGGAGTTTGGGAGGAGGGAAAGAGAATTTATGAGTTTGGTCAGTTTTCACCAAAGCATGGCCCATCCTCCAAGCCACAGGGTGTTATCCGCACCTTATCCACGATGCCATCATCCGATTGGCGCAACGCAATCAAGATCCGACAGAGAGCACCTGAATACTGGGATATGGAGGATCCATCCGGACGGGTTGATTTTGGAAGCAGGATTCATGCAATTCTTGCTGAGATCAGGGAAGCTTCCGAGATTGAAGAGGCATTGAAGCGCGCCTTGCTTTCGGGAGCGGTGTCACGTGAAGAGGAGAAGCATATCAGGAAGATTCTGAATAAAGTGGTATCACATCCCAAACTTGCAAGATGTTTTGAAGCTGCTGTGACAATTAAAAACGAGCCTGAGATCCTGGAGATGCAGGGAGAAGCCTCACGCCCCGACAGGGTTGTATTCGATGGGGATGAGGTGATCGTGATCGACTATAAAACAGGAAGAAAGTCCCGGGCCCACCATGAACAGATAGAAAGATATGGCCGGCTTTTACAGGAAATCGGCTATCAGAATGTAAGGAAACTATTGGTTTATCTTGGTAATATTGTTGAAGTGGAAGAGGTTTGAGGTAGGAAATTCGAAATTAGGAAATTAGGAAATTAGGGAAGTAGAATGAACATTGAAGAACAAGTTATCGGCTTATTTAAACGAACGTTTGGTGAACAGCCTGCACGTATTATTAAACTTCCTGAATCAGGGTCAAACAGGCTCTATTTCAGGGTTTACGGTAAAATGGGGACGGTGATTGGCGTCTACAATCCCGACAGGAAAGAGAATGAAGCCTTTCTTTCATTTACCCGCACATTTGAAACGCTTGGGCTTCCAGTACCGAAAATTATTGCTGAGGATTCTGACAATCACTGCTACCTGCTTTCGGATCTGGGGGATACCACTCTCTTCTCCCTGTTGGTAAGTCATCGGCAAGATGAATCTGAATTTCCCGGTTCAATCGTTGATATCTACAAACATGTCCTGAAAATCCTGCCGGCCTTCCAGGTAAGGGGAGGAGCGGCGATTGATTACACCAAGTGTTATCCCCGTCACGCATTCGACAGGCAATCGATGCTGTGGGATTTGAACTACTTCAAATACTACTTCCTGAAGCTTGCTCATATCCCCTTTGATGAACAATCCCTGGAGGAAGACTTCACTGCATTTTCAACCTTTCTGTTACAGGCAGATGCGGATTATTTTATGTACCGTGATTTTCAGTCGCGCAACATTATGTTGGTAGAAAATAATCCATATTTTATTGATTATCAGGGTGGAAGAAAGGGAACTCTTCAATACGATGTTGCCTCATTGCTGTATGATGCCAAAGCCAATCTGCCTTCTCTTATCAGGGAACAGCTGCTTGCATTTTACCTTGATGAGCTGGAGCAGTTTTTGCCGGGGAGCCGAAATGATTTTCTGACCTATTTCCCCGGTTTTATCCTGATCCGCATTCTTCAGGCATTAGGAGCCTATGGCTACAGAGGCTATTATGAAAAAAAGAGCCACTTTCTCCAGAGTGTCCCCTATGCGCTGAATAATCTACGGAATCTGAGGAATCTGTGGCTCGATAAGAGGTTCGGTGTGGAACTCCCAACTCTTTTTCATTTACTTGATGAGATGATTGAAAATTCTGGCTCCTTCTCAGATTCTTTTGATATGCGATACGCGATACGCGATATGCAACTCCCGTATCCCGTATCCCGTATCCCGTATCCCGTATCCCTCACTGTCACCATCAACAGCTTCTCATACAAAAACGGTATCCCTGCTGATCCTGCAGGAAACGGGGGCGGGTTTGTGTTTGATTGCCGCGCCCTGCCCAATCCGGGGAGGTACGAAGCGTACAAGAAACAAACCGGAAAGGATCAAGTCGTCATCGATTTCCTCAAACATGAGTCCGACGTTGACCTATTTCTAAACCATGTTACGTCCCTCATCGACCAGAGTATATCAAATTATCTGACACGTGGATTTAAACACTTGCTCGTGAATTTTGGATGTACCGGAGGGCAGCATCGATCTGTCTACTGTGCCGAAAAGTTAAAGGAATTCCTGAGTGGGCGATCTGAGATTTCAATAAACCTCATTCATACAAACCTACCTTGAATGGGTAAGAGGGTTGAGGGTATGAGAGTATGAGAGTAGGGATGTGGGAAATTAAGAAATTAGGAAATTAGGAAAGCGAACAGCGAACAAATGAAAGCGATGATACTTGCAGCGGGATTGGGTACGCGGTTGCGGCCAATCACAAATTCAATCCCCAAAGCACTTGTGGTGGTGGAGGGAAAACCATTGCTGCAGTATACGCTGGAACACGTTAAGCGATACGGGATACGGGATGTCATCATCAATGTACACCACTTCCCTGCGCAGATTCGGGATTTTCTCAGGGCGAATGATAATTTTGGTTTGTCCATTACAATCTCCGACGAATCAGAGGAGTTGCTGGAGACAGGCGGTGGACTGAAAAAGGCTTCCTGGTTTTTTGATGATGGTAAGCCGTTTCTCGTTAGAAATGCAGATATCCTTTCCGATCTTGATCTCAGCCTGATGGCCAGGGCTCATGCACTCGTTAAGCCCCTTGCTACACTCGCAGTCCGTACTCGTGAAACTTCTCGTTATTTTCTGTTTAATGACAAGAACAGGCTTTGCGGATGGGAAAACAAAAAGAGCGGTGAAAAGAGGATAAGCATGAAGTGTGAGGAGTTGCATCCTCTCGCATTCAGCGGCATACAAATTCTTCAGCCAGAAATCTTTTCATTGATGATTGAAACAGGAAGATTCTCGCTTACAGATTTATACATCAGACTCGCATCAGATCATCTTATCAAGGGATACATGGATAACTCGCTGGAGTGGAGAGACATTGGGAAATATACAGATAGGTCAATAATCAAATAACAAATCACAAATAACAAATAATATCCAAGTCTCAAATCTCAAATCCCAAATCGGAAATCGAATTATTCGTAAATAAAACCAAATGCCTCCTTTTCTCCAGCAAACCGCAAAATACCTGTATGAAACCTTTGGTGATAATCTTGCCAATGTGGCTGTTGTCCTTCCAAACAGGCGTGCAGGCCTTTTTTTGCGTAAATATCTTGCCGGAATGCTTCAGAAAACTTCCTGGTCACCGGCTCTCTTTTCCATCGAGGAGTTCATTGCATCTGTCTCGGGGCTGAGGGAAGTGGAGCAGGTTCATTGTCTTTTTGAACTCTACAAAGTTCATCAGCGTTTTGAGAAGGAAAAAGCGCAACCGTTTGATGAGTTTCTGAATTGGGGGAGTCAGCTGCTCTCCGATTTCAACGAGATAGATCGCTATTTGGTTGATCCAACAACTCTTTTTACTTACCTGGATGAAGTTAGGGCACTAACGGTCTGGAATCCCGACAATACACCACTTACAGAGTTTCAGCTGAACTACCTGAAGTTCTATAACTTTCTGCTTTCATACTATTCAGGATTAACAGTGGAACTGCTTTCACGGGGGGAAGCTTATCAGGGATTGATGTTCAGGGATGCCTGGCAAAAGATGGAACGTGGGGTGGCAAAGATTCCCTGGGAGAAGGTTGTTTTTGCAGGATTCAATGCCCTGACAACCTCCGAAGAGCGAATCATCGATTTCCTGGTAAAAGAGGGTGTTGGTGAGTTGCTTTGGGATGCTGACAACTACTACTTCGAGGATCCCAAACAGGAGGCTGGCGATTACCTTCGAAAATGGTTTAAAAAATGGCCTGAGTGGTCGAATCGGTGGAAATCTGACGATTTCAGATCTGGTACGAAAGAGATTAAGGTGATCGGGGTTCCCGATATCATCGGCCAGGTAAAACTAAGCGGTAACTTATTGGAAGAGTGGCATCAGCGAGGACTTCTGAATGAACGAACAGCTGTCATCCTCCCCGATGAAAAGCTTCTTCTTCCATTACTGAACTCGTTGCCGGCCCAACTCGATGCAGTGAATATTACTATGGGGCTCCCGTTGAGCCAGACTCCACTCGCGGATCTCCTGATACTGGTATATGAGATGCACCACCATGCCATCAGGATGACTCCCGGTGCAAAAAAATCTGGAAGATTCTATTTTCGGGATGTCGCGAAGGTGCTACAACATCCATATGTATCCCGTCTGGCTTCCGCAAATTCAGATGGGAATCCGTTTGCATTTCGTGAACTCGTTGAATCTGTCAAAAGAGGGCATAAGACATTCCTCCAGCGGAAAGATCTTGTAACCGAACACACAGGGCTCTTTAGCATCAGCCTTCATTTTCTCGACCTGATGTTTGATACCTGGGAAACCCTTGATGGCGCCTTGATTGGCCTTCAAAACCTGGTGGAGGCAATTGTGAATTCTACTGTTTCTGATGACCCAGCACCTAAGATCGAGTTGGAATACGCCTATGCCGTAGCTCGGATACTTCGTCAACTCAGGCAGTTGATTGATGAATCTTCCGGTTTTCTCACGTGGGACAGCCTGACAAAGTTTTTTAAACAGTTGCTTGAAACTACCATGCTTCCATTTTATGGAGAGCCACTAAAAGGACTCCAGATCATGGGGATGCTGGAGACCCGTACGCTCGATTTTGATCGGGTGATCATCCTCTCCTGCAACGAAGGGATACTGCCATCAGGGAAGAATCTTCAATCCTTTATCCCGTTTGATGTACGGAAGGATTTTGATCTTCCTTTGTACCGCCAGAAGGATGCCGTTTATGCCTACCACTTTTACAGGTTATTGCAGCACTCTTCCAGTGTGTGGCTGCTATACTGCACCGAGCCCGGGCAAATGGGTGGAGGTGATCCAAGCCGTTTTATCAGGCAAATTGAGACAGAATTGCCAAAATACAACAAGTCGATCAACCTTCTTAATGAAGTACTGGTTACCCCACTGATGAATGGATCGGAGGCATCGGTTATTGAGATCGTTAAAGGGGTGGCTGTTCTCGAAAAACTGAAACAAAAAATCTCAACCGGATTTGCGCCTACATCACTCAATGCTTACCGCTCGTGTTCCCTGAGATTCTACTTTTCGGAAGTTGCCGGGTTGAAGGAACCTGAAGAGGAGGAGGTGGAGATTGATCCCCGGACATTGGGATCGGCTGTCCATCATGCCCTGATGAACCTGTTTAAACCTTTTGTAGGACGAGTTCTGTCGCGCGATGATCTTGCATCGATGGAACCGAGGATTGACAGGGAGATTGAAACTGCATTCAGCGAAGTCTTCAAAGGTGACAGCCTAAAAACCGGGAAAAACCTTCTATTGGTCGAGGTTACCAGAATTATGGTCAAGAAGTTCATCCGCGGAGAAATGCGGTATGTGGAGCAATTGGCTGCAAAGAGGGAGACCCTGATTGTCAAGCTTCTTGAACAGCCCCTTTCAAGACCTTTAGTGGTAATTCTGAACGGATCGGAGATGGAGATCCGGATTAAGGGGTTTGTGGATCGTGTTGACAAAATTGGCGGGATTACCCGCGTGATCGATTACAAGACAGGGAATGTTGCCCCCAAAGAGGTCGCCATATCCGACTGGGATGGGTTGGTCTCAGATCCAGACCTTGACAAAGGATTCCAACTGCTGACCTACACATGGCTTCTCGCCGGACGCCATCAGGCCAGCCATTATCAGGCAGGAATCATCTCCCTGAAGAAACAGGCCCCAGGGTTTGTAATGGTTACGATGCCCGATGAAAAAGGAACTCCTAAATCTTCGGTGATTGGGAATTACCAGATTGGAAAAATGGAGGAGGTCCTGAGAAGGATTCTTGTGGATATTTTCGACCCAAATCTACCTTTTCGTCAAACACAGGAGGAAGAGAGATGTGTTTACTGCCCCTATATATCTATTTGTGGCCGCTAAATTCTGATTCTGAAAACACAACGGCTTCATAGGTATAGAGTTCGGCATCTTTCCACCCATTCCATCCAATGCCAGCCTTATCCCGGGCACAATGTCCAAGGAACTCCTCTTTTGTCCATCCGGTTTCAGTTGCAACCTGAGGCAAAAATGTGCCTGCAGAACTCCCTTTTTTAATGTAGATGCCATCTCTTCCCAGTTCGAGTTCATCCATTCCGGCAATGCGTTTCATGGGAGAAAGTACCGAGATTTCAATCTCCAGCGCATCGATCTCATTGGATTGTACCGGTGAGAACCTGTAATCCTGTGTAGCACTGGCAATCGCCATCTCCTGAATCACTTGATACAACGGAATCGTTGCTGTGAACCGTCCGATACAGCCCCGCAACTCACCTCCCTTTTTAAGGGTAACAAAAGCTCCGGCATGAAGTTTCAGGTTTTCGGAGAACAGCGTTGCATCAATTTCGGGTTTCTTTTTATTTCTGACATATCCGTTAACTGTACTCCTCGCAATCTCCAGTAACTGAATTTTTTCCTCATTAGATAATGAAAAGCCTGATTTCTCCAGATACTCATCACTCTTTCGAGTTACTGTGATCGCCCAGTATCCTACCACTTGTTTTTTGTCTCCATACTTCGAATCCCCCGAATTCTGATAAAAAAGTGGCATGTAGGTGTAATCGGGATTTTCGGAAGTAAGGTTCAGCAGCGTGAGTACAGATGTCCACCCACAGCAATTGGTTGCCAGATTGGGGATCGTTTTCTTTTTATAGCCGTTGAGAAACGAGGTAAAGATCTCAGGATCATTGGTTACGATGGCATCGCAGGTGGCTTTGTCGGCAACGTTGGCTTCTTCATATTCGGGGTAATGAGCGAAATCACTGCTAATCACGAAAAGGTTCCGGTTGTTGAACCATGGCTTCAGGGCTTCAGCAATCTTTTGGCAGGTTTCGGCCGACTGGGTCCCCAGTACAATTGGAACCAATTTAAATGGTTGTTTCAGATGCACCTGCAAAAAGGGAACCTGCACCTCCAGACTGTGTTCGTATTTGTCGGCTTCGGGATGAAACATGAATAGCGGGCTCTTCTCAATAAGTTGGTTGGCAAGGTCGATATTTACAGGTACCTTCCCAAGTGGTGTTACATAATCGCCCAGGTTATAGATGGAGGCCCCCGAAAAGGTTACCTGGTGGCTGGATGCAATGACGAAAACGTTATCGAATATACGATCGGGATCAACCTGGTTGAATGCATTTGCAGCTACCTGACCCGAAAATACATAACCGGCATGTGGTGAGATGATTGCCGCAATATGTCCCCCCTCCCGGGGGATCGATTTCGCAAAGAAGTCCGTAACCACGGATCGGAGTTCTTTAGGATTGTCGGAATAGAACCTACCTGCCGCTGCCGGCTTCCGGTCATTTTTTTGGGATGATTCTTCCGGATTCTGGGATGAGCATCCAAGTTGTGAACCAAACATAAAGCTTATTAACAAAATGAAAGAAAAGCGGGTTGTTTGCATTATTTTTGAAATAAAACAAAGTAAAGGTACAAAATGTACAAGAGATTTGCAATCTTCTCTGCCTTGTTTGGCCTGGGATTTATCTCTATTGCTACTCAGATTTACCTGCTGCGCGAGTTCCTTTACGTTTTCCAGGGCAATGAGCTTGTTTTCGGCATTGTTCTTACTACGTGGATGCTGATCAGTGGGTTTGGCGCTTTTATAGGACGGTTTGCTCAGCAGATAAAAGACCGGGAATCTTTTTTCCTCTTCCTGATGATACTGCTTGCCGTAATCCCTGTTCTCACTATTGTGAAGCTGGATATATGGCGGTGTGTTGTCTTTCCAACAGGAAGCATGGTGGGGCTACGGGAGATTTTTTACTCATCGTTGTTGCTTCAAACACCTGTTTGTTTCCTGAGTGGTTTCCTGTTTACTGCACTAACAGCGATTCTTCCACGAAAACCGGGGCAAAATCCGCTGGGGGGTGCATATGCGGTGGAGTCGCTGGGCAGTTTGGTAGCAGGAGGGTTGATCAATTTCGTTTTCCTTTGGACGATAGGCTCATTTCCGGCGATGAATATCATTTCTGCTGTCTTCCTTGGAAGTGTCATTCTCTATGCCTTCTCACAGCCAACGCTGATCCCGAAGATCATGGTCCCGCTTATCGCAGGAGGCGTTCTGCTGGGCCTCTATTCGGTATCCTTTACATCTTTCAGCCTCTCTCTGCTTTTCGAGGAACAGGAGGTGGTTGTCGATAGGGAGACTCCCTACGGCAGGGTAATCGTTACGCATCAGAGCGGACAGCACAATGTTTATGAGAATGGAGTTCTGCTTTTCAGTTCGGGAAATGTGATCCGGGATGAGGAGTCGGTCCATTTTGCAATGGTGCAGCATGACAATCCGGGGCGGGTGTTGCTCGTTTCAGGGGGATTGAGCGGCGCCATCCCCGAAATTCTGAAATATCACCCCATCAGGGTTGATTATGTGGAACTCAACCCGGCATTGATTGAAATAACATCAACATTGGGAGAACAGGTAGCCGATTCTGCTGTCAGGTATATCACGGCAGATGCCAGGAGGTACATTACACATTGTGACAGCCTCTACGATGTGGTACTGATAAACCTGCCTGAACCTTCCACCCTCCAGTTGAACCGCTATTATACCGATGAGTTTTTTGATGCGATTAGCAACAAGATGGATTCCGGTGGTATTCTGGCTCTTTCAATGTCTACCGGATCAGATTATGTGAGCGATGAAGCTGGTAAACTAAACTCCTCGATTTACTTTACCCTGAAGAACCATTTTCGGCATGTGGTCATTCTGCCATCCAGTCAAAACTACTTCCTGGCCTCTGATGATTCCCTGAGCCTGGCAATTCCTTCCATGATTATTCAAAGGGGAATCCAAACTGATTATGTCAATCCATACTATTTTGATGAACAGTTACTGAAAGACCGCAGTCAGTTTGTGATGGGAAAACTCATGGAGGAGAGCGGGATAAACTATGATTTCCACCCTGTTGCCTACTTTTACCAGCAGGCATACTGGCTCAGCTATTTCCGGCAAAATTATACCCTTATCGGCGGGATGATCCTGATGCTTCTTGTCTTTTCTTTTCTGGTGGCCGATCGTGTCAATGCAGGGGTATTTGCTGCCGGATTTACGGCATCATCTACCGAGATCATCCTCCTGCTGGGATTTCAGGTCATATTTGGTTATGTATACCAGGCACTGGGAGTCCTGATAATGGTTTTTATGCTGGGTCTGGCTCTTGGCGCCGCCTTCCGGAAAATCCTTTTCAAATCCATCCATCCCAGGAGTTACCTGCTCATTCAGTTATTGATGGCAGGATTTGTCATCCTGATCCTTTTGTTCATCTCACTTGTTCCCTTTCTTGAACTCCCGGATGCCATTATTTTTGCTGCCTTTATCTTTTTTGTGCTCGGAATCTCTTTTCTCACCGGACTTGTATTTTCTTTTGCGGCCCTCATCTCAAAAGGAGGAATAGATAAAGTAGCAGCCTCTAACTACGCCATCGATCTCTACGGCTCAGCCCTCGGCGCTCTCCTTACTACCATAGTCCTGCTTCCCCTGATGGGGATCAAGATGACACTCGTGATGTTGGCGATATTGAATACAGTTACAGCGCTTTGGTACTTTGCGACAGGGAGGAGGTGAGAAAGAGTCAGGAAGTCAGGAGGTCAGGGAGCCTGGAGGTGAGAAATTAGGAAATTAGGAAATTATTGTCATTGCATGTGTTAGGGAGGCAATGGGAAGTTGTGTATTACTGGGCTTTAGCCCAATTCTTTGGATTTTTTTAGTAACTTTGATGAGATCATCATGAGCCATAAGATATCCAAACGGGAATTTCTTCGCCGGAGCCTTCTGGGTGCAGGAGGAGCAGCTATTGGGTTGAATTCAATGGAGTCGTTGGCAAACATAACAGGTATGAATAGTGAAACAGGAATTCCGGATGGCGGATTGGGGCGGTTCAGCAAAGAGTCACCCTATAGCATTGTGACCCCAAAAGGGGTGAGGTGCCTGATCTGCCCAAACCAATGCACCCTCACCGAGGGGAATGAGAGCCTCTGTCGCACGAAAGTTGCCAAGGACGGGAAGCTTTACACGATTGGTTATGGCAATCCCTGCTCCATTCACGTGGATCCGATTGAGAAGAAACCCCTTTTTCATTTCTATCCTACTTCGCGGGCATATTCTGTGGCCATTGCCGGATGTACCCTGGCATGCCTGAATTGCCAGAACTGGGAGATCTCCCAGGTGAGCCCGCGTGAGACCAAAAACTACGATCTCTTCCCTGAAGTCCTGGTTGACGAGGCGGTTGCCAGTGGGGCCCTATCCATCGCATATACTTATTCCGAACCGATAGCATTTTATGAGTATATGTTTGACTCTGCAAAACTTGCCCGACAGAGAGGGATTAAAAACGTCCTGGTATCAAATGGTTATATCAATGAAAAACCGTTGAGAGACATGGCTGTCTATATTGATGGCGCCAATATCAACCTGAAGTCATTTTCCGATGAGATCTATCAGAATCTGAATGGCGGACATCTTGCGCCGATCCTGAGGACATTGAAAATATTGCATGAAATGGGTGTCTGGCTGGAGATTACCAACCTGGTTGTTCCAAACTGGACCGACAAACCTGAGATGATCAGAGAGATGTGTACATGGCTGGTAGACAACGGACTCGAAGACTGTCCGCTCCATTTTAGCCGCTTCTTCCCCCTCTATCAGTTGACCAATCTACCGTTCACCCCTCTGGCAATCCTTGAAGAGGCTCACGATATTGCAAAAAAAGCCGGCATCAAGTACGTCTACATCGGCAATGTCCCAAACAACAAAGCCGAAAATACCTATTGTCCGAAATGCAACAAAGTGGTCCTGGAAAGAAAGGGGTTTACGATCCTTACAAACAACCTGAAGGAGGGGAAGTGTGGGTTTTGTGGAAATGCGATTGCGGGGAGGTGGGGGTAGGGAGTTAGGAAATTAGGAAAATAGGAAATTAAGGGGAGGTGCTTAGGATTCAATGTGCTTCTTTTGGGCCCACCGTTTTTATATAGTTGTTTAGGGAAGCACATTCAAATTCAATTAAGTTATATATTCTTTTATACTCTTCTTCATTGAGCTTCCTTCGATTGTAGAGCTTTTTTATCCAGGTTTTGGTTTCGAATGCGGAGCCTCTGGCATAAAAATAAAACATACGTGATTCGCGATAATGGAACCTCCCATAGCCTTCGCTAATATTCGATGCAATTGAGTCTGATGACTTCACGATTTGTTTCCCAATAGTTTCTTTTGTAAAATAATCCAGTGGCTTGACTATTCTCCAGATTTCCTCGCCAATCTCCATGGCAACCTGATAAATCTTCAACTCTTCCAATTTCATCCTCGTCCCCTTCCTTAATTTATTATTTTCCTAATTTCCTAATTTCCTAATTTCCTAATTTCCATCACAACAGGCAGATGATCCGAAAACCCTCCCTTATACCTCGGTCCGAGGTAGGTGCGTTTGGGTTTAGTGCCTAGGTACTTCAGGTCATCTTCCATAAGAAAAGCTGGTTTGAATATCTGGACACTGCCGGGATCAACCTGAAGCGGATGTTGTTTGTCCAGGAGGGAGCCGGAGACAATAAACTGGTCGAGCAAACCCCAATGTTCCCTGAATTTATGGCTGCCCTCTTTGTTTACCATCAGATGCATCATGTTAATCAGGTCCCCGGGCTTCAGATCTCCTGCATCCAGTCGCGCTTTCAGAATATTCTGCAGGCTCTCGTTTTCAGGCTCATCGTTGAAGTCGCCCATGATCAGGAGTGAAGGATCTGCGATTTGAGATGTGGTATCCAGCATCAGGGATCTGGCATCAGGTATCTTTTGATCGTGTATCGCGTATCGCATATTGCGCATCGTATAATGCGTATCTGCTTTCAGAATGGAATCAATTTTCGCACGCAGTACCGACGCTACATAATTCCTTCTCGGCGCAGAAGCCGCCTCTCCTCCACGCCTTGATGGCCAGTGGTTGACAAATAGATGGATGGTATCTGAATCGAACAGAATCCCTTTGGCATAGAGTATATCCCGAGTTGTAGCAGTGGTGTCGAAAGGGAATTTGATAGTGATCCATTCGGTAAACATTGGGGTAAATGCATCTGCACGGTAGAGCATGGCTACATCGATACCACGGCTGTCGGGGGAGTTGCGGTGAATGATCCGGTATCCAGATGACTTTAGAGGAGAATTGTAAATCAGTTTATTCAGCACATATCGGTTCTCAATCTCACACATGCCTATTATGACAGGAGGGTCCCACTCTCCGGCAGCCAGGATGGCTTTGGCTACATGCGCGAGTTTTGTCTGAAGTTTCGTATAACTCCAATGCATAGCTCCGTTGCCGGTAAACTCTTCGTCGGCAGTAAGTGTGTCATCCTTATAGTCAAAAAGGTTTTCGACATTCCAGAAGAGGATTCTGACATTTTGACCCGAATTCTGACAACTATCGGCTATGGCACAATTTTCGGAGAGGGTTATCTGCGACTGTGGCAAATTAAGGTGGCATAAAAGTAAACCAAGCATTAGCTGCCTGCCTTGAAAACTTTTTAAATGTCTCATGGTAAATAATTATTGGTAAGTCTCTTTTACTTAATCCGGAATAGAGTGAAAAGGTTATATGTTACACTGTGAAAATTGTTTAACGAATCTTTAACAATGATGTTAACAGTTTTTAACAGTAGGGTCGCACTTTCAAGTGGGGATGTCCGTTAACCTAACGAATTAAATGTTTTGGATATGAAGAAGATCGCAGCACTGTTTCTGGTAGCCCTTACAGGAGGAGCGGTAGCCCTGGGCCTGTTTTTTATGCTGGAGAAGAAGGTTCCGGCCTATAGCGATATCCCGGTGACGGTTCCTGTGAACCAAGCCAATTTCTCAACATCCGCCCCGATGAACCTTCCCGATTTTGAAGCCGCGGCTGACCTGACTATCCATGCTGTTGTCCACATTAAAACACAGTTTCAGCGGAAAAGTATGGTATATGACGACTTCTTTGAGTTTTTCGACTTGCACAGAGGAACTCCGAGAGAACAGGTCTTCCCCTATGAGGCTATGGGCTCGGGAGTCATTATCTCTCCGGAGGGGTATATTGTGACAAATAATCATGTAGTACAGGATGCCAATGAGATCCTGGTAACATTGAATGATCGCAGAGTTTTTAATGCATCTATCGTAGGCACTGACCCAACTACCGATATTGCTCTGATCAAGATTGACCAGGCTAACCTCCCATTCCTTTCGTACGGAAATTCCGATGATGTAAAGGTAGGGGAGTGGGTACTAGCAGTTGGGAATCCATTTAACCTCACATCAACTGTTACTGCAGGTATAGTGAGCGCAAAAGCAAGAAACATCAACATTTTAGGTTCACAGGGAGCGATTGAATCATTTATCCAGACAGATGCTGCGGTTAACCCAGGAAACAGTGGAGGTGCATTGGTTAATACACGTGGGGCGCTGATCGGAATCAATGCAGCCATTGCAAGCGGAACCGGATATTATCAAGGATATTCATTTGCTATCCCGGTAAACATTGCCCGAAAAGTGGTGGATGATTTAATGAAATATGGGAAGATTCAGCGTGCATATTTCGGGATATACTACAGGGAGATTGATGACCAGATGGCGAAGGCGCAGGGACTGGATAGTCCGAAAGGTATCTATATTGAAGATCTTGTTGAAGGGGGATCTGCAGCCAAAGGAGGAATTAAAAAAGGGGATATCATCCTGCAACTTGGAAATTCGACTGTGAACCGGAAATCGGAACTCACCGAGTTTATGGGGCAGCATAGTCCCGGCGACAATGTTGCAGTTAAACTATGGAGAGATGGCAAGCTGATGGAGATGAATATCACACTTCAAAGCGAAGAGTCAACACAGGCTCTTGTGCAGGGTGATAAAGTAATTATTCATGGGGCTACCTTCGAGCCACTGCCAGAAGCGGAGAAAACCAGGTTTGGGATTGATTATGGATTCCAGATTACACAGCTGAACAACGGCAAACTTAGGGATGCAGGCATCCGTGAAGGTTTCATTCTGTTAGGGATTGACCGGGAGCCAATACGCTCATTAACAGCCTTGAAAAATGCTTTGTCGGGACGAAGTGGGGGCGTTTTGCTGGAAGGATTATACCCGAATGGGTTAAAAGCATACTATGGTGTTGGGTTGTGAATAAAATTTAGAAGAAGTTTAAATAAATAGTTGGAATTTCCGTTATAAAGTTGTAACTTGAGGGTGTAATGAGACAATTAAAAATATCGAAATCAATTACCAACCGGGAAACCGCCTCGCTCGATAAGTATTTGCAAGATATCGGGAGGGAGGAGCTGATCACCGCTGACGAGGAGGTACTCCTGGCTCAACGGATCAAGCAGGGGGACCAGGCCGCATTGGAAAAGCTTTGCAAAGCCAATCTCCGGTTTGTTGTTTCGGTAGCCAAGCAATATCAAAACCAGGGACTCAGTCTGCCCGATCTGATTAACGAAGGCAATCTGGGACTAATTAAAGCTGCAACACGCTTTGATGAGACGCGTGGGTTTAAATTCATCTCCTATGCTGTTTGGTGGATTCGTCAATCGATTCTTCAAGCACTGGCCGAACAGGCCAGGATCGTTCGGTTGCCGCTGAATCAGGTAGGCTCTCTGAGTAAATTAAACAAGATGTCCTCCCGCCTGGAGCAGGTTTATGAACGTCCTCCTTCGGCTGATGAGATTGCCAGAGAGATGGATATTCCTGAACACAAGGTTCGTGAAACAATGAAAATAGGATCACGTACACTTTCAATGGATGCCCCTCTTGATCAGGACGAGGATATGAAGTTTCTGGATTTCTTTGTGCCCAACGATTCTCCTGGTACAGATGATCTTTTATTACAGGAGTCCCTGTCACACGAGATTCAACGATCCCTTTCAACCCTTACCGAGAAGGAGCGTGAGATCATCAATATGTTTTATGGAATTGGTTACCCCCACAATTATACCCTGGAAGAGATTGGCGCAATGTTTGATCTTACCCGTGAGCGGGTCAGGCAGATCAAAGAGAAGGCTATCCGGCGACTGAAACACTCTTCCCGGAGTACATTGCTGAAGACATATCTGGGGTAAAAAAAATATTTTCCTCTTTTTTAAAGATCTGGTCATTAATATATTTATATCTTTGCCTCAAATTCCATTGTGAATGATTGAACAACGCAAACGGCACTTTCTGATTTTTCTGCCAATCTGGATCATTCCCGTGTTCCTGATTACGTTTGGGTCGTTGATCAATTTTCACCAGAACAAGATATGGGGCAAGCAATTGCTTCCTTATTCGTTCGTTACGCCTAGAGATAAAGCCAAGATCGTCAAGATCCAGGATGTAAAAAATCAGATTACTGACTTCATCCCATTCGATACACTTGATGAGATTGCTCTTTATCTGCCTGTAATCCAAACCACATCTCTTTTCTTGTCAGAACAGACCGGTTTCCGGTTTTTAATAGCATCTGGCCTCCGGGGTCCCCCGGTAGCTTAATTTCCTTCCTGTTTCTTTCTCTGTTTTCTTGCTAACAGCTATGTTGTTATTTAAGAATACACGATTGAAATCCAATTCAATAATAATTTCTTTCAAAATTATGTATCATGAAAAAAAGTTTACTCTCTCTTGTCAGCGGAATAATCCTGACACTTCTCTCAACAACTGGTCCTGCACAGTTTCCAATGTATCCTGAAACAGTTTCAATGGGAGCAGGGTATGCCGATGAAGTCTATTATCAGTTCTCTACCAGCAATACAACCTCAGTGGCCAGGAATATATGGGATATTTCATTCAGAACTATGATCATGAGTTCATCCATCTTGACTAATGACGGTTCAGGAGTCACCCTCTGGTCATATCCCTATGCCGATACTACAGGATGGGCAATCCTTGACACAACTGGTCTTTCTTCCTGGACACCAATGTATAACGACCCTACCGATTGGGAAAACGGAGCCTTTTCTCGGAATGCACTCGGGGGACTCGATTTCGGATGGGCTAAGTACAATACCGGGACCCATATCCTTACCGGCGACTCTCTCTTTGTAATTCAATTAATGGATGGAAGTTTCAAAAAACTCTGGGTTGTGGAGAAAGACTCACCGGCAAACACCTACCTGTTCCGCTATGCCAATCTCGACGGATCCGATTTCCAGGAGATGGTGTTAGACTGCAGCCTCTATCTCGATAAGGATTTTATTGGATTTAACATGCAAACAAACCTCGTTGTGGATTACCAGCCGGCAAAAACCAGCTGGGATATCCTGTTTACCAAATACATGTCGGTTCAACCCAATGGCGAACCATATCCTGTTACAGGGGTACTAACCAATCCTGTGAACTACACAAAGAAATATTATCCCGTTGATTCCGAGTACAATGATTGGGAAGTGGCCCCCTGGGACAGCTCCCGATCAAATATTGGCTGGGACTGGAAAACATTTAGCATGACTACAATGACATATCAGGTCAATGACTCCATGGTCTTTTATGTGAAAGATCAGATTGCCGAAGCCTATCGTCTTAAATTCACAGGTTTTGAAGGTTCTTCAACGGGAAATATCGACTTCGGTAAAGCCAGAGTATTCTCCGCCGGCATCGGGGATAAGCAACAATCGGAGATCCGGATCACACTTTACCCAAATCCAGCTACAGATGTTATTAAAATCGACATAGAAGCGCTGAAGCTGTTAAATGAAGAGGTGCTCATCACACTTCTTGACTTTACCGGAAAGTCGATCCGTTCAGAGCGCGTCTCTTCCAGTCAGCAACAGATTACCTTGAATATTCAGTCTCTCTCTCCCGGTGTCTATCTTTTAAAGGTAACATCGGGTAATAATTTCTCTCTCAATAAATTCATCAAACAGTAAAATGTCAAAAAGACACTTTGGTATAGGCGTCTTTTGGTTTTTGTTTGTTTGCCTGCTGACCGGGGAGCAATCCCTTGGTCAGCAGGCTTTTGTTACTGTGCTTGATCAAAAAAGCAGGGAGCCGGTTGCTTACGCACATGTTTGTTTTGAAGGATTGAATAGCGGAAGTCCAAGATATTGTATGACTTCTCTTGAAGGAAAAGCATTCAATGATGTAAAGGAGAAGTCGAAACTTGCGATCTCGTTTGTTGGGTACAAAACCTATTACGATACGATCAATCCTGGAGAGTCAATGGAAATTCAGCTACAGCCTACGGTGCTGAACATGGATGAGTTGGTGGTAACAGCTCAATATTCACCAGAGCGGGCCGACAAGTCAATCTATAAGGTGTCGGTGATCAATGCCCGCCAGATTGAGCTAAAAGCAGCAGTAAACATGGCCGACTTGTTGAAAGACGAAGTGAGCATGAATGTTAGGCAGGATGGTGTATTGGGGACAAGCCTCAATATTCAGGGGCTTTCGGGCGAAAACGTGAAATTTCTGATGGATGGGGTACCCATGATTGGCAGGATGAACGGGAATTTTGACCTTAACCAGATCAATCTGAATAACGTTGACCATATTGAGGTGATTGAAGGGCCGATGTCAGTCATTTATGGAAGCAATGCCCTTGCCGGGGTGGTCAATATTATTACAAAAGAGAATAAATCGGCCAACCTGAGCACAGTTGCCAATGCATATGTTGAGTCGGTTGGTACCTATAATTTCGATGGAAGTGTTGCCATGAAATTGAACAGGCATACCTTCGGTGTTGATGGCGGCCGCAACTTCTTCGGGGGCTATTCCCCTTCTTCCGACACCGGACGTTCATTGGTATTTAAACCACGGCGTCAATACTTCGCTGACGGATATTACGCCTACACCTTCAAAAAAATAAAGGTGAAAATTGGAGGCGATTACTTCAATGAATTGCTTCAGGATAAAGGAAACCTTCAGCCACCCTATTATGAGAAAGCTTTTGACTCCTATTTCACAACTGTCCGATACAATGCAAGAGTTGACCTTAACTGGCATCTCTGGAAATCTCACGTGTTTAATCTCATTGCCTCCTATTCGGCGTATAACAGGTTCAAAGAGACTTTTCTAAAAGACCTGACGACATTGACAGAGGTCAAAACAGAGGATCCGGAGCAGCAGGATACTACCAATATGAGAACATACATGGGGCGGATGACCATTGCAAAAAACAATCCTGATAAGAAATTCAACTACCAGTTAGGCATTGATCTTAATTACGAGACAGGAACAGGCAAACGAATCCTTGATAACGAACAGGAAATTGGTGATTATGCTGTTTTTTTTAGTCTTAAGTGGGATCCTGTAAAAGTACTCTCCTTTCAGCCGGGAATCCGTTTTATCTACAATACCAAGTATAAGGCTCCATTGGTTTATGCCCTCAGTAGCAAATGGGATATCCTGGAACCACTCTCACTGAGAGTTTCCTATTCACGAGGCTTCCGGGCTCCTTCTATCAAAGAACTTTACCTCTTTTTCAAGGATGTAAACCATAACATCCAGGGAAACCCTGACCTAAAGGCAGAGACATCCAACAATGTTAACCTCACCCTGAAATATGCAGAAGAGAAGAGGAAGATTGCTTACGAAATTGAGATTGGTGGATTTTACAATGCCTTGCAAAATATAATCACACTGGCACAGGTCCCGGGAACAGGAAACGACCTCACTTACACCTATGTTAATCTCGACCGGTATAAAACAACCGGAGGACAACTGAATGCAACATTTTCGCTTTATCCTTCACTGAAAATTTCGACCGGACTAGCTGTTACGGGCATCAATGTGGAGATGGCAGATGGGACATCCACAGGCGGATTTACATTCTCAACCGACGTAAACTCCAATGCATCGTACCGGTTTGTCAAACCAGATCTTACCTTTGCACTCCTCTATAAGTATACAGGAAAGAAGCCACAACCATATTTCGACTCCGATACTCTTTCTTTCGGATACATAGATGGATACAACACAATGGACTTCACGATAACCAAGGGGTTTTGGAAGAACCGGATACGCCTCTCATGCGGATTGAAGAACATCTTTAACAACCAGATCATTCCTTCAACAGGATTGGGTGGGGGAGGTCATGGAAGTGGAGGTGGCGACGGAGTTGCTATCGGCTATGGACGGACTGTGTTTTTCCGTTTTACATTCAATTTTAATCAGTACAAATGATACGTTTGAACTCTGTCTGGTCTTACTTTTTTTTCCTGACGATACTCCTGACGGGATGTTTCAAGGAAGATGACATGGTTGAACCCCACCCGCGTGGTGATGCTAAAAGCGATACCATCGCCATGACCCAGACCTACAAATACCAGATTTACTTTAATCTCGATTCAATAGGCGCTGTGAGTACCAACCCAAAGAGGGAAAGCGACCTGGCTTTTGAATGCAGTGCGGATGGATGGCATGTTTTATTGAATACAGCAAATTTTATGTATGCTGCCGATCTGGGTGCCATGCCATTTGGGATACCGCAGGATACTATTGGCTTGAAATGGTGGTTCGACCGTTCTGACGGGAACCCCGATTCCACGGCTATCGGCATCTGGTTTGACGTTACTTCTGATGGCGATACCATTTCAAATCAGCACGTATATGCGATCAATCGTGGGATTGATGATGCGGGAAATCCTTTGGGATATATGCAGGTCATCTTCGATAGCCTGAAAAATGGCAACTTCTATTTTCGCTTCGCTCCATTGCTTGGAGGTGTGCCGTTACTGGCAGTGGTTCCCAAAGACTTTGCTGTAAATTACCTTTATTTCAGTTTTGATGAAGGAGGTGCCATCCGTAACCTGCAACCTCCGAAAAACAACTGGGATCTATTGTTCACTCAGTATACAACCCTGTTGTTTACAGATCTTGGAGAAGCTTATCCATATCTTGTAACGGGAGTCCTTGTTAACAGGAATGGAGTAGAAGTAGCTAAGGATACACTCAATGATTTTTCAACGATCAACTTCGACATGGCCCAGCAAATGGTTTACTCTTCCAACCTGGATGCCATCGGGTACGACTGGAAATACTACAATTTTGAAGCGGGAAGCTATACTGTTACACTTGGTGTCTCTTATGTAATCCGTAACCATAGTGGCTTTTATTACAAACTCAGATTTGTCGGTTTCTATAACGAACTGGGGCAAAAAGGCTATCCAGCAATAGAATACCAGCGACTTTAGTTGGCAGTTGGCAGTTGGCAGTTTCGCTATTTCACCATTTCACCATTTTACTACCTCACTACCTCACTACCTCACTACCTCACTACCTATAACCCACTACCACATAGCCCACCCAATGCTTGACATTAGCCGGAGCGGTGACACCCATTCCCAGGTCTTCAACCGGCAGGATCGGATGGTCGATGGATGTTGAGTACCCGATAACTGTCCCGGAAGGAGGATAGGTTCTGGTATGTTGCTGAAGGTAGAACGCTGTTAAAAGTCCAAATGGAACCGAGAACCTGCCACACCATGTCCACTTGTAGATCCTGAAATTGGTATCCTGCACAGTATAATCTGCAAACCGGCGGATTTGCATCTTCACGATGCCGCCAGTGAGGCAATTGTCGATGATCTCATGCTCATGAGCTACTGCCTTCTGATACCCCTCCTGGTCACAGCCATAGGGTGCCAGGTCTTTCCCACCCCAATCTTCGCAACCATAATGGACGGCATCATTGGAGATGACAATGGCAATATCTTTCATCCACTCCAGGTCGTCTGTAACCATCACCTTGGAGATAGCCCATGCCAGGGAACCCGCAAGCCCCTCCATCTTCTCCATCGACATAGCAGGCACAAGAATGGGAACGATCTCCACAGTGGGGTTATAATACTGGAGGAAAGGGACCAATGCCTCGAGGCTGTGCTCCACGTTTTGGAGGCTGTCGTGGACGATATATTCACTTTTGGGAAGCTGGTTTGTAATCTTATCACGAAGCCCCGAAATTCTTACAGTTCCATAGGGTGCCTGCCAGGAGTCGTGAGAATCGAAGACCATTTTTCCTTCGATCCCAAACTGCCTTGCTTTGTGGGCCACTCCAAGTAAAATTACAACTGGTGCTTTGATGTTCTGCAATGCCATTGGGTACATCCATCCCGCGTAGGCGTAATCGTCGTGCGGACAAATGGCCATTTTCCAGATGGACTTTTTAGAAATTTTCTTTTTCGCAAGAGCCTGTTTGATTTGCGCCCCGAATTGTCTGTTGATTCTTGCCATTATTGAATCCATCTGCCATGCCTGGGTAGCAAAACCAATCGTATCGACGGGGACCCTGATGCCGCCTCGTTGGGCATTTAGCGTAGTTATTGGGAAACAGAACAAAGAAATTATCAGTGGCAGAAAATAACGTAATGGAAATTTTTGACGAACCATTTGGTATCTTTGATTTGTGTCAAAGATAATGGTTTCCTCGCAAATCAGTACCTTTGCCTCATGTTTGATACAACTCCTCCGCAGATTCATGCCATCCTCAAAAACCAGCCTAACTTCCGTGGTATTGGCGGGATTTCAACAACAGACGGGCGAATGGTCAAGTCAGGGTTGCTTTATCGAAGTGGTGACCTTTCCCGACTTTCTGAGGAGGACATTCTTCGGCTTGAAGAAATTGGCATCCGGATGATCATTGATTTCCGATCCGATAGGGAATTGATCAATTATCCTACTCCCCACATTGAGACTGTGCAGGAGAACAAACGAATAACAATCGTAGATTCGGCAAGGGATAAGGCTGAGCAGATGCTTAGGGAAAATGATGTTTTCGGACTCGAGACCATCCTGATAAAAGATTACCGTCGTATGGTAAGAGATCATCAGGACGACTTCCGGGAGTTTTTCAGTATACTCGCCACAACTGAACACATCCCTCTGATGTACCATTGTGCCGCTGGGAAAGATCGGACAGGCCTTGCCTCATACCTCTTGCTGATCGCCCTGGGTGTTTTCGTGGAAGAGGCCAGGAAAGATTACTTTCTATCCAACATCCATCTCAAGCTGGCTTTGGAAAGGATCATACGTGAGGTCAAAGCGGCAGGAAATCCCAATGCAGATATCATCCGTCCACTGATGGAAGTTCGGGCCGAATACCTTGATGCTGCACTAGAGGAGATTGAACTTCAATTCCACTCGGTGAGTACCTTTCTCACTGATATCCTTGAAGTGGATTTCAATGCGTTGAAGGAAAAATACCTGGTCTGAATTCCATTGTTTGCGACATAGCTATTTTTTATGATCTTTGTGTCTTAGTCTCTTTGTGGTGAATAGGAATTTTAACCTTTCGGGTTTATTGGTATTTCTCTGTTGGGTTCATCTTGCAGCACATGCCGGATCCCAGAATGATTCAACTTATACCGATTCCACTATCACTATCCGCCTCTCTTTCGTTGGTGACATCATGTGCCACACACCGCAACTTGAAAATGCCCGTGTTGGGAAAGATGGTTTCGACTTCAATCCCTCTTTCGCTGAGGTAAAGAGATGGCTTGAAGATGATGACCTCACCGTCGGAAATTTTGAAACCGTTTGTGCCGGAGCTACTAAGGAATATACCGGATATCCAGCCTTCAACACGCCTGATGAGATCGTTGGGGCATTGAAAAAAAATGGATTCGACTTTCTGGTAACGGCAAACAACCATTCAATGGATATGCGCGAGAAGGGATTATTACGCACCATCAGGGTGATCGACTCCATCGGATTGGGACGCTCAGGGACATTTAATTCACAACATGATCACGATTCAATAAGGGTAATCAATTTAAAGGGCATTCCGATTGCAATCCTGAATTATTCCTATGGATCAAACGAATTTTATCCATGTAAGGAGCATCGCTACATGTTGAACCTGATAGATACGGCATCTATCGGGCAGGATATTTTGTACGCCAGAAAAGCTGGGGCGGAGATCGTTATTGTCTTTTACCATTATGGTCAGGAGATGTACAGCGATGAAACTGCCTCGCAGGAAGCCATTATTGAAAAAACGATCGCGGCGGGTACTGATATTGTGATTGGAAGTCATCCGCATATAATCGGAAAGGTTCGCTTTTTTAAAACATCCGGCGGTATACTTGACTCAGGGTTTGTGGCTACATCGATGGGGAATTTCTATTCCAACCAGTATTGGAGATACACTGATGCCGGTATGATCCTGCAGGTAGAGCTTACAAAATATCCGGCATCAGGCATCAGGGTATCCGGAATCCGGTATTTACCTACCTGGGTCTACCGTGGAACAAATCCCAGGATGAAGAAACACATCATCTATCCAGCCGAACGGGCTGCTTCAGATACCACCTTGCCATGGCTGGATCTTACTTCCCGGAAGATGGCGGAAGAGGCGTATAGCGATACGCGACAAATGATTGATGGGTCTGGCATACAGCTTCTGGGAGCATCTGAAACTGCTGCTGGCAGGGTATCCAATATCATCCCGTTTGATTCACTAATGTTCCGGATAAATATATTGGAAGCCGACAGCAACTATCTGGAAGCTCTTCGGTTGATCAAGAGATATGAAGATCAGTATCCAGATAACAAACATTCTATTGAAAAGGAAAAGGTTTACCTTGATTTTAAATTGGGAAAAATAGACACTGTTCAGCCTGAAAAGCATCTCCCGGATGTGATTCCGTCACAACTTCCCGATGGAAACACTCATGTTGTGATATTGGGTTCCGGCAACCCCAACCCCTATCCGCATCAATCGGGATATTCCATCGCGATCGTCGTAAATGATGTCCCTAATATTGTCGATTTTGGTCCCGGACTGGTCAGGCAGGCAGCTGCTCTTTCACAAAGGTATGGCGGACCAATCAAGGGACTTGCAACGAAAAACACTAAGCACGCATTCCTCACCCATCTGCATTCTGATCATACCACCGGTTATCCCGATCTGATCCTCACCCCATGGGTGATGGGCAGGAATGAGTCCCTGGAGGTTTATGGCCCGAAAGGATTGAATCGGCTGACAAAACATATTATAAAAGCCTATAATGCCAATATCCTGATCCATGAAGTCTAATTTCAGAAAGGCTGGGAGAAGAAGACTCCGGATTGGAAAATCTACCATCAGCACCATCACACCTCTACTATTGAAGTAGGGCAGAGACCTGGAGATCTTTTAATTACCATTTCCCATTTCACTAGTTTACTCTGTCCCCAGCATTAAACATCCAATATCCTTTTCTTGTATCTTTGACCCCAAAAAGGATTACCTGATGACTACTTACGAACAAATCTTCGAGAACAACAAACGATGGGTTGCTGAGAAAAAAGCAGGTGACAACGAATTCTTTGAGAATCTTGCTGAAGGCCAGAATCCAGATTTCCTTTACATCGGATGCAGCGACAGTCGCGTTGCTACGGAAGAGTTGATGGGTGTTAAGCCAGGAGAGGTCTTTGTTCACCGGAATATTGCCAACTTGGTGTGCAACAACGACCTCAATGTGATGAGTATCATCAATTATGCGATTCATCAACTTCAGGTTAAACATATTATTGTTTGCGGACATTATGGCTGCGGAGGAGTGAAAGCCGCCATGCAGGCCCGCGACCTTGGCATCCTGAATCCCTGGCTCAGGAACATCCGGGATGTTTACCGCCTTCACAGGCGTGAACTCAACGCTATTGGAGATGAAGAACAACGGTATAGGAGACTTGTTGAACTGAATGTGGAAGAGCAGGCACTCAACGTGATCAAAACGGCTGCGGTTCAAAAAACATATCTTTCCGAAGGATACCCACTCGTTCATGGGTGGGTTTTTGACATGAAAACCGGAAACCTTATTGATCTTAAGATCGATTTCCGGGAGAAACTGAAAGATATCCAGGAGATCTATAACTTAGGTGCCAACGATTAGCCATCAGCGATTAGCGATTAGCGATTAGGGATTGATTCCATGGGGATTTTAAAAAAACTTGACCTTCGTGAAAAGACGGCATTCCGCCTGCATATGATCTATTCCGGCATCGAGGGAATTATCCTCGGTGTGCTTGCCCTCAACGAATATGTCTTTATTCATAGCCTTCGTGGATCCAATTACCAGCTCGCCCTTCTCTTCCAATTCAGCACAATCCTATTCCTTTTTCTGGTGGTTCTCAACGAATTCAGGAAACGGATCAGGAACAAAAAAATGATGTTACGCATTACTGGCCTGGCAACTCGTTTGCCACTGGTGTTACTGATCGTTATACCCCGGAGTGAAGCAGCAATGAGCGGGCAATCATGCTGGCATTACCTTTTCCTTTTTGTTTTTCTGGTCTATTTCTCTGGGAACCTCATCATCTATCCGGCGATAAATGTATTACTGAAGACCAATTACCGGCATGATTTTTTTGGGAAACTATACAGCTATGCTACTTCCTTTAATAAAATAATCATGCTCATCATCACCTTTTCATATGGATTACTTCTTGATGCCGATAACTTTGCCTTCACATATATTTTCCCCTTGATTGGCTTGCTTGGTGTAATTTCCTTATTTGTATTGTCACAGATTGATTACTCCAAAGTGACTCAGCAAATTGAATCCCTCCCTTTTCTGGCATCTGTGAAAAAGTCGTGGGTAAACATGGTGACAATCTTGAAAACCAATAAACCCTACAGGCATTTTGAGATTGGCTTCATGTTATATGGATTCTCCTTTATGATTTCAGTAACCATAATCAATATCTTTTTTCAGGATCAGTTGCACCTGAATTATTCCAGTGTAGCTTTTTACAAGAATGCCTATAACATTCTGGCTATTCTCTTGCTTCCTTTTTTTGGAAGACTTCTCAGCAGACTTGATCCCCGGAAATTTGCCGCAATCACTTTTGCCGCTCTTTTCGGTTATATCCTCTTTCTTCTTCTGACCGAATATATCCCAGGGCATACCGATGTTTTTGGCATCGAGATTTATTACATGTTGCTCATCTCCTTTGGGTTTTACGGTATTTTCGCTGCTACTATGGCTTTGGTATGGTACATCGGTTCGGCCTATTTCTGCAAACCCGAAGAAGCCGACGATTATCAATCCATTCACCTCTCTCTCACAGGACTGCGCTCCCTGTTTGCCCCCCTTTTCGGTGTATGGTTTTATGAGTTGTTTGGCTTCACCGGAACTTTTCTCCTGACCCTTGTCGTTCTCTTGGCAGCCATGGCTTTAATGCGCTGGTCGTATCGACGGGATGATCTATTCAAAGGGCGGTATGAGAAAAACTGAAATTAAATTATCCAGGAATAAATCAACCAAAATCAATCTACCTTTGCAACGTGAAAAATGTATTTAGAATTTTAGGTATAACTATTCCCGCATTACTTTTTTGCTTTGCAATACGTGTGGTTTATAGTGATTATGTAAATACACCGTTTAACAGCATTTCAACTATATGGAATGAACAATACCATTCACCAGTCATCTCGAATCGGGTTTGTTGTACCTCACAATTTGAAAATTCTGTAAAAACTTCCAATAATACCCCACCCTTTACTTTTAAAAATTCCTTAAACGGACTTTTGGCAAGCGAAAGAACCAAACAAAAACTATTTACAACCGAGTTCGCACAATATAATTCCATCTCAAGAAACTTTCCGATTAAGCTTCGGAAAGCAGATATCATTTTCCCATTCCAATATTTCTGGTAATTCATTTTAGGTACTAGTTGCCGTTTTCGGCAAAGAATTGAATTTTCTGGTTTTGCATCTTGCAAAACCCGTCAATTATTTCGTCACTATTAAACTATTTTGAAATGAATCTGGAAACAACCATAATTGGGGCTATTATGTTAGTCCTCTTTATTGTGCCATTCGTATTTTTAAGCGGAAGCACAAAAAGTAAAGAAAAAAAACTTTTACAATCATTATCAGCCATTGCAGGAAAACACAATTGTAAAGTAACCCAACACCAAGTTAGTAGAGAACAAATTATAGGACTTGACGAATCAGCCAATTTTGTTTTCTTCTATAAGAAAGTCAATGGCAAAGAGATTGTTCAACATATTAACCTTTCTGAAATTCAACATTGCTCGGTCATTAATTTGAACAGGACATTTAAGAACAAGAAAAGCAGTCAACAAGTTATTGACAAACTTGGGCTTAATTTCATTCCTGTCGATAAAAGCAAGCCGGAAACCTTGTTGGAGTTTTATACTTCGGAAAACAATCAACAATTAAACGGTGAACTTGACCTAATTGAAAAGTGGGCAAAGATTGTAAACAACAAACTTAAATTGCAAAAAAGCTGAGTGACTGTTTGATGTAAAAACAATAATCCATTCACAACAAATAAACTCCTTGATATGAAAATCGTATTCCTCACACTTTTATCACAGGTATTGATCCTGGCAATTGTTGCCCAATCATATAATCAAACAACAGATGATGCCGGGAATAAACCACATGGATCAATCCAAATCCCAGCGGAATGGAATCTCTATCCTGAAGCCGGAAATTTATGGACTCCGGTTGGCCCTTTCGGCGGGGATGTCATTGGACTGGCAGTCGACCCGCAAAATACTACGAACCTCTATGCTGCCGCTGGGCTCCCTTTCGTTAGCAATGATGGGGGAGATACATGGGATCTTGCAACAGGACTGCCCGCCACACGATTTTCCCAGGTAACCTTCAGATCTGATGGTGCCATGTATGCCTGGTCGAACGGACCAACCACAGTTGCGCAGGAGGGATTGTACAAATCGGTTGATGGAGGGAATACGTGGATAAATAAAGGCCCTTTTGTCGGAAGCCTTTTCGAAACGCAGGTCTTTGCACTTACAGCCTCTTCTGACGATCCTGATCTGGTTATTATTGGAGGAAATAATTTCGGTGTAAACGGCTGGGCCCCGGTTATCTGGATAAGTTCCAACGGTGGCCAGGAGTGGATCAATACGTACATCGGCTCGCCCGATGATTTTTACAGCATACAGTTCCTTTTTATCGATCCGAACTCAAACGATCAGATTATCTATGCCGGGTATAAATCGGAGGTACAGGGTGGATTTTTGAAAAGCACTGATGGAGGATTCACCTGGTCGGAGATCGGAACCACAATTCCGGTTACATACAAATGGGGAGGCGCCATAGTTTGCAGTCCGGATAACTCCGATAAAATCATTGCCGGGTGTGGTGGATACGGAAATAATGGAACCATCTGTATTTCCAATGATGGAGGAGTCGGTTGGAGTACCACGAACCTGAATATGGGCACTTACTCCAAAGTTAAGGATCTTCTCATTCATCCTATTTACCCCGAAGTCGTCTATTGTGCCTCCACGCAAAATGCAGTACAGATATCAACAGATGGAGGTTTGACGTGGACTATTGCCAATGAAGGATTGTCTGCTACCAATATAACCGGATTTTCAAATCCTTTTGTGAGCAGTTCGGCCTGGTACTGCTATGCTGCTACATACACCAATAGCGCCTTCAGGGGTGAATTGTTCGATCCAAATGTTGGACTTCCCAACAGCAGAACCGATTCTGAGATAACTGTATTCCCTAACCCATCGGATGGCCGAATTAGGATTGTTTTTCCAAATGACGAGGTAGTTCAAAAGGTTGAGATTGTCTCATTATCCGGACAAATTCTTTTTGATTTCACTCTTGAAAATGCTGCTGCTGATGGTTTGGGTATTTGGACTGGGCTGCCATCAGGAATCTATATTCTAAGGATTCAAATAAAGGATAAATTGGTTAATCAGAAACTGATTATTCGATAGGTGTATACTCCTTTGCACTTATCAGAAGGAGCTACATGGTCGCACAACGAGTGTGTTGAGGAATCCTATGGAACTAGCATTACCCTGTAGTGGGGTCTATGGTGGAGCATTGCTAGATTCTTCCAGCACAGTTATTCGCCTCTTACGGGATTACAAACAGGTTGAAAGTGCGGGCCGAAATCGGTTACTTTTTTAGCAAGGCCCAAACATTTGATTTCGGTTATGACCGATCGGCAAATGGATTCTGGGACCTTATCATGGGAGTACAATATAAGGTGTATCAAAACATCCCACTTGCAATCGATATCTTCTCTTCGTTTGATTTCACGATCCCTGTTGGGAAGTTTGACCAGATGAATGGACCGGTTGTGCTTCCCAATATGGCGCCTATACCTTTTTTAGGCATCTTACAGCATCAGTCCAATTCCGTCTAATGGTACGTGACCTTGCTTCCGATGCCAACAAAGAGAAGGTCAATGCAACACAGCTGGCAAACGATTATACCTTCTCGTTCAGGTTTTCCCGCACCATCAATTTCAACAAGAAGAAACCGGCTTTGTTCGAGGAATCAGGGAAGTGAGTTGGCAGTGGGTTTCGACTCTCTTCCATTTGCCCTCGACCCTCATGTCTTATTTCCCATCATTATAACTCTTTTGTTTAGTATTAATATCTTCGGATTCAATAGAATATTTCCCGTTTTCGTTGATTATATTTTGATCGACGAAGGACAAGCGGTTACTTTTGCTATCATAAACTCAAAAAATCATTGATCATGACTGCACTAGTGAAATCCGCTTCTATCCTGATGCTATCCCTCCTGTTTTGCATCACACTTTCAGGGCAAACCCTCTCTTTTAAAATTGTTGATACCAACCAGGATAAATGCTACAATACCTTAAACGAGATAACCCCACCTTTACCGGGAGCAGCATTTTATGGTCAGGATGCTCAGTTTGACGGATATCAGCCATCGTATCAGGATAATGGAGATGGTACGGTTACCGATCTGGTTACCGGGCTGATGTGGCAACAAGGCTTGTTCCCTTCCAAACTTACGTTCAACCAGGCAGTGGCCGGGGCTGATACCCTCAGCCTGGCCGGATATACCGACTGGAGACTTCCAACGATAAAAGAGATGTATTCACTGATTCTGTTCAGCGGGACTGATATCAGTGGTCCTAATCCGGAGAATCTTTCCCCGTTCCTGGATACGAACTATTTTGAGTTCAGGTATGGCGATACCCTGATCGGCGAACGGATGATCGATGCTCAGTACGCGACATCTACAGAATATGTTGGAACCACTATGGGCGGAGATCATACAGATTTCGGTGTGAATTTCGCTGATGGCAGAATCAAAGGTTACGGAACCGGTCCTTTGCCCGGACAAACGGGGGACAAAACATTTGAAGTGCGCTACGTACGGGGAAATTTACAGTATGGAGTCAACGAATTCGTGGATAATGGTGATGGAACGATTAGGGATGCCGCGACCGGGTTGATTTGGGATAAAAATGACAGTGGTGAAGGATTAAACTGGGAAGAGGGTTTGGCCTGGGTTGAGCAGAAAAACGCGGAACAATACCTCGGTGCCAATGATTGGAGGTTGCCAAATGCCAAAGAGATGCAAAGTATTGTGGATTATTCCAGGTCACCGCAAACGACCAATTCGGCAGCCATTGATCCCATTTTTAACACATCCACGATTATCGATGAGGGAGGTGGAACCAACTATCCCTTCTACTGGACAGGAACAACGCATGCCTCTTCAAACGGGACAGGTGGGTTTGGCGTGTACTTATGTTTCGGGGAAGCCCTTGGCTGGATGGAACAACCTCCCATGTCGGGTAACTATACACTTATGGATGTTCATGGTGCAGGGGCACAACGGAGCGACCCGAAAAGCGGTGATCCGGCCAACTGGCCTCATGGTAATGGGCCACAGGGGGATGTTGTAAGGATATTCAACTATGTGAGATTGGTGCGGTCCGACTCATCAGTAGGGATAAACGAAACCGGTATTCAGGAAAACAGTCTGAAGATCTATCCGAATCCGGTGAAAGATAAGCTGACTATCAACTTTACAGGTGAATTTCCTAACGAGGTTACAATTAAAATAATCAATACAACAGGGCAGATGGTTCTACAAAAGACTATCCTGATCTCTTCCAGTTGTACCTTTGATGTCAGCAGCCTTCCAACGGGTATGTATGTTCTGACATTCCCAATGAACACCAATCAACTGATCGGTAAATTTTTTAAACTGTAATAACCAACTAACCAAAATTTTTATCCCATGAAAAAAGAAATCTTAACCGTTTTTATCTTGATGGTGATATGGATGACTTCATCCTCTCAAAATTTTTACGACATCACTACCATCAATACTATCGAAATCAGTTTCACGCAAACGAACTGGGATTATCTGCTTGATAGCCTTGTAGCAAACGGAGAGGAAGAGCGGCTTCTGGGAACGGCAACCCTCAACGGGCAAATTTTCGACAGTGTTGGGGTACGATATAAAGGTAACAGCTCCTACAATTCCAACCAGGTTAAAAACCCGCTTAACATCAAACTAGATTATGTCATCGATGACCAGCTGATAGAGGGGTATGGAACGCTCAAGTTAGCCAATGTGTTTAAAGATCCATCTTTTATTCGTGAAACCATGAGCTATGAAATTGCACGGAAATATATACCCGCTGGTTTGTCAAATTATGCCAAAGTGTACATAAACAGTACTTATCTAGGGCTTTATACCAGTGACCAGGATGTGGATAAGTTGTTTATGCGAACCCATTATGGCAGCGATGAAAATGCAAGAATCAAGGGTGAACTGGCTGATAACCTTCCACCAGGTTCCATGGGCGGAGTTTGGCAATATTTCGGCACCGATTCGAACGACTATATGAGTCTGTATTCCCTGGAATCAGATTTTGGCTGGCAGGAACTGATAAGGTTCCTGGATACAATAAATAATTACAGCGCCTATGTTGACGAGGTTTTAAACCTTGATCGGCACTTGTGGTTCCTTGCTTTCCAAAACCTGCTGGTCAATCTTGACGGGCCTATCAACAATCCTCAGAATTACTACCTTTATCAGGATGATAACGGCAGGTTTAACCCCATCCCCTGGGATCTGAATGAGAGTTTCGGCGTTTTCACCGCACTTCAGAACGGTGGTCCGCAGAATACAACCCAGTTACAACAACTAAATCCATTTTTAAATCTCACCAGCAGTGACTATCCCATTATCAGCAAAATCCTGAATAACGACACTTACCGGAAAATGTATGTAGCGCACATGAAAACCATGTTGGCAGAGAATTTTGCTAACGGATGGTACGAAACCAGGGCCCTCGAGATCCAGTCGGTCATTGATGCCGAGGTGCAGGGGGATCCCAATAAATTCTTCACTTATGCTAATTTTATAGCCAATGTCAACAATTCTATTGGGATGGGACCGAATTCAATCATCGGGATCACCCAGTTGATGGAGGCAAGGATCACCTATCTTAATTCGCTGCCGGATTTTCAGTATGCGGCTCCCGATATTGCCAATGTTGCCCATTCGCCCGAGCAGGTATCTCCAAATTCAGAAGTCTGGTTTACCGCCGAAGTTGACAATGCAACATCTGTGTTCTTAGCTAGTAGAAATAATGAATATGGTGTGTTTGAAAAAGTTAGCATGTATGATGATGGAAATCATCATGATGGTCAGGCCGGAGATGGCATTTATGGAGCTTCATTGATTGTTGGCGCCACTGATCTTCATTATTATATATATGCTGAAAATCTGGAAGCTGTTGCATTTTCACCTGCAAGAGCCGAATATGAGTTTTACCGGATCAGCATCACGGGCGATTTGGTGATCAATGAGTTTATGGCCGATAACAAGAGTACCGTCACTGATCAGGATGGAGAATATGATGACTGGATCGAGTTTTACAATAACGGCACAGAAGATATCAGTCTGGGCGGGTATTTCTTGTCGGATGATGCCGCTGAACCTGATCAATGGATGTTCCCTGATACAACCATCGCACCTGGAAACTTCCTGATTGTATGGGCTGATGATGATGGCGGCCAGGAAGGGTTGCATGCCAATTTTAAACTATCCGCTTCAGGAGAGACTATTGTCTTATCCGACAACAACTTGCTGGTATTGGATGAAATCATCTTCGGGCAACAGAAGGCCGACACAACCACGGGCCGTTACCCCAACGGCACCGGTGAATTTGTTGAAATGCTTCCATCTTTTAGCGCTACCAACCTTTCCGGAATCCTGGCAATCGATACTCCTTTGTCTGATATAATACACTCAATCATACTCAGGCAAAACTATCCAAATCCATTCAGAGATCAAACAACGATTGAATTCAGACTTGAGCAGGCAGGGGAAGTGACTCTGAACGTGTTTAACATCTACGGGATGCTTGTTGAAACCCTTGTGTCGCAGCAGCTCACGGCAGGAGCTTATAGCTATTCATTTCGAGCCGGAGATTTGCCATCAGGAATTTATTTTTATTCCATTCAGGCACAAAACAGGGTCCAGGTGAAGAAAATGGTCATTCAAAAATAAACTATATTTGATTATTTCAATGAAGGATAAACCCATGCCATCGCATACGAAAAACAGGATGAGTTCCTTCGAGGTTCTCCTGATCTCCGTAGTGTGGATTGTTCTGATTTCCGCGCCCTTCCTGTTTGGGGATGCAGCTGATGACCCTAGCTGGAGATCAATCTCAAAACCATTTGAATCTCTTATCCCACTGGCTGTTGTATTCTTTGTAAACAGATTTCTGTTGGTCCCTTTTATTTTATTTCGGGGAGGAGCCCCTAACTATTTAAGGTATATTTTGTCTGCAGTGGCATTGATTCTGGTGGTAGTAACCGCATTTATCCTGATTTCCAAACCTGCTCAGGGTAATTTTCAACCTTCACCACAACAACGACAGTCACAACAATCACCACATCCTCCACCTCCACCTCAGTTAGGCCCCTCATCAAATAGCTCAATCAATCCTCCACCTCCGGGCCCCGAACAACGAGGTCCGATACCCCTATATGTAAACGTCCTTATCTTCTCTATCCTTCTTGTGGGTTTTGATACCGGTTTACGGTTGTCTGTAAAACTTGTAGGCAGTGAACAGGAGAAGGTGAAGTTGGAAAAGGAGAAAATGGAGACCCAGCTAACGATTCTTAAAAACCAGGTTAGTCCTCATTTTTTTATGAATACTCTGAATAATATCCATGCGTTGATTGATATCAATACTACGGAGGCGAAAGAGGCAGTCATCAGGCTTTCCAACATGATGCGTTACCTTTTATATGAAACGGAATCAGGGAAAACATCATTAAGCAGTGAGCTGGAATTTGTGAGAAGTTACGTTGATTTGATGAAAATTCGTTATTCAGAGAATGTTATTATAAATCTTAATATCCCGGAAAGAATCCCCGAGAAACAAATCCCCCCATTCCTCTTCACATCCTTGATTGAGAATGCCTTTAAGCATGGAATCAGTTATAAGGCCAAATCGTTCGTTATCGTCGACATTGCTATTGATGACAACCGGCTTCTCCTGGCTGTTAAAAACAGCATTGCATCACAGGGAATCAAGGATTCACCCTCTGGGATAGGAATTGATAATACAAGGAAAAGACTGGATCTTCTTTATGGAGATAAGTATCACCTGGATATCCTGAATGATGGAACTGAGTTCAATGTTAACTTATCTATACCTATATGATCCATTGCCTGACTATCGATGATGAACCTCTTGCGCTGAAACAATTGGCATCATATATTGACAAGACTCCATTCCTGGAACTTGTGGCCAGTTGCGAGAGTGCTTTTAAGGCAATGGAATTGCTGAAAGAGAATGAGATTGATCTAATGTTTGTCGACATCCATATGCCCGATCTGAGCGGGATGGATTTTGTAAAATCTCTTGATCAGCCAGTTCAGGTTATATTTACCACTGCATACAGCCAATATGCTGTTGAAGGGTTTCAGGTCAATGCTTTGGATTATTTGCTGAAACCGGTTGATTATACAGCATTTTTAAAAGCTGCGAACAAAGCCAGATCCTGGTTCGAGCTTCATCGCCAGGTTCCGGTTCTATTGTCTAACAAAGAGGATTTTCTTTTTATCAAATCAGAGTATAAGATTGTCAGAGTCGCTTTTCAGGATATCAAATACATTGAAGGAAAAGGGGAATACGTCAGGATCCATCTTTCTAATGGTAAACCTGTGATGTCGCTGATGAGTATGAAGTCACTGGAAGAGCAACTTCCATCCGAACGATTTATGCGGGTTCACCGTTCCTATATTGTCAACCTGGACAGGATCACAACCATTGAGCGAAACCGCATCATCTTCGATGTTACAACCTACATTCCTGTGAGTGAGCAGTACAAAGTGAAGTTTCAGGAATTCGTTTCAAAGAATTTTCTGAAGTAAAGTAAAGTCGCCCCTAAATCCCCTGAAGGGGACTTACTCCCCCTTCAGGGGATTGGGGGGTAATCCTCTTCCCTCGTCCCTCATCCTTTCAACAATCCCCCGGTCCCCGTCGAGGAGGACAAATTCACCATCAGTAAGGGATGCCCTGGCTCCTTTTACGCCAACCACTGCTGGGATGCCGTATTCCCGTGCCACTACGGCACCGTGAGAAAGAGGGCTCCCGATCTCGGTGACAAGGCCTGAAATGATACTGAAATAGGGAGTCCACCCTATATCAGTAAACGAGGCTACCATAATCTCTCCCCGCTCCAGTTTGTCGGCATCTTCGAGGGTATGGATGATTCGTACACGGGCTTTAACTTTTCCGCTGCTCACAGGAGTTCCATGAAGTTGTCCCTCTTTGATTTCAATTGTTTCCGGGTGTTCTATGGGTTCGGGGATCCCAAAGCAAATTTCATTGAATTGCAGTTTGTCAGTCTCAGGTAAAAGTTTCCGGCGACGGTTCGCCTTCTCAAGCAGGGAGCGGTCTCCTGTTTCTATTAACTGCCCAATCTCTTCATGGGTCAGAAAGTATATTTGATCGGTATCATCTAATAGTCCGATACGCGATTCGTGATTCGCGATACGAGAAAAAGAATCGTTGATCACAGATCCCGTATCCCGTATCGCTGATCCCGTATCGCAGAACATTTTCTCTGCCAATACCCTGTACCCCTTCCTAAGTTCATTCACCATCTTTATCGCCAGAGCTTTAGATATCTCCCTACGAGCAACGGCCGTTCGTGCTGTGGGTAAAAGGATTTTGAATACCAATCGTTTATGGAGTGGTAGTTTCTTCAATGTCCTACGGATCTCCTGTTTTACATCGATGGATCGGTGCTCAAGGTCACCGAACCTGACCTTTGTTTGCAGTAACTGGACAAGGTGTTCCTGGTTCTCCTCCCAGGGTTTCTCACGCAGTTCGCTCTCGCGTATGCAACGGTGGCCATGTCGGGTGATGAAATTCTGGTATTTTTCCCTGATTTCTGATGGAGACTCGTGTTGGATTAATGAAATCGCCTCCTCCGGGGTTACAGATATAAATTGATTTGCAAATTCCTGATGGTTCCTGATCTCTTGTGAAAAAGATTCCAGTGATTTCACTGCATCGGCACTTTCGATATTCGGGATGTCAGAGAGCAGTATCGTTGCAATGTGATGATCGTTTGCGTCGGGCAACCTTTTGTCGTCTGTCATGATCCCCATAAAAGCGGAATAGAGACTCCCTGATTGCCCGGATGTGATGAGATGGTGGCCAAAACCAACACTGACATCCCTTTTGCCTTTACCCAGAGATTCCCACAATTCTCTGACAGGCAGTGTTGTATCGATCCTGAAACCGCCGGCCAGTACCCTAAGTTTTTTGAGGTAACTGTTAGCCCTGATGACAGTTGAAGCTTGCTTGCCGAAGTTGAATACCCGCTTGAGCAATGGGGCCTTGTACTTTTCACGGATATCGGTATTTACTTTTACGCTCAAGGCAATCTGAATATTTTCCGACTTGTTGAGCCAGATATTTGAGGCGTATTCCATCATGTGGGTCATATTCACGAACAGCCTGTTGTAGAACATCTGGATATAATGATATCCATTGCGGTTCTTCAACCTGAATGCTCCGCCTTTATCTGCAAGAACACACATACCATAGTCAATGGCATCCACTACTACCGAGTAGGTGAGGGGAGTGGTTACACCGGGCATCATCTCACCAATATTTCCTAAAGTCCAGATGTCGTCGCTGAAACCCTTCATAGTATCGAGTTCGTTGTAATGAACGTGATCAAGAGTGGTGACCGGCCGGGCCTGAAGCCAGAATAACGAGTCCGATTCGTCGATAGCCCACTCCATGTCCATCGGCTGGCGGAAGTGCTCTTCAGCTTTTTTGGCTCCCGACATCAATTCCCTGAGTTGTTCGGATGTAAGCAGATGCCCGTTGGATTTTATTACACTCTCAAGGTCTGATCCACTTTTAAATAGTTCGTAATGGTGTGCATCTTTTTTGCCTGCGACAAGATCTTCTCCGAGTCCGGAAACTGCATTGATGATCACCTTGTCGCGCCGGTGGGTAACAGGATCTGCAGTAAAAATTACGCCGGCGCAAGTAGCCGGAACCATATTCTGAACAATCACGGAAATTCGCAGATCGGCTTCTGTAATACGGCTTTGAGAGTAATGTTTCACCCGTTCGGAAGAGGCAGCGGTCACACAATTCCGAATCGCATGCAGGATATCATCCTTGCCGTTAACGTTCAAAAATGATTCAAACTGACCGGCAAATGAGGCGTCGTGCCCATCTTCGCTGACGGCGGAAGAGCGAACGGCTTTCGGCCCTTCTCCAAGTAAATCAATGTGTTTATTCAGAAAATCCGGGTCAAGGTTATCCGGATCAGGATGAACGATAACAAAAGCTTCAGGTACAGGAAGTCCCAGCTCTTTTAGTCGTTTCAGCCCAAGGGCTTTCCCACCTACCGGCTCATCCCCGATCTCGCTGAGCCGAATGATATTTTGTTCAATCTTAGTTTTCAAAATTTGTTGTTCTATTTTCGCTTCTCGCTTCTCGCTACCTCAATGTCTTACGCTTTCATAGTCTCAAACCCTCATACTCTCATACTCTCATACTCTCATACCTTGTACCTGTCCGCGTGAAACCCGAACTCTACCATTCCCAATCCATCAACGCCATCGAACTTGTATGTGCCGATGCCTTCTCGCATATGGTATTTCCCGTCGTGCAGGTAAGGGAATTCGCCCTTGCGCCAGAACTCAAGTTTGTGATGCTTTCCGCTCCTGGTATAGATATCAATGAAGCCATGGTTGGGAAGGAGCTGTTCTTTGGAGATCGTCTCCAGGTCGGTGCATTCGGTGATCGCATCGGCAACGCCATCTGGCCCGAAAACAAATCCGGCAGTCAGTCTTCCGAGGAACTGCCATTTGATGGTTGTAACGGTCCAGCGATAGCCGTTGTCGGCAACCCCGGTGATCCAGTAATGCCGATCCCATGTAAGCCAGGTGCGGGAACCGAACGAGTGGTCGCGGGAGGCTATCATGTCTAGCTCATGCGCCGTTCCATCCAGGGTGATGGTCCCGGTAAACCTACCGGTTTGCTCGTAATGAACCTGGTGGGTGTCTTTCATGTGATGAAAGAACTCTTTGGTCCACTTCTCTTTGGAAATAGCTCTTGCGATCATCCGCTGATCGGAACTTTTCGCAAAATCATAAATGGGATGCTCTCCCGTAAAGAGCAGGTCTATTTTGCAGTCGTGCGGTTTGCCAAGTTCGTCAACAACTTTTCCTTCATAAGAAACACGCCATATTTTACCGATTTCAACAGGCTCGTATTTCAACGTTCCCTGCTGAAATCCGTCTCCTTCGGGACCAGGATCTTCCCGGATGCCGAAAAATCCAAGCCCTTTGAGGTAAAAATCCAGCCAGTATTCGTGCGGACGGCTTGTCCAGCGAAAAGCCATCCGGGTGATAAAGGCATTACCTTTCTTGTCACCACCGTAAAAATAGGAGCTGTCGTTGGGGAATGGTTCGTTTGGGTCAACATGTTTCTGTTCAAGGTATTCAGTGGAAAACTGTCTCTTCTTCGTGCGTTTCACCATTTGGCGGGCAATCCAGTATTTGATCATAGTTTTAGTTTTAGTGGCGCAAACTTAAAAAAACTATACAACATTGGCAACGCAACATACCATTTGGGGTTTTCCTTTTGCCTGTTTTCGTTTTGCATGGAAATAAATCGTAATTTTGCAAATTATTTCAACAACATATATAAATATATTAAATGCAAAATATCCGGAATATCGCAATCATTGCGCATGTCGATCATGGAAAAACAACCTTGGTTGACAGGATGTTACATCAGACTCACCTCTTCCGTGAGAACCAGGAGGTTAGGGATCTGATCCTTGACTCCAATGACCTTGAGCGAGAAAGAGGAATTACTATTTTGTCGAAAAATGTATCAGTTCGTTATAAAGGTGTTAAAATCAATATTATAGATACTCCAGGACACGCTGACTTCGGCGGTGAAGTGGAGCGGGTTCTCAATATGGCTGATGGCGTGCTTATTTTAGTTGATGCTTTCGAAGGACCGATGCCGCAAACCAGGTTTGTATTGCAAAAGGCGATTGAGCTTGGGAAAAAGCCAATTGTTGTTATCAACAAGGTTGATAAACCAAATTGCTCTCCCGATGAGGTGCATGAAGCTATGTTTGAGTTGATGTTCAGTTTGGACGCAACTGAAGACCAGCTGAATTTCCCTACCGTATATGGCTCTTCGAAACAGGGCTGGATGTCGGATGACTGGCGGAACCCAACAACTGATATTCATTACCTCCTGGATACAATTCTGGAACATATACCGGAACCTCCCCGAAGCGAAGGTGCCCTTCAACTGCAAATCAGCTCTCTGGATTATTCATCTTATGTTGGGCGGATTGCCGTTGGCCGGATTACTAGAGGATCGATTAAAGCAGGTATGCAGGTCTCTCTGGTCAAGAGTGACGGGACAATTATCAAATCGGTGATCAAAGAGCTCTACCTTTTTGAAGGACTCAGCAAAGAGAAGGTAAAATGGGAAGTCGGCGCCGGAGAGATTTGCGCTGTATTGGGACCCGAAAATTTCGATATAGGAGATACCATCGCCGATACGTTGAATCCTGTTGCACTGAAGCCTATTACGGTCGATGAGCCTACGATGAGTATGGTATTTACCATTAATAATTCACCTTTTGCAGGACAAGATGGGACGTTTGTCACATCAAGAAACATCCGTGAACGCTTATTCAAAGAGACCGAGAAGAATCTTGCATTGCGCGTTGAAGAGACTGAAGCACCTGAGAAATTTTTGGTTTTCGGACGTGGAGTACTTCACCTTGCTATTCTTGTAGAGACAATGCGGCGTGAAGGGTATGAGTTTCAGCTTGGGCAACCACAAGTACTTACGAAACTGATCAACGGTACTTTAATGGAGCCGATAGAAAACCTGACGATCCAGGTGCCAGATCAATTTTCAGGGAAAGTAATAGAATTAGTGACTCGCCGACGTGGAGAAATTGTCAACATATTGAATAAACGTGATAGGGTTGTCATCGATTTTACTATTTCTGCCCGTGGATTGATCGGACTACGTAATCCAATTCTCACAGCTACTGAAGGAGAAGCGATTATGGCTCACCGGTTCAAGGGTTATGAGCCCTGGAGAGGGGATATGGTGAATCGTATCAATGGATCCCTGATAGCCATGGAGAAAGGCATGGCTATTACCTATTCGATTGATAAGCTTCAGGATCGCGGTAAGTTTTTCATTGAACCCAATGATCCCATCTATGCAGGAATGGTGGTTGGGGAAAATACCCGTGGCGATGATATGCTGATCAATCTTACTAAGACTAAGAAACTTTCGAACGTTCGCGCATCAGGATCGGATGACAAAGCTGTCATCATTCCGGCAATCAAATTCAGCCTCGAAGAGGCCATGGAATATATCCAGGGAGATGAATACGTGGAAGTGACACCGAAAACGATCCGGCTGCGAAAGATCATCCTCGATGAAATCGAACGCAAAAGGAGCAGGAAGGTGAGTTAACGGCCTTCGGGAAGTGTAAAATAGAATATCGATCCTTTCCCAACCTCACTCTCGGCCCAGATCCGGCCATCATGTTTTTCAAGTATCCGTCTTACGGTAGCTAACCCAACACCAGTTCCTGGAAATTCAGCAGTGGTATGGAAACGTTCAAACGGACTGAACATGGTATCGGCTTTTTCCATATCAAACCCGGCACCGTTGTCTTTAATAAAATAAACTTTCTCTCCTTCAATCTCGGTTTGTCCGAATTCTATTTCGGCTTCACTATTCTTCCCAGAATATTTCCAGGCATTCCCCAATAAGTTGTCGAGAATAACTCCCATGAGATTTTTATCCGCATATCCTGATATTCCTTCTGCAATTTTGACGTGTACATTGCGTAAAGGATCACGTTGACGAATAGTTTGGATAACCTGATTGGCCATGTTGCTTAAGTCGACATCAACTTTGGTTAAGACTGCACGGCCCGACCTGGAGAATTTCAACAGATCATCAATCAACTGGGCCATATTTTTAGATGCTGATAAGATCGTTTCTAAAAATCCAAGGGCTTCAGGTTCCAGTCTCTCCGTATAGTCTTCAAGCATCAATTGTGTATATCCATGAATTGTATGGAGGGGTGAGCGAAGATCATGGGATACTGTGTAGGAGAAGGCTTCCAGCTCGCGATTTGAGGAAATCAGGTTCTCATTCAGCATCTGAAGCTGTTCCTGTGCTATAATCAGCTCGTCATTGCGTTGAACAGCAGCTTCATATACTGATAGAAGGAGGTCGAGGATCTGCTTCTTATCGGAGTTAATGGCGTATTTATTTCCGCGGAAAACGATTTCAAGGACCATCTCTCCACCACCTGATCTCCTTATTTCACTGTTAGCAAGCAGGTAATTGATACGGGAGAGGAGATATTTCTCTTCATATGGTTTCGTGATGAAGTTATCAGCTCCGGCCTGAAGGCCTTTGATAATATCAAGCGGGTCATTGAGAGAGGTGAGCAGGATGATAGGAATATCCTTCAATGCAGGAGTCTCTTTCAGTTTTTTACAGAATTCGTAACCATCTATCCCTGGCATCACGATATCGCTGATAATCAGTATCGGGGGAGTGGTTAATGCAGCCTGATAAGCTTCTGTTGCAGTGTAGAATACCTTGTTGTTCAGGTTATTCATGTCCAGAAAATGTTTCAGCCGCTTGGCCTGAACCACAGAATCTTCTACAGCCATGATGTAACTGTCTCCCAAAGTGATGTTGTATCCGTTATTCATATAGATTTAAAGTTTAGCTAACGATGTGAATTGATTCAATATTGCCTGGATCATTTGTTCAGGTGGAAGTATCCGGCAGGAGGCATGGAGCCTGATTGCTTCTCCCGGCATCCCATAAACAAGAGATGTCTCTTCATTCTGCACAATCGTAAAAGCTCCTAACTCTTTCAGTTTCTTCAACTCTCTGGCTCCATCGAGACCCATTCCCGAGAGAAGAATGGCTGTGGTGTTGTTCCCATAAACAGATCCTACTGAACGGAAAAGGTAGCTAACTGCAGGACGTAATCCATGTTCGGGGGAGGCGGAGGAGATGGAGACGATTCCCTCTTGTTTAACGCCAAGATGATGATCACCACTCGGGAGATATACATGTCCCGGTAAAAGTCGTTCCCCATCTTTAGGTATGATCACAGGAATTTTTGACATTTCCCCGAGCCACTGTGCAAATCCTTCTGCAAACCCTTTATCAATATGCTGAACAACAAGTATCGGAGCGGGAAAGTCGGAGGGGAGCGATTTCATGATGGCTTGCAAGGCGGCTGGTCCACCTGCTGAGGCTCCTATTGCAACAATCTTGCTGGCAATACTTTTCCTTTCCTCGGTTCCTGTGTTTTTATCAAATTTCAGGTACTTGTCTGAATCTTCCACTGGTTTTGATCCACTCTGATGCCGCCGGATGACCCGTACTTCCGAAAGAGATTTCAATGTTGTGCGATAGGTTTTTCCATGTTTCAGAAAATCCGGATGCCCGGGTCCGATAGGCCTGGGAAGAATCGTCAAAGCCCCTGCTTCCAGTGCTTTGAAAGCGAGCTGGGTCTCACTGGGATTGTATGCAGTTGAAACGATAACGATTGGAACGGGATTAGTTGACATGATCTGCCTGGTAGCTTCAAAACCGTTCATCACCGGCATATGGATGTCCATGCTGATGACGTCGGGCTTCTCGGTTTTAACAAAAGCAACCGCTTCAGATCCATTGGAAACGATCCCGATGATTTCAAACTGAGGGTCTTCATTCAGTAATATCTTCAGGAGATTTCTCGCCGTAATGGAATCATCCACTATGAGGACCCCGATTTTGTCTTTATTGATCATTATATTAACCTGTGAATGGTTTCAACCAGGTTACTCTGTTCAAAACTACTTTTATTGATGTAGGCATTGGCTCCGGCATCCATGCCTCGTTGTCTGTCGTCAGCCGACTCCAGGGCTGTGACAAGAATGACCGGGAGTTCGCTTAACTTGTTATCTTCCCTGATTCGGGCAGTAAGTTCAAACCCATTCAATCGGGGCATCTCTACGTCTGAAACCAGGAGGTCAAACCACTCCTTCTTCAGCATTTGTAATGCTTCCTGACCGTCAACAGCAGTTTGAACTACGTATCCTGCGGTTTCAAGGATATTTCGTATCAATGACCTTGCTGTGATGGAATCTTCCGCTACCAGGATCGACTGTATTATAGTCTCTTCTGGGGCCATGCGCTCAATCACCATACTGGCTGAGGTGCCGGATGAGGTTTGCGATGCTGATTCAAAAAGCTCAGGAATGTTCAGTACCGGGACAATCTTTCCACTCCCCAGGATAGTGGCCCCAGCAATGTTTTGTACTTTCCCCAGAATCGGTGTGATGTCTTTTACAATCCCTTCCTGCTCGCCCATTACTTTATCTATCACAAATGCAATGCGCCTCAATGAATCTCCCATCACTAATGCCGGATAGGTTGCTTCGACCTCTATTTTTGTTTTCCTGTATGGGATTCCAAGGACGTCTGCCATAAATACTAGTCCTACCATCTGTCCGCCCAGAGAGATTGCCGGGGTTCCCTCGATAGTCTTGATATCGTTTGGTTTTATTCGGATTGCCTGGTTAATAGAGCTGGTAGGTATGATGAAAAGCTGGTCCTGCACCCTGATGGGAATCCCATGAAAAGTGGAGAGAGTGAGAGGCAACAGGATCGTAAATGTTGTCCCTTTCCCCGGAGTAGAATCCACGGATATGGAACCACCAAGTTTGACAACTTTCTCAGATACAATTGCCATCCCCAGCCCACGTCCCGACAGGTCGGTGATGAACTGGCTGGTCGAAATCCCTGAACGGAAGATCAGTGCAAAGATCTCTTGCTGTGTTAGTCTTTCAGCTGCTTCTTCCGAAATGATCCCGTTCTTAATAGCAGAAGCCAGCACTTTCTCTTTCTGGATCCCGGCACCATCGTCGCTAACCAGGATCATCACCTGCTGGTTGGTCTCCTGGATGATAAAAATAGATAACGAGCCTTTGGGTGGCTTCCCGTTTTTTATTCTCTCTTCCGGGGTTTCAAGTCCATGATCAATGCAATTCCTGATCAGATGGATCAATGGATCCTTGATCTCTTCCAGGATTCTCCTGTCGATCTCTGTCTCTTTACCGAGAATATTGAATGCAATCTCTTTGTTCTGTTCCCGGGAGAGATCTCTTACCAGTTTTGGCATCATGTCGAGAACAGTCGAAAAAGGGTACAGGAGGGTGGTTTTGATATTCACCAGGAGGTTGTCAATCATCCGCGAAAAAGAGCGTTGGAATTGACTAATATTGTTATAAAGTTTATACAGCTTTTCATCGGAAGAGTGGATATCTCTCAGGTCGCTGATGTGACTGTTTAATGTTGCTTTTGCCGAAATCAACTCTTCTGTCTGGTTTAACAAGTCGTTCAGCTTTTTGGTTGGAATCCTTACGCTGCCTGATTCGATATGCCTCTCCATCGTGGGGATACTCGGTTTAGGGTCATCCATGATATCAGGCTCCGTTTCATCCGAATTGAATATTGGGGGAGAGGGGAGCCCAAAGGATGTAGGTCGGACCGATAGTGTGCATTTCTCCAACCGCCGTTGTAAATTCTTGATCGCTTCAGACCGAATCGACTTCTCTTTCAACTCAACCTCCGACAGCATCACCTGGAGCGTGTCCATAACCTTGTGAAAAACATCGAATATGTCCTGTGAGAGAGAGAGATTTTGTTCTTTAAGCAGGTGAAATACGCTTTCTGCACTCTGACATAATCTCTCAATATCGAGCAGGTTCACTGCACGTGCCGCCCCTTTGAGACTATGCAGTTCACGGAATGTTGTCTCAATCAGGAGTTGGTTGGCACCAGACTGAGGGTGCTGTTCCAAATCAATCAGTCCGTTGATGATGGACTGATAGTGCTCGGCTGCCTCAATTTTGAAGTCGACCAGAAGTTCCTTTAGAAAGGCTTCCTGTTTACTGTCCATTACACCTGTTATACGTTAAACTTCCTGATCGTCATCTTGAACGTTTCACCCAGTTTGGAAAGGTTTGTAGCTACTGTTTGCGTTTGCCTTGTCCCAATCACATTTTGTTCACTGGCTTGCTTGATATTCTCCATGGCCGGTACGATCTGATCCATTCCGGCCATCTGTTCATTGGTAGAGGATGATATCTGAAGTGCCGATTGTGCAGCCTCCTCAACCGTCTCGGCGAGCAACTCAATCACTTCACCGCTTTCATTGGCCAGGGCACTCCCGCTCTCAACAGCTTTGCTGCCCTGTTCCGTTGCCATAACAGCATGGCTTACCGATTTTTGCACTTCGTTCAGGATTTCCTTTACCTGAGATGTCGATTTTTTTGATTGCTCTGCCAGGCTTCGAATCTCTTGTGCAACTACTGCAAATCCCCTGCCTTGTTCCCCTGCCTTTGCTGCTTCGATCGCTGCATTAACGGCTAAAAGATTAGACTGGTCCGCCAGGTCGGTGACGGTTGTGGTAATATCTCCGATCACCCTGCTTTGATCTGCCAGTTGGACGATGCTCGCAGCAATCAGGTCCATCTGCGACTTGATCCTGTCCATCCCTTCGATTGTCTTCATAACTGCTACCTTCCCGTTTTCTGCCACTTCCGAAGCTCTTTGCGAGTTTTCAAGAACTTTGATTGCTTTTTTATTCGCTAACTGTGAGGTTTGACGTACCTCTTCAATCGTAGTGGTCGTCTCCGCAACCGATGTGGCAGTTTCTGTGGCTCCTGTTGACACTTCAGTTGCTGTAGTGAGAATCTCGTTGGTTGTTATATCAAGGATGTTTATCCCATCAAGGATTTCCCGGTTCAGGCTGCGTATTACCCAAATAGCCCAGGCAACCATCAGTATAACTACCAGGATGGAAATACCCCCAGGAATCCAGATCAATATTCTGGCATTTTTGCTGACATTGGTTGCTTCAGCAGTTAAGTGTTGGGTTATTCCGGCGAGATCTCCCTGGATTGCATTGATGGTACCAAGAAGTTTTTCAAACAATGGTACCTGAATTGTCGTAGTGAGGGCTTCCGCTTCTAAATGCTTCCCCTCTTTCAGAAGCATGATCTGTCGATCTCTGTTTTTTCGATAGTCGGCAAAGAGCGTTTCAACTTCTTTATACGTTCCAAGGGTCTCAGGGTATATCAGAAGCAGCTGTTCCAGGTTCCCGTGAAGAGTTGTTATTTTGTCGGCCTGGGCACGGATCTCAGTCTCAAGCTCCATCTGCAGTATCGGATCTTTCGTCATCACCATCTGCAAGGCGAGAGAGTGATTGCTGTTCTGATCCGATTTCATCTCGGTGAGCAAATTTGAGATCTTATGCGATTGCTCAATCTTTGTATAAATCTCATCGATTCGCTGTGTCCCAATAATACCTGCAATAATCACAATAACAACGCATGTAAAGATGGTCCCTGCTCCAAGATACAATTGAGCCCTTGTACTGATGATAAATCCAGATTTCATAATTGTCTCTCCTTAGTTAATAGTTGATTATGTTATGATTTTCGATTTGTCAATGAAGTTTTAAGCTTGTTTATCAGGCTGTTGCCGTCGAGGATAATAAGGGCATCCTCTGTAGCACCAAGTAACTGTTCAATTCCCACCCCACGGAGGTTTGAAGGGACGGGCTTGATGGAAGATTCAGCGATCCATCGGGTAGGAAGGATGGCATCTGTCAGAACTGCGACTTCATAAGTATCTTCACTTAGGATTAGAGTCTTAGTGGACGCAACAATCCCCTCCTCTTTTAGCGAGTACAATTTTTTCAGATTCACCACAGGAACGATTCTTCCCCTTACATTCATAACTCCGGTCAGGTATGCTGGCATTCCTGGTATCTGGGTTATCTCCTGAACACTTAGGGCTTCAGTTACGAAAGATGTCTCAATTGCATAATGCTCTCCTGAAAGAAGAAATATAAGCATCTCTTTCCTGGTCCCTGTATCAGAGATCTGGTCATGATCGGGTGTCGCCAGGTCGCGGGCCCTGGATTTCAGTAATTCCTGTTCGTCAAGCATCCCCGGAGGTGTTGATTGGTTTTAAAAGGCTTCTAAGCTGACCGGCTGTCATCCCTTCTGTGCCAGGCAGGAGGTCCTCATCCTTAAACTGTTGAAGAAGATAACCGACATTTTGAATGTGTTTTCTGGCTTGCTTCTCTTTGCCATGATTGTTGCAAATACCAGCCATTTGAAAATGTGAAAGGAGGTGGTCAGGGTCAAGGTAGAGAGCCTTTTTTAACTGTTGTTCCGCCTCTTGCAATTCTCCCCGCTCATAATGAATCATACCCGAAAGGTAGTATGCTTCCGGATTGGAAGGATTTGTTGCTATAAATTTTTCCACCCACTGTAACGCAAGGCTGAGATTTCCCTGGTTGGCAAATCGTCTCGCAATTTCAAGTGGGCTTGATTCCTGTTTATCAGTTTTTATCGTAAGTTGCGAGAGGGGAGTCCGAATAACGGTAGGAGCAGTTTGCTTCTGTCGGGTCAGCGGAAGTTTTTTGGCTAAGGCTGAGGATAGTTTGGCGGATTTATTTTCATTGATGCTCGTCTTTTTTGCATGTTCTGTAGGTTTGTCGCTCTTTTGGTAGAGGAAAGAGTTCTTGTAGTTCACTTTGGAGAACAGATGAAAAATTTCATCCGACAGTTCCACCTGGCTCGTAATAAACCACCCTCCTTTTGTTAGCGCGTGGTAAAACTTCTGACTCACAGCCATCGCAGTTTCCGTAGAGAAGTACATCAGTACGTTTCTGCAGAATATTACATCCATAGACTGCGTGTTGTTTCGTTCAGCCGGAAACGAATCTTCCACCAGGTTTAATGGCTGAAATGCTACCTTGTTGCGAATTTCTTCTGAAATCTCAAATTCTCTTCCCGCAGGGGTAAAGTACCTGTTTTTGATTTCTATGGGAGTCTCCCTGAAGGACCATGGAGTATACCTTCCTTTGGTTGCTTTCGTCAGGAACCTCCGGTTGATATCAGTGGCCAGAATCGTTATATCCCAGGAAGAAATGTCAGGAATAGTATCGGAAAGGATCATCGCCAAAGTAAAAGGCTCCTCACCGGAACAGCATCCTGCGCTCCAGATCCTGATGGATCGGGACCCATGTTCTCTTTCCTTCACCAGGGAAGGAATGATTATCTCCTTAAATGCTGAAAGGGTTTGTTTCTCCCTGAAAAAGTAAGTCTCTCCAATTGTAAGTTTCTCGGCCAGGATATCGAGTTGTTTGGGTGAAAGTTTCTGTTCAACCAACAACGAGGTAAAATCAATCCCATCTTCATCAAATCCAAGTTCCCTGGCCGCCAGGCTGATGCCTGAAGATAGGTCGTTGAACCTGTTCTCAGGAAAGTGTAGTCCCAGTTTCTCTGAGACTATCTTGCTCACCTGAGCTATCCGTGAGTGATTAGTCATTAGATTTCACCTTCTTTATCGTTCTCGTCAACGCTTTCACCAGGTCGATCTCTTCCGAAACGGAGAGAAACTTCTCTGCATCATAGATCAGGATAAGACCGTCACTGCAACGTGTAATCCCTTCTGCCTCAATCGATGCAGGGAATAAGCCCGCAGTCGGAATCCTCTTTTTGTTTTCCGGAATCACCTCCTGAATTGTGTCCACCGTAATGGCTAGCCTGCGGTTGGATGTTTGAATGATCATCAACCTGTCTGAAGAAGCAATCGGACGAGCAGAAAATCCCAGTCGTTTCCTGAGATTCAACACAGGAATGATTTCGCCATGGTAGTCAATAATCCCTTGAATAGTATGGGGTGCTTTCCCCAGAGGTGTAACAGCAACGGCTCTCACGATGCGCTCAACAATAGCGATTGGAATAGCTAAAAGTTGATTGTCAATGGTAAAAGAGACCAATTGTGTTGTTGAATC
>CAZXQU010000005.1:0-68173 GCA_964642545.1 uncultured Prolixibacteraceae bacterium | reverse complement strand
AGGATATGCATGGGGGACCTTTGCCATTGGCTTTATCAAATATGAAGCGATCCTGCCCAACCAACCATACGATGTTCACTTGGAAGAGCTAATCTTCAAGAATTTTTAATTAAAAAAGGAATAAGATGAAAAAGAGATTAACATCGATGATCCTTTTGTTTGCGATCATCCTCATGATCAATCCAGGATGTAATAAGAAAGAAGAAAACAACAATGTACCTCCTCCTGAAACTTCATTCACCCTAGCACAGGTAGGACATCATTGGGTATACCGGATCACCAACTCTAAAGCTTTGTGTGATTACGATGTAGAAGTGACGAAAGACTTGGGAAACGGCGTCTATGAACTGTTTTACCAGAAGGGCAACTGCTCCTGGGCTTTCGACAGTTATACCGCATATATGTACTGCACTCCGGAAGAGTGGGGGTCGGTGTCTAGCCTGAATCCGCTGAATGTTCAAACGAACCTGCGTACGGATGCCACAGTAGGAACGAAATATACCTGGATCGATTCCCAGGATACGATCATCGTTACAGTTCTCAGACTTGATGACCCTGTGACGGTTCCAGCAGGCAGTTTTAACAGTGTTAAAGTGATGAAAGAGGGAAAGATGCATCCACCGGGCGATACGACCGATTTCGCCGTGTACTATTGGATCACATACAACTATGGCCTGGTGAAAATTGAGAACATCTTTGGAAATCCCGGGATGGATCAGGAACTCGTTTCAGCGAACTGGTAACCTCATCCGACATCCGGTATCCGGCATCATTGTCATTGCGAGGAGCGAAGCGACGCGGCAACAGCATCCAGCCTAAAACAATCCCTCAATCAACTCCTCTTCCACCTTGTTCGGCAGGGTAACTTTCAGCTGGGAATTCTCTTTCATCGCGCGATTAATGGCGAATACGGCTTCATCATTCCGTGCCCAGGCACGGCGGGCGATGCCGTTGTTGACATCCCAATGTAACATGGTCTTTAGTTTCCAGTCCGCTTCCTCCGACCCATCTAATAACATTCCAAAACCGCCATTGATCACTTCTCCCCAACCGACTCCGCCGCCGTTATGGATCGAAACCCAGGTAGCTCCACGGAAGCTGTCACCGATTACGTTCTGCACCGCCATGTCGGCAGTAAATGAGGAACCGTCATAGATGTTGGAAGTTTCACGATAGGGTGAATCGGTGCCAGAAACATCGTGATGATCTCGTCCCAGTACAATGGGAGCCAATATCTTTCCATCCCGTATCGCCTCATTGAAGGCGGTGGCGATTTTGGTACGTCCTTCACAATCGGCATAAAGAATTCTGGCCTGGGAACCAACAACAAGATTGTTTTTTCCGGCTTCACGGATCCAGTGGATGTTGTCGCGCATCTGCATCTCAATCTCTTTTGGGGCATGTGCGGCAATTTCCTCCAAAACTAAGGCTGCTATTTCATCAGTCACCTGCAAGTCAGATGGATCCCCTGAAGTGCACACCCATCTGAATGGTCCGAATCCATAATCAAAAAAGAGCGGCCCCATGATGTCCTGTACGTAAGATGGGTAGGTGAACGTCCCATCAGGTTTCATGATATCGGCGCCGGCACGTGAGGCTTCCAGCAAAAAAGCATTTCCGTAATCCCAGAAATACATGCCATTGTCAGTTAGTTTTTTTATAGCGGAGATCTGGCGCCTGAGTGACTTCTGCACCTCTTCCTTGAACTTCGCCGGATCTTTCACCATCATCTCATTGGACTCTTCCAAAGACAGTCCTGCTGGGTAGTATCCTCCAGCCCATGGGTTATGCAGCGAGGTTTGATCAGAGCCCAGTTCCACCTGTAACTCCTCTTCTGCAAACTTCTCCCAGAGATCCACCACATTTCCCTGATATGCAAGAGAAATGGCATCCCGGCCACACTGGGCAGAGATCATCCGGTGAATCAGCTTGTCGAGGTCGGTATATACTTCATCCACCCATCCCTGCTCATGCCGTTTCTTCACAACCTTCGGATTGATTTCGGCGATAACAGCAATACCGCCGGCTATGACAGTGGCTTTTGCCTGTGCCCCCGACATCCCGCCGAGACCTGAAGTTACAAAAACTTTCCCTGCAATCCCGTCGGAAGTAACTTTCCGCGCAGCATTCAGCACCGTGATGGTTGTCCCGTGAACGATCCCCTGTGGTCCAATATACATGTATGATCCCGCCGTCATCTGTCCGTATTGTGTTACGCCCAGGGCATTATACCGTTCCCAGTCATCTTGACTAGAGTAGTTGGGAATCATCATGCCGTTGGTGACAACAACCCGTGGTGCCCAAACATGGGATGGAAACAGTCCCATCGGATGACCTGAATACATCACAAGTGTTTGTTCGTCAGTCATCTCGGCCAAATATTTCATGGTAATCAGGTATTGTGCCCAATTCTGGAATACTGCCCCATTCCCACCGTAAGTGATCAACTCATGGGGATGCTGTGCAACTGCCGGATCGAGGTTGTTCTGGATCATCAGCATGATGGCAGAAGCCTGGATGGATTGATGTGGATACTCACTGATAGGTCGCGCAAACATTGCATAGGTTGGCCGAAAGCGGTACATGTATATCCGGCCATATTTTTTAAGCTCCTCTGCAAATTCGGGAGCAAGTGTTGCATGATGCTTTTTATCGAAATACCGGAGGGCATTCTTCAATGCCAGTTGTTTCTCATCCGCAGATAAAATATCTTTCCGCACAGGAGCATGGTTTGCATCGGGATCATATGGTTGTGGCTCTGGAAGCCCGTTGGGGATACCCTGGAGGATTTCGTCCTTGAAAGTCATATCGTAATGGTTTTTCGGAATATCTTTGCAAAGATAAGTAATGAACTGAAAAGCAGATGAAAAACAAGCAACAGGAGAATCCCTTTGATCTCCGGGCTTCCAGCTGGGACGAGACGTCCCGACGAGTTAAACTTGCAAGTGATGTGGCCGATGTCATTATCCGAGAAACCAACCCAACAAAGGATATGGTTGTTTTGGATCTCGGCTGCGGGACAGGCCTTCTCACTCTCAGGCTTCAACCACTCGTAAAACATATTACAGGAGCCGACAGTTCAGGGAAAATGCTTGAAGTTCTGCATCAAAAGGTCGCTGACCAACGGCTGACAAATATTCAAACTCAGTTGGTGGACCTTGACGGGGGAGCTCTTCTACATGGAAAGTTCAACCTGATTGTCAGCAGCATGACCTTTCATCATCTGGAGAAACCTGATGAGGTGATCAACCAATGTTTCAAGATTCTTCTTCCGAGCGGATATCTTGCTTTTGCAGATCTCGATCAAGAAGATGGTTCATTCCACGAGAATAATGAAGGAGTCCACCACCAGGGATTTGACCGGGATTACCTCAAGCGGCTTCTCAGTCAAGCAGGTTTCGTTGAAATACGCGACATGACTGCCACCACCGTTGTCAAAGAGAGAGGAGAACAAGGAAAACAGGAGTACACCGTATTTCTGATTGTTGGGAAGAAATAATCCCTCATTCCCGCTTCCCCATCACTTCAAACCGGATCTCCAACATCTCTCCCTGCTGGTTGACGAGGGTGAGGGTGTGCCAGCCTGGTGTAGGTGAAAGTTCCATCTGGTTGAGACCAGTCGTGCTGCCAAGGTATGTCTCGTCAAGATGCCAGTAAAGGATTCCGTCAGGATTGTGATGTGCCGCTCTGAAAATGGCTGCTCCAGGCGTTCCGTCCAACTCGACAGGAATGTAAATGCTGCTGTTGTTTTTCGGATAGATCATACCAATGGAACTCTTGACAGCAGATGGTTCACATCCCGGAAGCCATGGGGGAAGATTTTTGTAAAAGGGGTTTTTCCGGCTGAAATAATATTCCTGAACAGGAGGAAGTAAAAACCAGGGCTTGTGGATAATCTGGCTTGGAGAGATGCAGCTGGAATTGACCTGATAGTTTTCTGATGGGTCGAGGTGAACCAGGTGGTGAAAAGGGCAGGCTCCCGTTTCGACTCCTCTCTTGGGTACCAGTATGGTATCCACCAGCTCACAGAGGGAGGAGACACGATAACCACTATAGCGGCAAACGGCCAATGAGTCTAACGCTGATCCGGGCATGGCAAACCATCCGCCCGCAGGCAGGGCATCGAAAATCTCAAACAGAATGGGAGCAGCCATTCCCAAGCCTGTCAATCCGGGTCTCCCCTCTCCTGTTGCGTTTCCAACCCACACGCCAACCACATATTCTGGTGTAACACCTATTGCCCAGGCATCCCGGTTCCCAAAGCTCGTTCCTGTTTTCCAGGCTATTCTGCTGGATGAGGCAAATTGCTGCCATTGCATATCCGTCTCCGGCCGAGCCACCTCCACCATCGCTTCAAAAGTGAGCCATATCGTGCCGGCATCAAACCAGGAAGTAGCATCCAGAGGTGGGGGAAATGGGGTCTCTTGAGCCAAATAGTTCGGAGGATGAAAATCCTGTTTCGAATAACCAGAACTGTCAGCCAGGTAGTGGTTCAGGGTGCGTGCCATGGATGCATAAATGCCGGTCATCTCCCAGAGGGATGATTCAGCTCCGCCAAGGATCATAGCCAGTCCATAATGGTCGGCCGGCTTCGAAAGTGAGTTCATCCCAATCTTCCTGAGAAGTCCGTAAAACTGCTCATAACCGTAGGCCTGAAGCATTTTTACCGCCGGGATATTCAACGAACGTGCCAATGCCCGTTTAGCCGGAACCGCCCCATCATATGTCCGGTTGTAGTTTTCCGGCACAAAACCACCCATCTGGGTAGGAATATCCGGAACAAGGGTGGTTGGCAGCAACAGTCCGTCGTTAAGCATGGCAGCAAAGAGAAAGGGTTTCAGAAGACTGCCTGTACTTCTGTTTGCCGGAATAATATCAACGGCACTGCCGTGGCTACCTGTCCCGTCGCCGGGAATATTCCCGACATAAGCCCGTACTTCTCCCGAATTCACCGATAAAACCAGTGCAGCTGCATTATAAATCTCGTTTGCTTTGTGGTACAAGGCGTGGCGGGAAAGAATATCCGACACAGTTTGCTGAAGTGTATAGTCAAGGGTACTATGGATCTTCTCCCCCTTATATCCTTCGCGCATTGCACGCACGAGGAGATGGGGCGCCAGCTGAGGTAAGGGAAGCGGCATCCCTGGGAGTACCTCAGCTTTAGCCAGATCGCAGGTCTGTTGGTCGATCTCTCCATGAATCGCCAGGAGGTCGAGTAAATGGGCTCGTTTCTCACGAAGTTTCTCGGGATTCCGACCCGGATAGATCAAACCGGGACTGTTTGGTAAAACCGCAAGAGTGGCAGCTTCACCCCAGGAAAGATTGTCGGGTTTGACTCCAAAATAACGCCATGATGCAGCTTCCAGTCCTACCACATTCCCACCGAAAGGGGCGTGTGATGCATACAATCCAAGGATCTCCTCTTTCGAATAACCAAGCTCTAACCTGAGTGCCAGCAATACTTCCAGGAGCTTCTCAAAATAGGTGCGAGGACGGTTTTTCCTCGTAAGTCTGATCACCTGCATCGAAATGGTGCTTCCGCCACTAACCACCTCTCCGTGTTCGATATTCAGCTTCAATGCCCTGATCAAGGCAACCGGGTTGATTCCGGGATGAAAGTAAAACCACCGATCCTCATAGGTGGTTATCGCCTTCCTGAATTTTAAAGGAGTCGAGTAACTCTCCGGGAACCGCCATTGCTGGTCGGAAGCGATCTGTGCTCCCAAAAGCCGATTATCCCGATCTGTTAATACGGTTGATGTCGGGTCGTGAAAGAGGGGATCAGGCAGCCATAACCACCAGGAAAGTAGTATGGCGAAAAGGATAACCGGCGACAGCCTGATCAGCCAGTGCCTTGCAGTTCGCAGTTGGCAGTTCGCAGTTGGCAGTAAATTTTCCCTCATACACACATACCCTCATATACTCATACCTACTTTCCTTCTTCCCTACCTCCCTACTTAACAACCTCCACCCATCCCCCCGCATCCCGGGCATAGATGGTATGATCATACATCGCTTCGCAGCTTGTAGCTGGAAGATAGAACCGTCCAAGGTAAGTTGTGTTGAGCATGATCCGGAAACGTTTGCCTGTTCCAGCCTTCAGTGAAAAGAATGTATTCACCCTGTCGTCACCAATGTACTGGTAATCAAACTGGGATGTGGTCTCTTCCGCCTGGGCCATAGCGCTCATACGGGCATTGATGATCTCCCATCCGGAAGGAAAGGTCTGTGCAAGTGCAAGCTGTTCGTAATCCCCCCTTAAGCCTGGATTTGAAACCGTCACCTCTACCAGGAAGGTCATCCCCTGAGGGAGCTTTGCCGGATTTATTGGTTGTTCTTTCAGGTCCATCCATTTTACAGAGATGCGCAGATCGTTGGACGCTGCAGCTTCCAGCCCGGGAAGGGGAATCCCGTTCAGGATGAGTTGGGCAAAAAGCACACCCTTCCCTCTGTTTTGAACCTCCACCGATCCTGGAGGAGATGTATCCAGACCTGGAATATCGATCAGTGCCATACTCTTGGATGAGGCAATTTCCTGCATCTTATCAAGGCCATACCTGTAGCTGGCAGTTACACCGCTCCCATCTTTACTCCCGGCATATTCAGCAACAGCCATCAATGCGAAGGCAGTCGTTTGAGTGCTGTACCACCCACTGCCGGCAAGCTTTCCGGCAATCTCCTGGATCAGCGGGGTTGCCTTTGTCTGCATGTTCATCAGGCACAACACCTCAGCGATGATTGCCTGATCTCTCAGGGTAGAGCCGAATGTCCCCGAAAGCTCATTGTAAGGTTTCACATCATGCGTTGCCCGTTCAATCAGAGCCATGGCAACTTCAGGCTTTCCGGCTTCCTGGTAAGCTCCGGCAAGATACCAGCGCGCGGTGTTCGACAGGCTGTTCCATTCCCGCAACCTGTTCATCGCGCCAAGGTCGGCATCACCCACCAGAGCAAGGGTAAACAAACGGTAAGCCTGGATCAGGTCGTTGTTGGCATAACTCAGGTTGGTCTCCCATGTAGCCGCCTTCCGGTGCTGGAATGTTTTCCAGTTTCCAAGCAGGTTTCCTGGGACAGCATACCCCTGCTTTTCGGCTTCTATCAGGAAATGCCCGGCATAATTGGTTCCCCAGTCATTGGGATAGGATGACCCGGGCCAATAGGAGAACCCTCCACCCGGAACCTGAAAGGAGTTTAACCGCTTGATCGCTTCGCGGATGTTGGTTTCAACCTCCCCCCTCTTTTCATCTGACGTATCCATCAGCGTATTCAGGTAGAGCTGTGGAAATGCAGCGGAGATGGTTTGCTCGATGCAGCCATATGGATATCGAATAAGGTAGGTCATCCACTTCTCAAGATTCATTGGAGGAATGGTTGACAGCTCAAGTGAGCCGGTGTTCGTTCCAGCCATTCCAATTGGTTTGAAAGGTGTACTCCATGAAGCTCCTGGCTGGATCGCTTTGCTGATCACGGAACTGATTGGAGGATTGGGATTTCGAATGTCGATTTCAATGGTTTGCGTTGAAATCTCCCCGCCGCCTATGGCTTCTATCTCTACTGTTCCCACTCCCACCTGTGGCCGAACCTGAAGTTCAAACATGGCTACTTGTTCCCCGGGAGTTATGAATGTGATCTGTTGGCTTGATTTTCCAACAACTGTGAAAAACTCATTTGGTTTGATGGTGACTTTCACCTCTTTCACCTTGTTCTCCATCGCAAAGAGAGTAACCGGAAGTTTCACCGTTTCGTCGGGTCCGAGTACCCTGGGGAGGGTTCCCATGACCATCAGAGGTTTCCGCACAAAGGCAGAACTTTCCGCCGAGCCAAACGACTCTCCCTCTCCTGCCACTACCATCACCCTTACCGCTCCGATATAGTCGGGCATCCGGAAGGTATGGGCTTGCGTTTGCCCCTTCTTCAGCTGAAAAACCCCAAGAAAACGAACCATTGGCACAAACCGGTTCGCCTTCAGGCTTCCCTGGAGGGCATTTTCCTCATCGCCGCCGATACTGAGTATCCGCTGCAACTCTCCCGAATAAGCACCCATCACCAGATCAAACAGATCCCAGCTTTTCACACCCAGCGCCTCGCGGCTGTAAAAGACATTCCAGGCATCGGGGGTCTTGAACCGGGTAAGGTCGAGTAACCCCTGGTCAACAATGGCAAGAGTGTATGTCATGGCTCTCCCCGATGCCTCCTTCACGGAGATGGTAGCATCGGTGCCGGGAACAAGAACCTCCTTCATCTGGATCTCCGGCTTCAGATGTGTCCCGGGATTTTCAACCAGGATAGGAAGGACCCCGTACAGTCGTATCGGCAAATCATTTACTGTTTGTGCATGCGGTTGCAGCAGGGTGACAAACGCATAAATGTTGGGTGCCATCTCGCCTGTAACCTCAAATGTGACATCGGTTTGCCCTTGTTCCGTAGGGACCCAGATCGACCGAATTACCTGTGAACCATTTTCGAGAGTGATAAGGGCTCTTCCACCCGTTGCCGAAGGGATGGAAAGTTTTACATGGTCTCCAACCTTATATTTCGGTTTGTCGGAAGTAAATGTGAGCATGGTGGCAGCCTGCTTCTCGCCTCCCGGCATCCGGAAGTAACCTTCCCAGTCAACATAAACGACCTTCCCGGCTGAATGACCTGAAGCAATATCCGTCACCTTGATTAGATAGCGGCCCCATTCCTCACGATCAGTCAGGAACCTGTAAATGGCCTTGCCGTCAGTTGCCTGCAGGACTTGTTGAGCCTTGAGGTTATGGCTCTGGTTGGCTATAAAACTCGCCGAATATCCCGACTCGGTATCATCCCACCACCATCGCCAGTCGAGTTTGAAAACCTCAACCTTCAACTTGCCCGAAGGTACTACCTTCTCTTCAGCAGTAATGTTCAACAATGAGATATCATAGGCTTTCCCGGCAACAAGTGCGTAGGCCCCTTTTGTGGGTTGAGGGACACTGATGCCTGCATAGGTGGGATACGGGAAATAGGGCACTGAAAAGCGGTCGACACTAAAGCCGCCTCCCTCTTCGAATACCATGGTCTCAAAGCTGGCCTTCAGTACGCCCGGGGCGGATGCCGTCAGATGGATCTCAGGAAGGAATTTCGCCTCTCCTTTCTCATTTAACCTCCCGGTAAAGATGGCTGTGTTTTCGGAACTGAAGCCGGAGAAGGGGAAATCAAAAATGTATCCCGGAAATTTCGTAAAGGGGGAGCTGCTTTTCGTTAATGTAAGGTTTACAGATGCATTCAGATTTGCCGCGATGGGACCTGTTAGCCAATTTACCTTCATGGTGATCTCGGGGATGCTGCCGGCAATCAGTTTGTTGCCAGGCACATCAATAAGGATTTTTAGCCTGTTGGGTTTAACTGTCTCGACCTTCAGCAGTTTCTTAAACTCGGCACCCCCTACCTTCACCTTTGCCATCCAGTTGCCCGTGGGGGCATCAGAAGCTGTGGCTACGTGGAAAGTGTAGAAGTTCCCAAGGGTTGGAGCCTTGACAAGGGATTTCATCAACTGCCCTCTTGGATTGTAAAATGAGAAATTCACCGGATGATTTTTGGGCAATGTTCCAGCCTGGTCATCCAGGATAAATGTGAGGAAGAGTGAATCACCAGGCCGCCATACTCCCCGTTCACCGTAAAGAAAACCTTTGATGCCGTGCTGTACAACCTCTCCACCAACATCAAACATGCTGAGCGAAAGTGCTCCCCCGTCGGTAAGCGTGAGATAACCGGTTTCCCTCCCCCGGGAAGCGACAATGAAATAGGGCTTCTGGGAAAGATCAATCACGGCAATTCCATCGCTGTTCGTACTGGTTTTCCCTAGCTTGACCTGCTGGTAATTAAAGACTTCCACCGTTGCACCAGATACAGGTTGTGCTGTTATGAGGTCCGTTACATAAACCTGGCACCTGTTCCCACTACCCATCTTGGCAATCAGCCCGAGATTTGAGGCAAAGACATTCCGGGAGATTGATTTATCCATGTAATAAGTGGGCTTGCACGGGTTGTCGCGCTCCTGCCAATCGTAATCTTCATAGTCGTACCAGGTGTAATCGCTGTAATAGTTCCAGTTCCGATCGTTGATGGAGTCGGGATCGTACGCTTTCATCAGCACTGGAATATCCCTCTCAGCGGTGGTTTGACCGCACGGGTAAGTCGAATATTCTTTCCTGAAACTCAGCTGAATATTATAAATCGCCCCGGGTTCAGCTTTGATCAGATCATTCAGATCGATGGAAAAACGGTTCCAGGAGCTGTAATCGACAACATTCGTCAGCGGGATTCGTTTCTTGAGTACCACGCGACTTACCCGGTACAGTTCATTACTTCCTCCCAAACCATTTACCTGGAGAAATTGCAGAATATTCTCTTCAAAGATCCTGATCACCATGATGTCGACAGCTTTCAGGTTAACCGCCTCGAAAGGGAATAGCAGACCCGACGAGCCTGGCATGATCACCCCGTCGCCCAGAAAACGCACAGCTGGCATAGTTACCACAACAGGTAGGGTCATAACAACGCCTTTGCCGGCAAGTGTTTGCAATGAAGAATCAGTAACCCGTGAACCGAGTTTTTTGCCTGCCAGATTCCGTATATCTGCTTCTATCACAAGCTGGACCGAATCACCATGAAGCTCAGCCGGGTAGATTACCAATTCGTTATCCTCCACAGCGTAACGGAGATCGCGGGATCCTCCCAAACTGAACATCCCCTTCAGGTTCTGTTTCGGATCCAATGGATCTGAGAATTGAACGATGACTTTTTGGTCGGGTGCCTGTACCATCCTGGCGTTTAGAAAGATAAACTGATCCAATGCCGGAATAACTACCTGCTCCTCTCCCTTCTGGTCAGCTCCGATAGATTCTCCATTCCAGCGCACCATTACTTCTCCCCGAACCTGGCTTCTGACGATGGAATCAGCTCTGAAATAATGGGTCCTTCCTCCCGGCTCGTGTGTCCAGGTAACGGGTAATTCAAGACCATTCTGTGTAACTCCCACGATCCCCGCCACCGCCTCCTGAGAGGCAAAGTCGGAGGTGAGCAGTGTCCCGAACAAACGTTCTCGGGAGAGATCCTTGTTGTTATAGGCTTTGTGATTCAACACCTCCACTTCGAACTGCTGTTTCATGATGCTGAAGCCAAATTCGAACAGAGACATCGAATCCGGCACGTCAAACAATTCCGATAATTTGAGTACAGCACGAAAAGATTCTCCGGAAGGAAGAACATTATTGGGCCTGAATTCGATGGTGCGGTTATTGACCCGGAATGTCTGGCCACTGATGCCTGGGGTGAACTCAAAAAGCTTCTCTGAATCAATACCGGAAAAAAGAGCAGAATCGGCAACATCGTCGGCAAGGACAACCAGTATTGTCGACTGGCTGGAGATCACTCCCGATGTGAATGCCTGAACATATTGCTGATAGGCCGGGTTGACCTGATCCGGAGAAAAGACCTTCGTTTTAAACTGTTTCCAGGGGGATAGAAAAAAGAAAATTACGATGGCTGCAACAAGTATGGATGCAACGCCGGCGATAAACCAGGATCTTGTGTTCATGGGTGGGGATAAATGGTTTTGATTTGGTTGGCTATGAAGTAAAAATACAAAAGAATTGAACATCCTTGCACGTGAATTGACATGGATTGCAATCGATTGCCATGGGGATCCAAGAAATCGTTAACTTTGAGTGGACTAAAAACGGGATGCCTCATATGAAAACACTATGGAATAAATTCACATTCTTAATAATCCTTTGCTGTATATCCCTTGTCGCCTCATCTCAACAGAAGCCAAATATGGATCAGTTTGATGAGATCGCCGCGATGGAGATGAAGGCGAATCTGGGAATGTTTTATCGACCTGCCGGAAACTTGATCACCGATTACGACATCCGGTACCACCGGTGCGTATGGGAAGTCGATCCTGCCCAGCGCTATATCCAGGGAGAGGTGACCACCTGGTTTGTCCCAATATCAACAGGTTTTGATACCCTTCGCTTCAACCTCAGCGATTCCCTTAAGGTTGATGCGGTGATGTATCATTCCGTCTCTATCCCCTTTACTCATGCAAGTGAGATGCTTACTATCCCGCTGCCATCAACAATTGGCATATCTGTGCTTGATTCCATTTCGGTCTTTTACCACGGAGTTCCAGACAGTACAGGCTTCGGGTCGTTCAACACAGAGGAGCACAATGGGGTTCCGGTGATGTGGACACTTTCGGAGCCTTACGGAGCCAGTGACTGGTGGCCCTGCAAAAACGGCCTCACCGACAAAGCCGATTCGCTGGATATTTATATCACCAATCCGATAGGATACAGAGGAGCTAGTAACGGGCTTTTAGTTTCTAAGATGGTTACCGGGTCAGATATTACCTGCCACTGGAAACACCGTTACCCCATAGCTACTTACCTGGTTTGCCTGGCCGTTACCAACTACGCAAGATATTCCGACTATGTGCCCTTTGGAACAAGTGTGGTTGAGGTGTTGAACTATGTCTATCCCGAAGATTCTGCTTCAGCTGCTTCCCAAACTCCGGGTGTGATCCCGATCATGCAACTCTATGATACACTGTTTGGCCTTTACCCATTCGCCAATGAGAAATATGGCCACTGCCAGTTCAACTGGGGAGGAGGAATGGAGCATCAGACATTTACCTTTATGGGATCATTCGGACATGAACTGGTGGCACATGAACTGGCTCATATGTGGTTTGGCGATATGGTTACTTGTGCCAGCTGGGAAGATATCTGGCTGAATGAAGGGTTTGCCACATACCTTTCGGGACTCACTTATGAACACATGTTCAACGGAGCATGGTGGATGCCATTTTTAAGAAACAGGATGGACAAGGTGACCAGTCAACCAGGGGGATCAGTATGGTGTGATGACACTACCAGTGTTGGTCGCATATTCGATTCGCGGCTCAGCTATGCCAAAGGAGCCATGATCCTGCATCAGCTTCGGTGGGTTATTGGTGATTCCTCTTTTTTTGCTGCCACCAACAACTTCCTGTATGATCCGGCTCTGGCTTATGGATTTGCCCATACATCTGATTTAAAGGCTCACCTTGAAGCAACAACCGGCCAGGACCTCACATGGTATTTCGATGATTGGTATACAGGCCAGGGATTCCCTTCTTACCAGATACAATGGGACCAAACAGGCGACACGTTGACCCTGCAGATCAATCAGACCCAATCGCACACATCTGTATCCTTTTTTGAGCTCCCGCTTCCAATAAAAATAAAAAACGGATCGACCGATATGGTTGTGCGACTTGATCATACCTACAGCGGTGAGACATTTCAGATAGCTGTCCCATTCCAGGCCGATTCGGCGATCCTGGATCCGGAACTCTGGCTGATCTCAGCGAATAATTCGGTGATCGGAGCCATTACTGAGAATAATCTTGAACAGTATATCTCCTTGATGCCAAATCCAGTGCACGAGATTCTTTCAGTTCAGTTTTCCAAACCATTCGAACAAATGATGATTGAAGTTCTGGATGAATCAGGCAAATCAGTTCAGCAGAGGGATGCTAGCAACATGCGATCTATCTCCCTCAACTTTGAAGGGAGAGCGAAAGGGTTCTATTTTATCCGATTCAAATCCGGAACAAGCACATTTATCAGAAAAATCGTGGTGCTATAGATCCACTAAATCTTCTCCTCCGCATGCTTCAGGATCTGATAAAGAAACTCCCTGGAACGGAAGAGTTGGGCTTTGACGGTACCCAGGGGCAGGTCGAGTTCGGTAGCGATCTCTTCGTATGACCACTCTTTGAAGTAACGTAGTTCAATCAGGTTGCGGTAATGCGGTTTCAGTTTCTCTACAACCTCCCGCATCAGTTTGATCTTCTGCTTTTCGATCACCTTCTCTTCCGGATCGAGTGTAGTGGCGACCATGTTTGTTGGATAATCATCCCTTTCATCATTATCGCCTCCAGAATTATCGGCAAAGATGATTCGCTTCGATTTCCGAAGAAAATCGATACAGTTATTTGCAGCAATTTTGAAAAGCCAGGTACTAAAGGCATAATCGGGTGAGTATTGGTGAAGTTTCCTGAATGCCTTCCCGAAAGCCTCGATCGTCAGATCTTCGGCATCTGTGGGATTATTTGTCATCTTCAGAAGAAGGAAGTAGAGTGAATCGCGGTAGTTGTTCAGCAACTCAGCATATGCTTTCTGGTCCCCGTACTCCCGGGCAGCAATAACCAACCTGTAATCGCGTTGAGCCTTTTCTGTGAGATGTACTGCTACTTCCATTTATGGGGTTTGACAATGAAATTGGTCCCTGTGATCACAATCTGGAGAGTGAGTGTCATCAACTCAAGTAGAGGAATCCAGGCAATCAGCCTCTTTTCCTGAAGCCTCTTCATGCATCTGCCAATCACAATATATTGGCTGACCCATAGCAGCAAAAGTACACTTAAAACAAATACCCAGGCGAATTTCCAGGCAAGCAACAGAACAAGCAGTACCCAAAAAAGTAGTTGGGTGAACCCATATAAACCGAGCAGGAGCTTGTGTATAAATCTATAATGCGAGCCGGTTGTCATATGACGTCTTTTCTGGGTGAACCACTTTCCCAACGATACTTTTGGTTCAGAATAGGTGAAGGATCCTGGATTTCGCTGCACTCCAGTATTTTTCTTATGGGCTACGCGGTTGATAAACAGGTCGTCATCACCACTGTTGATCCGATAGTGTGAGATGAATCCTTTCTCCTGATAAAAGAGTCTTTTTCTGTATGCCAGATTCCTCCCTACTCCCATGTATGGGATTCCAGCTAACGCAAAAGAGAGGTACTGGATAGCCACCTGAATGGTTTCGAAACGGATCAGTGCATTTAAGAGGCCTTTACGCATCTCATAAGGCCCGTAACCAAGGATGATCTCTTTGTCATCGGTAAAAGCTTCCTGCATCAGTCGCACCCATTGGTTCCCGGCAGGGCGGCAGTCGGCATCCGTGAGGAGAATGATCTCATGCTTTGCAGATTTAATTCCGATGGAGAGGGGGAACTTCTTCCCGGTGAAAAAGTTGAGGTCACGTTGAATAGAGACAACTTTAAGGTGTTTATATTTCTCACTCAGATCCGAGAGTAAAAACGACGTATCATCATCCGAAGCATGATCCACTACCACCACTTCATACATTGGGTAGTCCTGCTCGAGGATCCCCGGCAGGTTACTTTGCAACTGTTGATACTCGTTATGGGCACAGATGACGACGGAAACACCGATTACGGGATCCGGGATCCGGGATTGGCTTCGCCGAACTCCGCTTCGCTCCGGTTCGGGATCCGAGGATTGCATATCGCGAATCGCGGATCTCTTATCTTTTATCCCAACTCTGAAGAAGACTGCCCAGTAAAATACCATCTGCACCAGGAAGCAAAATCCATAGAGGATAAATAGTGCAAGAAGAAACGGGTTTGGGTTGATGAAGGCATCTGGCATTTAACAAGATTTAACAGGGGAAACGGCAAATTTATTCATAATCCTAAAATAAAACCTACCTTTGACAAAAAATTGCGATAACCATTAATATCCGTGCTTTCAGAGCATTCAAAGAGAAGATCCTTCGCAATTCATGACCTTCACCATTACCCATACAGATCCTGGAACTTCGGCCCGGGCCGGTTTACTGCAAACCGATCACGGGGCCATTGAATCTCCCTTTTTCATGCCAGTGGGGACAGCCGGAGCTGTCAAAGCGCTTCATATGAACCAGTTACGGGATGACGTCCAGGCCCAGATCATGCTCTCCAATACTTACCATCTCTATTTACGGCCGGGAACGGAGATCGTATCTGCTGCCGGGGGGATCCACCGGTTCAATGGCTGGAGCAAACCCATTTTGACCGATAGTGGTGGCTACCAGGTATATTCGTTAGCCGCTATGCGAAAATTCAAGGAGGATGGAGTAGTGTTTCAGTCGCACATCGATGGATCAAAACACACCTTCACACCCGAGTCTGCCATCGACATCCAGCGAGCGCTTGGTGCCGATATCATCATGGCATTCGATGAATGCACACCATACCCCTGTGAATATGACAACGCCTCCCAATCGATGATGCGAACCCATCGATGGCTTCAACGGTGCATCAGCCATTTCGATGCAACAGCCTGTCCTCATGGCTACACCCAGAGCCTCTTTCCTATTGTTCAGGGAAGTGTTTACAAGGATCTGCGTGAAAAATCAGCTGAATTTATCGCTTCCTTCAATGCAGATGGGAATGCCATCGGAGGGTTATCTGTGGGTGAACCTGCACCGGTGATGTATGAGATGACTGAAGTTGTAACGCGGATCCTTCCTGCCGATAAACCCAGATATCTCATGGGAGTAGGAACCCCGGCCAATATCCTGGAAAATATCGCATTGGGTGTTGACATGTTCGATTGTGTAATCCCGACCCGTAATGGGCGTAACGGAATGCTTTTTACCCGCCAGGGGATCATCAACATCAAAAACGAAAAATGGAGGGACGATTTCTCCCCGTTGGATCCCGAAGGCGAGATTTTTACGGATCAGGATTATTCGAGGGCCTTTCTCCGGCATCTTTTTATCGCAAAAGAGATGCTTGCAGCCATGATTGCCACTACCCACAACCTCGGATTTTACATGTGGCTCATGCGGGAATCCCGAAAACAGATCATTGAGGGAAATTTCCGGAATTGGAAAGAAAAAATGGTTGTTCAACTGATGCAACGACTCTGATACGTGAAGAAAATAGACCTCTATATTATCAAGAAGTTTTTAGGGACATTTTTCTTTACCCTCCTATTGTTGATTTTTATCGTGATTGTGTTCGACATCTCTGAGAAGATCGATGATTTCCTGAAAAACGACGCACCGTTCGGAGCCATCATCATCGATTACTACCTCAACTTTATCCCTTACTTCATCAACCTTTTCAGCTATCTTCTCACATTCATCGCCGTCATCTTTTTTACCTCCCGGATGGCTTCCCGGAGCGAGATCATTGCCATCCTGAGTAGTGGAATCAGCTTTTGGCGGATGCTTGTCCCGTTTATCGTTTCCGCCCTTATACTCGGTGTCCTTTCGTTTCTGCTGGCCAACTTTATCATTCCCTACACCAATCAAACGATGTTTGCATTTGAGAATAAGTACATCCGCGATCCAAGAAGATACAGCGACATGAACGTCCATAAGCAGATCAGTCCGGGCACCTTTATCTACATGGAAAATTTTAACCTCAAGAACAACACCGGCTGGAAGTTCTCTCTGGAAAAATTTGAGGGGCAAACTCTTGTGTTCAAACTCAAAGGAGATAAAATTGCGTACGACTCACTTACTGAAAAATGGCGGATCGAAAACTACTTTACAAGGGAAATCAATGGACTGGAAGAGTCGATCATAAAAGGCACCAGCATCGACACCTTGTTGCCAATCAAACCAGGAGATTTCATTGAGGATGTTGAGGAGATAAAGGTACTGGGATACCGGAAGCTAAAGGATATGATCGCGAAAAAACTTCTGCGCGGGGATCCTGATGCGGTGCATTACCAGGTGAAGCAATACGAACGCATCGCTCATCCCTTCGCCACCATCATTCTCACCTTAATCGGAGTGGCAGTTTCTTCTCGAAAAGTACGGGGAGGCATCGGGTATCACCTTGGGTTAGGCCTCGCCCTCACCTTTTTCTACATCCTCTTCATGCAGATTTCAGCTGTATTCGGAATCTTTGGCACTGTCCCCCCGATGCTGGCCGTCTGGCTGCCAAATATATTGTTCATGGTGATCGCAGCTTACATGTTGTGGAAGACACCGAGATAGGACGAAGGACGAGGGAAGAGGGAAGAGGGAAGAGGGACGAAGAATCAAACTGCCTGCTGCTTAGTGCTTGCTAAAGATCCCAAATACCGCCGACCCGCTTCCGCTCATGGCTGCATAAATGGCCCCCCGACGATAAAGTTCCTCTTTGACTTCCCGGATGACGGGATACTTTTTCATGACCGGCTCCTCAAAATCGTTGGAGAGTAATCTCCTCCAGCGATCTGCTGGCAGCCTTACGATCTCTTTAAGGGAGTGCCGGGGTTTCCGGGGAGTTACCATCCCATAAGCCTCCTGTGTCCTTACATGAACCGGAGGAGCAACAACCACTATTTTGTATTCTGAGAGGTCCAGGTCAATTGGTTCGAACTGATCGCCCCGGCCTGAGGCAAACACCGGCTTGTTCTCAATGAAAAATGCGCAGTCACTGCCGAGTTGTCTGGCGATATCCTGTAACTGCGTAACCGATAACTCCAACTTCCATAAATCGTTCATCAATTTTAAGGAATAGGCTGCATCAGAAGAGCCACCACCCAGCCCGGCGCCGGTAGGGATAACTTTATGTAAATGGATGTGGGATCCGGGATCTGCGATTTGCGATTCGAGATCAACGATGCCTGTTTGGGTATCGCGCATCGCATATCGCGTATCTCTAATCAGACCAAGAGCCTTCAATACCAGATTTGATTCCGGATCTCCAGGAATGGAAATCCCTGTGCAGGTAAATTCAACGCCCCCATTTTCAGAAGGAACGATCTCCAACACATCACACATTTCGACAGGGTAGAATATAGTTTCAATCGTATGAAAGCCATCCGGCCTCCTTTCTGTGACATGAAGGCCGAGGTTTATTTTAGCGTTGGGAAAACAGATCACGGAGTCAAGTCAAATGTAAAATGGTAAAATGGTAAAATGGTAAAATGTAAAATTAGTATTTCTGGTGTATCTTTACAAAATTGATAAATCCAAATCTAATGAACCGATTCATTATCCTTTTTCTTATGCTCAGCATATTCAGATCAACATCGGCACAGCAGCCGGTAACAGTGGTTTCCCACGTTGACCTCAACCGTTATATGGGAACCTGGTACGAAATAGCTCGTTTACCCAACTCATTTGAGCGAGGATTGAAATGTACGACTGCCGCTTATGAACTCCGTGATGATGGCAGGGTAACCGTGATCAACCGTGGAATCAAGGTGGAAGACCCCACCAAATCGGACGAAGCCAAAGGTGTAGCCTGGGTGCCAGATCCAGCACAACCAGCAAAACTGAGAGTAAGGTTTTTCTGGCCCTTTGCCGGAGATTACTGGATCATTGATCTTGATCCTGAGTACCAATATGTGTTGGTTGGTTCTCCGAACCACAAATACTTATGGGTGCTTGCCCGAACGAAATTTATATCTGATGAAATCTATCTTGGATTGCTCCAAAAAGCCAAAGAGAATGGCTTTGAGTTAGCAAACCTGATTAAAGTCAGTCAGTACTGCAACGAATAGACTCCTCACCAGCTGACTTGAAGAACACACGACAAGGCTGGAGAGTGGAGCCTTTCAGGGAAGTTCAGGCATCGCAAAGTCCGGATTGTTCACGAAGGAACTGTCTGTCAGCGTCATCAGAAACGCCTTAAGGTCTGCTTTTTCAACCGGTGTCAATTGGTTCCCTCCTGTAGCGATATGGTGCATCAGCGGGTTGACATAAGGGGACCAGACCAGACCTGAACTGTAAAAATCGATTACTTCATCGATGGTTTTGAACCGCCCGTCGTGCATGTAAGGTGCTGTAAAAACCAGATTGCGAAGCGTTGGAGCCTTATAAGCACCGATATCGCCCAGTGCGCCTGATACCTGGTACCGGTCGCGCAGATCAGTAAAAACAGAGTCCTTTCCGTTGTTGTAGAAGAGATTGGTCGTAAAAAGCGGGTTACCCTCTCCTCCGTGGCAATGGAAGCAATCTCCCCCTTGTTCGGTCATGAAAAGGACATATCCGTGAAGTTCATTTGGCGTCAGTTGAACTTCGCCCCTGAGATATTGGTCAAACCTGGAGTTTGCGCTGATCAGGGTTCGTACAAACTGAGCGATCGCCCTTCCCATGTTTTTCACCGTCACGGTCGAACTCCCGAATGCCTTCTCAAACAACTCCGGATATCCGGGAATACTCTGGATTAATGCTTTTGACCTGACCGTATCGCTGTTCATCTCATGCGGAGCGACAATACCCATCCATACCAGATCTTCCAGTTGCCGGATGCCGGATGCCGGGTTATCCGGATAAACTCTACCATTCCACAGGTATCCCGAATGGGTCCATACAAGATTGATTAAAGGCATCATGAAATGTGGTGTGAGGATCCCGGTTACACCAAATGGATGTCCATCGATAAATTTAGGATGATCAATGCCACATTCAAACGACCGGGATTGCAGGTGGCATGTACTGCAGGACATCATCGAGTCGGGGTGGGTACTTCCCGAAATCCGTCCGTCATAAAAAAGTTTCCTGCCAAGTTCAACTCCCTCTACTGTCATAGGATTGTCAGAGGGGATATTCAATTGAGTTGGAAACCGGAAAGGGATCTCGATCTGGTATAAAGTCGGTTGATAAGAGAGTGCGGGGGGATCGTTTTTTTTACAGGATACCAATAGCACAAAGATCGCTGTAAAACAGGATATGGTTTTTAGAATTCGTTTTTCGCTATAAGTTATTAGCATTTGGCAGACCATCAATAGAACTACGAAGTTACGGATTATCTCAAATAGAAGGAATGGGGCCATACTGTCATTAAGAGAGGTTCCAATCTACTTCCTCTTTTCCCATTTGTTTCAACAATGTGTTGACCTGGGAAAAATGACGGCAACCGAAAAAACCACGGGATGCCGATAATGGCGATGGATGAGGTGCGGTAAGGATAAAATGCTTCGAAGCATCAATCAGTTCTCTTTTTGCAATCGCGAAATTCCCCCAGAGAAGGAATATCAACCCTTCACGGTTCTCTGATAAAGCCCGGATCGCTGCATCGGTAAACTGTTCCCACCCTTTACCCTGGTGTGATCCAGCCTGGTTCTCCCGAACGGTAAGTGTCGCATTCAATAACAATACACCTTGATCCGCCCAGTGTATGAGATTCCCGTTAGCAGGTAGAGATATACCTAAATCGGCTTTGATTTCCTTGAAAATATTGACAAGAGATGGTGGTGCCGGTACCCCTTCAGGCACTGAGAAACATAGCCCGTGAGCTTGTCTGGGTCCATGGTATGGATCCTGTCCAAGGATTACCACCTTTACCTGATCAAATGGAGTGTGGTTGAATGCATTAAAAATCAAAGAGCCGGGAGGGAACACGTTAAACCGACTCCTCTCCCTTAAAAGGAACTCTTTCAATTCTCCAAAATAAGGTTGATCAAAAGCCTGGCTGAGAGCTACCTTCCAACTTGCTTCAATGCTTGGGTTGATTTGTTCCATTTGGAATTATGAACGATTGACAGTTAATAACTTTACGTAATCACTCTTGAAATTTGTTGTTAGTAACTAAGAAATGTATAATTTTGCAACCAAATCTCTTACTATGAATCTCTCCGTCAAAAATATGAAAAAAGTCGTTATCATGATTATGACAATCATAGTAGTTGGCATGATTGTTTCTTCATGCTCTTCTGGCCAGGCCTGTGCAGCATATGGTGAACGAAGCCGGTATCAGGTAGAACGACACTAACGAATTTACGGTTTATACAATTAAAAAGTAGGGGCAATTTCTCAATTGCCCCTACTTTTATTTTTACCTTTGCATCAATACACTATCTCTACTGCAAGTGAAACGAGTACAGGCATATCTGATCTTGATTCTTGTGCCCTTAAGTTGCCTTCTTGGAAGTTCAGCTCATGCTCAGTATCAGGCAGAGCCCGATACGATGCCCGATAATGTTCTGACAGAGAAACAATGGGCTCTCGGCTTACTTATTCACACCAATGGATGGGGGTTAAAGTTCCGCTATGGCACAAGCCGCACTGCACTCAGGATCTGGATGTGGGAGGCAGAATACTCTACCTATAAATCGTCCAAAGAGATCCGTGTCCTCAATCCCTATTATCCGGATTCAAAAAGTTATATCTACGGAAAAGTGAATTCCGTCTCCTTTCTTCGTGTCGGAACAGGACAGCAGTATATCCTGAATCGAAAACCCTACTGGGGAGGTGTTCAGCTGAGCATTTTGTGGATGGGAGGCGTCTCGGTTGGTTTTGCAAAGCCGATGTACCTGTATATCATCTATCCTGTAAATTTGAATGAATACGAAATCAGAGAGGAGCGGTACGATCCGGCCAATCATTTTGCCGAGGACATCTACGGACGAGGACCACTGCTTGCCGGTCTATTCGAATTGAGTTTCCATCCTGGCATCTATGCCAAAGGTGGACTGGAGTTCGAATTTGGGAATAAAAACAAACGGCCTAAGGCGCTGGAAGTAGGAGCATGCCTCGACGTCTCACCGATAGGAATTCCTATCATGGCATTCAATCACAAGCAGAACCTATTCGTGACACTCTACCTTAGTTTTACGTTTGGGAAACGGTACAATTAGAAGTCAGAAGTTAGAGGTTAGAAGTTAGAAGTAAGTTAGAAGTACGAAGGACGAAGTATTTATTTTGCCAAATGACTTCATGACCCCATTACTTCATCAAATACTGTATCTCTTTATGGGCGTATGTTTTGGTGTTGTTTCCCGGATGCTCCACCAGAAGCCGGCCGAATTCATCTACACCTCTTATGATGCCCTGAATTTCCTCTCCATTTAAAAGGAAAATTCTCTTTTCCTGAAAACCTAATAATGCTTCGCAGAAATCAAACTCCAATTTTTCTATCTCATTCCCCCTTAACAGGGAATAACGTCCTTCAATCGCATTACAAAGCAGAACCAGCGCCTCTTTCAGCTTCAACTCCTGATGAAGGATCTGAAAGAGGGATGCAGCCCGCGTAAGGTTATGATCAAATTTCGTCTGGTTGACATTCAGTCCGATCCCAACGATAGTAGTCTCAAGAATTTCACCTTCAACACTATGCTGGATCAGGATACCTCCAACCTTTTTTGAATCGATCAGGATGTCGTTTGGCCACTTTACAACCGCTCTATCAACATATGCGGATAAAAAATCCAGTATCCCAAGGCAGATTGCTTTATTGAGATGAAACTGACAACCGGGTTCCAGGAACCTGGGATGCAACACGATTGAGAAGGTAAGGTTTTGTCCGGGCAAACTCTCCCAGCGATTCTCCCCCTGCCCTTTTCCAGCGATCTGGTGTTTCGCCTGGATTACTGTCCCCTCCTCAACAGTTCCTTTACTGAGCAACCTTTCGGCATATAGGTTGGTTGAGTCAACCTCTTCAAGTTCAATTATGACATAACCGATTTCCCCCATAACGACTTTTTTTCAACCAAATGTATAACCTTTTAACCTCTTTCCCGATTAACGGGGAAAAAGATGCAAAAGTATTTAAAACATGTTACCATCAAACAGTGGGCTGAAGAAGACCGCCCAAGGGAGAAACTGATGCTGAAGGGGAGACACGCCCTAAGCGATGCAGAGTTGATTGCTATCCTTATTGGATCAGGAACCCAGGAGATGTCGGCGGTGGAGATCGCAAAAGTGATTCTCGAGGATGTCAATGATGACCTGACTGAACTTGGGAAACTCTCCGTGAAGGATCTGCAAAAGAATCATGGTGTTGGTCCGGCCAGGGCGATAACTATCTCTGCTGCATTGGAACTGGGAAGACGCAGAAATGAATCTGTTCCTCCCGGAAAATCTCTTGTGAAAAGGAGTCAGGATGCATTCTCATTGCTGAAAACCGTTATGCAGGATAAACCGTATGAGGAATTCTGGATCCTTTTGCTGAATCGTGCCAACAGGCTCATCCGGAAAGAGTGCATCAGTGAAGGGGGTATCTCAGGTACGGTTGTTGACCCAAAGAAGATCTTCAAGATTGCCCTGGATTATCATGCCACGGGGATCATCCTCGGCCATAACCATCCTTCGGGTAACACAAAACCCAGTGAATCAGATATCCGGATAACCCACAAAATCGTGGAAGCAGGCAAACTCCTGGAACTATCGGTTCTTGATCACATCATCGTTACAGATGGGGATTTTTTCAGTTTTTCGGACCAGGGGATGATGTAGGGGAATGTCCATTTAACCCCTAAATCCCCTAAAGGGGACTTACTCCCTCCCCTTTAGGGGAGGGCCGGGGAGGGGTTGTCGGCCCTCCAGCACCTTAAACCTATATCCCCTCTCCAGAAAATGATCCAGAAATCTGGGGAGAGCATACAACACGTTCTCTGATGCCTTGATGCTGTCGTGGAAGAGGACGATGGAGCCGGGACGGGTATTCTGAATCGCGATGTCGAGGCATTGTTCCGGCTTCACCCGACGGCTGTAATCGTGGGTTAGGACACTCCACATCACAAAGAGGTATTTGTCCTTTAAAAGCAGGTATTGTGATGGGGTAAACTTTCCGTATGGCGGACGAAACAGGTTTGTCTGAAACAGGGCCTCACAACGTGTAACATCTTCTACATAGGCACCGGGCGGACTCTTCCACCCATGCAGGTGATGATAGGTGTGATTTCCAACTGCATGACCATCTCCAATGAGTCGTTCAAAGAGTTCGGGATTTGCAGCCACATTGGCCCCAACACAAAAAAATGTGGCTTTCACATTCCGCTCTTTCAGGATATCCAGAATCACTGGAGTAATTTCGGGAACCGGACCATCGTCGAAGGTCAGGAAAATCTCTTTTTCCGTGGTTGGGACATCACAGATAAGATGCTCCCTGCTGAAAAAGCGACAGATGAAAGGTCGTTTGATGAATTTTGTCTTCAAGGCCGGTAGACTTTCTTCATGTATTGATCATAATACTGATTCAGGGTAGCTTCCGATTCATCGGCAATGTTGACAACACCCACCGCTGTGGCTGCCTCTGCCAGCTTGTTAACTGTAAATAGCGCCTCCTGGATGCTCATGTCCAGTGCGGGAAGATCGGCATCAGGAAAGCTGAAGTAATAGGCCAGTTCCTCTGTCTTATACTTACTGATCCGCTCCAGAATTTCCATGCCGGTTGCTGTATCCCCAATAGCAAAGTACCCTCTGGCCAACGGCATTACAAAATAGTCGTAAGGCACCTTCGCATCAGGCATCTTCTCCAGTGAGAGATCCATCACCACTTTAGCCGAATCCAGCTTCCCTTCATCAACCAGGGCCATAGCCAGACGGCTCATCAGATTCCTGAGATTCATGACCATCCGGGCATTATTATCATCGATATTTACTCCGGGTTTTTCCATATTTCCCCAGGTAAACTTGTTCACAACATGGTCATACATCAGGTCGGTATTTATCTCGCCGGTTTGTCCATCAGGCGAAGGCATCGCTTTGGCCGGGAGCAACCGGTAAGTGAGACCCTCCATGAAAAACCAGGGATCGAGACCCAGGTATGTACTCGGACTGGTAGTCATCACGAAATAGACGGGCCGTTTCCAGTTGTTGGTAGCAAGGAGGTCGAGAATCATCAGATTATTCTTCTCGATTGCCGGCCGGTTAATCGTCCAGCGGATGGTGTCCATTCTGTCGGCCAGGAATGTTGGAATCAGTTCATTGCGAACCATCGCTGCAGAGTCGTATGTCACCATGAACTTCTTGGTAGGGAAATAGTCTATCTTCCCAACCTGAGTGTTCATCTTCAACCTCTCCTCGTTTTTGTCGATCACATCAAAAATATCTTTTACATTGATGTACATACCCTTCAATGCAGGATCATCCATCAGATAGGTCACATCCCGATTTCCTATCCGGTACTTATCCTTTGTAAGTGAGAACGGTACCGGGTCGGCGTCATAGGCTTTCCGTTTCATCTGATCGATATACCATTCGGTATTCAGCAAACTCAGGTTAACTACCCGAATATCGGTACGGATCCCTTCCACTTCCTGTGCATACCAAAGGGGGAATGTGTCATTGTCGCCATTGGCAAAGAGGATGGCATTGGGCTCACATGAATTTAGGTAGTTGATCGCGATGGCAAGGGCAGATGAGCGCCCCGAGCGGTCGTGATCATCCCACCCTTGTTGAGCCATGATACCAGGTACAAGCAATAGGGTAAGCAGGGTAACTACGATAGCAGTGACCTTGGGATTTAGCTTCCTGGAGATCCACTCAAAGAGTGCCAGCACGCCCAGTCCCATCCAGATGGCAAAGGCATAAAATGAAGCGGCGTAGGCATAATCCCGTTCCCGAGGCTGCGGGGCATACTGATTCAGGTAGAAGACAATCGCCAGGCCTGTCATCAAAAATAGAAGCGCGATCACAATGGCACTTTTGTAATCTTTTCGGATTGTAAACCAGATGCCAATAATACCTAAGATCAACGGTAGAAAGTAAAAGCTGTTATCGGCATTGCTATTCATACTCTCAGGCTTATCCTGAGGGCCTAACCGCCATCTGTCGATGAATGGAATTCCACTTTTCCAGTTGCCATTGATTTTATTCCCCAACCCCTGAACATCATTCTGCCTGCCGGCAAAGTTCCACATAAAATAACGGTAGTACATATGTACCACCTGATATCTAAGGAAAAAACGAAGGTTCTCGGAAAAGGTAGGCCGGGCAACTGTTTTTTTCTGGTCACCATCGGTAACCTGCATCGGGATGCCCTTGATCTGTGCCCAGCGCATGTATTCGTCCTGATACCGTTGCTCCATATTGGCCCACATGCGGGGGAAAATGGTCATAAACCGCTCATCATAGACAGGAACAGTTCCTTTTCGCTCATCCACAACCACATACTTTCCTGTTTTCTCGTCTTTGGCATAGATGGGGCTCCCATCCTCGCGCCCAACAACCGGGGCATTGAAATACTGCCCTTTTAAAAGCGGCCAGTCACCATACTGCTCTCTGTTGAGGTAAGAGAGGAGGTACATGGCATTCTCCGGATTGTTTTCGTCGATGGGTGGATCGGCATTGCTTCGAACCACCAGCAAAAAGAAAGAAGAGTAGCCAATCAATATGAAAGTGAGTGAGAGAACGATGGCGTTGAGAACAGGTTTGAGTTTTCTGCGGGTATAGATGAGCGCCCAAACGATCAGTCCGATCAGGAGAATGAAATAAACCACAGGCCCGATGTTAAACGGAAGTCCCAGGGTATTCACAAAGAAGAATTCAAACCAGCCTGCCAGCCTCACAATCAATGGAATGATAACATACATCACCACAGCCAGGATGATGACAGAGACACCGAATGCCAGGGTGATTCCTTTCCAGTTTGGATTCTTGTACTTCTTGAAATAATAGACCAGCGTGATGGCAGGGATTGCCAGTAGGTTGAGAAGGTGCACCCCGATGGAGAGACCCATCAGGTAGGCGATCAATATAAGCCAGCGGTAAGAGTGGCCTTCATCAGCATGCTCCTCCCACTTCAGGATCGCCCAGAAGACAATCGCCGTAAAGAATGAGGACATCGCGTAAACTTCACTTTCAACAGCTGAAAACCAGAACGAATCGCTGAAGGTAAAGGCCAGCGAACCAACCAACCCGGCGCCCATGATGGCAAACATTCTCCCTTCGTTCATCGTCTCCCTATTGCGCAGGACAATTTTTTTTGCGATCATCGTGATCGACCAGAAAAGGAAGAGGATGGTGAAGCTACTGGAGAGTGCCGACATGGTATTGACCATCCGGGCAACAAGGGTTACATCTCCCATCGCAAAGAGAGAGAAAAACCTGCCCAGCATCTGAAACAGCGGAGCTCCCGGAGGGTGACCAACTTCCAGCTTATAGGCAGTTGCGATATATTCGCCGCAATCCCAGAAACTCATCGTGGGTTCGGAGGTGATGATGAAAACTACCGTGGCGATCAGGAAGACACCCCAGCCAATGATGTTATTCAGGCGATTGTAGATCTTCATGGATAAAGGATTTGAAGGAGGGCAAAGATAGTATAAGTTAAGCAATTTTCTTATTTTTGACATCCTAAACACGAACGACACCCATGCATAAACTCGTTTTAATCAGACACGGTGAGAGCCAGTGGAACAAAGAGAACCGTTTTACGGGCTGGACCAATGTAGACCTTTCGGAAAGAGGCATCCGGGAAGCAAAAGAGGCTGGAAAAACATTGAAAGAGGCAGGATTTGAATTTAAAGTTGCCTATACATCATACCTGACCAGGGCTATCAGGACCCTCGACCTGGTGCTGGATGAGATGGATCTGATGTGGATTCCTGTGTATAAATCGTGGAGGCTGAATGAAAAGCATTACGGCACTCTGCAAGGACTGAATAAATCGGAAATGGCCGAGCAATACGGTGATGAACAGGTGCACATCTGGCGGAGAAGCTACGACATCCCTCCGCCTCCACTCTCTGAAGACGATCCCCGGCATCCCCGGTTTGATCCGCGTTACAAAGACCTGAAGCCATCGGAGATTCCCGCTACCGAAGCGCTGAAAGACACTGTGGAGCGGATAGTCCCTTACTGGCTGGATGAGATTCGTAAGAGTTTGAAAGAACATAAGCAGGTTGTAGTGGCTGCCCACGGGAACTCTCTTCGGGGCATTGTTAAGTACCTTAAAAACATCTCCGACGAAGATATTCCCGGGCTAAATCTTCCCACCGGCATCCCCTATGTGTTTGAATTTGATGATGAAATGAATCTGGTAAAGGACTATTTCCTGGGAGATCCGGAGGTGATTAAGAAATTGATGGAAGAGGTGGCAAACCAAGCAAAGAAGAAATGAGACGACAATGGGTAATTCCCGACTTGCATGGTTATGCGAAGACCCTGAGGTGTTTGGTTGAGGAGATCATCCGGCCGGCCAGGTACGATGAGATCTACCTGCTGGGGGATTATATCGACCGGGGGCCCGATTCCAAAGGTGTGATCGACTATATCAGGGGGTTACAAAATGATGAATATTCCGTTATTCCACTGAAGGGAAATCACGAAGACTTCATGGTGGAACTGTACGATGTAGAGGTGAGTTCGGGCACCTCCTGGCTCTTCAATTTTGCAAAACGGAAGCGTAAAGCATGGAATTCCATCGGCGGGAAAGCCACTCTTGAAAGCTTTAAGGTGAGTCACCTTAAGGATATCCCTCCCGATTACATTGAATGGATGCGGAACCTGCAGTACTATGTGGAACTGGATGATTTCGTGCTGGTTCATGCCGGACTGAACTTCAAAAAGGAGGATCCCTATGAGGATAAAGAGGCAATGCTATGGTTCCGTGATTACGAGATCATCCCCGAGAAAATCGGAAACCGGCGCATCATTCATGGCCACGTGCCCGTTAACCTTGAGCTGATCACATTGTCGGTGAAAAATAGTTTTTATAAGTTCATCGACATCGACAATGGCCCTTATATGCAGGGACGAACCGGCTTCGGGAACCTCGTCGCTTTGGAACTCACCAATATGGAGATGGTGATACAGGACAACAGGGATATTTAGAATTACGAATGTCGAATTACGAATTAAAAGAATCCCCTTCAGCATCAACAACCTGTTTCACTTGTCCAACTTGTTAAGCTCTTTCTGAAGTGTCGCCTCAATTGGCAGGTAGTTGAAATTTTCCCAGAAAGCTTCATCGGTTTCGCCGACAACTTCATCCCAGCGTTGGTTGACCCCCATCGATTTATCGCCTTCAAAAGCCCGGATGACCACTGGATCACGGGTGATATTGGTGACGACAACTTCGTTTTTGTAACCATAGCTGATACGCTGACTGTTTTGCGGATGGTTATAGGTGACCCAATACTGTTGACGAATGGTATTCAAACACCAATAATCTCCTCGTTTAGAATAAGTCACAGTAGTTTCCCCAAAAGGCATTTCCTGGATCCAGCCGGGTTGGCTGTTCAGGTACCAGACGTGGTTGTATTTTTTCCTTTCGTAACTATCGTATGCTTTGTAGCTTGGCTTGTAGGTGATTTGGAGGATGGCAAAATCACGGGAATCAATCAGGATCTCTCCCTGGTATAATGTTTTGGTCGTTTTCTCATTCTGATCAAACCTGATCCGGTAGATCTTGCCTCCTTCGGGGTTAACCAATTCCTCCATTTTTAACGTATAGTGCTTCTTATCCCGTTCATCAAGTACTGTCTCGTAGGGAAACTCAGCAATATCCCTGACGAAATTACACCCCAGGCATCGTGCGCTCGCTCCTACCTCTCCGGTTTTGTATAAATAGTATCCGTCTATCAGGTTCTCCACAATGGCTTCCGTATATTCGGCCAGTTTTTATTGACCATCTTTTGTGTCCGGATAAAAGCAGTCAGGATGACGGGATCAACCCCATAGTTGACAGAGATGCTGTCGAGTGCTCTACGAAGCACTTCCTGGGACGACAAGGCAATGATTTCTACCTCCCGAAGATTGAGAGAAACAGGGATCAGGAATATCTCCAGTGTTCCTGTATCAACTGAGGAAACCTGAAGTTTTTCCGTCTGAAATCCCAGAAACGAAACCATCAGGCTATCCGGATAATTGGCATCCGGGCATCCGGCATCAGGCAACTTCAATCTGAAAATTCCATCCTCATTGGTAACCGTTCCCAGGGTGGTTCTTTCCGATGCAGCCTGTGCATAGGGCATCGGTTCTCCAGTGGCAGCATCTGTCACCCGGCCCTGTATGGCCCCCTTCTCCTGGGCAGATAACAAAAGCGGAAGACAAAGAAAGAAGAATACTATTTGAATCCTGCACATAAACAAAGACTTCACCACAAAGACACGAAGACACGAAAAAAACTATTTCGCTATTTGGCTATGCCGAACTCCGCTTCGCTCCGGTTCACCATTTCGCTATTTAAAAATAGGAACTTCCGTCCCAGCAATGTGTGCAAACCTGCTCTTTCGGCAAACCAATTGCATCAATCAGATCATTAAGGTGCTGATATTGGAGTGTTGTAACCCCGAGACTTTCACGAATCTTTTCTATCATGGCATAATAGCGGTCTGTATCAGGTGTGGCATACTCGTTGAGGTGCTCTTCGCCTTCCCCCAATTGGTCAATGGCTCTTCGTCCGGCGAGGTCGAACGTTGTGCGGGAGGTTGAGAAGTTGAGGAACTCGCAGGGGTAGATGAGTGTTGGGCACGCAGGCCTGATATGGATCTCCTTTGCACCACAGTCATAGAGTATTTTAACGGTATCTTTAAGTTGGGTACCCCGAACGATTGAGTCATCACAGAAAACGATCCGGTTTCCCTCAATCAGCTCCTTGACAGGGATCAGTTTCATCCGGGCAACGAGATCCCGCATCTCCTGATTCTGAGGCATGAAGCTACGTGGCCAGGTGGGAGTATATTTCACATAGGCCCGCTTATAAGGGATTTGCTTTTCATTCGAATAGCCGATGGCATGTGCGATGCCCGAATCAGGAACGCCCGACACAAAATCCACCACCTCTTTATCACGCTTAGCCAGGGCCGCACCACATCTGTACCGGCAGGCCTCCACATTGATCCCTTCGTAGCAGGAACTGGGATAGCCATAGTAGACCCAGAGAAATGCACAGATCTGCATCTTATCATTTGGTTTCCTGCACTGTTCTACTCCATCAGCTGTGATAAACAGGATCTCTCCGGGTCCAATATACTTTTCGATCTCAAAGCCAATGTTATCAAAAGAACTGCTCTCCGAACTGATTGCGTAGGCCCCCTCTTTCTTTCCCAGGATGATAGGAGTTCGTCCCAGTTTATCACGCGCTGCAAAGATTCCTTTATTGGTGAGGAGGAGCATCGTGCAGGATCCCTGAACCTTTTCGAAAACATTCTCAATCCCTTTCTCAATAGATTCCTCTTCATTGATCAGAATGGCCACCAGTTCAGTGGGACTGGTGCCGATGGTTCCGGTTTCAGAAAAATGCTGATGTCGCTTCAAAGCCCTTGAAGTTAGCTCTTCGATGTTTTTGATCTTGCTTACAGTAACGATAGCAAACTCTCCCAGGTGTGACCGTATGATGATTGGTTGCGATTCGGTATCGCTGATCACCCCGATCCCGCTTTTTCCAATAAACGTTGGAAGGTCTGATTCGAACTTGGTCCTGAAATAAGAATTTTCGATGTTATGAATTGCTTTGGTAAATCCACTGCCTGAATAAACTGCCATCCCTCCACGACGGGTTCCGAGGTGTGAATTATAATCCGTTCCGTAATAGAGATCGTTTACACAATCTGTTGTGGAAATTGTTCCGAAAATGCCGCCCATAATGGTTTTTGATTTTTGGTTGCTGGTTTCTGTAAAACTACGATAATCGGAACGTTTGTAAGTGGAATGTTTAAAACTTTGGATAAAACGCAGTTTAACTTTGTACCTTCGTAGTGTAAAATCAGCTGCCATATGGATTTTCTGAAGATCAAAGAATTTTTGCACCAAGTCGAACTTTTTCGTGATCTCACGGATGAAGAGATTGCAGTCACAGCCGATTTGGTTACACTCAAGACATTTGAACCCGGTGAGTTCCTTTTCAAAAGAAACGAACCCCGAAAAGAGATCTTTTTTGTCGTGAGCGGAAAGATCGAATTGTTTAAGGCGACAACTTCTGGAAAGGAGAAGTTCATCACCTCCTTCCGCGAATATGACTTTCTGGGTGAAGGGTCTCTCCTCGACACATACCCGCACTCAACATCGGCGCGTGCCCTGGAAGAGAGCACAACACTTTGCCTGGGGATTGACTTTTTTTCTCATCACGGGGCAATTGCTGTCAAGGTGATGTCGAACATCTCAAGGGTTATTTCCCGGAGATTGCGTTATGCTGTTCATCTCAGCTCCGACGATTCGGCCCAGTATGAATCGGGCCGAACCCGCACTGAACATGATTTGCTTGGCGAACGCGAGGTTCCTTATGAATACTACTATGGCATTCAAACACTCCGGGCTCTGGAGAATTTCAATATCAGCGGCGTCAGGCTCAATTCTTACCCCGAACTGGTGAAATCCCTGGCAATTGTGAAAATGGCAGCTGCAGAAGCCAATTATGACCTTGGACTGCTTCCAAAAGATATGGCAGATGCCATCATTCGCACCTGCCTTGAGATTATCGACAGCCGTTTCTTGAACCACTTTGTAGTGGACATGATTCAGGGAGGAGCCGGCACCTCCACAAACATGAATGCCAACGAGGTGATAGCCAATCGTGCACTCGAGTTACTCGGGCATAAAAAAGGCGAATACACGTACTGTCATCCCAACAGCCACGTTAACCTGTCGCAATCGACAAACGATGTCTATCCTACTGCTATCCAGCTCGCTCTTTTCCGGAGTAATGAAAAGCTGGTGAATGTACTCAAACAGCTCATCGACTCCTTCCGCAAAAAATCGGTCGAATTCTCCCTTATTATCAAAATGGGAAGAACCCAGTTGCAGGATGCGGTACCCATGACACTGGGACAAACCTTTGGGGCGTTCGCTACCACCCTGGGGGAAGAGATTGAACGACTGAACGAGAATGCAAACCTCTTTCTGGAGATCAACATGGGGGGAACTGCGATTGGTACCGGACTGAATGCCAACCCTCAATACAGCGGGAAAGTGGTGGAATATCTTCGAAAGATAACCGGACTGGACATCGTGCTCGCGGTTGACCTTGTTGAAGCGACCCAGGATACCGGGCAATACGTAATTTATTCATCCGCTGTAAAACGTCTGGCAATCAAACTTAGTAAGATCTGTAATGATCTCAGGCTACTCTCCTCAGGGCCCCGTGCCGGCTTGAATGAGATTAACCTCCCTCCCATGCAGCCGGGTTCTACCATAATGCCCGGCAAAGTTAATCCCGTTATCCCTGAAGTCGTGAACCAGATCGCCTTCAAAGTGATTGGGAACGACCTAACAGTTAGTTTTGCCGCTGAAGCCGGCCAGCTTGAACTCAACGTGATGGAGCCGGTGATCGTGCAAAGCCTGCTCGAATCGATCGAGATGCTGAAGAACGGCATGGACTCACTTCGGTACCGGTGCATTGACGGCATCACAGCAAATGCTGAGCACTGCCGCAAGATGGTCGAAAACAGCATCGGACTGGTTACTGCGCTCAACCCTTATATTGGCTACGAGAATAGTTCGCTGATAGCAAAAGAGGCACTTGAGACAGAAGACAGTGTGTATGATCTCGTCCTAAAAAAGAAGTTGATGTCGAAGGAGGAGTTGGAGCGGGTACTGGATCCCAGGAATATGATACGATCAGAGAAATAATGCAACTTCTCTCAATCTCCGGAAGAATACAATCAACCACAACTGATTTAAAGAGATGGGTGACCTATACTGCCTTATTTTTAGTCCTGGCAACCCCACTGACTTCTCTATCGCAGGGCTCCTGGAATCCTCCCGGTGCCGACCTGACCTTTCCGCGCACCTTACTTGATACCACTCAGATAGAGGTAATCAAAAACACTCTGACAGATCCGAAAATCTATTCCATTTATGAACTGGTATGGAGTCATGCGAACAGCGACATTCCATCAGGGAACACAACCAACGGTGAACGGTTCACCCGGTCAACGATCGCCAAAGAGGCAGCATTTGCTGCACTGATGGACAGAAAGCCTTCATCCAGCTCCATTATTCCACTGACCCCAACCGAACGTGAACAACTAACAGCGAAAAGTAAACAGCTTCTTGAGGAGATCAACACGGTTGTCGGATTCCAGTCGGGCTGGATCTTCTACCAGGAGTGGCAACACCGGTCGAAGGAGTTGATTAACTACCTCATCGCCTACGATCTGCTGATGGGACAACAGTTGGCAGTTGACAGTCTGCAGTTGGCAAAGGATTCGTTGATTGAGTTTTCAGCCCATTTGTATAACCGGGCGATGGCGACCTATACGGTTCTCATCTGGCAGTTCAAGTTTTTCGAATTCCAGTTCAACAACCATAGCATCATGACCGCTTCGGCACTTGGCCTGGCAGCAATTGTGCTGAACGACAACGAAAGCAGCGATCCCGATTACCAGCCGCAAAACTGGATCGATGCCGGATTGTGGAACCTGGATAACACTCTCTGGCGGGAAAATGGAGTCTACCCAAGGGTTTCCGAACCTGATACGATCGCAGGATATGCTGAAGGACCAGCCTATTTTGAATATGGGTTCGAGAATGCTTTTCCCTTTATCCGCGCTTTCTGGAACTTCCTCCCGGATGCCACTTATCCCATGACATTCAATATGGTGACAAGGAATATCCGCAATCCATGGTATGACCCCAATTACGCTAACCTCTACGAATGGATGATCCAGATCCGTATGCCCGACGGAAGCTCTCCCGCAATCCATGACAGTCCGATCGGGTTTGGAACCAGCATCACCACTCTTTCAGGCAACAGCCGGTTTAATATTCCCAATCCACACTTCCCCCCTACAGATGTGATGTGGCGTACGCAATATATCAGCACGAATGTGGAGGAGGGCCTCTTCCCCGACACCCTTTTCAGGGCGCTCCCCGAAGCCGGCAGCCTCATTTTTCGGTCGTCACATGATCCCGATGCCCTATTTATGCATTTCATCGGGAAACATGGTATCGCATTATCCGGCGCCAAAGCCCATCACCAGGGGGATGCCAGCAGTTTCTCGCTGATGGCCAATGGAGAACTCCTTGCAGTGGATCCCGGATATCCCGGATACCAGGAATCATCGGCCGTGAACAACGCCTCCAACCACTCACTGATACTGGTGAACGGATTCGGGCCACTGCCTCCGGTGGGTGAAGCGGTGAGTATTGCAACAAACACCTGCTGGATTGAGAACTATTTTGATACACCCGAGCTCGATTACGGAGAGATCCGGACAGCCTATTTTGGTGCTGATATCATCCGGAAGAGCTTCTTTGTTAGGGACCGTTATATTATCGTAGCCGATTTTATCACTTCAGTTAGCCCAAATACATACACATTCCAGCTTCAGGGAAACGGGCTTGAAGGGGGGATTTCCGGCACTCCTGAAGGAGCTTTCACCCCTGATTTTACCAACCACCAGGGCATCTGGTCAAGAGATTCAACCCAACTTCTTGTGCATACCATCTCAGCCGGCGGCGCAACAAATTATTCAGCAGCTATTGACAGCCTTGCCACCGGTACCAATCAATACCGATATTACAGTAAAATGCTTATACAAAAAGAAAGTATCGAGAACACTCAGTTTCTTTCCGTTCTTTTTCCGTTTAACGATACACCACCCGAAGTCACCACCCTGGATGCAGGATTATCTGTCAATGCCATCCAGGTTGTGGATGGGACTTTTCAGAACCTGATTTTTACTCAGCAGGACTCCGTCATGGTAACAGTCCTTGCAACGGCAAGTGGTTTTCAGGGGCCAATCCAGGGGAATGGCACCCTAAACCTTGTTAAGGTCGATTTCATCAATCCATCCCTGTTTTTCCTGGAACATGGAGATTCCCTTAGGACAATTGATCAAAACTACATTATTTGCAGCCATCGGATGGATGTATGCTACCAGATCGAATCTGATATGCTTCATTCGGGTTATGTAAGCGATTCGGGTTGGGTGGGGTTCTATTCATCCTATCCAAGTGAGTTCGTGCCTACATCCGGAAATATTCTGGAGTATTATCCGGATGAGACAAACTCCTTGTTGTGGATCCGTTTTGCATCAGCCTGTAAGTTTACAGCCGAATTTATTGAGGGGAGGGAGGAACAACCCTCAAACAAGGAGGAGCCCTTGGTAGTGAGAAACCTGGGAGATGGGAATTACGAAGTAATATACCACAGCGAAACGGACTTCACTGGTACCCTAAGCCTGTATCAGGCATCCGGAAAGGATCTTTTTACCAAGGCAATATCGGGAGTTCCGGGAGATAATATTTACCCGGTTGACCTTTCGGGATTCGCCACAGGACTTTACATTTTTTCCATCACTACTTCACTGTATCAAACCGCTATAAAACTCATAAACAACTAATTACTATGCAAAACAGAACGGAAGAAACCATGGATCAATTCAAACAGGGATACAACTGCGCCCAATCGATTCTCGCTACCTATGGCAAAGAATATTGACTATACTGAAACCTGCAGATCCTGCCTCAGAGCTGTCGCTTCCTTTCTTGAGACCAACCTATAATCCTATCAACACATCCCTCATTCGTAATTCGTAATTCGTCATTCTTCAAGCAGGTACATCTTCAACCCTTTCTCCTTCACTGGTTCGGCCAGGATATGAGATAACATCTCCCTATTGCCAAATCGCCTGAGAATCTCTTCCTTAGGAATCAAAGTAGGCCAGGTGGTGACAGTAGCGCGAAAGGAGGAGTACCTGTACCGGGAACAATCCTCAACCAACCCATGTTTGCGGGCATTTTGGTTGATGTAACGGATCACATCCCGTAAGACCGTTTCTCTGTGGATCTCAACACGCTTGAGTTTGAATTTGAAAAGTTTTCCCTCACTTCCGTTTTTCTTGTGATAGCCCTTAGCGTAGGAGTTGAAGAGCAACGCAAATGGTTTGTATGCATTGCCATTCAGATCCTCTTTTAATCTAACCAGAAAATGGACATGGTCGTCGAGGATACAGTATGCCCAAGTCTCCGCAACAGGGACGATGTGTGTTTTGTAGAGTTTCAGGAAGAACTGGATGTCTTCGTCTTCGGGGAATAATGGGTTCCCGTTTTTGGCCCGATTATAAATGTGATAAAATTTACCCGGCTCCAGAATTGTTGTTTTCATGGCTTTTTTTAGCCATTAATCCGGTTAAGGGGCAAAAGGTTATACGTTGGATTTAATTTTTTTTAAACATTCATAGGATTGGCTTGAATACCACCCCAAAGCTCTTTTTTCCATCCAGGGCAATTTTGCAATTTGTCTCAAACCGAACGTGCCTGATGAACTCATTCTCCCATAATGCGGGCTGGCTGTTCAGGAAACCGATATTGTATGAACCCTCTCCAATAAATGAGTTGATTGTGAAATATCCGACCCGGAAAGAGGTTAGATTCTGGAAGAAGTGTGTTCCCTGACTGGGATCGATCCGGTAGTTTTCCAGGCTTGACTCCACAATGAGTCGGGCAGCAGAGATCTGTGGCCATCGGATGGGAATGCCAAGCCAGGGATCACTGGAACCCCAACGGCCAGGGCCAATCAGAATGTAGTTTTTTTTATCCTCCAGAAAACGATCATTGATTTTCTCCAACTGAGCCGCGAACTGCATACTTTTTGAAGCATCAAAAACTTCAGGCTTGATGTAAACAATGTCTGAGATATCATTGATAATCCCATTGCCCAATGCTGCATTTGAGATTAGGATAGTCTCATCCTGCTCTATCGTTTTGGGATCGAGGTGAAGGGTTTCATCACGCCCGGCAATCGGACGGATCTGAAGGATGCTAAACAGTCGTGGTTCCCCTTTTGGAACATCTAGATTCACTGCAAACTCAATCTCCACCGGTTTACTCATCTCCTTTTGTCCAATCTCTAAAATCTCTTGTAGAATCTTTGCCAGAGGGAATGTGTCGTGTGTCAGAATATTTGAGAAGGTAATCAACCGTTTCCCGGATGCCAGCATGCCATCCCGAAGTGAGTGTGCGTTGTAATCGTAGGTTGATGCCACCAGTTTCAACACAGGATCGCTCTCGGCATCTTTGACTTTAAGTTTAAGTAAATTGATCGTCTCATCACAATCAGCATGGAAACTGTCAGGATTCAAATCCAATGCATAAAAGGTTTTCTGGGTTTCAGTAAGTGCCAACTCAGGAGTGGAGAGTTGTAATATTTTTTTCGGGTAACGCGGAGAGAATCTGATACCGTTTCCGCCATCGACAATATACTTTCCAAGTCCAAAAGCAATATTTGCAATGCCATCTCCCGGCTCCTCAGGTGCGATAGGATAAAAGTTGATCGATCGGGCGACACCTGAAATCGTAGGATAAAAACGGTTACCATACTGCTTGCCGGTAACCTCCTGAAGAACAATCGCCATCTTCTCCTCATCAATCATATTCAACGTTGCGGCCATGTATGCTTTGCTGTCATGGAAGAAGGTAGATGCATAAACGCTTTTGACTGCTTCACTCAGCTTCTCAATCATTAACCGGTCGTTGAACCGGATATTCGGAATCATATATGTCGAATAGATCCCGGCAAATGGCTGGTAGTGGGAATCTTCAAGTAAAGAAGAGGACCTGATTGCCACAGGGTTACGGATGCAGGTGATAAAGGTATAGAGATCTTCGTGGATCCTGAATGGCAACCGGGCGGCAACAAAATGATCCAGAATTTCTCTGTCACTGCGATTCGACAAAGCAATCTCATATAAATTGTTCTCCTCCATGAATTCATCAAAGATATCAGTTCCAATCACTACCGTACGCGGAATCGAAATGGTCACCCCATTGTATTTATCGGCTAACCTGTTACGTTTAATCAACGAGTCGAGAAAAGCCAAACCTCTTGCTTTCCCACCAATTGACCCCTCTCCAATCCGGCCGAAATGGAGGAATTCATCGTATCGTTCCCGATCGAAATCAGCAATGACTCCTCTCGCCTTATTGATCCTGAAAGCTTTAATTGAGTCGTAGATGTAGCGTTTGGCTTCATCCATATCTTGAAAGTGGGAAACAGATCCTTCGGCGAACAATTCCGCTATCGGAAATAATGCCCTAGCGTTTAGCCATTTAGAAAACCTATTTCGCTGCATGAGATAGAGTAGCGAGTCGTCGGGGATTTCAAAGATACGTTCCTGCATCGTTCGCAAATCAGCCACGCGGCTTATCTCCCGGCCATTTTTGGGGTCAATGAAAACAAAATCACCAAAGGAGAAGTGCTCGTTAATATAATTTCGCAACTCCATTGAAAGGGTTTTGGAAACTTTATTAACAAAACCCACTCTCATCTGGTGTGCTACTTCCTTGTATTCTGCATCGGAAGACTGAAACAGGACCGGCATAAACTCATCTTCTGATCGAATCTTCTTTACAAACTTGATCCCAGCTGTTTTATCCGTTTCTCCCTGGCGTTTAAAACTGATATCGGTAATAATTCCAAGCAAATTATGGTGGTACTTTTCCCATAACTCCACTGCCTCCTCATAATTCGTTGCCAACAATATTTTAGCCCGACCCCTCATTCTGAGCATCTTCTGGTGTTCATTCAACCCTTCTGCCATAAATGCCTTGGATTGTTTGAAGATGATTTTATAGATGTTAGGAAGGTAACTTGAATAGAACCGGATGGAGTCCTCAACCAGCAAGATTGCCTGCACTCCCTGCCTGACATCCTGATCAATATTCATTTTATCCTCAATCAACTTGATGATCGCCAACATGATATCAGCATTCCCCAACCAGGAGAAGACATAATCAATAGCACTCAGGTCTTTCTGGGTTAATTTCAGGCTAGATTCTCGGGAAAAAGGCGTTAGAGCAACGATCGGGATCTTTGCGTACTTCTCTTTAATCCGAAGAGCGAGGTCGAATGTATCTGATTTCTCAATGCTTAGCATCGAAATAATCAGCTCCACATGTTTGTCTTCCAATACGGCAAAGGCCTCCTCTTCAGATGTTACCTTGATAAACTGTGGGGGGTACCGTAGGTTCAGGGAGACATACTCCATGAAGATCTGTTCATCAATACGGCCATCCTCTTCCAGCATAAAGGCATCGTACGTACTTGAGATCAGCAGAATCTGGTAAATTCGCTTCTCCATCATCAGGTTGAACTGTGTATCAGCGAAATAGTACTTTTTATGATCCAGTATTGATCTTGTTTTGGCCTTCTCTGTCATCTTGATTACGATCTAATTTTCTCTCCTGCGGATTCAAAGATAATGAAGATTTTATCTCCATCCACTCAAATGCATTTAACAGCCAGGCCAGAGGGTTCGAGATATACATAACAAAGGGAACAACCAAGTCAGACCGACTTGCAGAGATGATTGCAATTAAAGTAGAGCTCCTTTATAACAACCTAAGCCTTAAGCTGCGATATGATTTCTCAGATGGGGACAAAGACAAAGATCCTGAGTTTCAGAAGGAGCTGGCGTGGCATATCTACTTCGGGATCATGGAGTATATCTCTTAATTTTCCCTCAGGATATAGTCGTCGTACTCAATTTCAAACTGCATCTTGTGTTTTGACTCTTCCATCGCCAGATGACGGAACATCTCCTGCATCTCCGGTTGTTTGGCACGGTCGGCCAATGCAGTATAGAGCTTGAAAGCAGCCTTCTCCTTTTTCATTGCCAGTATCAGGGCTTTCTCGTATGACATATCTGGTGTTGCTTTTACATCTACCAGGTAATCCGCTAATTTCATGTCAACAATGGGAATGTTCCCAAACACCGTTGCACCATTGATCTTCACCTCTATTAATTTCGCCTTGTGCTTCATCTCCTCTTCGGCAAAATCATAGAAGATTTTTTGAACCTGTTCATTTTTCGACAATTCTGCCAGTTTCAGGTAAAACTCTACAGCTGCCTGTTCCTCCCCGATCGCAAAATCGAGAACATCGCTGATGTTGTTAAATTCGATCATATTTGGTTTGTTTCAGGTTTCAGGGTTTCAGGTTTCATGTAAAACTTAAATAACCTATTTTCCTAATTTCCTAGTTTCCTAATTTCCTAATTTCCATTTTTCATTCGGTTTTCAAACTCCTCTTCAAATCGCTTCACAAGGTAGTCGCATCCGAAGTTAAAGGCACGGTTGGGATTATCGTCAACGCTGTACGTCAGCGAGAGTTTCTCAACCGGCATCTCCTCCTCCGTTTGCGGCAGCAGCTGGATGATCTCAGAGAAAACATCCTCCCTGCTCTCCACTCCATTCAACCCGAAACGTTTCAGGGTCTTGATGAGCTGCTGAATGGAATCCATCGCCAAACGGGAAGGCAAAACCTTGTCAAACTCCAGGATTACCTTCTGTGTATTGGAGAAGGTGCCCCCAATTTCCGTTGGGAATGAAGCTGGCAGAATCAGGTCGGCCATCTTCGCCGTATCCGTCATGAAATAATCCTGAACTACTTTGAACGGGATTTGTTCAATCAATGTGGAATAGGATCCGGTAATGTCGCATCCCACGGGATCTTCCCCAAAGATAAAGATGTTTTTGATCTTCCCTAGCGTGAGGTTCGTTTTGAGGCATACAAGATCAGGACCCGGTATTGAATCAACCTTCCAGGCTTCCATGAGGTGTTTCAGGTAGGCTGTATCAGTCAGGCTCCTGCCCCCTACGCCATACTTCCGGTTGATACCCATGTCGAACAGCCCCTGTGCGTTATTCTTCTCTTTCAGGACAATCAACCCGTTGGCGGTTTTTCCAAGTTTCCCGGTGATCATAGCCAAATTCATCAGGGCGATGGCGCCATTGCCGGAAACCTCCTTTTCAGAATAGAGGATAATCCCGTTCAACTCATTGTTGTACTCTTCAGCAAAGTTTTTTACCACCTCAGCCGTTATTCCGGCATTAGCTAACAGTGCAGGATAATCCTCGGTTGCCATCTGCTCTTTGTATTCACTCAAGCCATCCACCCTATCACGCAGGAACAGTGTATTTTCCATCTTGTTTGTCAAGAGAAAATGATTTACGGCTTTAGTGAAGTAGTAGTATGATTTTACCTCGATAATCTTGTCTACTTTATGGGCCATGGCATTCTCTTCCCGGGTTGTAACAAGTACTACAGGAATATGTTTCATTGCACGGGCATTGCTGACCATGAATCCTGCAACAGCATTATCTCTGTTTATTTCTGAACCAACCAAGAAAATTTTGGAGGCCTGATCAATCTCACCAAATGAGGTGTTCATCGATTCATCCATTCGGTAAGCCTGCCATCTACTAAGGTAATGGAAACTTCCGATATTTCCGGTCTTGGCACCAGCGCGGGCCAGCTTTTGGACCAGGTAAAGTTCTTCATTGGTTAGCCGTGCTCCCGCAAAAAAAACATTATCATCCGGATCTACCGATCTGATTTTCTCAAACATGATCCTGAACGCCTCCTCAAAGGTGATCTTTTCAAATTTTCTATTGACCCGTTTCATAGGAGAGATGATGCGGTTTCTATCGTTCAGATAGGAGTATCCAAACCGGGGGAACCGGCAGATATTTCCTTTTTCATTAACCAATCCGGTGGTTCCTGTCACATTCATCACGAAACCGTTCAGGTGATTCAGGTTTAATGAACAACCAATCGAACAGTAGTTGCAAATGGTTTCGGCAGCGGTGGTGCGTACCGGCCCTGGTTTGAAGAGCACATTTTCACTAATGGCTCCGGTTGGACATGTCGAGATACACATCCCGCATGATTCGCAGTAGGTATCCTGGAGAGAATCTCCCATACTTGGTGAGACGTAGGTTTCAAATCCCCGGTTAACGAGACCCAGGGCATTGGCGCCAACCACTTCACGGCAAATGCGGACACAGCGTGAGCAAAGGATACATTTGTTATTGTCGATTTCGATATAGGGATGACGGAAGTCAACTTGGTACTCCTTATATGCCCCGGCAAATCCCTTTTGATCAGCATTGTAATCTGTAGAATATTGCTGGAGGTCACAATCGAAAAAGGCATTACAACCACATTCTAGGCAACGCTGGGTTTCATGCAGTGCAACCTCTTCCCCGGCGTAACCGAGTTCCACTTCATCGAAATTCATCCGCTGATCAGCATCCAGTACCGGCATCTCTTCCCTTATCTGGCTGTCAAAGGCCCCAAGAAAATCCTCCTTGACCTGCTTTTTAAAATTCTCGCGCTTGCTTGTAAATGGCTTGTTACCCGGTGTAATCTCCTCTCCCATGAGGTATTGGTTCGCACTGTGTGCCGCTACGCGTGCCTGGGCTATCGCTTCAATGATGGTTGCCGGTCCGGTAACCCCGTCACCAGCGGCAAACACCGATGGAATGCCTGTTTGAAGTGTATTCCGGTCGGCATCGATATCGCCCCATTTATTGATCTTCAGTTCTCCGGTTGAAGTAGTAGTATTGATGTCGTCGATGCAGTTTACATCGGTCTTCTGCCCTATGGCAGCCAGGATGTAGTCCACCTTGATATCAAATTCGGAACCCTCTATGGGAACCGGCCGACGACGGCCAGAAGCATCGGGTTCACCCAATTCCATCCGGATACAAGTAACTGTCTCGACCTCTCCCTTTGCATTTTTGTTGATCTTCTGTGGAAGGGTCAGGAACAGGTACTCTACTCCTTCCAATTTCGATTCATGGATCTCAATCGGGTTGGCAGGCATCTCCTTTTCCGTTCGACGGTAGATCACATAAACTTTATCGGCATGACACCTGATGGAGGTACGGCAGCAGTCCATAGCTGTATTTCCGCCACCAACCACGGCTATAGTCTTTCCGCTGAAGTCATAATGTTGTTCGGTTACCTCCATGTTCTTCAGGAAGTCGATCCCCGAAAAAACATTCCCGGCATCATCACCCTCGCATCCAACCCCGGTTCCGATCTGCGAACCGATAGTAAGAACTGTGGCATCGTATTTTTCAGCAATCTCCTTGTAACTCAGATTTTCACCCAGCTTCTTGTTATAGAAGATCTGAACACCGAGATCGGTAATATTTTTCACCTCCTGATCCAGGATGTCGTTAGGCAGTCTGTATTCGGGAATTCCGTAACGAAGCCATCCGCCCGGATGGGGAGCCGCTTCAAAGATATCCACCTGATGCCCTTGTATTTGCATGAAATAGCCAACGGACAATCCTCCCGGCCCGGCACCAATCACAGCCACCTTTTTCCCGGTAGAGGGCTTGATGTCGGGAACAAATTTATCCGGGGATGCCAAATCCCAGTCGGCTGCAAATCGTTTCAGGTAATCAATACCAACGGGCGATCCTTCATCCAGCAGGTTTCTGCGGCACTCTTTTTCACACGGGCGTACACAAACACGGCCACAAATGGCGGGTAAGGGATTAGTCTCCTTGATAAGGGCAATGGCATCTGAGTAGTTGCCTTTCTCGATCAGTGAGATGTACCCCTGTACATCGACACCGGCCGGACATGTCTGCTTGCATGGCCCGATACAGTCGGCATAATGGTTGCTCAGCATCAGCTCCAGCGCCATCTTACGGGATTTTCGGATTGATTCGTTGAAGGTGGTGATCTTCATCCCTTCCGTAATCCGTGTGGAACAGGAAGGCTGATGACCCCTCATGCCCTCTACAGCAACAACGCAGACGAAACACGAGGAATAGGGTTCGAGGCGGTTATCATTGCAAAGTGTAGGGATCTCGATCCCATTTCGTGTGGCAAGTTGCAGAATGGTCTCGCCGGGGGTTCCCTTAACGATTTTTCCGTCCAATATGATGTTTAGTGATTGTTCAGACATTACAATGATTTTTTTGATGTTTTGTGGTTTCTTTTTGCCCCTAAATCCCCTAAAGGGGACTTACTCCCTCCCCTTTAGGGGAGGGTTGGGGAGGGGTTATGTCAGGATAATCGAGTCGAACTTACATTTTGTATAACACACGCCGCACTGAGTGCAGAGATCCTGGTTGATGAGGTGTGGTTGCTTGCGCTCTCCTGTAATGGCGTTGGCCGGACAGTTTTTCAAACAAACCATGCAACCGGTACATTTCTCCTGATCAACGGTGTAAGTCAGCAATGGACGGCACACTTTCGCGGGGCATTTTTTATGGACAATGTGCGCTTCATATTCATCTCTGAAGTACTTGATGGTAGTGAGTACAGGATTAGGCGCTGTTTGACCGAGCCCGCACAGAGAGTTATCCTTGATCTCATATGCCAGTTCCTCAAGCTTTTCTATATCCCCTTCGCGCCCTTCGCCGTTGGTGATGCGTTCGAGGATTTCCAGCATCCTTACCGTTCCAACCCGGCAGAAAGTACACTTTCCACAAGACTCTTTACAGGTGAAATCGAGGAAAAATTTAGCCACATCGACCATGCAGGTACTTTCGTCCATCACAACCATCCCGCCTGATCCCATGATCGCCCCGGTAGCATTTACCGAGTCGTAATCCACTATAGTCTCTGAAAGATACTGTGGGATACAGCCTCCCGAAGGACCGCCCAACTGAACCGCCTTGAACTTTTTGTCGTTCTTGATCCCACCACCGAGTTTCATGATCACTTCGTTGATGGTGATACCCATTGGCACCTCTACCAATCCCGAATTCCTGACCTTCCCGGCGAGGGCGAATACTTTTGTTCCCTTACTCTTCTCTGTCCCGTATTTGGCAAAGGCTTCAGCTCCGTTCAAAACAATCCAGGGGATGTTGTTTAAGGTCTCTACGTTATTGATGTTGGTAGGTTTACGCCACAATCCCGATTCGGCAGGAAATGGCGGCCGCTTACGAGGCATCCCTCGTTCTCCTTCAACGGAGGCGATAAGGGCAGTCTCTTCTCCGCAAACAAATGCTCCGGCTCCCTCCTTGATATAAATATCGAAATTGAAATCCTTGATGCCGAGAATCTCTTTCCCGAGGTATCCCCGTTTACGGGCCTGAGCCAGTGCGATATTGAGGCGTTTGATTGCCAGTGGGTATTCGGCTCGGCAGTAGATGACCCCGCCTGTGGCTCCAATGCTATAAGCTGCGATGATCATCCCTTCCAAAACCGAGTGCGGGTCGCCTTCAAGGATGCTGCGATCCATAAAGGCTCCGGGGTCGCCCTCGTCGGCATTACAAATCACATATTTCTCATCGGATTTATTCGCTCTGGCAAACTTCCACTTCAGCCCAGTAGGGAATCCACCACCACCGCGGCCACGAAGACCCGATTTGAGTATCGTTTCGATGACCTGATCGGCAGGAATCTTCTCCACTGTGATCTTTTTGATTGCCTTGTATCCGTCGCGGGCTTCGTATTCATCAATCGACTCAGGGTCCATATAGCCACAGTTTCGCAACACGATCTTTACCTGTGAGTTCATGAAGCTATTCTCGGGTGCATCAAAAAGGTCGGTGTATACGATATAATCCCGAATCGGGTCGTGCTGGGTGACATGTTTCTCAATGACTTCGATTGCACGCTCGGCATTTACATCTCCATAAATATAGGTTCCGGTATCGTCAACAATCTCTACCAGAGGTTCGCGGTAGCACATCCCGATGCAACTAGTTTTCTTGAGATCAAAGTCGAGGTTTTCGCTCTCCTTCAGGGCCTTGATCTTTTCATAGGTTTTATTAGCGCCGGCAGCAATTCCGCAGCTTCCAAGTCCGACAGTTACGGTAGTACTCATACGAGGTTTCTTTAATATTGGTTTCTTTAATATTGGTTTCTTTATTTAACAAGTCCTTCGTTGGCAGTTGGCAGGAATTACAAAAACTGCAGACTGCAAACTGTGGACTAGCAACTAGTTTTTCTCTGCCAGTCTGATGTTCTTGATCACTTTGATCGCTTCATTTCCGGTCAGTTTGCCATAAGTCTGGTCGCCGATCATCATCACCGGGGCGAGGGAGCAACAACCGAGGCAGGCTACCGATTCGAGGGTGAAGAGGCGGTCTTCGGTGGTCTCCCCATCCTTGACCTTGAGGGCTTCCTCAATCGCTTCAGTAATTTCTTTGGCATTCTGCACATGACAGGCAGTACCATGGCATACCTTCACGATGTGCTTTCCCACCGGCTTCAGGCGAAACTGGGCATAGAAAGTCGCAACACCGAACATATCGCTAAGGGGAAGCCCGGTTCCTGCCGAGATCCAATCAAACACTGCACGGGGGATAAATCCATATAACTCTTGGGCTCCCTGAAGAAGGGGGATGACATTCCCCTTTTTGCCTTTGTATTTATTGATCAGAGGATCGAGTAAGGTGAGATCGATCTCATCCGCATCAGTGACGACCTCTTTTCTGTAAATTCTTGCAACTCGCATAAAAATCTGTTTTTATTGTTCAAATGTAATTACGGAAATTCGCTTTTTCCCATCCATCCGAATTGTCAGTGGTTTCTTAAAGTGGGCGATGGAGAAAAACTCTGTTTTTACTATTTTTGATTGTCTCTTCAGGACATCATACCTGATGAAACTCTTTGAGAGCTCGGGCTGAACACAGAAATAACCCACGTTCATCGAAGTCACATTGTGGAAGAAATGCGAACCTGATGAGGCATCAAGGGGAAATCCTTCCAAACTGGTTTCCACAATCACTTTGGCATTGGATATTTGGGGCCAGGAGATTGGAATCCCAATCCATTTGTCACGTGTCCCCCATCTTCCCGGACCTATCAGGATGTACTTCCTTTTCTCCTGCAACATCTCAGAATTGATCTTTCCCATCTCATCTGCCATCTCCATGGTTTTGGTTTTATCAAAGGTATCGGGATCCACAAATATCACATCATGGATATCACTGACAAGTCCGTTCCCCATCTCTTTTTCCGAATAAAGCAGGATCTCCTCGTTGGATATCGATTTCATGTCAATCACAAAATCAGTTGCATTCCCAATCAGAGGTTTAATCTGAAGCAGGTAAAATGATGCTTTGTTCTCTTTGTCTTTGTTCAGATCAACGGCAAACTCAATTTCGACGGGTGATCCCATCGCCTCCTGAACTACATCAAGCACTACATCAATAGTTTTGGCCAGGGGGATATAATTGTATTTAAGAATGTCAGCGAAATTAATTACTCTTGGGCCAGAGTGACTTAACCCCGGGATGATTCTGTTGTTCTCGGGACTGAAGACGGAGGCGAGGTGTCTTAGAGTTCCATGTCGTTCTGCATCGTCGATATACATTTTTCTGAGTCCGGCATCTTCGCCTTCCAGCAGATTCACATCGCTCTTTGCCAGGTCAACACCGTAGAAGTGAACCTGGCTCCCCTTTAGCTGATCTTCAGCCGAATTGATCTCCAGGTCGGGATAATGTGGTGAAAATCTGAACGCCTTTTCTCCTTCCACCACAAAACGTCCCAAGCCCAACGCGATCACGGCAAATCCCTCTTCAGGCTTCATGTGGGCATAAGGATAATAATTATACGACTGTGCAACTCCGCTGATATGGGGATAGAAAACATCCTCGTGCTGGCTCCCAACCACCTCCTGGATCACAATAGCCATCTTCTCCTGTTCGATACGGTAGTTGACGGCCTCAATATACCCTTTGGCTGTGGGAGAGTAAACAGATGCATAAACGAGTTTGATGGCATCCTTCAGTTGTTCCAGCCTAACTTTGGAATCTGGATGATCATTGGGGATCAGGTACGTTTCAAAAATGCCTGCAAAAGGTTGGTTCAGGGAGTCTTCAAATAGTCCGGAGGAGCGGATGGCAAGCGGCTTGTTCAGATGCCTGATCAGCAATCTCAGTTTACGGATCAGAGTTTCCGAGAGTTTCCCCTCCACAAACCAACTACGGATAATTTGGTAGTCACTCTCCTGAACAGCTCTCTCCCTGAGATGGTTCCTGTCAAGGAAGTACTCAAACTCATCCGTTCCAATGATGGAGGTAGTTGGAGTCAGTATATTGATGTTCGGGACATGTCGGGAGAAGTCATAGTTGTATATCAGAGTATTGACAAACGCCAGTCCCCGACCTTTCCCTCCCAGAGCTCCTTCAGTTAAGCTGACAATGTTGGTGGCATCGGTGATGGATGATTCTTCGAACGGGATTACCTTCCCACGGCTCTGTTCATTTCTGAAATGGGAGATGACCGAGATGAGGTATTCACGCAAGCTTGCAGCATCCTTGAAGTCGGTAACTTTGGCCGGGTTGAGTATCTTAGCAGCCTGGATCTCTCCGCGTGCTGTCAGCCACAGGGAGAAGTGGTCTTTCCGGGCATGGTATAAAAGCGACTCTTCGGGGATTGTTTTCAGCCGGTCTTCGAACTCTTTGAGAGACTTTGCCAGTCCGATCTGTTTTCCCTCGTTATCGCGGTAAATGAAGTTCCCAAACCCCAAATAGTGGGTAATGAAACTCCTGAAGTCAACCAACAGGGTCTCTGAATTTTTATTGATAAAGGAAGCTTTTAATTGATAGGCTTTTGCTGCATTGGAATCATCAGAGGACTGTAGTACTATTGGCAACTCACGGGCCTCTTTCCGGGTTTGGTTGACAAGCATGATTCCTGCATTTTCATTGAGCTTACCATCCTTTTTAAATTTGACATCTGAGATGAGGCAGAGAATAAACTCCTTGTATTTATTGAAGATATACATTGCCTCCTCGTAGGTAGAAGCCAGCAGGATTTTCGGGCGGGCCTTGAGGCGAAGAATTCGGTAAAGCTCATCCGTTGTGACATCCTCAATGATGTGTTTGGTTTGCTCCAGTACGATGTTATAGAGCATCGGGAGATAAAGCGAATAATATTGTGGTGAGTCTTCCACGAGCAAGATCACCCTTACCATACCCAGTCTTGTATCATTCTCTACATTGATCTTGTCTTCCAGGTAGTTGATCATAGCAAAAAAGATCCGGGTATCTCCATTCCACACAAATACACGATCGATCCAGTTTAGCCGATCTGGTTCCTTTTCAAGCTGAGCCAGGTCGGTATTGCTGTTTAACAGCATGAATACAGGGATGTATTGGAATTCATTTTTTATGGCAGTGCTGAGTTCGGTAGGAAACTGCTTGTCAACTCCCATCATGATAATGACCAGGTCGTAGTGCTTAGAACGAAGCTGTTCCATTACTTCCTCGATGGAGGAGACTCCGGTGATTCGAGGCATCGTGCTAAGGCTTAGCTGGTAAAACTGCCCCAACACATGTTCCGAGAACCGTCCCTCTTTTTCTATGCTATAGGCATCATACAGATTGGCAACCAACAGAATCTCCCTTACCTTGAATGGCATCAGGTCGTGATAGATATCCCGGTTGTTGTTTGTTCGGTTGAGGAACGACTGCAGGAGTCGCCGGCTATAATGTCCATCAACACCTCCCCGATCGGCGTTATCCGGTTCCTCGGCATGGGGTGTGCTCTTTTTCAGGATTGCCTTTCCCTTGATAGAGTTGAGATATCCTGCAATCAGGTTGGAGAGGTTGATGATCAGATCGCGTTCTTCTTCCAGAAAAGGGCCTTCAAACGCTTGTGGGAATGCTTTTATATAGCAGATCTCAATAGATCCGGTCTGGTTGTCAATCGTCTCAAAAACCTGTAGTTGCCTCCATTGGGTCTCGCGAAAATTGGGGCTTTGGACTTCAATATTTCCGTGTTTGATCTTACAAACCGCAAATTCGGGATACTGCCATGCCCTGGAAATAATCATACAGATCTGATGCAGTGCTTCATCGGGCGGTGCTCCTGTTCTGAGAATACTGGTGGTTTGATTTATCGCCGATAACTCTTTCAGCCTTTCGGTGGTCACATACCTCCCTTCTTTCCCCTTGATGGCGTTCAGGTAACCCTCAATTAAACTGGTGAGAGTATTGATCAGGTTGCGCTCCTCTTTCAGAAAAGGACCTTCATATGCTTTCGGAAACTCCTTCACATAGAAGACCTCCAGAGAGCCTACCAGGTTGTCGATGGTCTCAAATACCTGCTCTTGCTTCCATGCAGTTTCCCGGAAGTTGTTGTTTGTAAACTCCATCTCATCAAACCTGATACGAATGACAGTATATTTTGGGTACTGCCATGCTTTTGGAAGAATCTGGCAAATTCGGGTTAGCGTATCAGGGATCGACTTATTTTCCTTGAGTATTGCCGTGGTATGGTTAATCGCTGTAAGTTCTTTGAGCCTTTCGCGATTATCCAGCAGGAGTTTCTCAACGTCGTTCGAGTTGACAGGAGTTCTTCCTGCACGTTTTCTTTCGTCCTTACCTGGCATGCTAAAATGGGGGATGGTCGTGCCAAAATTAACACAACTTTCGGAACTGAAAAAATTAAAAAACGGTCAATGAGCACAATACGAATTATACCGAAGTTGGCATCAGTAAAACACCTAAACAACGTCCGAATATCTCGTAAGTTCCTGAAAATAAGTAAATAATATTAAAAAACAAGGTGAAATTTTCGTTCCGAATGAAATCTTTTCCTTAAAATTGTGAAAAATTTCACACAGAAGCTATAAACCAAAAAAAAATCTCTATGTCTTACGCGTATCAACAACAGTTAGATGAGTTCATGGCAAAGATCATCGCCAAGAACCCGGGCGAAACAGAATTTCATCAGGCGGTGCTTGAGGTAGCCGAATCCCTGATCCCCTTCATTGAGGAGAACCCACAGTACAAAGCCAACAAAATTCTGGAGCGGATTGCTGAACCCGAGCGGGTCATTATATTCCGTGTTCCCTGGCTGGACGACAAAGGCAATGTTCAGATCAACCGTGGTTTCCGGATCGAGATGAACAGTGCCATCGGACCCTACAAAGGAGGTCTGCGTTTTCACCCGACGGTGAACCTAGGCATCTTGAAATTCCTGGCTTTCGAGCAGGTACTCAAGAACAGCCTCACCACGCTTCCTATGGGCGGTGGGAAAGGTGGCAGTGATTTCGACCCCAAGGGTAAATCTGACAATGAAGTGATGAAGTTCACTCAGAGTTTCATGTCGGAACTCTTCCGTCACATTGGTCCGAATACCGATGTACCTGCTGGTGACATCGGCGTTGGCGGCCGTGAGATTGGATTTATGTTTGGCCAGTACAAGAGGTTGAAAAATGAATTTACAGGCGTACTTACCGGAAAAGGTATTGACTGGGGTGGAAGTCTGATCCGTCCGGAAGCTACCGGTTATGGACAGGTTTACTTTGCTGAGGAGATGCTGAAGACCCGCGGCCTCGATTTCAAAGGAAAGATCTGTACTGTTTCAGGTTCAGGTAACGTTGCCCAGTATGCCACTCAAAAAGCCACTGAATTGGGTGGCAAAGTGGTTACCCTCTCCGATTCAGAAGGTTACATCCACGATCCAAAAGGTATCGATACCGAGAAACTCGCCTTCATCATGAACCTGAAGAACGTTAAGCGTGGCCGGATCAAGGAATATTGCGACAAATATCCGGAAGCCCAATTCTTCACTGGAAAACGTCCGTGGGAAGTGAAATGTGATATTGCCCTTCCAAGCGCTACTCAGAATGAGATCAATGGCGAAGATGCCAAGATGCTTGTCAGCAATGGCTGCTTCTGCGTTTCCGAAGGCGCCAACATGCCTTCCACACCGGATGCCATTGAGATTTACCTCGAGAAGAAGATCCTCTACGGACCTGGCAAGGCTGCCAATGCGGGTGGTGTAGCTACTTCCGGACTGGAAATGACCCAGAACTCAATGCGCCTCAACTGGAGCCGCGAAGAGGTTGATGCCAAACTACATAGTATCATGGTCGCTATTCACAAAAATTGCGTGAAATACGGTACCGAATCCGACGGATTCATAAACTATGTTAAGGGTGCCAATATCGGTGGATTCGTTAAGGTTGCCGATGCCATGTTAGCACAAGGACTCGTTTAAACTCTCACATACTCATTTAAATATGACAGCTGGGCTGTTCTGAATTTCAGGACAGCCCTCTGTTTTTGCCGGATGGCATATAATAGAAAAGTAATGCATTGAAAAATGCGTAAAAGACAACCCCTGCCTGGTTCTCGAACATTGATTCCGTTAGAATGTTCATGGCGAAAAGAAGGATAAAAAAGAAGTAGATGTAATCTTTCCTGAAAAATGCCAGGACAGCAGGCCATGCCAGCATAGCAACCAGCACAATAAACCCGGCTAAACCCACAGAGAGATAGGTCTGCAGGTACTGGGAATGGGCATCCAGATTCCTGGAATAAGCATATTTGATCCCACGTTTGGAATACTCATCAAGCAGTGCATCCTTCACATCACCGGTTCCTACACCAAAAAGCGGGTGCTGCTTCATGATATTCCAGGCCGACTTCCATACCAGGATTCGTTCACCGGTCGACTCATCCGAATCGGCTCTTACCGAATCCATATTCTCCACAACTTTTGTTCCACCTTCAACCCGTGCCATCGCTTGAGGAAGGAATAGCAAGAAAAGCAGCAGAATTGCCATCATCGCAAGCGGAAAGATGGCTTTCATGCGGGTCGACTTCTTGAAGAAGAAAAGTAATGCCATCATCAGGTAAATCACAAGCAGACTTAGAATTCCCATTTTTGACGAGAGAAGCACGACCATCAGGTTGAAAAAAACCACAAGAAGGGTGATAAAAACCAGATGCCACCAGTGGAAAATATGAAGATTTTTGAGTGTCAAAAACACAATCAGTACAATCGCAAAATTAATAAACATAGCCAGGTAGCCGGAGTGATGCAGGAACGATAGGGTCATATAGAAAAACAAGCTGGAATCACCTGTCCTCAGATACCCCAGATAAGCATTTACAAGGCATGCAATAGAAGCGGCGAGGCATCCGGCAATATAGGTTAGAAAGATGTAGTTGATCCTGAGAAATGAAAAAACCCGACCATCAATAGTGGCAAACAGGAGGGGAAAAACCAGCAGGGAGAGTTTCACTGTAACGTCAAACCGTGCATACTCCATGTTTTTAGTATAGAAGAGTCCTATCAGGTAAATAAAATACAGAATCGTAAACAGAAGAAGTCGTTGTCGCCGGCAATCCTGTAATACCCTTTTCAACTTGTCCCAGAAACGCAGCTCGGCGGCCCAGTTGATCACAATGAAGCCAATCACCCATGTGGCCATGCGGTTTTTGACCGGGATTGCAAATCCTAGCGCAAGAAAGAGCAGAATATAAACAACCCTGTGAAAAAGGGCGATCCAATCCCAAAGTTGTAACCAGCTGAATCTGTTACCTCTATTTTCCTGCATTCAGGTAAAGTTGAATGAATTGCTGAAACTCAACGAAGATTGTATCACGATCGAAATTCTCCGACACGTAAAAATAGGCATTTTTAGACAACCTGTCGTACAGTGCTTTGTCGGAACAGAGTCTTCTGAGCCCTTCGGCAAGCGACGCCGGATCCTCTGGTTTAAAATCCAACCCACAGTTTCCCTGATTGATAAAAAGCTCTTTTGCCTCCCCCTCCACACCAAGCAAAATAGGTTTTCCCATCGCCAGACTCTCAAAAATCTTCGAAGGAATTGCTCCAAGGAAAAGATCCAGTTTCCGGAGTGGGATGATTGAGATATCAATCCCGGAGATTACATCAGGCATCCTGCGCTTAGGGTAAGCAGGCAGAAAAGTGACATTGGTCAAATCCATACTAACGGCCTGATCCATCAGATCCTTCTTTAAAGGGCCCTCTCCGGCAATGACAAACTTTATTTTCTCCATGTTCTTCAGGCTCAGGGCAGCCTTAAGAATGACTTCAAGACCTTGAGCATGACCAAGGATGCCTCCATAGAAAGCAACGAAATCATCCGCAGCGAACCCATTCTCGTTCCTCCAGCCAGGAATTCCTTTCCCAGGTGAGTAAAAACTGAGATCCACTCCGTTTTTCAGCCAGAAAACCTCTTTCCGGGGCATCCTCACCGATATGTTTGTGACGATCCCCTGAGTTTGCCCGCTTATCAGGTCGGAGTGCCTGTAAAGAAACTCTTCTAAGTATTTCGATATTCGGAGAAAAAACCGGTTTGTAACCAATCCCAATTTCTCCGCACTTTCGGGCCAGAGATCCGAGACATTAAAAAGTAATTTGGACCGTTTCAACTTTTTCAGGATCCACGCCGCAATGCCCAGAAATAATGGAGGTGACTCACAAATGATGAGATCAAACCGTTTCAGGTTGAAGAGGCCTACCCAAAGGGAGGAAAATACAAAAGAAAAATAGACCATTAACCGAACCGGTATAGCCTGGCTCTGACTGACAAAGATCCAGGCTCTGTTGATTATGACCCCATCCATCTCCTCCCTTACATACCATTTGCCTTTATAGTCATCAAGCACCTTCATGAAAGGATAATTGGGCATTGCAGTTAAAACCTCAACATGGTTTCCTTCCATGCGGAACCGGATGGCGAGCTCTGAAAGGCGATTCTGCGGAGCACCCACTTCAGGGGGATAATATTGTGTTAAAAAGAGGATTCTCATCTCATCACCTCCCGATATATGGCGATCATCTGTGCAAGACTATCATTCCAGTTATAGTTCGCAATAACCCGTTGTCTCCCGTTTTTTCCCATTCTTTCACGCAACGCTTTGTCGTGTACAAGGGATTCGATCGCTTTTGCTGCAGCAACAGGGTTTTTGGGCTCAATAACAAAACCTGTCACACCGTCCTCGACTACTTCCGGCAATCCGCCCACATTGGAAACCACAACCGGTGTCTCCGTTGCCTGAGCCTCAACAATCGACACACCAAAACTTTCAAATGTTGATAACGCAACATAAATGGATATCATATTATGGTATCGGGGCACATCTGAAAACCCGACCCTGCCAGTAAAAACAACATCGTTCTGAATTGCCAGATCCTTCGCCAACTTTTTGAGATCCATCTCCTCTGATCCACTGCCAACGATTAAGAGTTTGAGAGGTAATTCACGATTGTTTCCTTTGACGATCTGAAAAGCTTTCATCAGACAACGTATTCCATAGATTGGCTCCAGTGCTTTTACCGTCCCGATAACGATATCCTTTTCATTAAATAACGAATCGACTTTTTGGGGTATAAAATGGGTTAGATCTACTCCAAAAGGGGTTATCTCAATATTCTTGTTTATATATTTGTTTGTTTCTCTGGCCATTGCCTGACTGGTGGAAAGAATTTTATCCGCATTGGCAAGGTTGTATCGAAGAACCATCCTATGGAAAAAAGAGATTTTCGGGAATTCAAAGATATCAGATCCCCATACAGACAAAATGAATGGATGAAATCCTGAGAGGGCCCCGAGAAGTCCATAGCTGGATGCATAGTGTGCATGAATTATATCGGGATGATAGGTTTGGATGGCCTTTTTGAGAGAACAGATCTGAAGGGGGTAAAAAATTTTAGAAAAAGCCTTACTAAAGAAACTTCTCTTTGGTTGCCATCTGGATAAAAAAAGTGGAATCCCATAATCTTCACACCAGGTCTCCTTTGGCTCTGCCAGGCTAAATATTCCAGGATCAACACCGGCTTCCTTCAGTGATGCAGCCCACCTACGGGTATGAATTGAATTTACATCCGACAGCAGTAGAACTCTCATTCTGTGCATTTAAAACAACGTCGAAAAAAAGCATTGAAGTAGATACCGAATTGGCGCGGTTCATTCATCAAGATATACATCAGCATAATAGGACGTACCAGATAATACTCCCAGGCCGCTTCATGTCTTTTAAAAAATTTAAAAAACGACTCCTCGATCACACGAGCTCGTTCCCGCTCATTCCATCTGTGTTGTGTAGATCCCTTCCCGATATGCACGATCCTGGTATCCAGGTAGGCAACCGGGATCTGGTTGAGATGGGCCTGGTAAAAAAGTTCCAGATCCTCAGCGTACATAAATGTATCTTCATTCCATCCCCCTATCCGGTCGAATATTGACCTGTTCATGATCACGCTCGCTCCAATATTCCAGTATCCCACTTGATTCTTCTGAAACAATCTGTTCAGGAAATTCTTCAACCGAGGAATCATATGCTTGTTCTTCAGCAATCTACCTTCCTGATCAACCAAGCTCGTGACCCAAATGCCTTCAGTACTGCCTTGGATGATATCCTGGTAATCTTGATTGAGGTTATTGTTGACAACCATATCCGGATTAAGGAAGTGGAGGAATCTGCCATTGGCGTGTTGTACAGCCAGATTATTTGCCCTTGAGAAGCCCAGATTTTCATCTCCCCGTATCAGTGTCAGAGGGAAAGAATCCGAAAAATTGGTTTGTATAAAAGAGAGTGAATCATCAGAAGAGGCATTGTCATAAATAATTACCTGATAGCTACCTTGAATATGAAGGAAGATTGAATCCAGGCAATTCTTCAGGAGCTCGCCGGAATTGTAGTTTACAATTACAATACTAAGATCAGTCTCTGTCCTTGGCTTTGCCATTCAGATTAAAGTTTCTCAAGTTCAAATTCCAATTCATACGCAGGAAACATGTAGCAGAATCCCTCTTCATACCACTCCTGCATAAAACGGGATGAATTGAACACCCAGGTTAGTATCTTTCTGAAAATATTTCGTATCAGGAACGGAGAATAAAAAACTAGTTTAACTCTTTTAATCCTAAAATTAAACGAATTATAGAACATTGGCACCCCCCTTTTGAATGGGGATTCCTTGGAAAAATAACAAAAGGAATACAGACCGAATGAGGTTTTATGTGTATAATCGCTGTAAAAATAGGGATTGGAAAAATGGGGAACACATCCCTTCATCACTCCCCCTTTTTTAAGAACCCGGAATGATTCTGACATCATAAGATCAAGGTTTGATAGGTGTTCAAGAAAGTGCGAGGAGAACACACTATCAGCACATTCATCCGGAAGAAATGGTAGCCCCTCTTCCAGGTTGCAAACGATATCCACGCCAGGAAGATCTACCATATCGATACCAATGGCGGCAGAATCTTTTTTGCTTGATCCGCATCCCAACTCGATAAAGACTTTATCAAGCGTAAGAATTCTTTCTAAAATTTTTGATCTGTCAGGGGTTGTTACGGTCATGACCGGGTTGGTTTTATGATTGAAAAGATCCATACGATAACTCCAATGGCATACACGCTCATCGAGACAGACAACAGGATGAATCCTGTCATAACATTGTGAAAGTATAATCCTCCTGCACACATGGAAAGTAACATCAATACATTCCCTGCAATAGAAATGTAAAACATCGTACGTGTACGATTTACTATCAGTGGTACCTGCGCAATAGTATACCGGATAAAATCAAAGAACATCCATGGAGCAAGAATTTGTACATAAATTCCCGACTCTTTCCAGGTCTCACCAAAGACCAGTGCGAATAACCATGGACCGGCAACGAGAAGTGTCAATAAGAAAGGGAGACCAACCAGTATCGCTATTTTTAGTGTCTTCCATACAATATCGCGTATATGTCCGGTAGCTTTATATTGTTCAGCAGCATCTTTATAAAGCACCTGGGAGATGGATGAACCAATGAGTAACAAGGGTGCCTGCATGATACGCATGGAAAGGGCATACCACCCTACAACTGCGGCATCAAAGAAAATCTTGGCCAGGTAAATTATCCCATAATTTTGAAGCATCTCCAGCACAACCTGGGGAGAGTTAGCAAGTGGAAGATCTCGGTGTCTCTTGAGTAATATGGGGAAAGAGGATAAGCGGATATCTTTCAGAATATGGCGGTCGTAATAGATAAAAATTAGGAAAAAGAAGAGGACAAACAATCCCGCTCCAAAAATAAATCCCCCGACAAGTCCCCATACGCCCATTCCTAATATACCAAGTAAAAGCATCCCACCGTTATTACCCAATGAGTTGATTACTTTACCTGTTGCCAGAATGGAATACTTGCCTTGCCGATTGAACCAATGTTGAAAGATATTTCCGGCACCGATCAGTAAAACCAGAAGCGGTAGCAGGAAAATCATTTGCCGTAACACTCCCTCGCCGGTAAATTTCGGGAAAAACAGATCTAGCAGTGCAATGCCGGCCATAAGTAAGCATGAGATCAGAAACGTGATAGTCAGCGAGATGGAAGCCATATTTATTCCCCCATCCGGTCGTTTCTGCAAAATAATCGCCATCTCATACCTCAAGGTTGCCACAAGACCAAAACCACCGGCAATAGAGATGAAGAAAGTATAGAGGCCAAATTCTGCCGGGGAGTATATGCGGGTGAGAAGAGGGGCGATTGCAAGTGAGATGGCTTGTCCAATGCCTGCACCGGCGACAAGTTTAAATGTATTTGTTAAAAATGGTTTCTTGCGTGTGATAATATCAATCATACTTGCTGAAACTTCTAAACAAGAATCCCTAGTGGATTGGGGGAGGATCCTTCAGGAAAAAAGATCTTGGACGCAGCACGCGGTCGAAAGCAAAATATTGTACAAGTACAAAATCTTCGCCATCGTTTACCAGCGCATAAAATCTATCCAGGTCATAGGGGATTTCATTTCCATTCAGATCGGCCTCCCCATATCCCTCCTTGAAGAAGGTTTTAATGGTTTTACTCAAACCCACAGTGTCTGTCAACGTAATAATCGTAAACGGAGTAGAGGCAAGCACTGAATCCCTTTTCCCGGAATCAATATCACTCAGAACTCCTTCAAAATTGAGATTTCTGAATCCGGTAAGAAAATTCAATACCGCCAGAGTGTCGAAACCAGGGATAATTTCCATCTCAGGGAAAGAGTATAGGGAAACGGAGCTATTTTGGTTGTTCGTAATTACATACGATTCATTATCCTTAACGGGAATTTCGACTTTAACAGAAGAGATCTGAGGCAACTCCTTTTTGAAGATAGTATAATCGCGCCAGGCATTGGTCATTGGAGTAAACCTTGGTGAAACAAACCCCCTGAAGCCAGGTATAAAGATTACAAATGGCGTAGAGGAGTCTTCCATCAGCATATAAGTTCCGCGATTGCTCTGGGTTGCACCGCCAACATAGAAAACCTTTGTAAGTTTCTCATGGGGAAACCACTTGATGGTATTGAACAAGTCAACACGGTATACCTCCTGATAGATTTCAACTTTCACGGAATTGACAGCAAGTTCCCGGATCACATTGTCGTGTGCTGCCAGGGCTACCGGTTCTTTTACAGCCAGGTTGTGTAAGGTTTGAAGTAACATGTCCATATTGAACTTCGAAGCCATATATTTGTCGTTGAGCCCCCAGCTTCCGTAAGCCTCCCTTGAGAGAGTGACCATGTTGTTATTTTTATCAGACATAAAGATCTTGGTTACAGATGCAGTATCTGCAATGGCAAAATCACTCAGCGAACTTTGAAACGTCTTATCCGACCGTGAAAAGAATAAAACAATGGCTACAATAGCCAGGATCAGAACAACAAGTAAAACGATTCTGTTTTTTTTCATTTTCTGGTATATTTTCTTCTCCGCAACTGGGACTTAATCAAGCCAAATCCAAGGATCAGAATGATTGGGAGAATTACATTAATAGCTTGCCATAAAGGTCGTTGAGATGCCAGTTTTGTCATATCCAGCAACCTTAACTTCAGCTCCCTCGATCGGATGGAGATCAGACCCGAATCATCACACAGGTAGTTCATAATGTTTATCAGAAGCTCTTTATTCCCAAAAGTCTGGCCGGTAAATTGGTCATATCCCAGAGGCAACGGGTACTTCTGGGTGACATGATATTGGTTCTTTGCGATATCGCCATCGGCAATTACAACCATACGTGTAGGTTTGCTCTTCTTCCGGAAGTCGATATCTTTATTCAACTCTATTTCGGGAGGAAGCCTGAACAGGTATGCCGATGTGAACTCCCCTTCAAGAAGAACTGCAACCGGCTGTGCCCCGCTATTATACATTCGCGGATCAGGTTCATCGCGAAGGATCTCAAGATCAATCAACACCGGCGCATTGACAATCCGTGAGTAAGGGGAAGAGGTAAGTAAAACCGTTTTTTTCACTCCGGGCGCTTCAACGGTGTCGATACTGCTGATAAACTCCGTTTTTACAACATTCAGACCATTTACAACGGGATGATTGCTGGCGGGTGTGATCAAAGGGAAATAGTACCATGGGAAGAAGTCGAATTGTGGCTGATCTCCAACTTGTCCGGTTTTCACCGGGATCGGCAGCGCGCTCATATCCATGACAAGGTTCTTGTTTAGTCTCACGCCATAGCTAAAAAGCATATCATCGATATTGATATCATTTGATATCCCCATGGTAGAAGGAAACTGTTGCAAACTGTCCATTTTTGCAAACACAGGGTCTATCATCCACAATACTCTTCCTCCACGCATGATAAACTGGTCGATAAGGAACTTATCCCGATCATCAAAACGCCGTTCGGGACCCGCAATAATCAGTGCTTTGAATTTGTTTACCAACGGCGACCCGGAAGAATCAGTCTTAAGCCTGACAGTCAGGCTGTTGATCTTGTTGTTGATTACAATTCTCTCAATATTGTAGTATTCGGAGAGTGCATCTTCCATATCCAGGGTCTCCTCCCTCGATAACTCTCCCTGCCCCTCCAGAATTGCAACTCTGGGTTTCGTGGCATTGATGAGCTTGTCAATCGCATTACCCAGGTTATACTCGAGTGCCTGGATGGAGTTATTCAGCACCTTTTGCGGATCCTGACCCAGCTGTGTCATTAATAACTGTACCGGTAATTCCCGACCCCGGTAAACCACGATAGTGCCGGGAAAAATGATCAGTTGGGATGATTCTCCTTTGTTGGTTACACGAAGATCCGTTGGTTGTAGCCCCTGTTCTGCAAGAAGTCTGTAAGTATCATTCCTCTCACGTGAATTCGGACTCGCTGATGGATTGATGAACTCGAAGTGAATATGGTCACTGTAGGCCCTGAACTCGTTGAGCATATCCCGGGTTTCGTTGGCAAGCCGGCGAAATCCGGAAGGCAACTCTCCATCGAGGTAAACCCTGAAGAAAACATCGTCATCAAGCCCCTTTAGCATGCTTTTTACAGCAGGTGATAATGAGTAACGTTTTTCGGCTGTCAGGTCAACTCGAGTAAAAACAAAGGAAGCGATAATGTTCACAAGCAAAATAATCACAATCCCCAGGGTTACCTGAAGAATATTATTCCGCTTAATGTCCCACTTTTTGTTTTTCGCTTTTCGCATTTCGCTATTTCACCATTTTCACTATTTCACCATTTCCTACTCTCTAGCTTCACCTTTGTCAATAGTATAAAAAACGCCATCACGCTGAGGAAGTAGATCAGGTCGCGCGTATCGATTACCCCACGACTCATGGAGGAATAATGGTCGCTCAATCCGATGGACTGGACCAGAAGTCCCGTTTTTCCGGAGATGATGAAGGTATAGATAAACTCAAATCCGATGTACATGAAGAAACTCAGGAACACAGCAAGGATAAAGGAGACAATTTGGTTATCTGTTAGGGAGGATGAAAAGATTCCAATCGAAACGAAAGCACCGGCCAGCATGATCAATCCAATGTAAGATCCCCAAATGCTACCCATGTCGAGATTTCCAGATGGCAATCCCAGTTGGTAAACCGTATAGACATAGACCAGCGTAGGGATCAGGGAAAAGATCACAAGTGCCATACCGGCAAAGAATTTAGCCAGGATTACTTGCAGGTCAGTCAGTGGTTGGGTCATCAGTAGTTCGAGTGTCCCACTCCTTTTCTCATCGGCAAAAGAGCGCATCGTGATTGCCGGAATCAGAAACAGAAAAACGAACGGACCAAGCAGAAAGAGGCCATCGACATTGGCATATCCAAAGTCGAAAATATTGAACTGCAATGGAAAAACCCAGAGAAAGAGTCCGATAACCAATAAGAATACAACGATTACTATATACCCTATCAGGGAGTTCAGAAATCCGTTCAATTCCTTCTTAAAAAGGGTGTACATGGAGCAGGCCTGGTTTGGAATGCAAAGTTAAAATATAAATTGAGATGAGGGATCAAGGATACGCGACAACCAACAACTACCCAGTTTCTATTAGGACAGAAGTATCCAGCTTTAAGCCCAGCAGGCTGCTGGCATCGCCGCGATTGATGGCAATCTCAAGATAGCCGCTGGTGCTGAAGAGAGCTAGCATCTCTCCTTCATGGACATCCAGGTATGATTTGCTGATGCGGGTAATCCGGTAATTGGGAGATCGAAAGGTGATGACAAACTTCCGGTTTTTAACCATTGAATTGAAGAGTTCCTCTGTAATATTAGCAAACGAATTGCCATAACGATCCACGTAGATCACTTTTCCTTTGATCTGGTCGGCGCTAATCACCGGTTGGAATGCCATTTTAACCAGCACCTTCTCTTTCTTGTGCCCGAGTTCCTCCTTGGGTTTGCCTGCTGCGATATGACAGGCAGCTTTTACAAAGACATCACGAGTAGAAAAAGTGAAATAGTCGGAATCCTGGATGATGTCGAGTTCGATAATATGCTCAGGTATCTCGTCAAAAATAAGGGAGAAGATCCCATTGTCGGCCCCGATAAAATAATGTCCCTTGTGGAACACTAAGGTATGGGGACTCTCGATAGAGGCTTCGGTGTTGATTCCGATAAGATGAACAGTGCCTTCCGGGAAGTTGGCATAGAAATTTCGGATAATAAAAGCTGCCTGGTTCAGGTCAAACGGAGGGATCTCATGTGAGATATCAACAATGACAGCTTTTGGCAGTTGGCGCAGAATAGCGCCTTTAACGGCTCCGCGGTAATGATCCTTCTTTCCCCAGTCGCTGGTCAGTGTGATGACAGGCATTGATTTATTTGTACTTTTGCGAATCAAAGGTATATATTTTTTGATGAGCGAAAAAATAATCCGGATTGAATCAGTTGACCCATTGGAGATCTTTGGCGTCAATGATCAAAACCTTTATGAAGTAAGGAATTTCTTCCCAAAACTGAAAATCGTTGCACGCGACAATGTGATTAAGGCAATGGGTGAAGAGTCACTGTTGCTTGAGTTTGAAGAGAAGTTCACCACACTCCTGCTCCACTATGAGAATTTTGGCAGGCTTACGAAGGGAGATATCACGTATCTCCTGGCTGCTGAAAACGGATCAATCCCACTGAAGCCAGAGGGGCATCATGCTGGCGTGCTGGTTCATGGCCGGAACGGCATGCTCATCCGGGCACGCACCCCTAACCAACAGAAGATGGTTGAGGCCATTGACAAGGATGACCTGATGCTCGCTATCGGACCAGCTGGTACCGGGAAAACCTACACAGCAATTGCCTTGGCAGTGAGGGCCTTAAAAAACAAAGAGGTCCAACGGATCATCCTTACACGGCCAGCAGTGGAAGCTGGTGAGAACCTTGGTTTCCTTCCGGGCGACCTCAAAGAGAAACTTGATCCTTACCTCCAACCACTCTATGATGCCCTTCGCGACATGCTGCCAACACAAAAGCTGCTTGCGTTCCTCGAAGATGGCACCATCGAGGTGGCCCCGCTGGCTTTCATGCGTGGACGAACACTCAACAATGCCTTTGCGATCCTGGACGAAGCCCAGAATACAACACCAGGACAGTTAAAAATGTTCCTGACACGAATGGGAGCCTCTGCTAAATTCATTGTTACAGGAGATATTACTCAGATCGACTTGCCACCGAAACAGGAGTCGGGGCTGATCCAAGCCCAATCGATCCTGAATGAGGTGCCGGGAATCTCATTTGTTTACCTGGATGAAAAGGATATCATCCGGCATAAGCTGGTGGGCCGGATCATAAAAGCTTATTCGAAATAACCTTCAATTTTTTAATTTGCCTAACTTTGTCAACCACAAAACAACACGTGAATATGGAGAACGTAATCCGAAAAACCGAGTTCAGTTTTCCCGGCCAAAAAAGCCTCTACAAAGGGAAAGTAAGAGATGTATACAACATTGATGACACCTATTTGGTGATGGTCACATCCGACCGCATCAGCGCATTTGACGTAGTACTTCCGAGAGGCATTCCATACAAGGGTCAGGTTTTGAACCAGATTGCCATTAAATTCCTGGATGCGACGGAAGATATCTGTCCCAATTGGAAGATTGACAGTCCCGACCCAAGCGTCACGATTGGCAAATACTGTAAACCCTTTCCGGTAGAGATGATCATCCGGGGCTACCTGACTGGCAGTTCATGGAGATCCTATAAAAATGGTTCACGTGAGATTTGCGGAGTGCCAATACCCGACGGGATGAAAGAGCACGAGCGGTTTCCCGAACCTATCGTCACGCCCACCACCAAAGCCACAGAAGGACATGATGAAGATATCTCAAAAGAGGAGATCATCAGCCATGGTCTTGTCTCTGCTGAAGATTATGCACTTCTTGAGAAATACACCAGGGAACTGTTCCAGCGTGGCACCGAAATGGCAAGAGAGAAAGGGCTGATCCTTGTTGATACAAAATATGAGTTTGGTAAAGGCGACGATGGAACGATTTATCTGATCGATGAGATCCACACCCCGGATTCTTCACGTTATTTCTACCTCGGCGGATACGAAGAGCGCCAGGCGAATGGAGAGCAACAGAAACAGCTTTCAAAGGAGTTTGTGAGGGAATGGCTGATGGCGAATAATTTCATGGGAAACGCCGGACAGCAGGTCCCCGAAATGACCGATGACATTGTGAACCAGATTTCGGAAAGGTATATTGAACTCTATGAAAAGATCACCGGTGAGAGTTTCTTAAAATCCGACACTTCTGATGTGATCAAACGTGTAGAGCAAAATATTCTCCGTTGGCTTCAATCACACTGATTAAACTGATAATTCGTAAATCGTAACTCATAATTCTTAATTACTTTGATCCCGTTTTCCCCACCCCGTATGGACAAAAAGATCACCGACGCTGTCGTTGAGGCGCTCTATTCAGGGTGGATTACTACCGGGCCAAGAACCAAACAGTTCGAAAAAAATCTCACAGCGTTTGGCGGACAGAAGGTGACTTTCTGTGTCAATTCCGGTTCATCTGGACTGGAGTTGATGCTGCGGTGGTTTGGGGTTGGGAATGGTGACGAAGTGATCGTTCCGGCATATACCTACTGTGCTACCGCCAATGTTGTTGTCCATTGCGGAGCGAAAGTGGTTTTTGTTGATGTTGGCGAGGACTTTAATATTTCGGTGGGTGCCATTAAAAAGGCGATAACCCCTCGCACAAAAGTGATCATGCCTGTTGATATCGCAGGATTCCCTTGCGATTACGATGCCATCAATGCACTTGTTCAACGTTTGGATATCCGTAAACAGTTCCGTCCCACGTCCAGGGAACAAGAGATGTTAGGCCGGATCCTTGTACTCTCCGATGCCGCCCATTCGATTGGAGGCTGGTATATCGGAAAACGCACTGGCAGCCTGACAGATGTCACTGTTTACTCCTTTCATGCCGTCAAGAACCTTACTACAGCCGAAGGAGGTGCAGTTTGCCTGAACCTTCCGCAGCCTTTTGATAACGAAGCAGTTTACAAAGAACTCAACATCAAATCCCTCCACGGACAAACCAAAGATGCCCTGGCAAAAACGCAAATCGGAAATTGGCGGTACGATATTGTGGAACCCGGATACAAATACAACATGACCGATATTCAGGCTGCCATGGGAATGGCAGAACTGGAACGGTACGACAGTGACATGCTGGTTCGCCGGAAAGCGATATTCGACAGGTACGCCGCAGCATTTGCTCCCTACAAATGGGCACAGATACCCCTGTACGAAACCCCGGAGAGGAAATCCTCTTACCACGTATTTCTATTAAGGATCAAAGGTATAACGGAAGAGCAGAGGGATCAGATCATTCAGGGGATCTTTAGGCGGGAGGTGGCGGTAAACGTTCACTTTGTGCCTCTTCCCATGATGACCTATTATCGAGATACGGGATACGCGATTCGCGATTATCCAGTTGCATATGACAATTATTCAAGAGAGATTACCTTGCCGGTCTATTACGATCTTACGGATGAGAATGTCGATACGGTTGTACGAGCTGTTGTAGAGGCGGTTGAGGAGGTGGTGAGGTAGCGAGATAGCGAGATAGCGAAAAAAAAACAGCTCCAACGTATAACCTTTTACCCCTAAACCCGATTAATGGGTGTAAATAATCCAAATTATTCACCCATTAATGCTTTTCAACTATGAAAAATCAACATTTTATTCCGTCGATCTACAACTATTGTGATCGTTGGTGCGAACGGTGTTCAAAGTCGAACCAGTGCCGGGTCTATGCTGATGAGCTGGAAAATCCATTACCCGTTGTGGAGCTCGACCTTCAAAGTAATGCTTTCTGGGAAAGGATGACAAACAATCTCGATGATGCAATCGGGATGATTAATCAGATGGCTGAGGAGATGGGGATCAATATCGAAGAGCTGGAACCTGATCTCCCTCCTGTGATTCATCAGCGATTTGCCGCTTTGATCAAAGAGACTGTCACTTATGGATTGGAGGTCAACATATGGCTGAATGATTTTCGTCATCACATGGCAGACTCGTTTAACATTATCGAAACCCGGAACTCTGATCGCGATTCAGAGATCCTGAATGCCTATGAAACAGTCCGGTGGTACAGCCTGCAGATCGGTGTAAAAATCAAGAGAGCCTCCGCGCGATTTGAACAGGATGATCATGAAACTTTCAAGGATGACCAGGATGGTTCGGCAAAAGTTGCCCTGATCAGTCTGGAGGGATCGATCAATGCATTTGCGAAAATATTAAAGAATTTTCCTCTCTATGAGGATTCAATTCTGGTTTTTCTTGCTAAACTTGCAATCATTAAACAGGAAGTAAACCATCTTTTCCCGGAAGCAGAGTCGTTCAAACGCCCGGGTTTTGATTGTTGATGCACTTAAACTTTTCAGGTGTAAAAATCCCTGATACCCGGAATTCCATTATGATTCGATTTTTCGACATCCTTTTTTCCTTTTTCGGCCTGCTGGTTCTATCACCGGTCTTCCTGGCAGTCATGATTCTGGTTCTCATCAG
>CAZXQU010000004.1:20837-78161 GCA_964642545.1 uncultured Prolixibacteraceae bacterium | reverse complement strand
TTGGATTGCTGGGCAATTCGGGGAATTCTACAGAACCACACCTCCATTTCCAGATATGTGATGAACAAGAGTTATTTATGTCAAATGGATTACCCTTTGTCATCAAAAAATATACAAAAATTGGTGAAGCTGGGACTTTCGATCCTTTTTCGCCAACAGAAATTACAAATTCAATGATGGAACAGTTTACTATTCTCAAATTTGATTGATTCAAATGAAGAAACCTTTCAAGGTCACTTCAAATCGGTTTGGAGTGGTCATTTTGAGCAACGGTTGCACTAAGGTCGGGTGAATTACCACCGATTAGAACGGTGGCCAAAGCTGGTCAGTAAATCGGTTCAAGGTGGTCAGATGCACCGGTTCTTCCAATCTGGTAACCTTTCCTTATTTCAGGTGAGGTTCATTTATTGAAATTGTGTGATTTTTCTACAAAACCTGGCCGGAATCTGGCCGGAAATAAAAAACCACTTACTTTGTCTTTGTAAGTGGTTGATTATCAAGTCTCCCCGGTAGGGCTCGAACCTACGACCCATTGATTAAGAGTCAATTGCTCTGCCAGCTGAGCTACGGAGAGGATAAGGGCGGCAAAAATACAAATTTTCTCCCGAAAAGGAAAATGTCCGGAGATTTTAAAGATATGGTATCTTTGTAACTTGAAACAAAAACTCCGCAAATCAGCCCTAAACATTCAACCCGGCGTGGAACAACCCTCCAACGTCAACGAAGAACTTATCAATAAACTTAAATCTAAAAACTCTCTTCATCACCCCATCACTCCATCACTCCATCACCCCATCACCTCATCACAATATGTAGAAGGCATCCTCTCATGCAACCGCACCATCCTCTCCAAAGCCATCACCCTCGTCGAATCCAACCGCCCTGATCACCAGCTCCAGGCGCAAGAAATCATTAGAGAATGCCTGCGGCATTCAAAGTCAGAAGTTAGAAGTCAGAAGTTAGAACTGGAAGTTGGAAGTACGAAGGACAAAGTTATTCTGTCAACTGCCAACTGCCAACTGGCAACTGGCAACAGCATCCGTATCGGTATCACCGGGGTTCCCGGCGTAGGCAAGTCCACTTTCATCGAATCCCTCGGCAAGCACCTTACGGCACGCGGGCACAAGCTGGCGGTCCTCGCCGTGGATCCCAGCAGCGCCATCTCCAAGGGGAGTATCCTCGGTGATAAAACACGCATGGAGAGCCTGGCTGTCGATCCCAATGCCTACATCCGCCCGTCGGCATCCTCCGGGTCATTCGGCGGGGTAGCACGAAAAACAAGGGAAACAATCTACCTCTGCGAAGCGGCCGGTTTTGATGTGATTTTCGTGGAGACAGTTGGTGTAGGGCAATCGGAGACAGTAGTAAAGTCAATGACCGACTTTTTCCTCCTGCTGATGCTGGCCGGCGCAGGTGACGAACTGCAGGGAATCAAGCGCGGCATCATCGAAATGGCCGACGCCGTTATCATCAACAAAGCCGACGGCGACAACATCACAAGGGCAAAGATTGCCGCCAAAGATTATACCAATGCGCTTCACCTCTTCCCCCCTGCCCCAACGGGTTGGATGCCTGTGGTAGATACCTGCTCGGCACGCACTGGCGACGGAATTCCACAGGTATGGGAGATTGTCGAACAATTCTGCACGGCCATGATTCAGCACGGCCACTTCCAGCAAAACCGCACCAACCAAAACCGGTTGGTATTCCAACAAGCAATTGAAGAGAAACTGAAAGAACGATTCTACAACGATAAAGCCATCAGGAAACAAATTCTGGAGCTGGAAAAAAAGGTGAGGGAAGGGACATTAAATCCGTATCAGGCAGCAAGCATGCTTTTCAACCCCCAAACCCCCTAAAGGGGGCTTACACCCACTACGTGGGATGACCCCTCTTAACCTCCTCTTGAAGGGGAGGAACTATCGCGAAGCGAGTAAGTCCCCTTTAGGGGATTTAGGGGTAAGCAGGGGATTTAGGGGTTACCTCTTCTTCAAAAACGGCGATATCGTCCAAAACAACTCCTTTGGATTAAATGGCTTAGTGATGAAGCCACTCATGCCAAACTGGAAGATCTTCTCGCGGTCCTCCAAAAAGACGGAAGCGGTGAGCGCTATAATAGGAAGGTCTTTGTAATAGTCATCTTTCATCGCCCTGATCTTCAGCGTAGCCTCGTAGCCGCTCATCTCGGGCATGTGCAGGTCCATCAGCACTACGTCGTAATGGTTCTTCGCCACCATCTCCACAGCCACTTTGCCGTTCTCGGCAATTTCGGTGCCGGCCTCCCATTTCGCCAGGTACTTCGACACGATCTTCTGGTTCACAAGGTTATCTTCCACAACCAGCACCCTCAAACCTTTCAGGCTGTGAAAGGTGGATGTCAGGTGTATATCATCCTCCACATGGGTCTTGTCGCTAACCAGAAATGGGAGGGTAAACGAGAAGGTGCTTCCCTTGCCAACCTTGCTCTTCACGGTCAACCCGCCTCCCTGCATCTCCACCAGCTTTTTGGTGATGGCCAAACCAAGTCCGGTACCTCCGTATTTCCTCGTGGTAGATGAACTTGCCTGGGTAAAGCTCTCGAAAATGACCTCCATTTTATCTTCCGGGATGCCAATACCGGTGTCGGTGATAGAGAATTCGACATCAATCTGGCCGTTCACAGTTTTGATTGGTTTTGCCACAATGGTTATGTTTCCCTTTTCGGTAAACTTCACAGCATTGCCTACCAGGTTGATCAGGATTTGGGTGAGCCGGTTCGAATCGCCCAGCACGACAGGCGGGGTACTCTCATCAACTATAATCTCCAGTGCCAGGTTTCGCCTGTTAACCTCATAATCAAAGCTGTGCTTGACCCCTGTCATCAGCTTGCGCATCTCAAACTCCACCTTCTCAAACTCAATCCTTCCGGCATCAATTTTGGAGTAGTCGAGGATATCGTTGACAATCTGCAGGAGGTTATCGGACGAGAACTTCAGGATATCTATATTCTCTTGCTGATCTTCCCGGGGCTCCTCTTCACGGAGGAGGTTTACTGTATTGATGATGGCGTTAAGTGGTGTACGGATCTCGTGGCTCATGGTGGAGAGGAACTTCTGCTTGGCCCGTGTGGCATCCTCGGCCAGATCCTTGGCTTTTTTCAGGTCCTTCTCAATGCGCTCACGCCAGACAATCTCCTCCTCCAGGTTTTTCCGCTGCTTGTAGATCTTCATAAACACCGATACCTTTCCGATGAGTATGTCGGGGATAATGGGTTTGGTGATGAAATCGACAGCGCCCGTCTTGATCCCTTTTACACGGTAGTAATCCTCGTTGTAAAAGGCAGTGATATAAATGATCGGGATCAGTTCGTTCTGCGGATCTTTGCGGATCTTCGCCACTGTCTCAAAACCATCCATTCCTGGCATCCTGACATCCATCAGCATGAGGGCGAATTCGGTTTTATTTGCTTTTTCTATCGCCTCCGGGCCCGAAGTGGCGCGAACCAACTCGATATCCAGGTCGGCAAGCATCTCTTCCAGGACGATGATGTTCTTCACCCTGTCATCTACAATCAGAACTTTTGGTTTCACATTCATATCAATGAGTTCAAGAAATTTGCAATCTCTTCCAATGTAAGCACATGATGGGGCTTCGCTATTTCCACCGCCGCCCTGGGCATTGTATCCGACTCCGCTTCGTCGGGATCCTGCACGATAGCAGTACCTCCCAGATCTTTGATCTTTTTAAGCCCGACACTTCCATCGTTGTTTGCCCCCGTTAGGATGATTCCGATCAAACCATCCCCGTATGTTTCTGCCGCCGTTTCAAACAACACATCAATCGACGGCCTGGCATAGTTAACCCGTTCTTCAACCGTAAGCGTGAACGAACCGTTGTGTTCCATCAGCAGATGGTAGTTCGGAGGCGCTATGTAGGCAACACCTGCCTGCGGGATCTCCTTCTCATCAGCTTCTTTCACCCTGATCTTCTCCAAGCTGTTGAGAAAAGTAGCCAGGTAGTTATCGGCAGCAGGACTCACATGCTGTACAATAATCACCGGCAACGGGAAGTGCTTGTCAAGCGCCATGAAGATCGTCTTCAGGGCATTTAGTCCACCTGCCGACGATCCGATTACAACTGCCTGATAAGATCTTATCGTTCCCATCAACGTATAAAATTACGAAGAATATTTCTTAATATAGATTCTTTCCTGTTCAACAACCGGTTCAAATGAATGATAATGAGATGAAAATTGCAGATTCTCCTTTGAACCAAGACAGAGAAACCCACCTCCGGCTAGTGATTCCTTAAAAAGGTCGATCACTCTGTCCTGAAGCTGCCTGTCGAAATAAATCAGCACATTCCGGCAAACAACCAGGTTCATCTCTGCGAAAACACCGTCGGTTACCAGGTTATGATTGGCAAAAACGATTTTGTTCCGTAGTGAATCGTGGAGTTTGGCGGTCTCATCATCAGCTGTGTAGTAGTCGGAGAAGGAGCGTTTGCCGCCAGCTTTCTGGTAGCTCACCGTAAACTCCTTGATACGGCTGAAGGGATACTCCGCTCTTTTTGCATACCGGATGATCGTCGGGTTGAAATCGGTTGCATAAATCTGTGTCTTATGCAAAAGCCCCTCCTCTTTCAACATGATCGCCATGGAGTATACCTCCTCGCCGCTGGCGCACCCGGCATGCCAGATCTTCACATGAGGATAGGTCCTGAGCACGGGCAGCACACTTTGCCGTAACGCCTTGTAGAAGCTGGGGTCCCTGAACATCTCGGTTACCGTGATGGAGAGATCCATCAGGATCTGATCTGTAAACTCACTATCATAGATCGCCTTGTGGGTCATCTCGGTAATGGTGTTCAACCCTGTAATCTTAAAACGATTCAGTATCCGGCGCTTGAGGTGGGCCTGCGAGTAATTCCGGAAATCAAATCCATACTTCAGGTAGAGTGCCTCTATCAGCAGCCTGATCTCAATCTCCTGGTTCTCCAGTATCTCTTGCTCTTTCTTTTTCAAGGAGTTGGATTTAATCTGGTTTACTTGTTTTTTTTCGGAACAGGTTAAGCACAATGGATGATAAGATACTTGCAGCTAGGATGCCAAGGATAATCAGCAGGGATTGTTGTGTAGTAAGAGGCATTAGCTGGAAGTGATTCAGGATCATTTTCACCCCTACAAAGGCAAGCAGCACGGCCAGGCCAACTTTAAGCGTTTCGAAGCGATTCATGACATCCATCAGCAGAAAAAAGAGGGAGCGCAATCCAAGGATAGCAAAAATATTGGAGAAGAAGACGATATAAGGATCTTTCGTCACTGAGAATACCGCCGGCACAGAGTCAACGGCAAACAACACATCGGTGAACTCAATGATAAGCAGAACCAGAAAAAGGGGTGTGAGTACCAGTTTTCCCTGATGCCTCACCCAGAATTTCTCGCCGTGATCTTCCCGTGTCACGGAGAACCAGCGGGAGGCAAACCGAACGACCGGGTGATGCTCGGTGTCGATGGTCTTTTTGTGCCGGTGAAAGATAAAATCGTAGCCCATCTTTGCTCCCAGGATAATCAACAATGCGCCGAAAACAACGAACAGCCATTCAAAATAGTGCAATAACGCACTGGCAGCAAAGATGAAGATGAAGCGCATCACCACCGCTCCCAGGATTCCCCAGAAGAGGACCTTCTTGTAGTACATCTGCTTCACATTGAAGGAGAGGAAGATCAGGATGATCACAAACACATTATCCACAGAAAGGGAATACTCGATCAGATAGCCGGTAAGGTACTCGAGGGCAAGATTGCGGTTGTACAAACCAATGGCCACCTCATCGGAGATTCCAGCGAAAAGCTTGATGGGATGACGGTATTCGCTGACCTTTGCTACTACGGCATCCGCCGAGTCCAATCCGTGCAGGATGTTCCCGAAATGGTAAAGAAATCCATAAAACAGGAGTGAGATCATCACCCATGTAGCTGTCCACAAGAGGGCCTCCCTAAAACCCGGCTTATGCGCCTTCTTGCTGAACACGCCCAAATCGAGTGCCAGCATCAGGAATATGAAGAGCAAAAAGAGGGAGAAGAAGATGACTTCATTCAACGATGGTGCCATGGTTCAAAAATAATATAAAATTCTTACTTTTGTACTCCCCTCAAATGATAAGAAACCACCTGTTATGAACGACGCTGTAGTCCTGAATCCCAACCCGCTGATTCGATACCTCGACAAACCTTCCGACGATTTTACCCGGGCGGATCTGATTCGTTTTATCGAAGCCCATGGAATCCAGATGGTAAACTTCCGGTATGCCGGAGCCGATGGCCGGCTGAAGACGCTCAATTTCATCATCAAGAGCCGCGAGCACCTGGAGAATATCCTCAGCGCAGGTGAACGTGTTGACGGGTCGAGTCTCTTCCCGCATTACGTGGAAGCCGGATCGTCCGATCTCTATGTGATTCCGCGTTACCGCACGGCGTTTGTCAACCCCTTCTCGGAGATTCCCACGCTCGACATCCTCTGTTCCTATTACGACAAGGACGGCAATCCGTTTGAGAGTTCGCCCGAATACATCATGCGCAAGGCACACCAGTCGCTAAAAGCCGTAACCGGTTTCGATTTTGAGGTGATGGGTGAGCTGGAGTATTATGTCATCAGCGAAAAAGACCCGCTGTATGAAGCAGCCGACCAGCGGGGCTATCACGAATCCTCCCCCTTCTGCAAGTGGGAAGGGCTCCGCACAGAAGCCATGCAGGCAATTGCACACTGTGGTGGCTTCATCAAATACGGGCACTCGGAAGTTGGTACCTTTACCGAATCGGGATTGCTTTATGAGCAGAATGAGATTGAGTTCACACCGGTGAGGCTGGAAGATGCCGCCGAAAAGTTGCTCATCGCGAAATGGATTCTCCGCTCTTTGGCCTACAAGTATGGGGTTACAGTCACCTTTGCTCCCAAGATCACAACCGGCAAAGCCGGTAGCGGGATGCACGTCCACACCCGTTTGCTGAAGAATGGTAAGAGTATAATGCTTGATAAGGGAAAACTCTCTGACCCGGCACGAAAGGCGATCGCGGGATACCTCACCATGGCCCGGTCCCTCACCGCTTTTGGGAATACCATTCCTACCTCCTATTTTCGGCTGGTACCGCATCAGGAGGCGCCTACAAACATCTGCTGGGGCGACAGAAACCGCTCAGTGCTGGTTCGCGTTCCATTAGGGTGGACCGGATCACAGGGGAATATGCTGCACGATGCCAACCCCCTGGAAGCTGTTAGTGATTATAGCTTCAGCGACAAACAAACCGTGGAATTCCGTTGCCCTGATGGGTCGGCCGATGTCTATCTCCTCTGCGCCGGTCTGGCCGTTGCTGCCCGACATGGGCTGGAGATGAAAAATGCGTTGGAATTCGCTGAAAAGACCTATGTCGACGTCAATATTTTCGACGACAAGTTCAAAAACAGAGCCGACGAGCTGGAGCACCTCCCCACCTCCTGCTGGGAATCGGCCGAAGCACTGCAGTCACAACGCGCCATCTACCAGGCAAAAGGAGTCTTCCCGAAAAAGATCATCGACGGCATCATTGGCAAGCTAAAGAACTTCGACGACCAGCACCTTCGCCGCGACATCCGCGAAAGCGAAAAAGAGGTGATCAAGCTGGTGAACATGTTTTTACACTGCGGGTAGTACCAACTTAGGAGATCTTGATCTCCTTTTTGTTTTCCAGTGAAGCCTCTTCGCGTTTCGGAAGGTCTACCTTCAGGATGCCTTGAATGTATTCGGCTTTGATCTTGTCGGCATCGACAGATTTGGGCAGCGTGAAAGAGCGGCTGAACGAACCGTAGTAAAACTCCTTGCGCGTGTAAACTTTCCCCTCTTCACGCTTTTCATCTTCAATCTCTGAAGAGATCGTGAGAACTGAATTCTCGAGGTTGATGTTGAAATCCTCTTTTTTCAATCCCGGAGCAGCAATCTCCAGCTCAAAACCGTTCGCTTTTTCAATAATATTTGCTGAGGGATCGAAGGCACGTTTGCCAAAGAAATCGGCATAATCGGCATCGAAAAAGTTTGACACGATATCGGCCAGCGGATTCTTCTGATGCCTTCTGATAATTGCCATTATGTGGTCCTCCTTATTTTTTATAAATATATTGCTTTTTCCCTGATTGTTCAATTTTTATACCGGGGATCAAGATACGTAAAAAAAAGGCTCGTAGTGTCAAAATGACAGGTATACCCCCAAACCCCCTGAAGGGGGCTTACTCTGCTTCGCAGTAATATCCTCCTGAAAGGAGGAGCAAGTCCCCTTCAGGGGATTTAGGGGTTAATCTGGGGTTTGGGGGCAATATTTCCCTACTTTTATCCCAAATTTCTGCCCATGTCGCGGATCGTCAAAGCGCACCTCTCCATGCTTGGGGTCGCGGTCATCTTCGGACTCCATTACAGCATCGCCAAAAGCATGATGCCTGCCTACCTCACTCCCTGGCAGATGGTCTTCATCCGGCTTCTGGGAGCCGTGATCCTCTTCTGGGCATTTCAGCGACTCTTCGTCCGCGAGAAGGTGGAGCGCCGCGACCTGCTGATGCTGGCACTTTGTGGCCTCGTGGGATTCACGCTCAATATTGCCCTGTTTTATGCCGGGCTCAATCTCACCACCCCAGTTGATGCCTCCATCATCCATGTCACCAACCCCATCATGGTGCTCATCCTGGCCAGCATCATCCTCCGCGAGAAGGTGACCATCCGTAAAACCGGCGGCATCCTTCTCGGGATGTCGGGCGCCCTGATTCTGATCCTCTGGGGACGACACATGCAGTTTGGAGGACAAACGGCCTGGGGAAATATCCTGGTAACGCTCAATATGGCGTGCTACTCATTATATCTGGTACTCCTCAAGCCCCTGCTGGTGAAATACCATACGGTAACCATCCTGAAATGGGTCTCCTTCTTCGGTTTCCTCTTCGTGATCCCGATATCGGCCCGGTCGATGCTTGATATCTCATTTGCCAACTTCGACTGGTACGCCTGGAGCGCCCTCTTTTACATCATCGTCCTCACCACCTTCCTGGTCTACCTGATGATCAACTACTCGCTTAACATCCTCTCCCCCACAGCCGTCAGCTACTACACTTACCTCCAGCCCATCCTCGCTGCGGTATCCTCCGTATCGATCGGGATGGAGCGCATTACGCTTCCAAAAGTGGTGGCAGCTGTGCTCATCTTTGCCGGTGTCTACCTGGTGACGGGGAAGACGAGGGAGGTGAGACGTGAGACGCAAGACGAAATTAGGAAAGTAGGAAATTAGGAAATTAGGAAACCCGAAACTCGAAACTATAAACCCGAAACCCTAGAAAAGGTGTCTGAACGGCAGCAGGATGTATTCAAAAATCTTTTCGATCTTGGGTCTGTTCATCCACCGATGGTAATCAAATGGTTCCGAATGGCGAAGGGTCTCTTTCACATGGGCGTCGAGCTGCTTGAGTATCTCCGGCTCATAGCCGATCAGGGTAATTTCGTACTGATAGCGGAAGCTCCTGTAATCGAAGTTGGCCGATGAGATGGAAAAAACCTTCTGATCGATGATCATCAGCTTCGCGTGTAGGTTATGCGGCGTATAAAAGAGGAGCTCAACGTTGCTCTTGTGCATCATCCCGAAGTATTTGTTCCGGAGGATGTCCACCATCCGCACATCGGAATGCCTGGGCATGATCACCCGTACATTCACTCCCCGCTTTCCGGCATCCATCAAGGCTTTTCGCAACAAAAAGCCGGGCAGGAAGTAGGGGGTTTCGATCAGTACACTGCTCTTAGCACTGCGGATGAGCTGGGTATACTTTTTCTTGAGGCGCTGTAGCGGGATGGAGGGGACATCGCGGACGATCTCGTAGTCCCCGAACTTCATCGTTTGACTGTAACTGCGTTTATCCTTGATATAGTAAGGATTGAATGCTTCAAAATTCTGCTCGAATATTTTCCTGAATACAGGGGTAATCTCCCCTTTGAACCGAAGCACCAGCTCCCTCCAGTTGAGATTGTATCCGGTGATGTTGGCCGAGCCGATGTAGGAGATCGCGTCGTCGATGACCAAAATCTTACGGTGATCGCGTCGGTGTCCGCGGGTGAAGAGGTCGGAGCTTATCTTGATCTTCTCGAAAAACTTCACCTCCCCGCCCAGTTCGATGAGTTCGGTAAAAAATGATTCGGATACCGGACCCCGCCCCCAGGAGTCAATCAGCACCTTTACCGTAACCCCCTCCCGGGCTTTCCGGGTGAGTGCATCCTTGAACTTGACTCCCATATGGTCGTTGGAAAATTTGTAGGTCTCGAGGTAGATATAGGATGACGCCGTCTCTATATCATTGAGCATCAGGTTGTACAACTTTAAAGCATCATCAATAACCAGGTATTTCATCACAGCTGAAGGGATAAAATTCTCAAAATCAACGGCTACCCAAAAGTATAAAAAAGTAATGAATTTTTGTAGCTTTGTCCGAAATTGGATGACATGATCAAATCGATGACCGGATATGGCAAAGCGGTGGCCGAGCTTCCCGGGAAACAGATTACCATTGAGATCAAGTCGCTGAACAGCAAAGGGATTGACCTGAATGTGAAGATCCCCTCCTGGTTTCGCGAGAAGGAGCTGGATATCAGAAACATCCTCTCTTCGCTCCAGCGTGGCAAGATCGACCTCTTTATTTCAGTTGAATCCACGGGAGATACGCCGAGCTTTAAACTGAACAAAGCGCTAGCACATCAGTATTTCGAAGCCCTGAAGGAGCTCCAGCGGGAGTTCAGGGAAGAGAATCCGGAGGGATTACTTCCCATGGTGATGCGGATGCCTGATGTTTTGCAATCGGATCGCGAAGAGATTGATCCCACGCAGTGGGAAATGATACGCTCAGAGTTGGAAAAAGCCCTGGCAGCGGTAGAAAAGTTTCGTGAGACAGAGGGGAAAGTGCTTCACGACGACATGGTAAAGCGTATTGATACCATCCTCTCACTGCTCGATTCGGTAGAACCGTTGGACGGGGAGCGCAAGGAGATGGTCCGCAACAACCTCCAGAAGTCGCTGGACCAATTTCTGGCAACCAATGGCGCCGCCCGGGCCGATTCGAACCGTTTTGAGCAGGAACTGATCTACTACCTCGAAAAGATGGACTTCACGGAAGAGAAAGTGAGGTTGAGAAAACATTGCGATTATTTCCTTGATACACTGAAAGGAAGTGAGTCGCAGGGCAAGAAGCTGGGATTTGTTTGCCAGGAGATCGGTCGTGAGATCAATACCCTGGGTTCCAAAGCCTCTCACGCTGGCATCCAGCAAATCGTGGTGCAGATGAAAGACGAACTGGAGAAGATCAAGGAACAACTTTTAAATATTTTATGACCCCTAAGGCGATCATCATCTCCGCCCCTTCGGGCGCCGGAAAATCCACTATCGTCCACCACCTGATGGAGCGGTTCCCGCAACTCGGATTCTCCGTCTCCGCCTGCTGCCGCCCACCACGAGACAAGGAGGTTGACGGCGTGGATTACCATTTTCTCACTGTCGATGAATTCAGGAACAGGATCCAACGGAATGAATTTGTGGAGTGGCAGGAGGTCTACCCGGGAAGTTATTACGGAACACTGAAGTCGGAGATGGAGCGACTCAGGCAGGAGGGGAAGGTGCCCCTGTTCGACGTCGACGTGGTGGGAGCCATCAGCCTGAAGATCTGGTTCGGTCCGTCGGCCCTGGCAATCTACATCCAGCCCCCATCGCTCACTATACTGGAAGAACGGCTCCGGAAAAGGGGAACCGACAACGAGGAGAGCCTCGGTAAACGCCTGGCAAAAGCGGAAAAAGAGTTGACCTACGCCCGGCAGTTCGACAACATCGTGATCAACGATGACCTTGCCAGAGCAACAAAGGAGGTGGAGGAGTTGGTGCGGGTGTGGATGCTAGATGCTGGATACTAGATGCTGGATACTGGATTATGAATTACCGTCTGCTTTAGCTGACGGGTAAAAGGCATCACTTAGATTATGGGCTTTAGCCCAACCTGTAAAATCCCATCTCATCAATATACTTCCACACTTTTGCCGGCAGGAAATATTGCATGTCTTTGCCTTCGCGGATGCTGTTGCGGATGAAGCTGGCGGAGATCTCAACCCTGGGAGCCGGGATGAAGGTCAGGGAGGGGTGGGAATAGATAGTGTTTGCCTGGTTGGCTGAAGGAGTTGCCTCGTCGTCATGCCTGTGGCGCGACTCCTCGCAACGGGGGTAGATGTAAAATTTGTACTGGGAAAGGAGCTGCTCCCAGTTTTTCCACTTGTGGAAGCTGGGGAGGATATCGGCACCGGCAAGCAGGACAAATTCGTGCGTGGAGTATTTCTCCTGGATATAGGTCAGCGTATCGATGGTATAGGAGGGTTGCGGCAGGTGGAATTCGATGTTGGAGGCTTTGAACCGGGGCTCGTCCTCCACCGCCACGTTGACCATATACAACCTGTTGACATCGGGCAGGAGCGTCGATTTCTCCTTGAGCGGATTGTGCGGAGAGATGATAAACCACACATCTTGGATGTCGGTGAACTCGATCATGTAGCTGGCGATCATCAGGTGCCCGAGATGGATTGGGTTGAAGGATCCGAAAAAGAGTCCGGTTTTACTTGAATCTTTTTTCATGAAATCATGTATAATGAGCTTCTCGCTTCTCGCCTCTCGCTATTTTGTTCCCCAGCATCTTGCCGTAAAATCTCCCAGCGTCCCGAGGGTCACCTTTGGGGCTTCGTAAAACCCCATATGTGCTACATCCTGTAGGATCAGTGATTCGGAGTGTTTCGGGAGGAGGATTATCTCTCCGGCACGTTGGGTCGGGATCTTGGTATCTTTCATCCCGAGGATAAAGAGTACCGGAATATTCAGGTCTTTCACGATTGCAACGGCATCCTTCCGCTCCTTCATCCCGATCATGGCTGCAATGATCGCCTCTTTGCTGAGGCCTGAGGCTTCGGCGATAAGCTTGCCGATCTGCTTCTTGTATTTTTCTTCCGTTCCATCGGGGAAGAGGGTCGGAATGAACTGCAGGATGAAGTTGAACTTGTCGGCCTTTACTACTTCGATGGCCCTGTCGCGATTTATGCGTCCTTCCAGCGTATCGGCATACGGATGGGAGTGGAACAGGCAAATCCCTTTCAGCATCTTTGGGTAGAGACGGGCAAAGGCAAGAACCACGTAGCCGCCCATGGAGTGACCGGCCATCACACACTGCCTGACACCCCTGTTCAGAAGCACTCTTTTAACAATATCCGCCATTAAATCCATTGAGTGGACTTCAGCCAGGCAATCGCTCTGGCCGAAACCGGGCAGGTCAATCGTCAGCACCCTTAATTCAGTAGAGAGTTTTCGGACAAACCGGTTCCAAATGGCTGATGATTCGGTAAACCCATGGAGAAGAACCAAACAGGGACCTTCACCGGTATCGGTGAATGTGATCTTTTTCCCGCGGATTTTAATCGATTTCATTCGCTGTTCGCTGTTCGCTGTTCGCTGTTCGCGAAGCAAGTCCCCTTTAGGGGATTTAGGGGTAATCGCAAAGCGAAGCAAACGCGGATTTAGGGGTTATGGTACCCTCATAATTTCCTCTATCTCGTCAACTGTCTTCGGAATGGGCTTGCCCAATACCCGGTATCCTTTGTTGGTGACAAGCACATCGTCTTCAATTCGGATTCCGCCGAAATCTTTGTAGGTCTCCACCACGTCGTAGTTGATGAAATCCATGTATTTGCCTTCGGCCTTCCAAATGTCGATCAGTTCGGGAATGAAATAGAGGCCCGGTTCGATCGTCATCACAAAATTTTCCTGAAGTCTCCGCCCAAAACGCAGGAACCCCAGTCCGAACTCCTTACTGCGCTGTATCTCGTTGTCGTAGCCTATATATCCCTCTCCCACCCCTTCGAGGTCGTGCACATCCAGTCCAATCGGATGACCCAGTCCGTGCGGGAAGAACATCGTATGCGCTCCGGCAGCAACGGCATCATCCGCATTCCCTTTCATGATCCCCAGATCGATGAGTCCGCCGGCAATCACCCTGCCCGCCATCAGATGGATATCGCGAAAAGGAACTCCTGGTTTGACAGCCTCGATGGCAGCCATGTTGGCCGTTAGCACGATGTCGTAGATCTCCCTTTGTCGTTGTGAGAACTCTCCGCCAACAGGCACGGTTCGGGTGATATCGCTGGCATAGTGGTATTCCGATTCGGCTCCGGCATCGATGACCAGCATCTTGTCTTGTACCAGCATATTACCGTGGTAATGGTTGTGGAGCGTTTGTCCGTTAATGGTAAGGATAACCGGGAACGAAACACCACATCCATAAGAGAGAGCAATCCCTTCAATGGTGCCGGCGATCTCTTTTTCGATGGTTCCGGGCCGGGCCATTTTCATGGCCGTTGTGTGCATCAGGTAAGCAACATCCACCATGCTTTCCATCTCCTGGATCTCCAGCTGGTCCTTTTTCATCCGAAGTTTTACAACCCCTCTGATCAACTCATCGGATGCCTGATTCTGGATACCGGATAGAGGGATTCCAAGAAGTTCCGAGATCTGAATCACAGTTTCCCCCCGGTAGGGTGGCAAATAATGAATCTTTCGACCGGATGTAAGGGCGTTCTGCAAATTCTCTGCCAGCTTGCTCATCGGAAGAGTCTCCTCTACGCCGATCTGTTCGCCGCGATCTTTCATAGAGGGCTGCCTGCCCATCCAGATGATGTCGCCAATCTCAATATCATTCCCAAAAAGGATATCCTTGCCGGTGTCAAGATCCATTATGCCAGCCAGATCTGGCTGATCCAAACCGAAAAAATAGAGGAAGGTGCTGTCCTGACGAAAAGCATATGTATTGGCTGGGTAGTTGAATGAAACCTCCTGATTGCCGGGGAAAAAGATCAATCCACCCTGAATTTCGTTTTTCAGGCGGTTTCTTCTGTCTTTGTAAATGCTTGATGGAAACATAATTTAGATTGATTTAAAATATTGATAAAATAGGTTCGAGGTGTCGAAGGTACAAAAATTATCATCTAAATTTGTTCATCATCTCTAATAATCCTACATCAATGAATTCATCTTTCCTTCATTTCTCATCCATCACCAAAAAGATATGGATGGCACTACTGGGTTTGTTCCTGATGGTGTTCCTGGTGGTACATCTTGGAATCAACCTCTGTCTCCTGCGTTCCGACGGAGGTGAATGGTTTCATGCAGCGGCCCATTTCATGGGAACCAACTATATTGTCAAGGTCTTTGAGATCGTACTTTTTGGAGGGTTTGTCGTTCATATCATCCTGGGAATCATCCTTCAGGTGAAGAACTGGATATCGCGACCCATACAATACAAGGTCAGCAACAAATCCACCACACCATTCCTCAGCAAGTATATGATCTATACCGGAGGCATCGTCCTGATCTTCCTGATCATCCATTTCATGAACTTCTATTTCATCAAGCTAGGATTTGTCGAGAGCCCGTTACCGCTGCTCGAGGGGGGTGAGCCCGACTTTTATGAGACCGCCCGCTGGCTCTTTATGCAGCCATTCTATGCCTTCCTCTACCTGGTGCTGATGGTAGTGCTGGCGTTTCACCTGAACCATGCTTTTGGGGCAGCTTTTCAAACACTGGGGCTGGAGCACAAGACATACACCCCCTGGATCCAGGGGTTCGGAACGGTTTTTTCGATTGTGGTCCCGCTGGGATACATGATCATACCTCTCTATTTTTTAATCTTCAGTTAGGCATCATGACAGAATTAAATTCAAAGATACCGCAGGGCCCGGTGGCAGAAAAGTGGACCCATTACAAAGCGCACCAAAACCTTGTAAACCCGGCAAACAAGCGCAAGCTGGATGTGATCGTAGTAGGAACCGGCCTGGCCGGAGCCTCAGCAGCAGCATCTCTCGCAGAGCTGGGATTCAATGTGAAAATCTTCTGTTACCAGGATTCTCCGCGGCGTGCCCACAGCATCGCCGCCCAGGGAGGGATCAACGCAGCAAAGAACTATCCGAACGACGGCGATAGCATCTACCGCCTCTTCTACGATACTGTTAAAGGTGGTGACTACCGCTCCCGCGAAGCCAATGTTTACAGGCTGTCCGAGGTGAGCAACAACATCATCGACCAGTGTGTGGCCCAGGGAATCCCCTTTGCCAGGGAGTACAATGGGATGCTCGACAACCGCTCCTTTGGAGGCGCTCTCGTCTCCCGCACCTTCTATGCCCGCGGACAAACCGGCCAGCAGCTGCTGTTGGGTGCTTATGGCGCCCTGAGCCGCCAGATCAAGCTGGGAAAAGTGGAGATGTACAACCGCCACGAGATGATGGATGTGGTTATGATCGACGGAAGAGCCCGTGGCATCATCGCCCGGAACCTTATCAGCGGCGAGCTGGAGCGGCATTTCGGACATGCCGTGGTGGTGGCATCCGGCGGTTACGGAAATGTCTTCTACCTCTCGACCAACGCCATGGGATCCAACTCCAGCGCAGTCTGGCAGGCTTTCAAGAAAGGCGCTTTTTTCGCCAACCCATCGTTTACACAGATCCACCCCACCTGCATCCCTGTGCACGGCGACTACCAGTCGAAGCTTACGCTGATGAGCGAATCTCTCCGCAACGACGGCCGGATCTGGGTGCCCAAGAACAAGGAGGATGCCGAAAAGATCCAGAAAGGTGAGATAAAACCCAAATCCATCAAGGAAGAGGACCGCGACTATTTCCTCGAACGTAGGTATCCCGCTTTCGGGAATCTCGTGCCACGCGATGTTGCGTCGCGGGCTGCAAAAGAGCGGTGCGATGCCGGCTATGGTGTAGGTGACACCGGCCTGGCTGTCTACCTCGATTTTGCCGATGCCATCAAACGCCTCGGAAAACATGTGATCGAAGAGCGTTACGGGAACCTCTTCCAGATGTATGAAAAGATTGTGGATGAGAATCCCTATGAGACCCCGATGATGATCTTCCCGGCAGTACACTATACCATGGGCGGCATCTGGGTTAACTATGAACTGATGAGTACCGTCAAAGGGCTCTTTGTAGCTGGCGAAGCCAACTTCTCCGACCACGGAGCCAACCGCCTGGGAGCCTCCGCACTGATGCAGGGACTGGCCGACGGTTATTTCGTTCTTCCTTATACCATCCAGGAGTACCTGGCCGACCAGATCAAGGTGGCCCGGATCTCAACCGAAAAGGAGGAGTTTGTTCAGACCGAGAAGGAGGTGAAAGATCGGCTCGAGAAGTTGATAGCTATCAAGGGGACGAAGTCGGTTGACCATTTTCACAAAGCCCTTGGAAAGATCATGTGGGACAACGTGGGGATGGGCCGCAATGCCGAAGGGCTGAATCTGGCCATCGAAGAGATCCGCAAGCTGCGGGCCGAATTTTGGAAAGATGTGAAGATCCCCGGCAAGATCGACGACTTCAATGTTGAGCTCGAGAAAGCCAGTCGGGTTGCCGACTTCCTCGAGCTCGGCGAGTTGATGGCGATGGATGCCCTGGAGCGGAACGAAAGCTGTGGCGGCCATTTCAGGGAGGAGTACCGCACCGATGAGGGCGAATGCCTCCGTAACGACAAAGACTACATGTACGTAGCTGCCTGGGAATACAAAGGCCCCGGCGACTTCGTGATGCATAAAGAGCCTCTTGTTTATGAGGAGATTGAGGTGAAACAGAGGGTGTATAAATAATTACGAATTAGGAATTAGGAATTACGAATTAGGAATTACCATATGAAACTTACGCTGAAGATCTGGAGACAAGAAAACGCCAAAGCCAAAGGCAGGTTTGTTACCTATAACCTTGACGAGATCTCCCCCAACTGCTCCTTCCTGGAGATGCTCGACATTTTAAACGAGCAGTTGATCAACAAGGACGAAGAGCCGGTTGCGTTTGACCACGATTGCCGCGAAGGCATCTGTGGGATGTGCAGTCTCTATATCAATGGACGTCCCCACGGTCCTGATGATGCCGTCACCACCTGCCAGCTCCACATGCGAAAGTTTAAAGACGGGGATACAATTATCATCGAGCCCTGGCGTGCCAAGCCGTTCCCGGTGATCAAAGACCTGATTATCGACCGTACTGCGTTCGACAAAATCATCCAGGAGGGAGGGTATATTTCGGCTCATACGGGGGGTACCCCCGACGCCAACAGCATCCTCATCGGGAAGGTTGAGTCTGACTTGTCGATGGACGCAGCTTCCTGCATCGGTTGTGGCGCCTGTGTAGCTGCTTGTAAAAATGCCTCGGCCATGCTCTTCGTCTCGGCCAAAGTCTCGCAGTTCGCTTTACTCCCACAGGGAAAAATAGAGGCAAAAGACCGGGTGAAGAAAATGGTAGCCAAAATGGATGAGCTGGGTTTTGGTAACTGCACCAACACCTATGCCTGTGAAGCCGAATGTCCGAAGCTGATTTCCCGCTCCAACATCGCCCGCATGAACCGCGAATTCATCTGCGCGAAGGTCATCTAACTCCCAAACTCCCATTTTTGCCCCCAAACCCCCTAAAGGGGGCTTACTCTGCTTCGCAGGAATATCCCCCCAGAGGGGGGAGCAAGTCCCCTTTAGGGGATTTAGGGGTTAACGGGGGTTCAGGTTGTTCCTGCGGAGGAACTATTTTCTTACCTTTGCCTTGTCATGAAATTCTCCGATATCCCTGCCGATCCGGTTATCAAACACAAGCTGATTCAAACCATTGAGGACCAGCGCGTAAGTCATGCCCAGCTCTTTTACGGACCCGAAGGATCGGGAAAGCTGGCGCTGGCGATCGCCTATGCACAGCTGATCAACTGCCAGCACCCCCACCTCACCCCCAACCCCTCTCCTCAAGGAGAGGGGAGCAAGTCCCCTTCAGGGGATTTAGGGGTTGATTCCTGCGGCATCTGCCCATCCTGTGTCCAGTATCAGAAACTCGCCCACCCCGACCTTCATTTTTTCTTTCCTGTTGCCACCTCAATACGGGTGCCTTCAAAGCCTTCCAGCAAACACTATATCAGCGAATGGAGAGAATTCCTGCTGAGCCACAATTACCATGTTTCACTACCCGAATGGTACGACTTTATCGGTATCGAAAACAAACAGGGAACAATCTATACCGAAGATGCCGCCGAGATCAACCGGATCCTGGGCTATAAGAGTTACGAATCGGAATACAAGGTGGTGATCATCTGGATGATTGAGAAGCTCACCTATGCCGCCGCACCCAAGCTGCTGAAGATCCTGGAGGAACCGCCCGAAAAAACCCTCTTTCTGCTGGTCTCCGACAACCCCGACCATGTGATCTCCACCATCCTGTCGCGCTGCCTTCCTGTTCGGTTTCCCCGAATCCCTGATGCTGAAGCCCACAAATTCAAGGCAATTAAAGAGGAGAGCGGAACCACAGAGGAGAACCAGCTCCACTTTGTGACCTTCCGGAACTGGATGCGTTTCTGCTTTTCGGGTAATGTCCCCGAGATGATCGCCTTTGCCAACGAGACCGGCAAGATCGGTCGCGAGAAACAGAAGAGCCTGCTTTTCTATGGCCTCCATATTGCCAGCCAGGTCTCCCTGCTGACGCATGATATCACGACTCCGCAAGATGACGGCGCAGAGGAGACGAAGTTCATTGGTAAATTTTCGCCATTCCTCACCCAGGAAAGGCTTCCGGCATTTTATAACCTCTTCAATACCGCGATATTCCACATCGAACGAAACGCACATACCCCTACCCTCTTTCTCGACATGTCGCTGAAAATTACTGCTTTGTTCAAAGGTTAACATCCCCTCTCTCAATATCCTTTTTTTTGTACCTTTGCCTCCACGCTCACTGTGATGGAAGAAAACGAAATAAAATCGACGAAACCTGTAGAGAATCCTTTTCTGAGCCGGGGCTGTTGCGAACCTCCCCGGGCAGGCCAGAAGAATGACCATATCTACAAGCACCGTTGCAGCAAATTCGATACCTTCGACTGGCTTGAAAATATTCCGATCCCAACAGGACATGTTCTCTTTGATATAGTGGAGGTAAGATTTAAGAACAGCCGGAAAGATTTTTTCCGCCTTACTCCCGAAATGACCCTTGAGGTGGGGGATATTGTTGCCGTAGAGGCCTCTCCAGGTCACGATGTTGGCATCGTCTCCATGGCAGGTGATATTGTAAGGATGCAGCTCAGGGCCAAAGGCATCAATGCGGCTTCCGATGAGATCAGAAAGATTTACCGCAAAGCACGCATCACCGATGTAGAGAAATGGATCACAGCAGTTGATCTGGAGACCTCTACCATGTACCGGTCGCGCAAAATCGCCGAACAACTTGGCCTTTCGATGAAGATCAACGATGTGGAGTTCCAGGGGGACCATACAAAAGCGATCTTTTATTATACTGCCGATGACCGTGTCGACTTCAGGGAGCTGATAAAACTGCTTGCCGATGAATTCAAGGTGCGGATTGAGATGCGTCAGATTGGTGCCCGTCAGGAAGCCAGCCGTTTAGGGGGTATCGGGTCGTGTGGGAGAGAACTCTGTTGCTCCACCTGGATGAATCAGTTCCATTCGGTAACAACTCAGGCTGCCCGTGTTCAGCAACTTTCACTCAACCCTCAGAAGTTGGCCGGACAATGCAGCAAGCTGAAGTGTTGCCTCAACTATGAATATGAGGTCTACCTGGATGCCCTGAAGGATTTTCCCAGCAATGAAACAGTTCTGAAGACAAAAAAAGGCGATGCGATCCATCAAAAAACCGACATCTTCAACAAGCTGATGTGGTACTCCTACAGCAAAGATCCTCACAATCTGATGGCTATCCCTGTCAACAACGTGAACCTCATCATCGAAGAGAATAAGAACGGGAAATTCCCCCCGAAACTGGAAGATTTCTCAAATATAACGGAACAGAAAACCAATTTCGAAAATGGTATCCAGGACGAAATGAGTTACATGGATCATTGATGAGCCTGGCTGAATGATCATAACCCGTATGCGCCAAATCCGTCGAACCCAATCCCTGATCCTTACCGGGCTCCTTATGGTGCTCCTCATCTCCTGTAATAATCAGCGGGTTTTTGAAGAGAGCATCAAAATAGATCAGGGAGGATGGCATGCGGATAACATTCTTGACTTTTCAACCGTTATATCAGATACACTGTGTGGTTACACGATGTATATCGATGTACGAAATGACATCAGCTACTCCTACAGCAACCTCTTTTTCTTCATGAAGACCATCTTTCCTAATGGGCGGATAGCGAAGGATACGATCGAGTGTTTGCTTGCACACTACGACGGAAAGTGGCTCGGATCGGGATCTGGAAATGTGCGGTTTAATAGGTTCTTGTTTCAGTCAAACATCCAGCTACCGGTTTCGGGCACCTACCGCTTTGAACTCGAACAAGCGATGCGGGTTGAAGTGTTAAAAGGGATCCTCGATATCGGCATCCGGATTGATAAGGTCAACTAACAGATCATTCTAAACGAATGGGATCAAAAAAGAAACATACCATCCCCTCCAAAAAAGTGAGGCGCTTCATCTGGGGATTCTGGATTACCTATCTCCTGGCACTGGTCATGATCATCATCCTCTTTGTCGCGATCGGCTATGGACTCCTTGGAAAGATCCCCAGCTTCCTGGAACTGGAAAATCCTGAAAGCAACCAGGCTACCGAGATTTTCTCTGCCGATGGCAAGCTTTTAGGCAAGTATTATGTTGAAAACCGATCGAATATCCACTACCAGGATCTCTCCCCAAATATCGTAAATGCCCTGATAGCCACCGAAGATGCCCGCTTCGAAAGTCACTCGGGCATCGATCCCAAAGCGACCATGAGAATGATCTTTGGCATCATGACAGGAACCGACAGGGGAGGAGGTAGCACCATCACACAACAGCTGGCCAAGAATTTATTTCCGCGAAAGCCAAGGTATACAAAAATGGAACTCGCCGTGATGAAGCTCAAGGAGTGGGTGACAGCCGTGAAGCTGGAACGCAACTACTCGAAGCAGGAGATCATCGCCATGTACCTCAATACGGTCGACTTCGGAAGCATGTCGTTTGGGATCAAGTCGGCCGCCAAGACGTACTTCAACAAAACCCCCGATCAGCTCAATCCTGATGAGGCGGCCTTGTTGATCGGTATCCTGAAGGCTCCGACATTTTTCAGTCCGGTGCGCAACCCCGACCGTGCCTGGTCGCGCCGCAACATCGTGTTGAACCAGATGGAGAAATACGGATACCTCTCCCGCATGGAGTACGATTCACTGCGCGAGTTGCCCATAGATATGTCAAACTACCGGATCCAGGATCATACCAGCGGCCTGGCAACTTACTTCAGGGAGTACCTGCGAATGTACCTTACCGAATGGTGCAACAGCCATTCCAAAGAGGATGGTACGCCCTATAACCTATACCGCGACGGACTGAAGGTCTACACCACCATCAATACCATCCTGCAAGCCTATGCCGAAGAGGCGGTGAAGGAGTACCTGGGGAAAGAGCTTCAGCCCTCATTCTTCAGCCACTGGAAAGGCCATAAAAACGCTCCCTTTGTTTTTGAAAGGCATGAGGGTGCGGAGATCCAGAAGCTGCTGACCTCGGCCATGCGACGCACCGACCGTTACTACCGGCTGAAAAAAGAGGGCTATTCGGAGGAGGAGATCTACAGTAATTTCCAGTATCCTGTCAGGATGAAGGTATTCTCGTGGAATGGCCCCATTGATACGGTATTCACACCGCTCGATTCGATCCGGTATTACAAATTTTTCCTGCAGGCCGGGTTGATGTCGATGGATCCTCACACTGGCTATATCCGTGCTTATGTAGGCGGCATCGACAACAAATATTTCCAATACGACCACGTGATCCTCAGCAAGCGACAGGTTGGGTCTACCTTTAAACCCTTTCTTTACACCCTGGCGATCCAGGAGGGGGAGACGCCCTGCACACGCTACCCTAACGTCCAGCCGGTCATCGAACTCTGGAACGGCGACAAATGGGCGCCCGAGAACTCGAGTAACGACCTCATCGGCGAGGAGGTGACCCTGAAGTGGGCACTCGCTAACTCCAACAACTGGATCAGCGGTCAGCTCATGAAAAAATATTCGCCACAGGATGTGATTACTATCGCGCACAAGATGGGGATTACCAGTTACATCCCGCCGGTCTATTCCATTGCGCTTGGCTCAGCCGATCTATCTCTTTATGAGATGGTTGGAGCCATGAGCACCTTCCCAAACAAAGGACAGTGGATTGAGCCGATCTTCATCACCCGCATTGAGGACAAATTCGGGAATGTGCTGGAACAGTTCATTCCCAAACAGCAGGAGGCCATCAGCGAGAAGACCGCCTACCTGATGATCGAGATGCTGAAAGGGGTGGTCGAATATGGCACCAGCGTCAGACTGAAGTACAAATACGGATTCACCAACGAGATTGCCGGCAAGACCGGGACGACCCAAAATCAGAGTGACGGATGGTTCATGGGGATCACTCCCGACCTGGTAACCGGTATCTGGGTTGGGTGTGAGGACAGAGCTGCCCATTTCCGTACGCTAACCCTGGGACAGGGAGCCAACATGGCCTTGCCAGTTTGGGCACTCTACATGCAAAAAGTCTATGCCGATTCCTTGAACACAGGGATCTACAAACGAGATTTCCCGCGTCCGACTTTCAAAATTGATGTGACCTTCAACTGTGATTCACTGCTCCGAAACGGTAAAAAGCCTGACAAGAACAAGTTTGACGAGTTTTAATCGTCAAACCGTTTGATCGACTCACGGTAGTTGACGCCCCGCTCCTTCAGTCCGGCCAGGAGGAAATTTACACATTCCGGTTTTTTTCCCAGAAATTCAGGTACCGTGATGCCTTTGTGGGTATAGATGCCCTGTGCGATCATCCGCAGGGCTACCGTTGCGGTATAGCCTGTGGTGCGGGCCATGGAGTGAACGCGGGTTACCGGGTCGTAGGTGTCGAAAAGGTCATAGGTATACCTGATGCGTTTCCCGTCCTTCTTCCCTTCCGTGATCACCTTCATGATGGTGATGTCGACCTCCCCCTCTTTCAGCTTCCATTTCGGAAAGAGTAGTTTCGCGGTCAGGTCGATCGGGCGAATCTGTTGACCGTTTATATCTATGGCATCCTGGCCGAAGAAACCTGTTTCGCGCAGCACCTTCATCTTTTCGATATGACCGGGGTAGCGCAAAGTCTTCTCCTTCATGCTGGGAGCTTTGATGGTATGGAGCAGCGAGCGGAGCCCGTCGCTATTGAACGCCTCCAGCGTGCCGATCCCGGGAAAATTCATCAATTCGGCATCGGAGAGAGCCGGTTTCACCACCAGTTTGCCATTCTCGACCAGGCGTGCCGGTCGGGTGTACTCCTCAATCACATCGATAGGCGAGAACCCGGCCTTGTATTCAAACGGCCACTCCCTCACCCGGGGAAGTCCGCCCACATAATAGGCCACCTTGTCGGTTTCGTCAAGCAGGTGATCGGCATAACCGATCAACACATTGCACATGCCCGGAGCAACACCACAGTCCATGATAGCTGTCACATTTTTCTTCTTCGCAAGCTGATCCAGTTCAAACGGATCCTCAATGAAGAAGGCAATATCTACTACGTTCTTTCCAGCCTCAATGATTGCTTTCAGGGTTCTGAAACCCATGAAGCCGGGAACCGCATTGATCACCATATCATAGTTGCTCACCAGCCGGGTGACCTCTTCGGGGAAGCTAAGATCCATTTGGATGGGCTTGATACGGCTTATGTCGGCCAGCTTCTGCAGGGTTTCCTTGTTGTTGTCGGCTACCGTTACCTGGAAATCTTCCTCCTTCGCCAGATCCAGCGCCATGGGGCCTCCCACGAGGCCGCCTCCCAGTATGATGATTTTCATAGTCATGTAAAAGGTTTGAATAGTTGGCAATCAGAGGGTAAAAATACTATTTTTGTGGCTCATAATTAGCCCCGGATGCTTTTCACCTCACTCTTATTCATTTTTTTGTTCCTCCCGCTAACGCTCTTTTTCTATTTTATCGCTGCCAACAGGTTTAAGGCACCGCTGCTTTTTCTTGCCAGTCTTATTTTTTACGCCTGGGGAGGATTTTCCTACACCTCAGTGCTGCTGGGTTCCATCGTGATCAATTATGTTTCAGGCATCCTGATAGGACAGGCAAAAGCAGAAAGGGGACGGAAAAGGTGGTTTGTAATGGGTATCATCGCCAACATTCTCCTTTTGGTTGTGTTCAAGTATACCAACTTCCTGATGGATAATGTCAACCTTCTCACCTCCCTGTTTCAGTGGGATGAACTTGTGGTGAACGCCATCATCCTGCCGCTGGGGATATCCTTTTATACCTTCAAAGCGATAAGTTACCTGATCAGTGTCAAACGCAGGGAGGTGGAGGAACAACGGAACTTCATCCAACTCGGGCTCTATATCTCGCTCTTTCCTCAACTGCTTGCCGGACCAATCGATCGGTACCGCACGCTGGCACCGCAACTGGCCAACCCATCCCCGAATATCGACCTGTTTGCTTCCGGAATCCGGCGATTTACCCTCGGCCTGGCGAAGAAACTGCTCATTGCAAATGCCCTGTCATCAGCCACCACAGAGATCTTCGGGCTGCAGCTGATGCAGATGGATGTCTCCTTGGCCTGGTTTGGCGCTGCACTATACATGCTACAGATCTACATCGATTTTTCGGCTTACACCGATATGGCCATCGGACTGGGAAGGATGTTCGGCTTCCGGTTTATGGAGAATTTCGATTTCCCCTACCTCTCCCGATCAGTGCATGAGTTCTGGCGGCGGTGGCACATCTCTCTTTCCTTCTGGCTGCGCGACTACCTCTTTCTTCCCATCGCCTACTCTACGTCGAGGAAACTGGTTAAGAAGAGGTACTTCAACATCAAAACCGATTACCTGATTTATCTTCCGGCAGCGCTCGTCACCTTTGTCATCTGCGGCATCTGGCACGGAGCCGCCTGGACCTTTCTGGGATGGGGACTCATCCACGGGCTTTTTCTCGTATTTGAACGAATCGGGCTCTCCCGGTTCCTGAAACGCACCTTCCCCATTATCCAACATGCATACCTGTTGTTGTTCCTACTACTCTCATGGATATTTTTCAGGTCGGGTACACTGGCAGAAGCCTTCACCTATATCAGAGTGATGGCAGGCTTGTCAGGGCCGACCGCTTCCTCCTCAGGAATCCTGCAATTCCTTGACCTGCAGCTGGGCATTGCGCTGATACTGGCTATAGCAGGATCGACCAGGATATTGGACAACTCCGTCAGGAAAATCAGCCAGGGATTCGGGGCGAAGCGACTGGCTATACGAAATGTCTCCTTTCAGTTGTTTGAGATCGGATCGATCCTGTTTGTGGTTGGCATCCTTCTCCTTTCGGTACTCTTCGTCGTGTCGGAAACAAACACCTCATTCATCTACTTCCAATTCTGATCATGGAAACGGGCAAAAGGACATATGTAATTATCCTGGCAGTTCTCTTCGCGCTGTTCCTCTGCTTTCCCATGTTCTATGATGCACTCGACAATTCTGAAAAGGCTGAGGTGAGTGAATCGGAAAACAGGAACCTGGCCGCCAAACCCTTCCTGGATATCACCTACCTGGATGTCTTCCCCAAGCAATATACAGCGTATTACAACGACCATTTCCCTTTCAGGCAGGAGATCATGCGGTTCTTCGGAAGGAATATCCTTTGGGGACTATTCGGCAAATCTCCTGTCCCCGACAAAGTGACCATCGGGAAGGATGGATGGCTGTTCCAGGCAGAGAACCGGCTTCTCTATTCAGGCCAATTGGATTTCACACCGGAAGAGGTTGAAACAATCTATCAGAAACTCCATGAAAGGGCACAATTCCTTTCCGACAAGGGAATTGGTTTCTACTTGATAATTGCACCTATGAAGTGTGAAGTCTACCCAGAGAAGCTTCCACGTTTTTTCCACCGTACATCTGGGAAAACACGTACTAAAAAGCTGATTGAACGTATCGAAGGAGATTCACTGATCCACTTCATCGACATCCAAAATGCAATGACGAAAACATCAGATACATTAAAACTATACCCTAAAACCGATCACCACTGGAGTACAGCAGGCGGGTTTGTGGTATATAAGGAGATTATGCGGCATCTTAAGGAATCATATCCCGGTATTGTAACCCTCCATGATTCTGATATCTTTCCAATCATTGACTCCTCCTGGTGCGGCGGCCTTGCCAATATGATTCAACTTTGTTCCGAACTACGGGAGATCAGGTATCATTATACCAGGAAACATCCCAGAGGGTCAATCTCACCTGAAAAAAAATACGAACCCCCATATTGGTTTGCATATAAAGATGAATATGAGATCAGGACATTGGTTGCCGATACAACACTTCCGTCTATTGTAGTTATCCGGGATTCATTCTTCGGGAGTCTCCTGCCTTTCTTTTCAGATTCCTTTCAAAAATCGCTCTATATCTTTGACGCATGGATGTATGGTACCAACTTTGATATTATTTCAAAAGAGAACCCCGATATTGTCTTGCTGGAGGTTTATGAACCACTATTGGACCATCTCCTTGTTGCCAATTAAAAAGGACCCTTATTAATCTAGCCCGGATACAGAGATTCTCAGGCTATCGCACCGAATGTTGCTCAGGCGGTTGTTGAAGAAATAGACCTTGAAGAAGAGACCTGACAGTTCATCGATTGAATTTATATCCAGTACCTCCTGTACGTGAAATGGGAGCCACTGTCCCGGTTTTATTGAGTCGTCAGGAATCCCCGGGAAAGGGAGTTGGCGGTAGAGGTAGTTCTTCTGGCTGGAGTCGTCGATGGAGACGATCAATCGCGGGAACCTGGCGGTATCTGAATAATTCGGTAAAAAATACTGGAAATCCAGCGTATATTCCAGCTTTTGGTATGAGTTGCTGAACTGCCATGGTGAGATAAGGTTGATATACCGAAAGGGAGACTCTCCAAAGAAATAGCCCAACGTGTCTTTGGAGTATATCAGTGTGGTATCAAAACTGACCTTCATGAAAAGTTCCGGAAGGATGATGCGATCATTGCCTGTCACATATTTTGAAACCACAGTGGTTGCTCTTAAATCCTCCTGCATCCTTGTTAGCATCTGTACATCATTAACAGGTTCTGTTTTCATGCCAGGTGTGATTCGGTATAACCTGTTCTTCGAAAGAAAATAATTATTGTCAAGGTAATCAACTAATTCCTGCGACGCGGTGACAAACTGCATGGCATGGATATTCCTGAAGGAACTTGTTGTATCAACTCCTCGTCCGATCCAATGAACGTAAGGGAGATCCATAAACTGATACCTGTTCTGAAGCATGGCTATAACAGATGGAGTAATATCCTGGTGTGATGAAACGGACTCAAACTGATACGGTCTCTTCAACATCGGTGAGTAGATGATCATTGGAACATGGTACCGTTCAATAGCTGAGATGGTGGAGTAGCCAAGCTCCATAAAGAAATGGTCGCCGGTGATAAAGAAGATCGTGTTGTCAAAATCCTCCCGTTCCGACCAGGCTTTGAAAAAATCACGCAGGGCATCATCGGTATAGAGCATCGAAGCGAAAATCTCGCGATTGAGATTTGTTTCCCCTTTTTTCACAACAGAAAAGCCCTTCCTTGTTGTGATCTCTTCATACTTCTGCAGGTAATATTCCTGATTGGGCGGATGAAAAGGATTGTGCGTGGAAAGGGTCAGATAGATATCGAGACGTGGGTTTTTACCCAGAGAATCTATCACTTCCAGCGACCGGGCAAACGTATACTCATCATGGTATCCCCAGAAGAAATCGGGATAGAGTTTTTTCTTCTCCTCGTAACCGGGCCCGAAATCCTCCATGATTAAATCGATCCCCTGCTTTTTCAGAAACTCGTCGTAGTTAGTGAAGTGGGCATCTCCGCCATAATAGAACCCGGTGAAATAGCCATTTCCCCGAAGATACCTAATCAATGAGTTGTGAAACGGGATATGGCTCAGGTCATTTTGCAACTCTCCGCCTCCATAGGGTAAAGAGCCAAATAAGGAAGCAAAAACGTGAAACGTACGTTCGGAACTGGAGAGGAAATTATCCCAGTACAGGCTATGATTTTTCAATGAATCGAGGAATGGAGTGAAATTGCCATAATATGAGCTGTCCCCGACACAGGCTTGTGACAGGGATTCAACAATGATAAAAACCAGGTTTGGGGGTTCCTCTTGTAAATTAAAATAGGGACCAAGGACATCTGGCACATCATTTTTATGAGTTAACGGATGTTTTCTGCTGGTGAACTCAAACTCAGGGTGGATCTGCTGATACCGGTCGATTTCAGCCGTGATCTGTTCAAATGGCTTAACCTCATCTTCCCTAAAGAGATAGGAGATTGTTTCTCCGAGAAAGAATTCGCTCTTGTTTAGCTTATGATAATTGGCCATCTCCGTTTCGGCATCTATATTGGTCAACTGTGGAACCAAAGCGAGAACAAGCGCTGCAATGTAACTAGCTAACGTCAGTGTCCACATGCCTGCATTGATCCTGATCTTGCCTCCGGCATACTGAAGAATGATGACAATGAAAAGGATCAAAATGATGGGCAAAAATGTGATGAAATCCAGGCTGTCTGAACTTCGGGTTATCATGATGATCTCATCAAATGAGTAGGCATAAAAGATGTCGTCGAGTGGGACCAGATTGACGGCAAAATAGCGTATCAGAGAAAACTGCAGCAGGGTTAGGAGACAAAGGAGAACTGTATAAAAGATGACGGCACTCTTGCGATGCAGCAAAGAGATCAAAAGAAACGGGATGAACAGAAGAAGTGCAAAAACCACGAAGCCCTTCATGTCGTAGAGAAGCCCACTTGCTTCGATAGCAATGGGATGTAGCTGCAAAATGGCTGCATGCCTCAAAAAGAGGTATTCCACTACCCGCATCATAAGAATAACCGGAAGAAAGGCTATATTCAGGATGAGGTACCGGTGGGCTATGTCGAAAACCTTCTCTTTCATATTATTCGATGGTCACTTCGAAGATCTCTCCGATGATGTCGTTTTTGGGGAATGGGACGTTGGCCTGGTCAAACATCGATCCGACCCACCAGCGGGTGTTGTGAAACTCCTGGGAGATGATCAACAGCATCTGGTTGTTAGGGATTGACGTTATCGTATTATCCACATATCCGACGATACGCAACTGATCCTTCTCAGGTCCGATACGCCAGATAATCCGTTCGGGCTGCCAGTCAATCTGAAAATAATAATAGGGGCTTCCGAAGATCTCGTCATCCAGCTCGGACCTCTTGGAAGTGATAGCCCTGTATGTCTCACCCCACTTGTGCTGCCAGAAAACGTGATCGTCATATACTATCGGGTTGCATCCGCCATGGTAGTTTGACGGATCGTTGCAGGCCATGTCCCAGTTGGTGCAGGCCACGAGGATCTTGTCATTCATCTCCTGAACCTCTCCTGGCATAGGGACATTCCAGTTGTTCACATTGTACTGGTCGATCAGGCCCTGGTTGTAAGCCGGAGGAAGGATATAGTTGGGGCAATACTTCACGGTCTTCAGAATCTCAAAATCGATCTCTGAATACCCGATGTTTTTTACCCTTTCATCCGTATCACCTCCATAATAGTGAGCAAAGTATCCCGAATTGTTGCAATCTCTTCGGTAGTTCCATGGCGACTGGTCCTGAGTGATCAGCCAGATAGCATTGGTAAGGCCATTCCACAAACCGTTTTCATTCAGAAGTTCTGTCAACTTCGCTTTCACGGTCCACTTACCAAAAGTGAGGCCATGTCGGGTGATCACTCCCACATTTTGCTTCTCCCATTTGCCAAACTCGGTTGCCGGGTTTTTGATGATGATCTTGTGTTGTGAGGGATCAGAGATTACTGTCTCACAGGGTTGTTTGGATGTACTTGCCGTAACGGCAACTAGTTCCTCTTTGCGATAGAACTGTTTATTCCAGTTGTAATCCCGCAAGGAGTAATGATCATTCAGCACGTCGGCGATGACAGGGATGTTGGCATATTTCGTTGTAGGATCAATGTAATGAACAAATTGTTCGAAAGCTGCTTTTTTATAGATCTCGTCGTTGTTGCCACAATTTGCCGTGAAATATTTTCCGTATTTATCCGCCGGATAATACCACGGGTTGATGTAAATCCCTGCCCCGAGGTCGGGTTTGGCAACCACCTTCAATGTATGCGGGTAGATGCTTTTTAATGTATTGGGAAGCATTGACCCATTTCCATACAGAAAGTAGAAATAGGGGTTGACAAATGCACTGTCATGCATCAGGCTGATATCCTGAATATATTTGGGGATCCCATTGCTGTCGACCAGAGCCGGGGTGGTGACAACCAGCAGGAAGCTGTACTCACCTGTACGAGGATTCCTTTTCCATCGATCGTTGGTTCCGTCGCTGTAATAGCGTTGTTCATCCCTGGGATTCCCAACAATCCTGAACCTGTCGGTCACCTTGTGGAACTCGCCGTCGACAGGGATCTCCTCCGTTAAGACAAACCTCTTCTGAACATCTTCCCAGCTTCCGTAAAAATTCTCCCAAGCAAAGGGGTGCATCATCAGGATATCAGCCGGATTCCTCTCCGGGAATTTATATGATTCGTTCTGGTAATAGATTTTGTATGCAAACTTCTGAGCTTCTTGCCCTGTATTTTTGATAAAGAACTCTATGCTGAAGAGGCCATCCTCCGTTTGCCGTCGTGAAGGGATCAGGAAACCCGACTCTCTGGGAGCACTATAATCGAGATACAGAAGTCTATTCCCCTCTACTCTCTCCCTGCCTGTTGAATCAATTTTCCAGTTAGCCATTGGGTTGAAGTCGCGGATAGTGAACGCTCCTGTTGTCGTCTCGGGACTATCCGTTTTATGAGAGCAGGCGGCAACGACAAGGAGCATTCCCGCACAGGTAACGAACCTGGTGAATAGTTGACGCATCATCATGGTGTGTTGGGTGTAAAGGAATAAAGCTGAAGCATGTTTGGCAGATCAAGAACATCCTCATACCCCATGCAATCACCTCCGATGTATCCCGGATCTTTGCAGTTCCTTCCGATCACTAACACCGATGTTACATCTGGGTCAAGCCAGTTACCTGCATGGAGGTTCAGGATCTCGTAATATTTCGGATTTTGGTCGCCCGTATATCCGGCAAAATCGATGGTATTAAGGATCTGGAATGTAGAATCGTTGAAACGGATATCCTTCAGGTCATAACGCCAGTCGCGGTTGTAACGCATGAATGTAATCGGCTTTCCCTGATGAAATCTCCCGGGAACGATCTGATCAGTCATCTTCAGAGTATCGATGCCAATGGTCAAGCTAATACTCCCGTGGCTATCGTGAAATACCTTTACGAACTTATTGTCGCCAGGCAGGAACCGAAGCAGTGTAAATGCATCCTTACCGGTTTTGAGATCCCTGAAGCGGGTCAGAATCAGGTCATTTTTATAGGCCGAAAGATAGGGTGCAGCAGTAGCTTTGAACTCCACAAGGGCCCCGTTCCATTCGCGTATCTTATACTCTTCGCCGGATGCCAGAAGTTTCCAATCCCCCGACCCGGAGCCCGTTGTTGAAAATTGAAGGATCTTCCATGAACCTTCTCCATCAAAAAGAAGGAGTTCATCGGTACCATTTCCGGTGAGATCGCCGGAAGTCAGCTGCCAGTCGTCCTTGAGCACGATCTCAGCCAACATAGGTTCTGCCGATCTCCACAACACTTTGACCTTTGCTGTGGAAGTGTTTTTGCTGCATGGAATTGAAGCCGCCTCAAACCCGAGCAAGGCCATCCCCTGGGGACTGGCCACAAATAACAAATCTTCCGCCCGGGAAAGGAAGAGGCCTTTCAAGCCTGTAAATCCATGGAGGATGGGGTAGAGATCGGCCGGACAGTCCAGGGTGATCTCTTGAAACATCTTTGTCGTCTGACAATAGTGATAGAGTGTTGGTATTCCATCAGGGTTGATCACCAGCATCGATTGAAGGGTGCCTTTGGGGGTAATAAAATTCCCGGCGAACACCTGGTCGCTTGGAGAAATCTCCCCACTGTTCTTCTGATCCTCCCTGATAAGGAAAGAGCCATCCGCGTTTCCGATATCCTGTTTCTGCATCCAGGCTGGAAAAAAAGGCGGATAGTTAAATAGTGAAGTATATCCTACCTCCTTGGTCATGTCGACCCTGGCCGAATCTCCCAAACGCTCGTGGGGAGCTCCAAAAACGTAGTAGAAATCGTCGACCAGGATGTCGGTGCTGCTATTGTTCCAAAAATAGAGTTGGATCTTGTCATCAGGACGAAGCCTTACATCAGAGAGGTCGAAATAGGCACTTACTTTTGTCCACTTCTCTTTCGGGATCAGCGGACCATTAAAGTGCACTCCTTTCCAGCAGATATTGACTCCAACAGAGTTGTTTGCGGCGAAAACCAGCGAGCCATTGACATCTTTATCAGTGGGGAAGACATACACCCAGGCGCTCATTGCCACTCCGTTGAGATTCTCAATCCCGATCTCTCCGGCATCCCTGACGATGCTGATCGAAAAGCTGTTTTTCCCAAATGCTTTGGCCGAATAGTTTCCCGAGTGGGCAATCCCTTTGTAGATCCCCGCAGGTACCTCCTGCGTTGAGTCTACCTCAAAATCAAAACTCAATGTATTTGGGGCAAGGTTATGCATCGGGTTCTGTTGAACGAAAGCAACTTCACTGGAGGTCGGAATTTTCATCAGCTTGTTCCAGGGGACATATCTGATCACAAAATAGGTAAAGATCATTATCAGAACAAGAGCTATTCCAAGAATGATAAGCCATTTCTGTCTTTTCTTCATAAGGGGATTTTATCTTATCAGGATAAGTTTAATGATATCTGTTGTTGTTGAAGTGGTCATCCTGAGAGTATAGACACCGGGTTTTACCAGGGATCCTCCATTATTGCAACCGTCCCATGTGATCTGATGATTGCCTTCGGTTTGATACATGTTGGTGAGGGTGCGAATATGCTCCCCCTGCAGATTGAACAGATCCAGCTGTACCAGTGAATTGTCATCCAGAGAATACCGGATTGTTGTTATCTGGTTGAACGGATTCGGAGAGGAAGTAAGGGTCGGGCCTCCCGCCTTTTCCGGAGAAACCCCAACCGGCCAGTTGACATGCAGGTGAACCGGAACCACAGTGATGTTGTTATATATGTCGCGAACAAGAAGATTGCAGTCATGGCCGCCAAACGGAATGTTTACAGTAGTGAAGTTTACGATAATGAAATCTTTTTCACCGCTGAGAAGATCCCCTGTATTTGACGACAGGGATAGCCAGTCGTTGGACAATCCTTCATTGGCAATCCTGATTTCACCTGATGCGAAATGGTCAAGCCCTCCGGTATGATCACCCTCCATTACATAGACCATAAAGACATCGAAGGTACTCTCCTCGCCGATGGAACCCGTTACCAGGGCTACTGCGCTTTCGCCTGGCTTGATGACCCCAAGGCCACCACCGCTCTCACCATGCCAGTTCAGGGAGACACCTGTACCGGTAGTACCTTCAAATACCAGGTCGCCCAGCGATCCGCCAGAGAAGTTGGTGGCGCTGTTCACGGTGATGTCGGCAGGCATATCGATTCGGAGGTCTTTTATGAGTTCGTTATCGGTACTGGCATTATTCAGGGTCAGTGTCCAGCTGAATGCTTGTCCGGGCACAAAGCTGGTCTCGGAACAAACCAGCGAAGAGCCGGTAATATTGTCTGTCTGATCCGTTTTCGAATAAGAGGTGTCAAACACCTGGATGGCGTAATTCAGCAGACCACCTCCAACGTTTGTGACCGATATCACCTCAGTCGCGGTCTCTCCCAGGTCGAGTGTTCTGCTCAATGACCCCGGGTTGACTTCAATCACCGGGAGGGCATCTGCGAAAGGAGGAAAAGTAATAAAATCAAGCCATATTCTGTCATAATATGCCGATACAGAGTTGTCTTTGTGATAGGTCCATTTAAACGTGTGAAAACCCTTTGAGACCGGATAGGTTACCTTGTTCCAGGGGTTATCACCATCCCATCGGCCCATCTCATTGTTGTCAATGAAAAAGGCGAAATAGTCGTAATCGGTACCATTGGGGTCATTTTCGCATGAGACCCTTTTCCAGAAGCTGATCTCTCCACCGGAAAGGATGTTCAGCGTGATGACGATCTCCGACTCCATATCCTCGTAGATCCATCCCGATTTTACAGCATATGTTCCTTCATGCGGCTCGAAAGTATCCATGCTCCAGTCGGCATACCCGCCGAAATACCAGGGATATTTTAAAAATGTGCCTGTTTCAAAATCCTCAACGAGTTCACCAGACAACAACCAGATGCTGTCGGTGCCGGTAAATCCGTTGTTTACCGAAAGTTGCGTATCTATAAGGTAGAGGTGTTCAAAAGGAGTCTGGTCCGACGCCGAAACGGTAAATGAGAGTTGGGTTGTTGAATCGGGCTTCAGCAGAGGGATTGTTCCTGAGCCCTGGTTGACCGTGATCAGGGGATCTATGGATGACAGCACTGTGTTAAGATTAAGGACTTTAGCGCCCCCATGGTTTTCAAACTCAACAAGCAGCTCAGCTGTCTCTCCGGGATCGAGCCGGCTATTGTCGCCATCAACAATGATAACGTTCCCAATCACGATGTCGGGTGCCAGTGCAACCAGGCTGATTGTGGTTTCGGAATTCTGCTGGTTAGAGATTTCATGAAACGTAAGCGTAAAGGGATGCTGGTCTGGCACATCTGTGGCAACACGGAAAATAAATGCATCGAGGAAAGTCACTGTTTGTCCTCCAGGCACCGTACCTACTATTTGCGTGCTGTCCATCAGCGCGATATTGGGGTCCGATTCGGTGATCCAGCTAGAGACCCCTGTAATGGGTTGTGTCCCCAGGTTGGTAAGACTGAAAGAGACAAAAGCAGTATCACCATACTCCACCAGGCTGTCTCCTCCCGAATTGATGGTATATTCAACCAACAGTCCATTGGTTGTGAATGACAACACCTTTGTATTGGAAATCCCGTTGTTATCTGTCACTCTGAAATTGATCTGCTGGTTAGTATAGACGTATTGGGGGATGCCACTGAATACGCCGTTTTCTGAAATGTCCATCTCCACGGGGTAACCACAGGCAGCAAAGGTACACTTTGTGCCGGTAGGGATCGTGCCCGAGTTATTAAGCTGCGAATATTGATAATTCTTGTTATCGCCACCCGAAATCCCACCTTTCCATTGGGTGTTTATCGGGTAATTCATGTTGCCGTAGTAATACTCGATCAAGCCATTGGGGTAAAATTTTACAGCAAAATTGAGGTTTGTGGATCCTGACATATTATTGATAGATGCCTGCCAGCGGATGGTGGCGGAGTTGGCATCTCCTTTATACCAGATGCCGTCGCCCAGGTTGTAGTAGAGCCGCAGGTCTGTCATAAACGGACTGATGATGGCCGTTTGACGGAAAAGCATATTGGGGTCAATCAGGTATGGATAGGTATACGGCATGTCGTCGAACAGGATGTAGCCATCCGCATAGATGTAGAGGGTTTCGACAACCCGCTGGTAGAATGGGAATGGGAAGTCAAGTGTTTTGATGGCATAACCCGTGTTGTTGTTGGTAGGGGTCAGCTGCTGGGATGTCACTGCCGGGAAGATTGCCATGGTCAGGCTCTCGGGATACTCAAGCTTCACATCCCAGTGGAAGGGAGGTGTTCCTCCCAACGCTATCAGCTGGAATGAGTAGGGCTGGTATAGCTGTGCAACTGGCATGGAAGTGGTAATGATTGCTGGTTTAGCGAATGAAGCATTGTGATTTACACTCACCCGGGTGATGCTGTTATTGACCAGGGTTATTGGGGTCGATGTACAGGTGATAGTTTGTGGAGAACTTCCAGTATAGTCGGTCAGTGCCATCTGGAGAATCTCTCCTGTTGCGCTGTTGCCAAGGTCATTCTCTTGAACCTGCAGAAAATATTTGGCCATCTGCCCGGGAGCAAGATCGCTCAGGATGGGTGTGAGGTCGAGTCCAAATTCAATTATTTTATCTGCTTCGGAAGTTCCGCCCTGCATATAATAGGCACCGCCCTGGTAATTGAAGATTGGGTATTCATACACGTGATCGGGAACGGAGGATGAGAGGTTAGTGGTCATGCCCACAGTCACCTTCAGGAAGTTGCGGGAGGTGTGCTTAAGTCTGACCTTCATGGTTAGCCTGGGGTCGCAGGTCTCTTTGACATCAATTACATAAACTGTATGTTCCCAGATGCCGCCGTAACCGATGTCATCGGCAAGGGTTTTATACATCATGTAGCAAAACCCCTGGTTGCACCATCCTGTTCCGGAATAGCCATTCGCGAATTTCAACCCGCCAATCTCCCAGTCGTGCATGTCAACAATCCCATCTCCCGTAATATCTATGTTGTTGGTGTACTGACTATCATTGTTGTAGTCATACCTCACCGAATCGTTGTATCCGCAGATGGTCCATGCGTGCGATGGGCTTGGGCTCCAGGCGGTTTGCACATATTTTCCGGCTTCCGGTGTACCTGCAGGGAATACTGTGGCGACAGAGCTGAAGAATTTGGCATAAAAATTGGCAACGCCGCCCACCAAAGATCCTTCAAGATGATCCCACAGCCAGTATTTAAGGGTTTGCAGTCCGGCAGGGTTGTCGCAACGAATGGCTTTCACCGAGTTAAGCCGGTTTTTCATCCCGTTGTAGTATACATTGTATCCTGAAATCCAGCGCTTTTCTCCTCCTGTATTCAGGGCGCCGCCATAATCGGATACGTTCATCGTACCGCAGGCCCTTACGATCTCCCAAGAATCGAAAAAGCTGGCTCCCTGGTAGTTGTATCCGTTATTCAGGAAATCCCAGACAAAATGGGTAGGATACTGGTTGTTCGTAGTGTTTGCCGCAACTCCTCGCAACCGGTCGATCTCGTAGGTAAAGTTGAACGCTACCCCGGCCGATTGTCCGCATTCGTAACCCGATTGCGTGGTAATGGGCCTGAAATAGGGCTGTGTTGAGTTATCCACAGCAAAGGGAGCAAGCGGAGCATCTGCTCCTTTGTAGGCATCCGGGAGCTCCAGCAAGGGAATGCGAGAAAGCAGGAATTGTTCCTGCAAACTGATTGCTTCCGGTTCCAGCCCAACAGAAGCCGACTCGTCCTGACCCAGGATGGAGCCATGAAATGCCATACTCGCAAAAGCCAGCACTGTCAATAAAGTTCGAATTCTCATCCGTCACTCAATTATACTGCAAGTTTAAGGATTTTTGGTGTTATAAATGAATTTTGCATCACGGATGATGGCATCTCCAGTAGAAATATGGTTGGAGCGGGCTTTTGATACAATATAGTTAAACCACTCCCTGTTGTTGAGAATGGTATTCTGGGAAGGATACCAGGGAGGATCCTGATGATCGGGATGAAAAGCAAGGTAGGCTTCCTCGGCAAAATTCCAGAACCCGCAATGCATGTTGATTTCAGAGACCATTAGCAAAACCACGTCAAACGAAAGCAATTTCTCTTTCAGGTTTGTTTTGTCAATATAAACAGGGTTCTGATCGTCAATGATATGGGGATAGAGTTTGGAGTTGTAATACCAGTACTCGTGGTTTTTAAAGAGTTGGCCAGAGGAGTTGCGGATGATGTTGATATAGTAGCTGTCAGCTATGACAAGGATCGAGAGTTTTTTGGGTACAGTAGTATCAAAGTTCAGCAATGGGTATGCAAGCCTCTCGCCTGGCAGCGGGAGGATCAGGTTAAGCAGTTCCCCGATGTCCTTGTCGGTCCACCTCATCGAATCAGAGACCTCAGGGTCCGAAATGGTTATGGCAGGAAGGTCTGTCCCGGTAACCGCTTCAACATACCGGAACAGGGTGTCCATTGCCACCACTGATCCGTAAATACTCCAGTGCATGCCATACTTCGGAAAAAGCGGGTACCGGGCAGTATCCTTCATTTGAAGGAAATACCGGTTGAGATTCACCACAGATATTTCGAGATCTTCCGATTTGTGTAACACATAATCATAATTTGATTCTGTTCTCAATTCGGGATGGTAGCGGTCGGGAATGTACTCGGGGTAAAAACTGGCCTTCCCGGGTTCGAAAACAAGAACAAAAGGAATCCCCGATTTGCTCAGATCACGGCTTAACTGAGCCAGCTTTAAGAGTTTGCTATCAAGGATCTCTGGCCCGATAAAATACCTTCCCAGAAACTCGTGGATATAATCCTCTTCAAAGAGATACCCTTGTTTCCCCTGAACAAAACCCTGTGCATGGATTATACGAAAGAGGCGGTAATCATATTCGTTCTGAATTCGGAAAAGTGTTTTCCGGAAGCCGATATGATCTTCGAGCTTGACAGTGATCTGCTGTTGAAACTCTCCTGAAAACCAATGGGGCCAAGTAAAAAAAGTGAGGTCGGGTTCGGGTAATGCAGGTTTGAAAAATCCAACCAAATCCCTTTCACTGACCAGATGCAATTTTGTTTGCAATGCCGGCAGCAACAGCAAAAACATGACTGCAACCAGAAGAGATCCTTTTCCGTAACGCATATTGAAGAGGTTGTGCAATAAAACAAAATTATCATTGTTTTATCATGTATCATAACATAATATTACTTTTACCATATAATACCTCTACAAATGGTTGTAGTAATCATTCCCTGCTTCAGGGTTAAAGAGAAAATATTACCCCTGTTAAAGCAGATTGGCCCTAATGTGCAACGCATCATTGTGGTTGATGATGCCTGTCCTGAACATACCGGAGAGTTTGTGACGAAGAATTGTACCGATCCTCGTGTTGACGTTATCATCCATGAAAAGAATCTGGGTGTAGGCGGAGCAGTGAAGTCCGGATACCGGCGCGCAATGGCGGTTGGAGCATCGGTGATTGTCAAACTTGATGGCGACGGACAGATGAATCCCTCACTGATAGCGGGACTTATTGAACCGTTGCTTTCAGGAGAGGCAGATTACACGAAGGGGAACCGTTTTTATGACCTGGATTATCTGAAGGAGATGCCAATGTTGCGAAAAATCGGTAACTCCTTCCTCTCTTTTCTCAATAAACAGGTAAGTGGTTATTGGGACATTATGGATCCGGCAAATGGTTTTACTGCAATCTCCAGCGCGGCACTCAAGTATTTACCTCTTGACAAGATCGACAACCGGTTTTTTTTCGAAAACGACATGTTGTTCAGACTCAATACGATCAGAGCCGTTGTGGTTGATTTTCCGATGCTCTCTTTCTATGATGATGAAAAGAGTAATTTGAGGATCTCGTCTGTACTGTTGAAATTTCCGATGAAATATCTTAGCAGGTTTTTCAAACGGATCTTTTACAACTATTTCCTCAGGGATTTCAACATCGGGTCCATTGAATTGATTACAGGAGTTTTCCTGAGCACGTTCGGAATGATCTTCGGGATTATCAAATGGTCGGCCAGCATCATCTCCTCTCATCCTGCCACAGCCGGAACAGTCTTGGTTGCAGCTTTGCCAGTCATTTTGGGATTTCAGTCGCTGATTGCATTTCTACATTTCGATCTGACCAACATACCACGAAAACCGATCTCAAAAGCTTTGGATAAATTGCATCATTAGAACCTGAAGTAAATAAATGGGCTGAACCCGGAGGAAGTAATGGTGGCTTCACTTAAGATGAACAGGAGAATCGCCGCTACCGTCATCAGAATAACCGTCAGACTTTTGGGTGTCGTAAACAGTTTCTCACTCCATTGTTCGATCCGTTTCCATACTCCCCAAAAGGAGAAACAGACAGCGATGATCAGGATTGTCCAGAACTTGGAATTCAGCCAGATCTCATTAGGCATATCCACAAACAGGAACATCCGGCGTACATAGAAATAGGCAAAATCAAGACTCTCGGAGCGGAAGATTACCCAACCGACCACAAGGAAGAAAAAGGTCAGGATGATGGCAGGAATCCGTCCCGCTTTTTTCATCCACTTCATCAGAAAGAGACGGTCGATGATCAGAAAGAAGGCCATGTAGCCTCCCCAGAAGATGAAAGTCCAGGCCGCTCCGTGCCAGAAACCGCAGATAAGGAACGTGATGGCTGCTGCATATATATAAAGGAGTTTGTCTGTTTTGATGCCAAGATAGCTGTTTTTCTTCCATTTCCGCGACGTGGAATAAGCAATGGGGAGGAAGAGATAATCGCGCAGCCAGAACGAGAGGGTCATATGCCATCGTTTCCAGAATTCGGTGATACTGGTAGAGATGTAGGGAAAGTTGAAATTCTCAGGAAGCCGGAAGCCAGCCATCTTGGCCAGTCCGATGGCCATATCGGTATAGCCGGAGAAGTCGAAATAGATCTGAAAAGTATATGCAATTGCTCCAACCCAGGCGAGGCCGGAGGAGAGTTCCAGCGAATTGAGAGCGAAGATCTCATTGACCGTAACGCCAAGCACATCGGCGATCAGCACCTTCTTTGCCAGTCCGATTACAAAGCGGTAGAAACCTATCAGACGTTCGTTTGAGTTCTCCTGAGCACTTCGATCCCTGATCTGGTCATAGATTTGCCCTACCCTCACGATGGGGCCAGAAAGAAACTGCGGGAACATAAAGATATACAAGGCGTAGTCCTGAAGACGGGTCACCACAGCATGGCGGCCTTTGTAAACATCGAAGGTGTAGGATAGTTTCTGGAACGTGATGAAGGAGATCCCGATGGGGAGAGCGATCTTCGTCCATTCGGCTGGCGGAGATCCGAACCAGCTAAGGATATCGTTGAACTGAGCAACAAAAAAATTCATGTATTTGAAATAAATAAGCAACCCCAGGTTAAGGAGAACACTTACCCAAAAGAGTGCTTTTCGCTTTCCTCCTTCACTTCTACCTACCTCTTTTATCAGAAAGAAATCGGCCAAAACCGATCCGGCGATCACAAAGACAAAGATGGGGGCACCCCATGCATAGTAGAACATGCTGACCAGAAGCAGAAACAGGTTCTTAGGCCAGGATTTGGGGATCAATGCCAGCATAAAATAGATGATCAGAAATGCTGGCAGGAAATACAACAGGAAAAGACTGGTGCTGAATATCATATGCTACTGTTTTTGTTTTTTTATCTCTTCAAGTACATTGTAGATCGCTTCCCGGCAAAGAATGGTCTCCTCGGGAAGACCCTGATCAATGGCTTTTAATTTTACATATTTATACCATTCAGATGGATTTCTGATCTGAGTCATGTAATAATCGAACCGATCCTTATAGAAGAACTCACAGAAAGCGCGTTCCATGAATCCATATCCAAGATTCATATATCCCCCTGTGGTTTGAAGAATTATAATCAGATCATAATTTGCGATGGTTTCCTTAAGATCCAGCGTATAGGCATTATGGTACTTTTTAAAACTTTCGGGATAGATTCCCTGATTGTAATACCAGAATTGGAATTGGTTAAAGTTATTTTCAATGATACCCGGATAGTACCATTGCCAGAAGAAGCTATCTCCAATAAACAAAATATTTGGCTTTTCGGTTGAATCAAGGCGGGTGAAATGATAGGTAAGATAATCCATGGAAGGATGTTCCGGTTCCCAGATCAGGTTCATCGTACGTGAAAGATCGCCATGGTCATCATTGAGCACCTGGGATGACACCATACTATCCAAAATCCGTTCAGGCATCTTCATCCTGTATTTTTCCATGATATACCGGCTGAGAGAATCAAATGCAATAACGGCTCCATAAGAACTCCAATGGGATCCATTCTTCGGATAGAGCTTAAATCTGCAGGTATCTTTCATTTTCATAAAGTAACCATTGAAGTCAAGATAGGCTACCTTCGCCTCATCCAGAGCATGTATAGCTGAAGAATATTTTGTAGGGGTTGATTGTTTTTTGAGAAACCTTGAAGGGATATACTCCGGATAAAAGTGTGCCTTATCAGGAGCAAGTATCAACAATAACGGAATTTCATACTGGTCCATGAGGTAACTCTGCAAACGTTTATACTCATTCACACGCGCGGTATAAAATGCGGGATCGAATACATTTCTTCCGGTAATGTTAAAAATTCCCTCAATATAGTAAAGATATCCCTCTTTACCTGCTATAATCCCGCTTGCATGTGAGATATTGAAAAAGCTCCAATCAACCTGATTGTAAAGTCGTACAAAATCATTCCTGAAACCGACGGTCTCCTTGATCCGCTCGGTTAGTTGCTGCTGATAATTTCCCAAAAACCAGGAAGAATCGGAAAATACGGGTTTTGGTGCGGGTGTATATGAACCGAATAGTTTGTGGGTATGGATCACATCAAACACCTCCTGGAGTGCCGAAGTGCAGAGGATGACAACCACGAAAATCAGCAACACGTTCCTGGTCACGTTCATCGCTGCGAATTTTTAAGTTGTTCGTCAATCATATAGCGGGCGTCAATCTTCATCATCTCCTCCACGGTAATATTACGCTCCAATGCCTTCTCACTGATTGCCTCCATCCATTCCGAACTATTTCTCATTCGCGCCATTACCTCGGTAATCCGTGGCTCTTCCATCCCTAAATAGGTGGCAAGCTCTTCAAGGATCCCGTATCCGATGTTGCCATACCCGGCATTTACAAGCAGGATAATGATGACATCAGCCCTGGTAATAGCCTCCTGGCGGTTGATATCCCAGATGGTGGTTGGTTGGGTAAAGTGTTCGGGATATACCTCCTTATTGTAGTACCAGAAAGCTTCATCGTTAAAGGTATTTTTGATATAGCCAGAGTAATACCAGTTCCAGTAAAAGCTATCCCCAATCACCAGGGCATTCACCTTTTTTCTATCCTGTCCCAAATCAAAATGAATAACCGGGTAGGCCATCTCAGGATGTGGGATCTCCCAGATAAGGTTCATGGTGGATGCCATGTCGCCATCCGGACTCCTCAACTCATCTGTTACAACGATACTGTCGACAACCATCAGGGGAAGCTTTACCATCATCCTTGACTCGATATAACCTGACAGTGAATCGGCTGCCAGCAATGCTCCGTAGGTACTCCAGTGGATCCCGGTCTTGGGGTAGAGAACATATCGTGAGCTATCTTTGAGCCGTAAGAAGTAGTTGTTGAAATCGATGAAGTCGGCTCCTGCTTCCAGCAATTCTTTCCGGTAGGTGAGGTAATTTGTCTTGGGTTGATTCCTGCTCAGATATCGATCAGGGATATATTCAGGATAGAATGTCCCTTTGTCGGGAGGAAACACCAGGAGAAGAAGTTGCTGTTTTTGTCTCCAAAGTTCATCCTGAATGGTAACAAACATCTTTACCTTCTCCCTAATGAGGGATTCTCCCACATAATCAAGTCCCAATTTGGCATCCAGGTACTGCTCAGCAAGCAGGTACCCTTTTTTACCTACAATGATCTTTTCGGCATGAGGGATGCTGAACAACGAAAAGTCAACCTGGTTATAGACCCTGACGAAATCACTCCTGAAGCCGATCCTATTGTTGCAGGCAACTGAAATATCACGCTGGAAATCTCCCGATATCCACGATTGGCTCGTTAAAGAAGGGAAGGGATGAAGCTGAAAGAACCCTTTCAGAGGTGCCGATGTGATCAACCCTGAACTTTGTTGAATCACTGGGCACAGGAGTATGAAAAGTAAAAGAAACAGGATGATTATTTGAACACGTTTCATAATGTATTACTCGAATCGAACATTCAGGTCATCCACAAATATCTCTCTTTTTCCCGGATTCCAGATATAAAACAGCAGCCTTGTATCACCGGGTAAACGGGATGGGATTTCATAGGTGACGGAAAAGGGCTGCCAGCTATCTGCTTTATTGATCAGGGTAGTTAGGTCGGTCCCCTCCCACTTTAGGGAGACTCCTTCTCTCTCAGCCGAAAAGACAAGTTTGATTCCCTCTGTCACGGAATCGGGGAAATTGATCCAGCCTGATGCCATCATCTTTACCGGCACTTGATTTGGGGGGAAATCCCAAACCATTTTTTCTGCACGGCAGCAAAAATCATGGTACTCATTAAAGGTGGCACTCCAGATACCTGTTCTCACCACCTCACGGGTAACAGCGGTACCTCCGTTCAAGGCTTGATTTTCAAAATCATTCATGTATGAAATCACAGGGATTCCTGGATAGGGGATTCCGGCACGATCAAGTTGTCGGTGATAGTTATCCCAGTCCCAGACAGCGCCAAAGAAACATTTCTCATAGGCATACGTCAGCCTGATGTTGAACCAGGAAAAGAGAAGCAGAAGGGTCACGATCATCCCTTTTACCAGGTATCCTTTTTGTTGCATCGCCCAATGGATCAGATAGCCCAGCGGAACTGCCATGATGGCAAAATATTCAACGAAAGGTCGCTGACCGAAGCTGCAACCGAAGTACCATATCTGCCATGCTCCGCTGATATAACTCACAATTAAAAAAAGAAAAAGTGTCACCCATCCGTTCAGGTTTCGTTTTACGATCATCAATACCATGCCAGGGATTATCAGGAACATCATAGGCGTGTAGGTGAATAGCCCATTTAGCGGCGAGAACCAGATTTCAAACAAGTATGGGTTGTTCCAGTTCGTGAACCCCTCCTCCCCGTATGTATAAGCGATATAGGAGCCATGCAGGTATTTCCAGTAGAGAAGTTGCGGTAAAAGCACCAGAAACAGAACCCCCAGAAAAGTGATCAGGTACCTGGGTTTGAAGAACCATTTCAAGCGCTCGGTAAATGATCGAAAGGAGGTCAGGTCCCAGAGGAAGAAAAGAGAAAAAAGAAGGAGATTCGTTGGTCGGGTAACCACAGCCAATGAGCCGGCAACAACCATCAGCAGGAAGTAGCTGTATTTCCTTACATCCAGAAAGCGAACCAATGAAAAGAGGAAGAGTGCGAACAGGAAAAAAGAGTAGACGTGGGACATGGATCCATCGTCAACGGTATAATAATAAAGATTGGTCCCCACATAGATAAAAAAGAGGGTAATGTACTGCACAAGGGGGGAGAAATAGCGCTGCAATACCTTCTTTAATACTATCAGTCCCAGAATCATATAGATTACTGCTGCCACATCAATCATCCGGTGGTAAAGAGGGGAGAAACCTCCCTCCTCCGGCAGATTCAGGGTAAATGAAATTCCATGGGCAGCAATAAAGAAGGGACTTAACATCATAGCCACCCCCGCAGGATATTTTGTGTTAATTTTTCCTTTGGTTCTGTCGATCCAGAAACCATTACCGGTCTTTTCATCTATCTTTTCCGGTGCCTTTGAAATATCGAATCTATATAGGAATGTAGCCGGTAAATAAATATAGTAGCCAGAACGGTCGGCCCAGAGTTCACTCTTCCAGGAAAAAAAATCTCTGTTGCTGTGGATTTGAAAAGAGAGAAAAAGTGAAATAAACAAGATCCCAAGAAAGAAGGTCCTGAGCATAAATTTTGATTCTATCCAACGAGAGGGCATAGGTCCAAATTTATACTATTCAAACCGAATTACCATATCATCCATATAAAATGCTGATTTCCCTGTATTAAGCAAATAAAAAGAGATCAAGCTGTTCCTGTCTATCCAGGGAGGGATGTGCAGGTCCAGTTTAAGTTCAGACCATTGGTTGGGTCCGGTAAGAAAATCATCAACCTGAAGTTCACGCCTCAGGAGAGTTTTGTTCTCAACACTCCGGATCTCACAAATAAAGCGGGCACCGGTAAGATTAGAGTCAACTGCATTGATCCAGATCGAGAGAGATACCTTATCAACATTCCTGTTGTTAAAAATGGTATTTAGCCATCGATTAAAATGACAACCGATATTCATATCTGATGTCATATATGCAGCGCGAGTTTTGGAATGCACACATATATTGCTTGTCGGATCATGCATAAAGGAAGAGTTGTTCTCAAAATCGTTATTATAAATGAATTGCCGATGCTGGAAAAAGGCTATCCCTGCATGTTCGATTTGTTCTTCGTAATTCCACCATGACCAGGTACCTCCTGAATAAAAAAGCCTACGGTCAAATAACCGTTGGTTAAAATAGATGGAGAAGGCAATGAACAGAAACAGCAATACCTTGATCAATAAATTCTTATGATTGATACAGGTAATGATCAGATACCCCAAAGCCACTGCAAACAACGGATAAAAATCGATCAGTGGCCGACAACCGAAACTACCTCCGAAAAACCAGGAGTGCCAGGAGGAGAATACATACGAGTAAACCAGGAAAAGGGAAGTGATCAGGATTCCATTTTGATAGCGTTTGAAAATCATAACAGTGAATCCAATGACGAAAAGGATTGCAAGCGGGGTATATGGAATCCATCCGTTCAGTGGTGAAAACCAGAATGGAATCAACATTGGGTGTTTCCAATTGATAAATCCTTCTCCGGGATAGGAAAAATAAATCCACTGCCCGGAGATATAATGCCAGTAAAAAGATTGCGGTATGAAAACCAATAGTACAATTCCGACGAAGCTCAGAATATATGGCCATCTGAAAAAATGAATAAACCTTCCGCCTATCTCTTTCAGGGATCTTACATCCCAGAATGCAAGTAAGAAGAGAAGCAAGATATTGGTGGGTCTGACCAGGATAAGGAAAGCTATTATAAAACAAATTGCAATAAACAGGCTGAATGATTTCATCCCGGAAACCAGGTATTGTTTCAGGGTAAACAACAACAGTGAGATCAGGAAGAATGAGTAGAGGTGGGCAAACAGCACCTCCTCCATGCTGAAAAAATAGAGGTTCGAACCTACCAGGATGATAAAAGGCAACGAGTAACTTAACCATCGTGGAAAATAGAACAGGAGAAAGGATTTCAGAATGAACATCGAAAGGATCAGGTAGAAGATTGCTGCCACAACTACCAAACGGTGATAATGGATTGAAAAGCCATTGGCCGGAAGATTGCAGGCAGAGATGATAAGATGTGCCGGAATAAAGAAAGGTGCAACCAAAAATGCCACGCCATAAGTCACTTTTGTTACCACCTTATTCATCTTCTTGTTTAGCATGAACCCACCTGCATTTTTATAATCAATGCTATCCGGGTAACTCTCTATTGTATAGCCGTGAATGAATGTTGCAGGGAGATAGATGTAGTAAGCGCCATTATCGGTATAAAACTCGCCCCGATATGCCACATCTCCGTCGGTGAAGTTTTTAATAAATGCCATATTCAGGAACAAGGCAAAGAGTCCGGCATATAAAATTGCATCAAACCAAATTACCGGTACTGATATTTTTCCGATTCCTATTCTGTTATTCTTCATCTTTCGGCTCAAAGAGTTCAATGGTTAGGTCGTCGATGTAAAGAATGGCTGGGCTATCCCGCCAGAGGTAGATCTGTAACCTGTCATCCTGATCCTCCAGGTACGGAATCCTGTATGTATATACCACTTTATTCCATTTCCGGGGGATCCATCCCTCTTCCTGAAAAGCCAGAGACCTGTATTTATAATTTGCACCCTGGTGTTTCATAGTAATCACGAAAATGCCGGGGTTGTATCTGAACAGATAGGGAGAGTATAGCCAAAAGGTGACCCGGATCCAGCTCTCCTGTTTTCTGGTAAATTCCAGTACCCTGTTATTCAAAACAGGGAACGATTTATTTGTCGGGTCCAGTTTGCAGGAGAAGTTTCCAGCGTGAACGATCGAATCTTCCCGGTCACCGGCAATCCATTGTTCTCCTTGCTCAAAACCCATCTTAACCAGCTCAGTCCTCGTATAATCCTTCTCCGGTCCCATCGCCTCCCAGCCAGCCTCTTTATATCCCTCCAGGAAGCCCTTTGCCACATTGTCGGTTTTTGTCTTCCCGAAAATTCTCCAATAGTACTCCTGAGTCATCAGGGTAGGTTCAATCAGGAAATTAATGTATTGCCATGTCTGGAAAAGGTTGAGCAGGATAAAAAAGAGCATAACCAGAAACAGCGGAATCTTTATCCATATTTTACGTGCAAGAAGCCACTGCACAAGCGCTGCCAGCGGGAAGGAGAGCACCGCATAGGACTGCATCACGGCACGTTGGCCGAAACTACCTCCGTACCACCAGGTGGGCCAGCTGGCGACGATCAGGATATTGGCTACAGTAAAGAAAAATATGGCGTAAAAGATTGGCTTATATCGACTTCCAAGCCTGAAGAATCCTATCAGTGCGAAAACCATCATTGGAGTGTAAATCAGCCATCCCTTTTTAAATGAGAAGAGCACCTGCCAGAGCCAGGGAGCAATCCATTGAAGCTTTTCGTTTGGTTCGTAGCTGTAGTAAAGCCAACTGCCTGCATAGACTTTCCAGTAGATAAGCTGGATCGATCCAACCAGTAACGCCATCAAAATAATTCCTGAAACCTGAATCCTGGCATCTGCAACCAACTTCCATTTCTTCACCAATGTCTCCTTATCGTAAACCCCCCAGAAAATGGGGATCAGCGCACAGATGATCTCCGTGGGCCGGATGATGACTGCCAGGCCGATGAGTAGTCCTAAAAGAAGTGATATTCGCCAGGTGGGTTTTTCATGCCAACGAATTGTAAACCAGATAATGAGGGTATAAATTGTAAAGAGTACGTTGTGTACCAAGGCGCCATCGTAAGCCGTCAACTCAAAATAGTTGGTTCCCAGCACTACCAGTACCATGGTGAAGGCTGTTACCCCTTCGCTGAAAAACTTCAGCAGAATCTTTCGCAGAAACCAGATGCCGGTGATTGTGATCAGCAGGCATCCCAGGGCAACAGAGAGCTGGTAGGGAAGGGAAAATCCATCAGCAGGGAAACCAAGCATCCAGGAAAAGAGATGCCCGACGAAGAAAAAGGGTGCATACACAATGGCAAGCCCCATCGGGTATTTCATCACATAGTGGCCGACCGGGCCCATATAAGCCTGGTAGAAGCCATTGGTGGGGTGATAGGCATCGAGGATCTGCTGAAGCCATGAAAAGTCAGAGATCCCAAGATCGTGGTGGATAAAGATTGCAGGGAGATACAGATAGTAGCCAAAGACATCCCAGGAGAGGATCGAAAGCACGTCGTAGGTTAGCCAACGGGGGAAGGTGAGGCGGCTGATTACAACCACAAAGGCAAGAAAATAAACTGTGTAGAGAGAAACTTTGCCGTGTCTGTTATTGATACCTTTGTTCATTCCTGATATAACATATATTGTTGTTTGTTAATTATATACGATACATAAGAGATAAATCTATTTCTTGTATTTCCTGTCAAACAGGTTGTACTTAACCAGGCAAATCACCGCCCAAAAGGCATCTTTCATCCGGATCTTTTTTCCCTCTTCGTAAGTTCTTCCATAGTAGGAGATTCCCACTTCATAAATACGAATTCCCGGGAAACGGGCAATTTTGGAGGTAACCTCAGGTTCAAATCCAAATCGTCGTTCCTTGAAATGGATCTGCTTGAGAAAATCTGCCCGGAAGAGCTTGTAGCAGGTCTCCATATCGGTGAGGTTGAGGTTTGTAAACATGTTGGAGAGGAAGGTGAGTATCTTGTTACCGATTGAGTGCCAGAAGAAGAGGATCCGATGCGGCTTCCCCCCCATGAATCTCGATCCGTAAACCACATCCGCAACTCCCTCTAATACCGGCTGCAACATGTTGGTATATTCGTTTGGATCGTACTCAAGGTCGGCATCCTGGATCACGATGAAATCGCCGGTAGCGAGCTCAATTCCTTTGTGGATCGCTGCTCCTTTGCCCTGGTTCACGGGTTGAGTGTGCAACCTGATGCCGGGGCTCACCCCTAAATCCCCTGAAGGGGACTTACTCCCCTCCCCTTCAGGGAAGGGGACGGGGGAGGGGTGCGTGGCAATGTACTCCTTTACAATTCGCTCCGTGGCATCCGTGGAGGCGTCATTCACAATGATGATCTCTTTTTCGAGATTTTCAGGAAGTTTCACGGCCATCACTTTGTCCAGGATCAGGGTGATGGTCTTCTCCTCATTATAGGCCGGGATCAGGATTGAAATTTTCTGGTTCATACCGCTGTTATTTACTCATGGTAATAAATTCGTTTCACCCGCCGCGAAATGCTGGTCATGATCTCATACGGTATCGTTTGAAGGGTTTCGGCAAGTTTTGTAACCGGATTGTCATCCCCGAAAACGACCACTTCGTTCCCCTCCTCTATCTTCATCCCCCCTTCCACGAGGGAGGTAATATCCAGCATGCAGAGGTCCATGCAAACATTCCCGATGATGGGGACAGATTTTCCATTTACCATCATCTCCCCGTGTCCGTTTCCAAGGCGGCGGTTAAGCCCATCGGCATAACCCACCGGAACCACAGCAATCACAGTCTCCCTTTCGGCTACCCCAAGGCGGTTGTATCCTACGGTCTCCCCTTTTTTCACACACTTGATCTGTGTAATCACGGTGCGTAACCGGCCAACAAGTCGTAACTTTTTTTGCTCTTCCTGGTTGTAGCCGATCCCATATAGCCCAATGCCGAGCCTGACCATGTTGAGCTGCATCCCGGGAAATCTGCTGATCCCGGCCGAATTCAGGATGTGCAGCATCACGGGATAATCGAGTTTAATTGTAATTGTTTCGCTCATATTCAGGAACCGTGTAAACTGTTCCTGTGTAAAGGCATCATGAAGGGGATCCTCGCTGGCAGCAAGATGTGAGAATACCGACCTGACTTTGAGCTGGGGATTTCGTTTCAGCAGGCCGGTAAGTTTTTCCAGTTCGGAATCACAGAAACCCAGCCGGTGCATCCCGGTATCGAGTTTCAGATGGATCCTGACTACCTGATTCGATGCGAGGTCGCTTCTAATTATTGCCTCTTTCAGCATCTGCAAAATCCTGAAACTATAGATTTCGGGCTCAAGGTTCCAGGCCAGGAGGGCATCCAGGCTTTGCTCCTCGGGGCTCATCACCATTATGGGCATGGTGATCCCCGCTTTCCTCAGTTCGACCCCTTCATCGGCATATGCAACGGCCAGACAGTCGACCTGATGGAACTGCATAAGGTTGGCGATCTCAAAGCTGCCGCTTCCGTATGAAAATGCCTTTACCATAGCCATCGTCTGAACTTCCGGCTTTAGTTTGGCCCTGAAATAGTTGAGGTTGTGAATCAGGGCATCCAGGTTGATCTCCAGAACCGTCTCATGAGCTTTCTGCTGCAAAGCATGACTGATGCGCTCAAACCCAAACACCCTCGACCCTTTTAGCAGAATCGTTTCATCATGGAATGAAGAGAGTGGGAAATGCGCCAGGAACTCTTCGGTTGTCGGGAAAAACTCCTTATGAATGGAAAATCTATCCTGAAACCCCGATATCTCCTCTCCGATCCCGATGACCCTGTTGATCTTCCGGGAGCTGATGATGCCGGCAACTTCCGTATAGAGTTCTTCCGAACTTCTTCCCGTTTGGAAGAGGTCGGAGAGGATGATCGTTCTCCTGGGGTGTTGCTTTTGCTGCGCCAGAAAATCCAGTGCGATGGAGAGAGAGTTGATATCGGCATTGTAGCTGTCGTTGATCAGCGAACAGTTGTTGATGGCATCTTTGAGCTCGAGGCGCATGGCGATTGGCGCCAGGGTGGGAAACCGAGAATCTGCCCCCAAACCCCCTAAAGGGGTTCCCTCAGGGATTACCCCCAAACCCCCTGAAGGGGGCTTACTCCTCCCTCTGGGAGGATAAAACTGCGAAGCAGAGTAAGTCCCCTTCAGGGGATTTAGGGGCAACTGGGGATTTAGGGTCTCTATCACCCGAAGTGCGGCCCAACATGTGATTGCATTCTCGATGGAGGCATCATCGGTAAACGGGATAGTGATTTCACCGCGTTCGCCTTCGCAGATGCCTTTAATAACGGTGTGTTTGCCCTCTTTATGGATAACTGTGATCCGGAGGTCATCGTTTTCACGAGAACCCCAGGTGAATCTCTTAAGTTTATTATAATCTGCCGAGGCATCAAGCCGCTCTGTGATGATTGGATAGTCGGACCGGTAAATGAAAACTTCGGCATAGCGGAATAACTTCAGCTTTTCATCTACCTTCTCAGCTTTACTTCTAAAATTCGCATCGTGAGCCGGGCCGATGGTGGTAAAAATGCCGATGGTTGGTTTGATCACCTGTTCAAGCCGCTCCATCTCACCGAGTTCAGAGATTCCGGCTTCAATGATGGCCATTTCGTGGCTGGCGTCCATATTCCAGACCGAGAGCGGTACACCGATTTGTGAGTTGAAACTTTTCGGGCTGCGGATGATGTGCAGCTGAGGCGAAAGCAACTGGAAAAGCCACTCTTTTACAATGGTTTTTCCGTTGCTGCCCGTAATGCCGATAACCGGATAGTTAAATTGGCTTCTGTGATACGCAGCCAGCTTTTGAAGCGCTTCCCGGGTGTCGGGAACGACGATGAAGAGGGGATCCGCGATACGCGATTGCACCCCTAAATCCCCTGAAGGGGACTTGCTCCCTTCGGGAAACTCTTTTTGCAATCCTGAGCTCTGTGCTCCGTGGTTTGACACCAGAAAGCACCGCACTCCCTGTTCAATAAGCTCCGGAATATACCGGTGCCCGTCATTCCGGTCACTCGTAAGGGCAATAAACATTGATCCATCGGGGTAAGTGAGCCGGCGGCTGTCAATCAGTAACTCCCTGATCTCCTGATCACGGTTGCCGGAGCCTTGAATCTCTCCACCAACGATCTCAGCAATGGATGCTGTTGTATACCGGGATGGACTCATTCGTTTTGACTCTCTTTTGCCTGCTTCTGCGTTTTCAGTGGATTGCTCAACAATTTCTTGTACTCCAACCTGTTTGTAAAGATATCACATCCCTGGAATAGCGCATTCCTGAAAGCCTGAGGGTTAGCTTCGTTCTTGCCGGTTATATCAAATGCTGTTCCATGCGCCGGCGAGGTACGAACGATTGGAAGTCCTGCCGTAAAATTCACCCCTTCGTCGAAGGATAACAACTTGAAAGGTATCATACCCTGGTCGTGATACATGGCTAGAATTCCATCAAACTCTTTGAAGTTGGAAGTGCCCAGGAAACCATCGGCTGGATAGGGTCCAAAGGCCAGGATATCGTTTGCAAAAGCTTCGTCGATCGCCGGTTTTATAATTGTTTGATCTTCATCTCCAATTAGTCCGTCGTCGCCGGCGTGAGGGTTCAACGCCAGAACAGCGATCTTCGGCTTGAAGATGCCGAAGTCCTGTTTGAGTGATTCATTCAGGATCTTGATTTTTCTTACGATGAGTTCGGTTGTTATTGCCTCCGAAACCTTATGCAGCGGAATGTGCCCTGTAACAACGCCGATCCTGAAGTCACGGTTCACCATCAGCATCAGCGAATCGTCAACCTTGCAACGTGCGGCCAGGTATTCTGTATGCCCGGGAAACTGAAAGTTTTCCGACTGGATATTCTTCTTGCTGATGGGTGCGGTCACCAACACGTCGATATCGCCATGCAAGAGGTCGGTCATCGCCATCTCCAGCGCCTTGTAAGCAAGTTCTCCTGCAATGGGGGTGACACTTCCCATATCGATACGGACCTCCTCTTCGATCACGTTGATAATATTAGGCCTGCGGGGGTTTGCCTGCCCAGCTTTTTTAATCGTGTTGAAGTTCACTTCGTTGATATCCATCAGCTTCCGGTAGTATGATGCTACTTTGGAAGAGCCATAAAGGATGATCGTATAGTTTTCAAACAGGCGTTGATCCTGAAGGGTTTGGATGATGACTTCATAGCTGATACCATTGATATCGCCGTGAGAGATGCCGATCCGGATGCGGTTTTCGTTATTGAGAGGTTGGTCCATAGTTTAAATAGTGAAATGGTGAATAAAAAACTTTACCAGAAGTCGAACGCCAACCCCTGTGGCTCCCAGGCCGCGGTAGGAGTCGCGTTTGTCGAGGAAGGAGGGGCCGGCAATATCCAGATGGATGTAGGGATAGCTGGTGAACTTCTGCAGGAATTTCCCGGCCGTGATGGCGCCCGCTTCGGGACCCCCAAGGTTTTTCAGATCGGCTATCTGCGATTTGAGTTCTTCGCCATAGTCGTCCCATAACGGAAGTTCCACAATTCGTTCGTACACATCAAACCCGCAGGTTCTCAACTGGTCAAACGCTGCTCCAGCATCCGACTGCATCCCGGCGATTGCCCGTTTTCCGATTGCCCGAACAGCTGATCCTGTGAGTGTTGCCAGGTCGATAGTAAGTTGAGGATCGTACCTTTTGGCATAGCTGAGCGCATCGGCGAGGATCAACCGGCCTTCGGCGTCGGTGTTGATCACCTCCACCGTTGTCCCGTTATGCATCCTGAGGATATCACCCGAAACAATTGCCTGAGGGCCGGGCCAGTTATCTGTGGCCGGAATCAGTCCGACAATATGTACCGGAAGCTTAGCTTTGGCAATCGCCAGCATTGCTCCTGCAATCGCTGCACCCCCAGCCATATCGGTCTTCATGTTCTCCATGTGCGACCCGGTTTTCAGGTCCATCCCTCCGGTGTCGTAAACAATCCCTTTCCCAACAAGAACAATGGGTTTTTTGTTCTTTGGTTTTCCCGGCTTATATTCGAGGATGATGAAGAGAGGGGGTTCATGACTCCCTTTGTTGACACCCAAAAGGCCACCCATCTTAAGAGCTTCAATCTTTTTTTTACTCAGGACCTCAACCGTGATTCCGGCTTTTACAGCAGAGGATTCAATCTCTTTGGCAAACGTTGCTGCTGTGAGATAGGAGTTTGGTTCATTGACCAAATCGCGGGTAAAATCAACCCCATTCAGCATCGCATTCAGTTCTGCAACCTCCTTTTTCCCAACAGTTCCACTGAAGATACCGATCTCCATGAGGGTATTCGCACCTTCCCTGTCTGTCTTGTACTTAAAGAACTGGTAGCTGCCCAGCGACATTCCCTCCAGAAGTGCTATCGATTCTTCTTTCTTTAAGTCCACATCGAAAAGGGTTAGCCGGGTTACCTTATGCCCGTTCAGAAGAACCTGGATCTTGTCACCTGCTGTGCGGCACTTCTCCCTGCGCTCATTTGTATCTTTCTCAGCTGGAATAAACTGAACCAATACCCAGTGGTCAAGTCGGTTAAATGGGATCATCTCCACCTTTTGTTGGTGCTGATCACGAATAAACTTCATCTCAGGGTCGGAAAAAATTCCGTCAGGAAGTGTTTTGGGTGATTCGGCAAGGAGGACAAGGTTATCCCCGTGTGTGAGCCCGCTTTGGGCAATAATTTTAGGGTGCATCTTTTTTCTTAATTTTGGGCGCTGAAGATTGCAAAGTTAGAAAAAAAACAGCGGCGAATGCTGAGTCTGAACCAGATCATTGATAAGGCACTTTCCATGGAGTTTCTGGATGCCAGCGAGGGGGGGCTGTTATTTTCTGAAGTTCCGCTTTCAACCCTGATGGCGCTAGGGAATACCCTGAAGCAGAAACAACATCCCGATAAGGTGGTGACCTGGATCATTGACAGGAATGTAAACATTACAAATATTTGCCTTTCAGGGTGCAAGTTTTGCAATTTCTACCGCCCTGCCCTGAGTGAAGATGCCTATATCACAACGCTTCACGATTACATCCAAAAGATCGATGAGATGCAGAAACTGGGCGGCAACCAGTTACTTCTGCAAGGCGGGATGCATCCCAAGCTGGGGATGGCGTTTTACCAGCAACTGTTTCGCGACCTGAGGAGTCACTATCCCACCCTGCGACTTCATGCCCTTGGACCTCCTGAAATTGTCCACCTGGCGAAGATGGAAGGACTCTCGTACAAGGTGGTTTTGCAACAGCTCGTTGAGGCCGGGTTAAGCAGTTTGCCCGGCGCCGGCGCCGAGATCCTTGTTGACCGTGTTCGAAAAGAGCTCTCCCCTGCCAAATGTTCCACCCGTGAATGGCTGGAGGTGATGCGGGCTGCGCATGAGCTCAACCTCACCACCTCGGCCACCATGATGTTCGGCCACATCGAAACCATTGAAGAGCGGCTGGAACACCTGATTGCGCTTCGAACAGTTCAATCGGAGCGGCCTGCAGGACATAAAGGTTTTTTGAACTTCGTCCCCTGGCCCTTTCAGGATGAAAATACGCAGCTGCGAAAAAAATCAGGCATCACCAACAAGGTAACACCGGAAGAGTACATCCGTATGATTGCCATCAGCCGCATCATGCTTCCCAACATCCCGTATATCCAGGCATCATGGCTCACTGTAGGAAAAGAGACCTCTCAACTGTGTCTCCATGCCGGCGCCAACGATTTCGGGAGCATCATGATTGAAGAGAATGTGGTTTCCGTGGCAGGAGCCTCCAACACCTTTGATGCCGGCGGCATCCAACAAGCTATCCGCGAAGCAGGATTTACTCCT
>CAZXQU010000004.1:19626-20737 GCA_964642545.1 uncultured Prolixibacteraceae bacterium | reverse complement strand
TTATTTGAATTTCAGGATGCCGTTTTTAGACCAATCCTGATATACGCTTTTGGCAATTTCACTTGCCGCCGTGTCTACGTAATCGGGATTGGTTATACTTACTTGTGCTGTCCAAAGCAGTTCATCCTTGGAATTTCCGTATAGGTTGGCGGTGAGGTTGACAATGGTGGTGGTATTCCAGTAACCACCCGATGTAACTACATTATAACCTGGACCGTAGTATGGGTAATACCAGTTGTAATATCCATAGTAATTGTAATAGTAAGAAGGATAGATTGAGGTTGAAACCGGCACATAATCCTTCTCAGTATCTACTCCCTTGTAAGCAAAGATAAGAATGCCATCTGCACCAACACTGTCTATCATCCTCTCCAGATCCGTGTATTCATATTTAACTGTGGGATTTAAAAACGTAAGGGCAGATGTTGCCTTCATCCCTTTAGAGTTAAGATAGGCGACCATGGCATCTTCGAAAGGTTTTTCGTATTCCAATTTTTTGAACATACCCCAAACGACCACTTTGCTTATCTGCTCGTCTACTTTCGGGTTTTTCCATGAAGTAAGTGATACTGGGGAACATCCTGTAAAGATAAAGGCAAAAGCTATTGCCACTATTCCCAGTGATAAAAAGGACCTTTTTTCCATTGTATGTAAATTTGTTAATCCCTAATTTTTATTTAAAACAAATATAGAACTATTCGTGGAGATAGCGGAGTATTGGCATCAGGAATTTTTCCGTGAAGATGCTATAAAGCCAAGGGTTTGGATTCCCTGCAGGATCCGGTGTGTGGCGCCCCGGTTGTTTTCGACATAATTATGGCAGATGTAGGAGATTCTATGATACTCTTCCTCATTTTCCAACAACCCATTTACCAACTCTGACAATTCAGTTGAATTTCGAATAGAGAAAGCTCCTCCCAAACGAACCAACTCCCTGGCTTCAGAAAATTTCTGGAAATTTGGGCCGAACGCCACAGGGTTCCCGAAAGCAGCGGCTTCAAGCGTGTTGTGGATGCCTACCCCGAAGCCACCACCGATCACCGAGACATATGCATACTGATACAGATGTGCAAGGATGCCGATGGAATCCATGATAATGACGCGGGCCGAA
>CAZXQU010000004.1:0-19526 GCA_964642545.1 uncultured Prolixibacteraceae bacterium | reverse complement strand
CTGATACAGATGTGCAAGGATGCCGATGGAATCCATGATAATGACGCGGGCCGAAGAAGCGGTTTCTTTTGTTAGCTGTGAATACCTGATAACCGCTGGTCCGCGATCCGCGATCCGCGATCCGTGATTCGCGATACCTGATGGCGTGTCCTGTGTCTTCTGCCAACTGCAAACTGCAAACTGCCAACTGGCTTCAAGTGCTTCGATCCTCGACGGGTGCACTTCATGCGGGGCGATGATGAACTTCAAATTGGGATGGTTTTCATTGAGTAAACCGAGGATCATCTCTTCATCCGGCTCCCAGGTACTTCCTCCCAAAATAACTCGTGCATCCCTTGCAAACTCCTCAATCAGGGGAAAGGATTTGTGCTGTTGCCTGATGCTCCATACCCGATCAAATCGGGTATCTCCACTTATCGTGAAGTTTTTTATACCCAGTGTTTCGGCTAGTTTTTTTGCATCTTCACTCTGAAGGAAGAACCACGAGACATGGTTGAGTTGCTTTTTAAACCAGTTGCTATATTTCTTGAAAAATAGTTGGTTCTCGTGGAATATAGCAGAGATGATAAACACAGGGATCCGCTTTTGACTAAGTACTTTCAGGAAGTTGAACCAATACTCATACTTGACGATAAAGACAAGTTTTGGATTCAGCCTGTTTATCCATCTTCGGGCATTAAGTGGGGTATCCAGTGGCATGTAGAAGACCCCTTCGGCTCCTTGATAGGAGTTTCTCACTTCGTATCCACTAGGGGAATAGAAGGTAAGGATGATCCTGTAATCGGGATAAAGTTCACGGAAACCTTCAATTACCGGGCATCCTTGTTCAAACTCTCCCAGGGAGGCGCAATGAAACCATACATTTCCTTTCCAATTACCCTGGTTCTGTTTGAGGGTCTCGTCCAGTTTTCTGAAAAGTCCTTTCCGTCCCTGAACCCATCGCTTCGCTTTGGGATTAAACAGCGCAGCAATCCGGATTCCCAGTCCATAGAGAAGAATGCTTAAGGTATAAAGTATACTCATAGTTGGCAGTGGGCTTCTGACTTCTGACTTTAATAGAGGTAGAATTCCTTCGGGCTTCTCCGATACAATGGGATATTCCATGTGGCTTTGATCCCGTAATACTGACTGGAGAGTTTAGCCGGATCGGGTTTCCCGGTATTGAAGTCCACCTCCCGTCGGCTCTTTGTCCAGGCCTGGATAAATTCAAACCCAAGGCTAAAGTTCAATAATCGGCTGGAGCTCATGTAGAGGTATCCAACAGTGGCCGTGAGGGCAATACCCCCATTCTGTCTGTCATATCCTTTCCTATAATCCCCCTGCAGTTGGGGCGCAGTGTTATCGGGGTTGAGAATACGCATCTTGTTCTGCAGATAGCCGGCTCCAGCCATCAGGGTAAATCCGCTGTTAGGATTGGGTCCCACCCATGGGAATAATTTACCAAAGCTGCCAAAAAAACTGAATCCCCGCATATAAAGGACTACATCGGCAATCTTTCCATTGGCATCAATGATGTACCCTTCGGGTGTAGAGATGGATGTAAAGAGACTATCCTGGTTCTTGACAGAACTTCCAAACTGAAAATTCCCTTCAACGCCGATCAACCAGTTTGATTTCGTCTTAACAAGAAATCCCCCCCCGATGCTGGAGTTAGATCCGAACCGAACAGCCAGGTCCCCGCCAGGAAACTGATAGCTGTAGGTCGCATAGATCATTGGAATGGCGATGGAAGAGTCTCTGATGCTGACCTGTCCATTAGTAGTCACAAAATAAAACGAGATCAGGAGAAAAATGAGTAATCGTTTAACCATTGAATAAATTATAACGTTATAACTTAAATACCAGTCCCAGGCCTATATTGAACGTTGATATCTTTTTTTTCCGTTCCAGCTCTCCATGATAAAATACAGGATGAACCAGTCCGGTAACCGGATCCGTCTCGTAAATATATTGACTATAACTTTTTGTCCGGTTGGGGTTCCCTCCCAGGTATGAGAACGCAAGATTGATGGTTAAATTATCTGTCACCCTGTATCCAATCCCAGCCATAGCCTGCATGGCCACCCCGGCACCAGGACCGTCGCTCAGGGTCATTGTATTTGGATTGAGTGTATCGGTAGAAGGCATCCAGAGCCTGAATACGGGCGAGAAGGCCAGGACAGCGCCCGCCTGCAGTTTGATCGTCAGCAACAACTTTCCAAAATTCCTTATAAACACGGGCCCTCCCAGCAGGTAGTGGTTACTCCAGTGTTTTGAACCCAGCTCCGTGTACTGTCCAACCAGGGTGTCATTTGTGGCACTTTCCTGGATCCAGCTGTTTTGATAGCAATACCCTGCCCCCAATCCAAGTCCGCTTTTTCCCAGCCATGATCCTTCAACCTGCACAAAAAAGCCATTGGCTGCATAGCCCGATTGCTTATCATCCTTTTCAGTGGAAGTATACTTCCCAAACCCTATCGAATATCCGGCATGCGCATCGAGCTTGAAATTTCTGTGCTTCTTTTTCCCGATGCCGGCGGTGTCGGACTGAGCTGAAGCGACCATGGTCAGCAGGGCCATTATACATAGTAAAGTCGTTGATTTCATCATTGCCTTTTCATGTCCTGCAAAGGTACATTGATTTCTGAAGATAAGCATACCAGCACGGGAAAATCGACCACTGATCCAAAAGCATAGACGAAGCTTTGTTGTTTCAACGAGGATATTTACCTTTGCACTAAATAAAACCGACATTTATGAAAAAGAACGTTCTCATTGCAGCATCCCTCGTGATGATCCTCCTGTTTGGCATCCACACCGGCACAACTGCATGTACCAATTTCCTGATTACCAAAGGAGCTTCGGCAGATGGCTCCACAATGATCACTTACTCCGCCGACTCGCACGTGCTCTATGGTGACCTCTATTTCTGGCCTGCAGCAGATTATCCCGAAGGAGCCATGTTGGATGTTGTTGAATGGGATACCGGCAAACCAATGGGAAAGATTCCCCAGGTGAGGCATACCTTTTCTGTGGTTGGCAATATGAACGAGAACCAGGTATCAATTGGAGAGACAACATATGGAGGCCGTGAGGAACTCGCAACGCAGTCGGGAGCTATTATGGATTATGGTAGCCTTATTTATGTAACACTACAACGGGCCAGTTCAGCTCGTGATGCAATCCGAATCATTGCCGAGTTTATGGATACTTATGGTTATGCCAGCTCCGGAGAGTCGTTTTCTATCTCCGACAAGAACGAAGTATGGATCATGGAAATCATTGGGAAAGGCGAAGGGCAAAAAGGAGCTGTATGGGTAGCCCTTCTGGTTCCCGACGGATACATCTGCGGACATGCCAACCAGGCACGTATCACCACTTTCCCCTACCAGAAAGTAACTAACTGGGATGATGCGAATGTAACCTGTTACAACGCTCCCGATGTCATCTCATTTGCCCGTGATAAGGAGTGGTACAGTGGTGCCGACAGCGACTTCAGCTTCTCCGACACCTATGCTCCCGTTGGTTTTGGTGGAGCACGCTTCTGTGAAGCCAGAGTTTATGCCATGTTTAACCGGGTGAATCCCGATATGGCACTATACGAAGACTATGCCCGCGGCGAGGTTGAACACGGCGCTAACGGTTACGCTACCAACCGCATGCCTCTTTGGGTGAAGCCCGATCATAAAGTAACCGTAAAGGAGGTGATGGACCTGATGCGCGACCATTACGAAAACACCTCGATGGACATGAACAACGACTTTGGTGCAGGCCCATTCCAGGCTCCCTACCGATGGAGGCCCATGACCTGGCAGGTGGACAGTGTAGGGTACTGCCACGAGCGTGCTACTTCAACACAGCAAACTGGGTTTGTTTTTGTTGCCCAGGCACGCAACTGGCTTCCCGATCCGATTGGTGGGATCTTCTGGTTCAGTGTTGACGACACCTATACCAACTGTTATGCCCCGATGTACTGTGGAATGTTGAAAGTTCCGGAACCCTATGCCGTTGGGAACGGAGATATGCTAACCTACTCACCAACCTCAGCTTTCTGGACCTTTACCTTCGTCTCCAACTGGGCCTATACAAAATACAATTACATGATCAAAGATATCCAGAAGGTACAGACACGAATGGAAAATTTCTTTATCAATGCCACTCCGGGAGTCGACAAAGAGGCACTGACTCTCTATGACGAGAATCCGATGGCCGCCCGCAAATACCTCACCGACTACTCCGTTGCCATGGGAAATTATACCGTTGACACCTGGCGCGAACTTGGGCAATATCTGTTTGTGAAGTACCACGATGGGAATGTGAAGAAGGAGAAAGATGGGCAATTTGAGCGAAATGAATGGGGCGTCCCGGTAATGCCAAACCAGCCTGGCTATCCGGAATGGTGGATGAAGAAGATTGCCGACGACTGTGGTGATAATGTGAAAGTTATTGGTTCGGCACACTGATATTAATCTGATAATCTAGACTGAAATGGAAGAAAAAATCTCAAGTTCCCGAAAATGGAAGATCTTCGTCTCCATTCTTGCACTGATTATTCTGGCGATGCTTTTTTGGGTATTCATCCAGCGTTCGCAGCTGATGAACCTAATAGATGCCAGGGAAATCGAGAAGGTGGAATTGCAAAAAGAGTTGGATTCCCTAATGACTGAACACAATACCATCAAAGAGATCTACGGTACCCTGTCCGACTCCCTGTCATCAAAAGACAGCATTATCCAGGCCAATGCCGTTGAGATCCGGAAACTTCTCGACACCCAATACGAATACTACAAGATTCGGAAAAAGATGGCAATGCTGCAAAAGGTTGCCCAGGGATATGTGCATCAGATGGACTCCCTCTATACGGTGAACCGGGAGCTGAAAGAGGAGAATGAGCGGATCAGGCAAGTCGTTCGTACCGAACAGGGCAGAAACCAGAATCTGATCAAAGATAAAGAGGAGCTGACCCAGAAGATGAACCAGGCAGCTGTTTTACAGGCTTATGGTGTTACCACTACAGCATACAAAGTTCGTGGAACCAATGCAACCGAAACCGATAAAGCCAATCGCACCGACAAGTTGAAAATCTGCTTCACTATCGGTGAGAATTCATTGATAGAACAGGGCACAAAAATTCTCTATGTGCGGATCACCCGCCCCGACAATGTGGTTGTTACCAAGAGCAAGTATGATGTATTTGTTTTCAACGGTCAGGAAATCCCCTATTCAGTGCGTGAAGATCTAGACTATGTCGGGAAAGCGATGCGGGTATGTGTCGACTGGATCAAGCGCGACAATGATGCGGCAGCTATGAAGGGGCGGTACATGGTTGGTGTCTTTTTCGACAACAGCGAAATCGGCCAGGGGTCATTCGAGCTTCGTTAACTTTCTGAATTTCGTATATTTGTATTCTTACACGATGTACACATAGGACATTCGTCTAAATATTGTTGTATCCTGTTAGAAGATCCTCCAAAATACATAAATTGGTCATACAATAAAGTACCATGAGTAAAGTAAAAAAGTCTCTCCGTATCGGGATAGTTACTGCAGGTGGTGATTGCCCTGGTATCAATGCTGCCATCAGGGGTGTTGGTAAGACTGCCATCCTTGAACATGGGATGGAAGTGGTTGGGATCTCTTCCGGATTCCTCGGCCTGATAAATCAGGAATATACAATCCTTGATGAGAACCAGCTTTCAGGAATTCTGACTGTAGGTGGAACCATCCTCGGAACCTCCCGGGAGAATCCATTCAAAAAGAGCAGCTCACTCATTTCTATCGACAAGCCCAAACTGATACGGAAACACTATAAGGAAATGGGGTTAGATGCTCTGGTTTGTATAGGTGGAAACGGTACCATGCGAACAGCTGCCCATCTTGCCGAAGAGGGGCTCAATGTGATTGGTATCCCCAAGACCATCGACAATGATGTATGGGGGACTGATCAAACTTTCGGATTTGATTCGGCACTCTGGATTGCCACCGAAGCCATCGACAGGTTGCACACCACGGCCAACAGCCACAAGCGTATCATGGTAATCGAAGTAATGGGTCATCATGCAGGATGGCTGGCCCTTTATTCTGGCATCGCGGGAGGCGGGGATGTAATTCTGCTTCCTGAGGTTGAGTTTGATATTGACATCGTGGCAAAGTGCCTGAAGAGGCGGGCCATCAACAAGAAGCCATACTCCATTGTGGTTGTTGCCGAAGGGATACCTTTCAAAAAAAGTGATTCGGCTGGAAGGTACATTGCAGAAGCCATCACGACCAAAACAGGACTGGAGACCCGCGAGACAATCCTTGGTTATATCCAGCGCGGGGGAAGTCCCTCTCCAATGGACCGGGTATTGGCAACACGTTTTGGTGCTTCGGCAGTGGAATTGATTGCAAAGCAGAAATTCGGGCAGATGGTAAATCTGATCGGAAATCAGATCAGCTCCATTCCTCTTTCAGAAGTTGGAGGGAAACTCAGGCTTGTTCCAATGGATCTCCCGTTAATTCATAAGACACGGAAAATGGGAGTCTGTTTCGGGGATGAAATGAATTAAATGCCAAACTTGATATCCTTCACATTCAGCTGAAGTGTTACCGTTCCGTTCCACTCGTTTTCTTCAACGTTATAGCAAAGATCAAAGGGAAAACCCTGATCGATACGCATCATATGGTCACCTTGCTGAAATGCAATTCCGGAGAAGGGGCCCCCATGGACATCCGGATGAACAACGCAAAGTTTCAGATGATTCTTTCCTACAATTCTGGTTCCGCCTGCATTCACCACCCCTTTAGTGATAAACAGCGGAGCCAGATTTCCGGGGCCAAATGGTGCAAATTGCTTCAGAATATTGAAGAACCTGGAATGAATTGAGAAGAGTGGCAGTTCGGCATCAATTTCAACTTCGGGCATTAACTCAATCCCTTGCAGTTTTTCGGTAGCAATCTCTTCGAAACGTTGTTGAAATGCCTTCAGATTTTCTGGCCTGAGAGAGAGCCCGGCAGCAAATTTATGTCCGCCGAAATGTTCAAGCAGATCGCTGCAAGAGTCAATGGCATCATAAATATCGAAATCTTTTATCGAACGGGCCGATCCGGTGACAAATTCACCTGCCTGCGTAAAGACAATTGTGGGGCGGTAAAACACCTCTGTCAGCCTTGAAGCCACAATTCCAATTACTCCCTTGTGCCAGTCGGAATTAAAAATCACAGTAGAACGAGCCTGCTTCAGCGTTTCGTTGTTATTGATCATCTCAATAGCCTGTTGTGTGGCTAATGTATCCAGAGCTTTCCGCTCGGTGTTGTAGCAATCGATCTGTTTTCCAATCTCCCGGGCTAGTTTAAAGTTATCGGCAATTAGCAGTTCCACTGAATTACGCCCACTTTCTATCCGGCCCGCGGCGTTGATCCTTGGCCCCACCAGAAAGACAAGATCGGTGATAGAAAGTTCCCTGCTGAAAAAGAGGTTCCCGTCATCCTCCTCCTTCTTCATGATGTTGGCATACTTAAGCACGGCTTCAATGCCAGGACGAGGACGTATGTTTACCAGCTTAAGCCCGTAGTATGCCAGGATGCGGTTCTCTCCGGTGATGTCGACAATGTCAGACGCGATACTGACGACTACCAGATCGAGATACTCTTTCAGCTCTTCAAATGGGATGTCGTTCTTCTGGGCATAAGCCTGGACTAGTTTAAAACCGATGCCACACCCCGAGAGCTCTTTGTAAGGATAGTTGCAATCAGAGCGCTTCGGGTCAAGAACAGCCACTGCATCAGGAAGTTCTTCTCCGGGGCGATGGTGGTCGCAAATGATGAAGTCAACCCCATTGGCTTTCGCCTGTTTCACCATCTCTACGGCCTTGATTCCGCAATCGAGCGCAATCACGAGCCCAAATCCTTCATCTGCGGCAAATTTGATCCCTTTGGATGAAATTCCGTACCCTTCGTTGTACCTGTCGGGAATATAGAACTCGATCTTGTCGGTGAACTTCCGAAGAAAGAGGTATGCCAGGGCTACAGCGGTGGTACCATCTACGTCGTAATCACCATAAATCAGTATCTTTTCCCCTTTCTGCAGGGCTGATTCAATCCTGCTGATCGCTTTGTCCATATCCTTCATCAGGAATGGATCATGCAGGTCCTCAAGACGCGGGCGAAAGAAAGATTTAGCTTGAGCAAAGGTTGTGACACCACGTTGGGCCAACAAGCTAGCCAGATGCTGATCAATGTTCAGTTCCCGCGACAGTTGTCCGATAACTGCTTCATCACCCCGCTCTTTGATGATCCAACGTTTTTCCATAAAGAATAATATCCATGTAAAAGTACAAAAAACTCTAGAACTCTGCGTTCTTAGGTGTGCGGGGGAAAGGGATCACATCGCGAATGTTACTCATTCCGGTGACGAAAAGGATCAGCCGTTCAAATCCAAGTCCGAAACCGCTATGGGGAGCAGTGCCAAACCTGCGAGTATCGAGGTACCACCAGATATCCTTTTCGGGAATATTCATCTCCCTGATTCGCCGAAGCAAGCTGTCGTAATTCTCCTCTCTCTGCGATCCACCGATAATCTCACCAATCCGTGGGAAGAGGACATCCATTCCTCTGACGGTCTTGTTGTCATCATTCTGCTTCATGTAGAAGGCCTTGATATCCTCGGGGTAGTCGGTCAGTATCACCGGGTTGTGAAAGTGCTTCTCTACCAGGTAGCGTTCATGTTCGGCCTGGAGGTCAGAGCCCCATTCGACCGGGAATTCCCATTTCTGGCCTGAAGCCTTGAGTATCTCAACAGCTTCTGTATAAGTAAGCCTCTCGAACTTGCTTCCCACAACCTGTTTCAGCCTGTCGATCAGCTCATTGTCATACATTTTATTCAGAAACTCAAGATCATCCATGCAGTGATCCAATGCATATTGCATCAGCGATTTCAGGAAATCCTCGGCAAGATCCATGTTGTCGTGAATGTCGTAGAATGCCATCTCGGGTTCAATCATCCAGAACTCGGCGAGGTGCCTTGGTGTATTTGAATTCTCCGCCCTGAAAGTAGGTCCAAATGTATAAACCAGAGAGAGTGCCAGGGCGCCAAGTTCGGCTTCCAGTTGGCCTGAAACAGTGAGATTGGTCTCCTTCCCGAAAAAATCCTCGGCATAGTTGACTTTCCCATCAGGGGTAAGTGGTGGGTGTATTGGGTCGAGTGTGGTAACGCGAAACATCGCTCCTGCCCCTTCGGCATCCGAGCCGGTTACGATGGGTGAGTGGATACAGAAGAATCCATGGTCGTTGAAATACTTATGAATCGCAAACGCCATGGCATGGCGGATGCGCAGAACAGCGCCAAAGGTATTGGTCCGTGGACGCAAATGGGCGATCTCGCGCAGAAACTCCAGGGTATGGCCTTTCTTCTGAAGGGGATAAGTTTCGGGGTCGGCACTTCCAAACAGCTCAATCTTCCGGGCCTGAATCTCTATATGCTGCCCCTGTCCCATCGATTCAACCAGCATTCCTTCCACAGCGATAGCAGAACCTGTTGTAATCTTCTTCAGCAGCTCTTCGTCAAAATTGGCCACCTCAGCAACGACCTGAATATGATGAATCACCGAACCATCGTTCAAGGCAATGAAATTTACATTTTTGTTGCCGCGCTTGGTTCGAACCCAGCCCTTTACATGCACTTCTTTCCCGTATTCGGTGGATTTCAGCAGATCAACCACTTTGGATCTTCTCAGGTGTTCCATGTTTCCAGATTTAAGAATGCAAAATTAGTAAAAGTTTGCCAGATGCCAGATGCCGGATGCCGGATGTAAAAACTCTGATCTGGGATCCGGGATCCGGGATCTATGGAGTTGATTGAGAAAATTCCTATACCTTTATCGTCTCAAACCTGAAGTTATGACTGAAGAAAACCTGAAGCCCCGTAAACGACATCGCGGAGAGGCAATCTGGTCGATTATCTGGAACCTGGTCTTCCTTTATATTGTTAACCACGTACCTGATTGGGATCTCCCTTTTATAAATGACCGGTATGATACCGTTCTCTGGATCCTCAGCCTCAACCTTCTGATGCAGATCATCGGTTGGGCGCTAATCCTTTTTCTGGATTTCCACTGGTTGTGGCATCTTGTGAGAGCCATTTTGGATGCTGCCAGCCTGGTAGTCTTATTGGTTCTCTATTTCCTATATCCATTTGATTTTTCGATGATTGGAGGATGGTCGTGGCTGGATGTGGTGCTACCCATTATATTTATTATCGGGATGGTGGCTTCAGGCATCGGGGTGGTAATTCATCTAATTAAACTCATCTTCAGATCTGCAAAATAGCCGGATGGAAAACTGTTTTGATATAGAGCCATTACATCATTGGATGCCCTGCGGAGACAAACCATGCATCATTGCAGGGCCCTGTTCGGCCGAGTCGGAAGAGCAGGTGATGGAAACCGCACGGGAGTTGGCTAAAATGTCGATGGTAACGGTATTCCGGGCCGGTTTATGGAAACCGCGAACCCGGCCCAGCACCTTTGAAGGGGTGGGCGATGCAGGCCTCAATTGGCTCATCCGCGTGAAGCAGGAAACGGGGTTGAAAATAACCACTGAGGTTGCCAACCCGGTCCATGTGGAGAAAGCATTGAAAGCAGGTATCGACATGGTTTGGCTGGGAGCCCGAACGGTTGTCAATCCTTTCTCGGTTCAGGAGATCGGTGAGGCTCTAAAGGGGACTCAGATACCGGTGATGGTGAAAAATCCTTTGAATCCGGATCTCACAACCTGGATGGGGGCACTTGAGCGCATCAACCGGTCAGGGATCAAAAAACTGGTCGCCATTCATAGGGGATTCTCCTATTACAAGCACTCTCCCTATCGCAACGATCCGATGTGGGAGATCCCGATCGAGCTGAAACGGCTTTGTCCGGAGTTGCCAGTTATCGTTGATCCCAGTCACATCTGTGGAAAGATCGACTTGCTCCCTGCCATCGCCCAGCGGGCTATCGACCTTGAGATGAATGGCCTGATGATTGAAGTTCACATCCGGCCCAAAGAGGCCTTGACAGACAAACAACAGCAGATCACTCCTGAACACCTTTCGGGTTTGTTGTCGGGCTTGATCCTGAGGAAACCTTCCGGGAATGCTGAGTTTCAGAACCGGTTGGAGGAACTCAGGTCGGAGATCGATAAAATTGACCAGCAACTGATCGATATCATTGCGCAACGAATGTCTATCGTGGATCAAATTGGCAATTACAAGAGAGAAAATAAAATTACCATCCTGCAGTTAAAGCGCTGGAACCAGATCTTCCGGGAGCGGATTGAAAATGGAGAAGAGTTGGGGTTAACGCGCGAGTTCATCATGAAACTACTGGAGATAGTCCATCAGGAATCTATCCAGCGGCAGATCGATGTGATGAATGACAACGATTGATTACATCCACTTCTTAGCCTTGAAGTAGACGATCATTGCGATGGCTAATACACTCATGCCCAGCGTAAGAATAAAAAACGAGTAGGGATGCCCGGAGAAAGGCAAGTCAATGTTCATCCCGTAAAGGCTCGCAATAAAGGTAAGAGGCAAAAGAATAGATGAAATGAGTGTGAGGATTTTTATTACCTCATTGGTCTTGTTCACCTGCAGGGAATCAAACGTACGGGAATAGCCCCGAATCAATTCTCCGGCATCCTCCACCATATCCCATATCTTCTGGTAATAGTCGAGAATATTCCCCCAGTAATCGGCCATATTTTCGGCAAAGCCAGGAATCGCGCCCGATTGAAGTTTGTTGAAAAGGGCTATCTGGGGTTTAAACATGGTATTAAGAAGAATTACGTTCTTCTGAGTTATGCTGATCTTTTCGATAGTCTTCTCCGCTTTTCTGTTGAAGAGGGCCTTCCCGCAGTTATCCACAGACTTTTCCACCTTCTCAACGAGAAACTGAGTCTCCTGCATCAAACGCTCAAGGATCTTGTATAACAGGGCATCGGAACTTCCAATCTCCATCTTTTTTCCAGCCAGTGCCCCCGATTTTTCCTGGCTGAACATTTCTTTCACCAGCCAGTGAGATTTGCCGATCGTAATCAGAAAATCCTTCCCCCAGAAGACCTTGATCTCCTTGGTGTCAACGAAGGTTTCTGACGAATCGAAACTGGGAAAATGCAGGATCAGGAAGTAGTAATCATCGTAGACGTCGATTTTAGGCCTGAGGTTTATCACGCTACGGCAATCCTCAAGGTCGAGGGGATGGAAATGGTATTGATTATTCAGGATATCCAGGTCTTCTTCCGACGGTCTTACGATATGTGACCACCTCAGTGTTCCATATTTGATGGTTTCAATCATGACAGATCCTCCTTTCCAGTTTACTGGTTTTCAATCGTGCGAGTCTGCAAAAATACAAACCCTAGCTGAGATAAGCATCATTGGGATCAATTATTCCAGCGAAAAGTGCTGATCATGTGGTCAATATCCTCTTTCAGAAAATCGATGACAGGAACAAGTGAGTCGTTATTCGGAGCGATATTGAAGTAGAGAGCTCCACGAACAAATTTTGACAGGCTGTCGGTCAGGTAAAACTGATAGGGAGAGGCAGCTTCTGTCCCTTTGATAGAGAATGTAAGGCCGTAAACCTTATGTTCCGGATTGAGAAACTGTTGCTGGGTGATCGCATTGGCCTTTGGGATATGCTTGTTGACCAATGTTCGTGAGTCTTCCAAATATTTGTTCAAGTTGTCGTGGATCTCCTTGTAGCTGAAGTGTAATTGTGCTTTGTATGCGGGATAGCTGATATTGATCCAATAGGGTTCTGCCAGTCTCGACGTATCGGGAAAGACGCTGGCATAGATCGGATACTCGAAAGAAAAGGGGAAGGTGGTATCAAACTGCTGGTACTCATGTTCCGGAAGGTCAATCCTGAAATACCCCCTGGGTTTTGGGGTATAGTCCGACTGGCAGCCAAGTAGAAGGACAAATAAGAATAAAACGATTAGTAGGTGTTTCATTGGGAAAAAATAGCGAAATAGCGAGAAGCGAAATAGCGAAATTTCACCATTTCGCTATTTCACCATTTCGCCATTTAAAATGGAAGATCATCATCTGGTGCCGAAATTTCTGCACCCGAGGTTTCCGGTGTTGAGACAGCTCCGCCACCGTTTTCTGCAAATCCTTCTTCCTTTCTTGGTCCTCCGCCCAGCATGGTCATGTTATCGCCCAGGATTTCAAAGACATACTTTTTCTGTTTGTTCTCATCTTCATAGTCCCTTCTTCGAATCCGTCCCTCAATGAATACAGAAGATCCTTTCCTGAGATACTTCTCAGCAACTTCGGCCAACCCTCTCCACAGCACAACATTATGCCATTCGGTATGGGTAGTCCGCTCTCCATCGCGGTTTTTGTACCCCTCTGTTGTGGCCAGGGAGAATGATGCCTTCTTCACGCCATTGTCAAAAGTCTGAACCTCCGGATCCCTCCCAAGATTTCCAACCAAAATCACTTTGTTTACTCCGTTTGCCATTGCTTCAATGTTTTAAATGAATGATTCCGTTTAACAAAATTATAAATTTTTCCCGGCTCCCGGGATTTGTTTGACATTAATCGGCTTTAGGGGTAAAAGGTTATACGTATGAATGACATTTTTTCGACTTTTTTTTATTTTTCTCACCTTTGCACCCCCTTAAGGCCCCGAAATGAACCGGAAAATCCTTCTTCTGGCAATCCCGAATATTGTGACCAACATCACCATTCCTCTCCTCGGCATGGTGGATCTTGGCCTGATGGGGCATCTTGAGTCGGTAATTTATATTGGAGCCATCGCCCTTGGAAGCATGATCTTCAATTTCCTCTTCTGGGGTTTTGGATTCCTGCGGATGGGTACCAGCGGCTTTACCGCCCAGGCCTTTGGGAGTAAGAATCTTCAGGAGGCTACACGGGTTCTGGTTAGAGCGGTAGTGGTGGCAATCGGGGGAGGTGTCCTGATGATTTTACTTCAGGTACCGATAACGAATTTTGCTTTTCTGCTGATCGGCGGAAGTGCGGAAGTGGAGATGCTTGCCAGGCAATATTTCTACATCCGTATTTATGCGGCCCCAGCCACATTGGTCATGTACGCCCTAACAGGATGGTTCATCGGAATGCAGAATGCCCGTACCCCGATGATCCTTGCGATCTCAATCAACATACTCAACATTCTTTTCAGTCTCAGCTTTATTCATCTATTTGGCATGAAGTCCGATGGCATCGCTCTGGCTAATGTCATGTCGCAATGTGCAGGAATTCTATTAAGCCTCCTTTTCCTGAGAGGATACCTGAAAAAGTTAAAAAAATACTACAACTTCAGGGATGCAATGAACTGGCAGGCGATCAAGCCATTTGTTTTGGTCAACAAAGACATTTTTATTCGTACCCTCTGTCTGATATTCGTACTCTCCTTTTTCACCACCGAATCAGCCAATACGGGAGATACTATTCTGGCGGTCAACACCCTGCTCTTCCAGTTTTTCTATTTCTTTTCCTATTTTATCGACGGGTATGCTTACGCTGCAGAGGCGTTAACCGGCAGGTATATCGGGGCACGGGATCAGTCGCAGCTAAAGCGTGCAATTCGCCTCCTCTTTTTCTGGGGACTCTCCCTCTCCGGGATTTTCACTCTCATTTATGGATTTGGGGGCGAATTTATCATGAGGCTGTTGACCAACAATCCCACTGTCATCCTTGAGTCCCAATCCTATCTTTTCTGGGTTTTCCTGATCCCGTTTGTGACTTTTTCTGCCTTTCTATGGGATGGCATTTATGTTGGTGCCACTGCCTCTGTCCCGATGCGAAACTCCATGGTTATCATTACCCTGGTCGTATTTCTGCCTGCTTACTACCTGCTCAGAGAACCATTGGGGAACAATGGACTGTGGCTGGCCACAATGATTTGGCTGGCAGCGAGGGGGATTTCGTTGTGGTTGTTATCGGGGAGGGCGATCTATGGGAGACTGGAGATTAGGAAATTAGGAGATTAGGAAATTAGGGAATTATTTCGTTTTTCGTTTGTCCAGCAGATCGTCAACAATGTCTTCGATCAGAACCATTCCTTCCAGTTCGTTATCGGAATTGATGACAGGGACGGAGAGCAGGTTATACTTGGAGAGAATCTCGGCAAGGGTATCGATCTTGGCTGTATCCAAAACAGTAACAGGTCTATTCTCCATGATCTCAGAGAGACTTTTCGAGGGATCGGCTATCACCAGTTCAGCTAAAGGGATTGCAGAGATAAATCGTTCATTTTCATCGGTGAGAAAAACGGTATTAATATGCATCGGGTCAGGCTGTTCATTGCGAATCACTGAGATTGCCTCCTCCACCGTTAGGTCGGCCGAAAGGGTGAAGACCTCCATGTTCATGATGCTTCCGACTTCATTGTCGTCGTATTCAAGAAGCTCTCTTACCTCCTCCGATGATTCTCTCTCCATCTCCATCAGCAACATTTCCACCTTATGATCTTCCAGTTCGTCAAGGATATCTGCTGCCTCATCGGCATCCATTTTTTCGAGAAGATCGGCAGCTTTTTCCAGGGGAAGGCTTTCGATGATCTGGATCTGGGCATTCGGTTCCATCTCTTCAAGGACATCGGCAGCACGTTCATCGTCAAGTGTTGCGAAAACATACGTGCGTGTTGCTTTATCAAGGTCTTCAATGATATCGGCCAGATCAGACGGGTGTAATGTTGTAAGTTTGGATGTGGATTTAGAAAGAAGAAGTTTGGATGTATCAATATCGACCGACTCAATATCATCCCATAGGATCTGCTGAACCTCGATGTGCATTCCAAACCAGGTGCTTATCCTTTCCACCAGGTCAAGAAGGCCATGTTTCCTCAGCCAACCGCTGAATCCAACATCTACGGCTATAGCGAAGGTTCCGGAGGGGATATAAACCAACCGGATATCACGTACCTTTTCCAGTTTTTTCCCATTGATGTCGACGATCTGACGATTGAGAATACTCTCTTTCAGCCAGATAACATTTGAAAGGTAAGCTGTTGAGATCTCTTCAATTTCGGAACCATAAATCCTTGAGGAGCGGTTCTCCTGAATGATTTCGAGGGATGAAAAGTCCAGCACACGCTCGTACATTCCTACGTTCACCTTCACGGCGATCACCTTCGGCCGCACAGGTTTCCCGGGGGAGGGATCCAGTGCTGCAAGGTCGACCAGAAAGTCTTTTACCTTCCCGGTGATATTTCCATCGGAAGAGAAAAACTTTCTGCCCAATACCTGGCTCAGGTAGAATGTCGTTTGTGTGGTCATTGAACAATCGTATATCAGGGCCGTCGTCCATAAAATGCTGAAACTTGAAATCTGTGTGCAAATGTATAAAAATCCCAAGGAAAAGCCAACAGGAGATTCAGGATGTTGCCCGAGGGATCGCTATTGTGAATGTGGTTCCATCTCCTTCAACGCTTTCAACAGAGATGGTTCCATGGTTCTTTTCAAGGTATTCCTTACAAAGCAGCAATCCAATCCCAGTACCTTTCTCTCCGCTTGTTCCGGAGGTCTTATACGGTTCATCGATGCTGAAAAGTTTGTCGATACTATGCTGAGGGATGCCAACTCCCGAATCGCTGACAAAAATTTTAATCGTTCCGGCAGAATCAACAGCTGAGACATCGATAGAGCCCTCTTCTGGAGTGAATTTGATCGCATTGGATAAAAGGTTCCGTAAAACAGCCAGCATCATATTCTTGTCAGCATAGATATTGATTCCGGAAGGAATTTGCCTGGAAAGGGTTTGCTTTTTCAGTAAAGCAGTTGTCTGGATATGTGCTATCACTTCATCGATCAACTCCGATAGGTCAATTGTTATCAACTCCAATTGAAAAGTACCTGTTTGCAACCTGGCCCAGCTTAGCAATTGCTCGAGAAGCGAGTAGGCGCTAAGAGCTGATTTATGTGTGTTTTCAATAGCGAGTTTCCTTTCTTCGGGAGTCAGGGTTTCGAACTCTGTGTGCAACAGATCGGAAAACCCGATGATTGTATTAAAGGGATTTTTAAGATCATGGGCAATAATTGAGATAAAGTTTTTCAAGGTGGCATTGGATGTCTGCAACTCATGTGTCAAGCTCTTTGTCTCCTCTTGTTGTCTACGCAGGTCGTCATTTCTGGCATGCAATTCTCGGTTTGTTTTTCGAAGGCGAAACTTTTGCCTGGCAAATACAATGATGAATAATAAAGCTAATCCAATCAGAACCAACAATGAAATGGTCAATATCTTTCGCAGAAAAAGTTCCTGCTGGATTTCTACCTCTTCCACGGCCTGTTGAATCTGCGCCTGCATTGCACCCACGCGTTCTTCCATTTTATCATCCAGAAAATTTCGTGTGTACAGGGTTAGTTCGCCCAGGTAATAGTGAGCTTCGCGGAAATTTTGTTCGTTGAGGTAAATGCGTTCCAACAGGGCGGTGGTCAACCTGAGATAGGTGTTGATGTTGTCCCGTTTTGCCTGTTGATACGCTTCTAAGGCTAACTCCCTGGCTCTGACCATCTCACCCTTCAGGAAGTATGCACCTGCAATATTACTCAATACCAGGGCCTCGTCAACAGGACTGACTCTTCTGACAATTTCCAGAGCCTGGTTCATAAAGAGCAGGGCGCCATCCAAATTCCCTTTCCCCTCCTCCACTTTCCCAAGGATGTTCAGATCACTGTAAACCAATTTTTCATCCTGAAAATAATTGGCAATATCCAACGACACTGATGCATATAATTGAGCACTATCCAGGTATTTAGGGTAATCAAGCTCAAAATAAGATGCTGCCAGAAAGTTGTATGTTTGTGCCAGGAGAAGTGAGTCGTGAAGTTGAGTGTTTAGCGCTAATGCATTAAATAAATAATCAAAGGAACCTGAACGGCTTCCCGAAGCCCTGAGAAAATCGCCCATATAATTGTTGCATACGATCTGCCCTCTCAAATCATCCCTGTTTTTGTAATAGGCCAGAAGGATCAGGGTTTGTTCAATCGCACGGCTGTAATCGCCAACGAGGTAGAGAGAGTCAACTTCGTGATGGATCTGAACGGATGTCTCATCGTCGATCAGGAATTTGCTGATTTCTGATGTGCTCCATGGCTTTTCGGAAGGGAGAGCAGGAGAAAGAATAGCAACAATGAGATGCCACTGAGTTTGATCATCGAGACCGGGAAATTCTAAAATTAATGTCAAATATAGAAATGAAAATCCATCAACGAAAATATTTCTGCCAATATTTGGAGATAAGTCGGGGTAATGGGAAAGAAGAGATCTGTTTGAATGGGACCTGTAATTGAAATTGAGCAGGTGGCTCAGCCAGGGAGATGTGGTAGAAGATTGCCAGGATGATCTGATGTGAAAGGTTGTGCTTAAACTCTTCCGAGATGTTGACAATCTCTGGCTTTTTACCTTGAAAAATAGTTTCCCATTTCTCCGTTTTCTTCATATCGGGCAGCGAAAGCCTCCCAGTTGTTTCAATGACCGGAAAATCGTATAGGTTTTTCCAGATATCATCTTCTTGTCGTTTGTTCAAAATTACTCCGGGTCCATTGGTGTCCTCAAAGGTGATTACCAGGTAGTTCAAATACCGGTTCCTGATCGCTGAAGTTCTTTTTTTTGCAGGGATTTCCCCAGTTACCTGATGCCGGAAAGCGTAGCAAGATGTTTTGAAAATGCAACTCTTGCATGATGGGTTTTGGGGAGTACAAACAAGAGCCCCGAACTCAATCATTGCCTGGTTAAATGTTCCGGGCTGGTCTTTGTCCATTAAAATTTCCGATTTCTCTCTCACTCTCTTTTTCCCCGATGAAGACCCAACTTCATCGAAGTATCCGAAATATCGAGCCAGAAACCTGTAAACATTCCCATCAACTGCTGCCTGTTGTTCATCAAATGCCAGTGAAGCAATCGAAGCCGCTGAATAATCTCCAACCCCTTTCAATTTTCGTATCTGTTCAAATGTTTGCGGAAACTCTCCTCCCAGGTTAGAAACAATCTCTATTGCAGAAGCATGGAGATTTCGGGCACGGGAATAATATCCCATTCCCTGCCAGACTCTTAAAATCTCCTCTTCGCCGGCAGCGGCAAGGGATTGAACATTGGGGAAACGGCTTACAAACCTGAGGTAATAGTCGATCCCCTGCTCCATGCGTGTTTGCTGGAGAATCACTTCCGATACCCAGATCAGATAGGGATCACGGATGCCTCGAAAGGGGAGATCGCGTTTGTTCTTCTGATACCAGGATATGAGATCGGACGTGAAAGACATAGCGGCTAATTGATCCGGGATACGTGATACGCGATACGAGATAAGAGATGAGAAGTGCAAAAATATATATTTTGAAACGTATGCTCTGCTTTTTATTCAGGATCCCTAATCGCGGATCTCATATCCCAGATCTCGTATCGCGTATCGCGTATTTTTTTTCTTGTATTTCATTGTCTTTCAAAAAAGTTATATATTTGCACCCCGTTTCCCATTGAACAAATTCATTCATTATTAACAATATAACTAATTACCTGTAGTATGACAAAAGCAGAAATCGTAGCAGAAATTGCTAGTAAGACC
>CAZXQU010000003.1:0-87598 GCA_964642545.1 uncultured Prolixibacteraceae bacterium | reverse complement strand
AGACCTCCCTTATTCTTAATTATTTCTATTTGACATAATATTAATTATAGGACAATAATGCATTGCGTCCAGCTCAGCTGGTTAACATAAAATTAGTTCCAGGACTTCAGTACTGGAACGGTAATGATTTTATGTTAAAGCAATTAGCGCTTATTGTTTAACTTGTCGCTATAATTAATATTATATTGTAATATGTCTATGAACCGGGTTATTTTACCGGGAAAAGAACCTGTGTATTCCATTTTAAGGTATCAGGTTCTGTCTTCGGATCAGTTACATAGATCTCCCATGGGTTTCCGATAATTTCCAATCCACTTTGCGCAACGTATTTATCCAGAGCATGATACACACTGGCTGTTTGATCATATGGGCCTAAATAGTCGGCCATCACCACTTTTTGTGCGGGGATTTCTTCAGCCCTTATCCGGCCTTTTCCACCGTCAGCAAACTCAACAGCGATTCCCAGGTCAAACACTGAAAACTGGGTCACAGAATCCCAGGATTGATAAATAGCAAAGGGGTGCCCTTTGGGGGTTAGCCGTTTCATTTTGATGAAATTCATCAATTCACCGTATCCCCGACCCATCACTTGACCATAAGTTTCCGGACCAGCAGAATCCCTGATTACCAGGATAATCTGTTTTTCCATATAAGTTTCCGTTATCGGAGGCCAACCGTGGCGTTCTTCAGCTACTATCTTAAGTTTTGCCAAACCTTTTTCAAAATCTGGCCCCATCATTTTGTCCATAAAGAGTCCCATATATCTGTTCATAGGATTAAATCCCAGATCACCTTCATCGGTCCAGATAATTAATACCGAGTCGTTAACCTCATCATACTTAAATCCTCCCTTCGACTGATATTTACCCTCATCAAACATCAAATCATATCCGAAGGATTCTCCTGGTATAGATTCGGTTACAATCAATTCTCCATTTCCGAGGATTTCACCATTCCATTTCCAAATAGTTCCAACCTCACAATCATTCCCTGATAATTCAAATAAAGCGGTCGTATCAACCTCTTTTGTCCAGGAAGTCCAGAGATCCCACTTCTTTATATTACACGTTAGATCATAAACAAGAGCTTTATCAGCCCCAATTGTAATACTTCTCTCCACTTTGTATTGGCGAGGTAGCAGATAAGCAATAATTACCAGAACTGCGATAATAATTAATAGCCATAAGACGATTTTCCCGAATGTTCTCATTTGAAATAGATTAGATGGTTTAAGCAGTAAAAGTACAATAAACCATTTCGAAAATCAATACATGCCTAAAAAATATTCATGAAAATTGTGATTAGGGTTGAGATTCCCTTTTTTCTTTTTACAACAGATGTATTTTCCACAAAGATATGTGGCTGTTCAAAGAATATTGTATGTGGATCATACTTATTGGAATAATATCTGATACGCTTTTCCATGACGCGATAGTATTCACTATTTTGCAGGGATTGATTTAAGTTATTCATCATAGTAGATTTAAGTAAGATTTAATCAATTAAAGGATAAAACTAGATCATTATAATAGAGAGAGCAAATGATTTAAACGAAATTATTGGCTTAACAGCTAATACTTAAGTGATCAAATTAAATAATTAAGCACTTAATTAAGCTTAAATTTGCTTAAGCAGAATATTTCTTGTATATTTGCTTAATTATTTCATCAAATTGCGTTGAAAGAAATAGCATCATTGCGGGTTTTGTCTCTTATTCCTGGTTTGATACCCGGGATTGAACAGGTTGTTCTTGTTCATTTTCAGAAGGATAGCACCCAAATGGCAGCATTTCTTTTAAAAAAAGAGGATGGGAATTATAAAACTGATTCTATTCGATTGGAGGCAGGATCGGCTATATTTTCAGGATTCAATAAATCAACTCAACCCTATCATTGGTTTCCCAACAACCAAGTTCCATTTGATATTGTCGCTAAAGATAAGATTCAACTAACTATATTTAGTGAATTGAAAAACAGTGTATTAATGATTAATTATTATAACACTGATTCGTTTTTATCAGATCTTTACTTTATCTATTTCAACGAGAACCTCAGCAATTTTTTATTGGATAAAGTAAGTGAGCCATTTTCTGCCCAACATAAGAACATGGTTGGGTTTCTCCTCTCCAATAGTATTCGGACACTATTCGACATCACTGCTTCTCACAATCACATAGCATCAACATTTAACGATCAGATCAGACAAGTGGTAAGAGAACGGGATCAACTGCGGGATGAATTGGAATTGCTGGCTCAGAAGGGTCGTGAAGGAATTCTGGCGCTGGCACATCATTATCTTTTTCAAATTGCTGAAAGCCTTGGAACAAAGGCCTCCCTTACTGATTCTGCCAAAATTAAATTGAAATCATTCAGTGGCGAATTAGCGCAATTGGAGAGTGTTATTCGCGAAGCTCTTGAATTTGCAGGAGCCTTATTCTCTACTGCTCAATCGACGCAATTGCTCATCGCGGATTACCACATCAGATTTCCTGAACCTGGCCATTCAAAATTACCTAATGAAGTCATTGAAGGACTTCCGCAGCGTATGATAAAAACACACTTGTTACTTGACAGGCTTGAACTTGCTGCTTCTGGTATTAAGCAACGAAAGGACAACCTAACGAGTGCTAATGTTGGCAAAGAATTCCCTACCCCTATTTCAGCACCAGCTATTACTGATGCCCTTAGGAAACACCAAAGGCGTATTATCCAGCTTTTTAATCAGTATCCTGAAAAATGGGAAATTATTCGACATGAATTCAGGCCTATTCAGAACCTCCTCAATTCAGCCCATGATCATGAGCTGTTGTCTGCTTGATAAATATTTCTATTTTTGCAGCGATGAAAATAGCCGTAACAGGAGCTAACGGACATGTTGGCTCCAACCTTTGTAAAGCCCTTCTTAAGAAAGGATATCAAGTAAGAGCACTAACGCACACTCATAACAAGGCTATCAAGGATTTGCCTGTTGAGTTAGTTAAAGGTGATATACTTGATAAAGAATCTCTTAAATTCTTTATGCAAGATATTGATTACTGTTTTCATCTTGCTGCATACATCTCTATCAAAGGCGATCCTGATGGCATGGTGTGGAAGATCAATGCAGAAGGTACAAAAAATATCGTTGAGGTAGCCCAAGAACAAAATACAAAGAGATTTATTCATTTTAGCAGTATTCACGCATTCCAGCAATATCCTTTAAACGAGTTGCTTGATGAGACCCGCCCGATAGTTGGATCTGAAGGTTTTGCATATGACAGGTCTAAAGCAGAAGGGGAACGGGCTGTTCACCAGGCTGCTGCGAACGGACTTAATGCTGTCATCCTTTGCCCTACTGCCATTATCGGGCCGGATGATCCTGAACCCGGTTTAATTGGGAAAGCGCTGCTTGAACTATACCACAACCAGATTCCTGCCCTGGTTCCAGGAGGATACAACTGGGTGGATGTCAGGGATGTTGTTCAAGGAGCCATCAGTGCGATGACAATGGGTAAATCCGGTGAAAAATATCTCTTATCCGGTACATGGCACAGTTTATCCGAACTGTCACAAATGGTAGCGAAGGCTACTGGTGCGAAAACACCCCGTACCGTAATGCCCATGTGGGTTGCAAAGGTTGGTTTACCATTCATCACCCTGTATAGTAATATTGCAGGAGTAGAACCTTTATATACAAAGGAATCTCTGCAAATCATATCAGAAGGAAGTCGTTTGATCACTAATGCCAAAGCAAAACGGGAGCTGAATTTTTCATCACGGGATCTTGAAGAGACCATACGCGATGCTTTTTCCTGGTTCCGGGAACATGGATACATTCACTAACCTGGTATTTTCATGAGTAATTCTACGTTTTATTTCATTGTATATGTGTGGATTGCAATAGCGCTGGTGATTTTTCCAATCGTCCTGCATATCACAGCACCCTATGGGCGTCATACGACCAAACAATGGGGAGCGCTGATCAATAACAAACTCGGTTGGATTATTATGGAATCCCCTTCCCTTCTTGTCTTTGCAGGTCTTTTCCTATTTGGTTCTTCAAAACACAATGTAGTAACATGGATCTTTTTCGGTTTATGGGTGTTTCATTATATTAACAGAACCGTTATTTTCCCTTTCCGACTAAGGACCAAAGGAAAGAAAATGCCACTCGCAATTGTATTTATGGCATTGGGATTCAATTTTGTCAATGGTTTTATCAATGGCTATTACCTTGGTTCTCTTGCCTCCTACCCAATATCATGGCTTACAGATCCCCGGTTTATTATCGGTATGGTTATGTTTCTGAGTGGAATGGCAATTAACTGGCAATCTGATAACATCCTGATCCATTTAAGAAAACCAGGTCAAACAGGGTATTTTATTCCTCAGAAAGGGTTATTCAACTATATTTCCTGTCCGAACCATTTCAGTGAGATCATTGAGTGGTTTGGGTTTGCGATGATGACATGGTGCACTCCTGCACTTGCATTTGCTGTTTGGACATTGGTAAATCTTCTGCCGAGAGCATTGCATCATCACCGATGGTATCAATCTACATTTCCTGGTTATCCTTCAAAAAGAAAAGCGCTGATCCCTTTTATCCTCTAGAGAAAAAATCAGCAGTTTCAGATAATAATACCCAAAATGGCAAATGATTTGAAACCAGCAGGAAGAAGATGGAACCATTGATATTTCTGCAAAAGTTCAGCAATAAACCGTGATGGGAACCCCGTCTGTCCGACAGAATTCCCATCCTACATCCAAGCGGCCGTGGCCACCTGGTGTGTCAAGCTACGGTTATTGTGGCTGACGATTCTCCGGGTTACCCCTTCTTCCCGTCCCGCTCTCCGTTCCAATCTCCCTTGCGGAAGCCGGCATCGGGAGCGCCCTGATTATGTGACCTGCTATCCGAGTGAATCTTGCGGATTCACCTTTGTTCAGGCTTGGTTCTGGAGTGCTGTCACCTTACGGATACTGCTTTCACATCCCCAACTTCTCAGAGGGCCTTTTATCCCTCACTTGCGATAGCAAATATACACTATGCGAAATAGGAAGTCAATAAATTTGATTGATTTATATTCACATGAAATCAACAACTGTTATTAACAAATTGTTAATAACTCACTTGAGATTAAAATACAGATTATAAGAGTTTTGAGTAGTGTAAGAAAAAGAGGGGTTAATAAGATATTAATAACCTGTTCATTTCTCAATTGAAACTGTCAATCCTCTGTTGCATATTTCATCGTACAGTGGTTTCAGTTCAGAGAAATATCCCTCCTTTATCCCACATTTTCCTTTGTAATGAGCAATCCAGGCACATTGCTCAGCCTGCATGGGGGCATGCTGGCAAACGTCAACTAGCACTTCGATTACAAAATCGAAAGAGTTGACATCATCATTAAACAAAATTATCTGGCTTGCATTCTGAGCCAAATCATCTTGACTTTCAACAGGTTTAACTTTCTCTTTAACCATCGTTGTAAGCTTGGAAAGCACAAGTATACTAATTTTTTCATGAGCATATTGTATTTTTGGCAAAATATTTATTCCTGTGCCTTTCGAACATTTCATAGCATCAATTTCAGAGGCCTTATCGCGACCACTCCCCGGTATGCAAGCTCAGCTTCGCATGTCGTCGATGAAGCGGATTCAGGAATTAACGGGATCTGTCCCATCGCCAGAAGCGAAACCCAGCAGCGTGTTATTACTGTTATATCCTATTGGTAAAGACATCTATATAGTATTTATTCAACGTCCCGATTATCAAGGAGTTCATTCTGGCCAGATCAGTCTTCCAGGAGGCAAACGAGAACCCGAAGACTTCAATCTAACCGACACTGCCTTGCGTGAATCCAATGAGGAGGTTGGAATTATTCCTGAGGAGGTCCGGATTCTTGGGAAATTGTCGGATCTCTACATTCCGCCGAGCAGGTTTCTTGTCTCTCCTTTTGTGGGCTATAGCATCCAAAGGCCTGATTTTATAAAAGATCCATCTGAAGTGGATGAGATCATTGAACTAAAGATTCGTGACCTTTTTAGTGATACTGCATTACAGGTAACAAAGCACAGAATAGGAGTTGGTATTCAAATAAAGGCACCTGCTTTTGTCGTGAACGGATATGTTATCTGGGGAGCTACTGCTATGATTCTCAGTGAATTTAAGGAGGTAATCAAAGCGTTATTATAAATTCTTGAGTTGGATTTCCCATGTGATATCACAGGATTTTCGCAACATAGCACTCACACCACAATAATTGTCACTGGAAAGTTCAATGGACCGTTTGATTTTCTCAAATAACTCCATATTCCCTTCAAAGTTTTCACCTGTAAAGTGGTAAACAAGATGGATTTTGTGGTAGTATTTCGGATGGGTTTCAGTCATCTCAGCATGAATCAGGATTCTGAAATCATGAAAGGTAATCCGTTTTTTCGTAAGTATAGATACAATATCCATCCCTGTGCATCCTGCAAGGGAAGATAATATTATCGGCTTAGGCCTGGGACCGAAATTACTTCCACCATGCTCAGGACTGGCATCCATTTTTACAGGGTATCCATCAATGGCAGCTTCAAATGTCATTTGTCCCATCCATCGAGTTTCAACGAATTCTTGCATAACTAAAGATATTAAAACTATTTGCTGGACGTTTGGGTTTCACCAAAACAGAAGGACCCTGGAATTCGGCCAGCTTCCCATGAGCGCATCTGGGCTCCGGTTGAGGAGGAGAACTGGAATGCAACGCCGGCCTGCACATAATCAATCGCATCTGTAGCATAGATAGTTCCATCAACCGGATGAATTGCCATGCCATAGAACAGTCGGGTTCCAGAATAAACAAGTGGTTGGAGTGGAACGGCTGATGCAGTTACAGGCATCTGGTAGATCCCATTTTGAAGATAGTAAATAGTATCTTTCGTAGGGTTGATAGAAAGTTTGCTTGGCACATCAGTAGTAGGAAACGAAAAAGCCTTTTCAATCTGTTTCAGGTCAGGATTCACTCGAATCAGAGCCGGCGCAGAGAAGCCATCCCAACCACCAGAGCATAAAACCCACAATTTCAATTTTTTATCAATAACAATACCGATTGGTTCAGAAGCAGTTGGGATGCTGTCAACAATTTTATCCTCATTTGTATCAATAATCAGCAATTTGGCTTTCCTCTTTAAACTAGGTTCATTAAATTCACCAATACAGGTAACAAACATGTACTGATTATACTTCACCATGCCCTCTGTCCATTCCGGAGTTTGGATTGATTTCGTGATGGTCATAGTGGTAAGGTCAACAACAGAGATATCCTTGTAGAGGTTAGTTACATAGGCTTTGGTGGAATCAACAAATTCAATATATCTTGGGGAGTTGAACCCTTCTATGCTCTTAATCATTTTAAAATCTACAAGATCCACTACCTCAATCCTGTTTGATGCATTTACCACGATGTACCCACGGTTGTTCATAACCTTCATAGACTGGGCAACATCTCCAAGGGGACGGTTGTTTACCTCTTCGAAAATATTCTGGATTGCTACCCCTGTTGCGTTATCAATATAAGTAACTGAGGCGTTTCCCCAGTTGAAATTTCCTTCATTGACAACGAAGAAACCATTTACAAAAGTAGTAGAATCATCAGGAGGAGGAGTTGGAGAACCCGGTTCAGGGCGAATGGGCTCTTTAGAACAGGAAGATATCACTAAAATCGATATTATCCCGAGAAAAAGGGCAGAAATAGAAAAGTCAAATCTGTCCCTGCTAGACTTTTTACCCACTGATTTTAAAGTTAAGAAATATCTCATTGGTCTCATTATTTGCTAAAACTACCCTTGATTGTAATGGCAAAATTTCTGCCAGGCATAGGGCGATAGGCTATTGATTGATAATCCAGACCAAAAAGATTGTTTATTTCAACTTGTAAAGATAACATAAAATCTTTCATGTGAAAACTTTTCCCTAAAAAGATATTGGACAAATTATACCCTGGCATATAAGCAGTATTTTCTTTTCCAAGGTACCTTCTGCTGATATAGTTGAATAAATAGGAAAAATAATATCCACTCTTTTCAAACCTTAAAGAGGTGTTCATTGTGTGAATTGGCGTATATATCAATTGATTCCCCACAGATGAGCCATTCGGATTTGTCTCTTTCAGGTAAGTTGATCTGCAATAATTATACGTCACATTCAGGTCAACGTTACTGTTCCAGAATACAATAGTTGAGTTAATTCCGGTCTCGATTCCTCTTGAAAGCACTTCACTGATATTCTCAGGGATCCAGATAGCACTGCTGGTAACTGATGGTGACCATACAATCATATCCTTCATCAGCAGATAGTAACCAGTGAGTTCCGTTTCAATGAAGAACCGCTTAGAGTCATTGAGCATATTCCATGTTATACCTCCTTCAACACTGTAACTTACTTCGGGTAAAAGGTTGGTATTGCCCCATAGTTCCCAATAGAGATCATTCAGAGAGGGGTATCGATAGTTTCTTGAGAGGTTGCCTGAAAGAGAAAGATTTACAGTGTGAAAAGGCTTGATTTCAAATCCCATAGCAGGAATAAATGGCATAAGTTCCCCATCCACCACATCTTCTCTTGCCATCATGGAAACAGTAATGAACTTTAAGGGTGTGTATATAATCTCTGCAAATCCTCCCAATACATTTCGCTGCTTCAACTTGGAATAGGCATCAGAGTTAACCCAGTCGTGAGTAAGATCAATACCTGGTCGAATTAATAAATTCCTGATACCGGAAAAACTTCCCTGTATCTTGCTAATGAAAGAGTAGTACTGATGCTCAGCGTTTTGTGTATTACTGGTATAGAGAAGATGATTGTAAATTAATGCAGATGAAACAGTTCCAATAAAGGCTCGTTGAATATATTTGTATTCAACAAGGCTTCGGAAAGATTTATCTGTCATATTTTCAACATAGTTGGGGTCGAGATTCGTAATTAATGGAGGATTATCCCGGTTGGAATAGTTGTACCAGACCCTTGCCGAAATCAGGTGCCTGTCCCTGAATTTAGCAAAGATATCTTCAGAGAAGCCATATTGTGTATAAGCCGCGTTTGTTTGTTTTTCCTCCTTTCCCGTGTAATCATTGTAATATGGGAAATCATTCTTTCCGATACCAAAGTTTGCCCGGGTAATTGACTGAAAATTGGAACTTCCTGTTTCGACATTCAACGTAGTGGTATAATTATTAAAGCTGGCAATAGTTTGTGTGATATCAGTAGAAAGTCTGTTGTTCCAGTTGGGACTTGTTTTCAGGTTAATTATGCCTCCAAACGCACCACTCGTCCTGCTCAGACCCGATGCGCCATAGAGTATCTCAATCCCCTGAAATTGAGCAACAGGCAGCTGTGATAAGTCGATCTGTCCGAGCATGGGTGAATTGATCGTTACACCATTCCACTCAACGATTGTATGATGCGCTGAAGTGCCACGAAACGAAGGGGTTGCCAGGTTGTTGCTTCCGTACGATTTAATGAAAACAGTAGAGTATTGTGTTAAAATTGTAGCAAGATTTGCATCAAGCCTCGGAATTAGGATTGTAGAATCGAGTCTGACTTGCTTAAAACCCTTGTTATTAACCTGAAAACTGGCCTTCACCTCAATCTCTTTTAACCTGAGAGTATCTGATAAATGTTGCCCTGATGCTGCGTTAGATATAGCGATCACGAGCAAAATAAGAAGAGAAGGTTCTCTGAAATGCTTTCCGATTCCCGTCAAGACGTTATGCTTTCTTCTACCTATTGTTTAATGAACTTTCGGCTAATCTTCTTTCCGTCTTCAAGGGTAAATAGTGCAAAATAAAGCCCTTGCTGATAATCCGACAGGTCTATTTCAATGTGATTTCCGAGCTCCACGTCAGAAACGCAGACTTTTCCAAAAGAATCCACCAATGAAAGTTGTACGGAAGAATGAAACGAATGATTGATGTGTAATATATGGTGAACCGGGTTTGGGTATAGCCGGATGGGAACCGTCTCAGATGTAATAGGAATTGACTGGGTTTCAATATGGATTATTCCAACCGCATCGAGGTCAAATCCACTGGTATTAAATGGAGTGGGCCATGGATCGTTGATGATATGTCCCTGAGAGTCGAATGATTGATAGCCAGGGAGAATACATCCGCCGATATCAATGACACGGATATGGGTTATGGCTGAAATATCTACAGAAAGACTGTCTTTCAATTCATTAAGATCGAATGGAGTTCCATAAAAAACCCTGTATTTTCCTGCCAGATTATAGATGTGTGTGGCATCAAGAGTTCCGAATGTCATGACCTGAGGAGTTTCAGGAGTTAGAGACACGGATGGAAATCTGACAAAATCAATTCCATTTGAACTCACCTCTATAAAAGCAAGTTCCAGAAACTCGTCACCAAATGCGTTCTCAAATACGGCAAAATCAGGACCTGTGCTATCAAACATAGGAGAAGGAAGAGTAAGCATAGCAACCCCCCTATCTCCCAGGCTGACGACAAAGTTATCCGGAATACCGGTAGCATCTTCGGCAAAGCCATAAGAAGCTTTGTTTGATTCCATGTGATAAACGGTAGTGTCAACGAAATTGATATAACCAGCTTCAACGACACAACCACTGGCCCAAGCGCGGAACGCTGTACTATCCTGAAACATGGCAGTAGTACCTGGATAGCCGGGTGGTGGTGGATATTGGCTGTATGAGTAAGCTGTTGATAACATGATAGTTATCAAAATGAATATCAATTTAATCATGGTCAGATTTACAAAAAACGATCCTAATTAAGTTATTTCTTGATAAACTTGGATGACAGAGTTTTGGAATCTGTTTTCACAGTAACAAAATAGAGGCCAGCTGAAAAGGATGAACAATCAACCCATATAGCTGAAGGTGATCTTTCATTACTCTGATAACTTGTACGACCCGTAATATCCCTGATTAGGATCTCTGTTACAGGGTCATCTCCGGTATATTTGAGACGAACCTGGTTTTCAACCGGATTTGGATAGATGGTGATGGATGCATTTGCAGCAACTGAGCTTTCAATTCCCACAGGAACCCTGTAATCAAGAGCAATGGCATCAGAATTTGTACCTGTATCGAAAAAGGTAATAGAGTCACCAGATGCAGTGCCTACTATATCCAAACCAAAGGAGCTACGGTTTCCAAGGTTCATGTAAAGTAAAGAATTAACATAATCTGTAGTAAAGGATGTAAATAGTATATGATTTGCAAAGCCAGGGTCAGGAAATATAGAAGTATCTTGTATTTGATAAGTATCCATATTGAAAGAACCTATTCCATTATCCAACGTTAAATACAGTAAATTATCAATAATTCCGCTATTCTTTAGACCCCCTGACCCGTTCCCAATCCTTAGGTCAAGGATATAGTTCGCGTGTATCTTGTTGAAGGTATTATAAGCCGTTATGCTCCCAATATTAGTTGATCCAAATGGTGTTTCATTGATACAATAAATGATCCCACCATAATTGTAAATATCATTAATTCCAGCAATGTTAGGTCCAAGATCGATTTCTCTTGCAAGAGTCCAGTTGTTGAAATTAATAACAGCTAATTTCCCTTCAGTACTTAAAAATCCACCGTTAATTGCTATATAAATCGAATCTTGGGTTTGTGCTATTCCCTTGCAATCCCCTGATATATTCTGAATTCTCGCAACAAGAGAGAGATCAGATGCATTCAATACTTCCACAAAAAACCTGACAATTGGATACTGTTTTGTCACAATCAACCTATTATTGAATATATAAAGTCTGCTAAGTCCAGAATCGACAATGCTTCCAAGCCGCAGTAACGTAGTTGCATCATACATAACAATACTATCCTGGGCTGCAACATAAATTTTATTGTTTGCAATTACAATGTCCTGAACCGATTGCGTTTTAATTTGATCAAAAATATAAGTTGATCCAGAAACTGGGTCATAAGTTTGCATTGTAACATAATCGATGAAAGGAGGAGTGGTTTCATAGCGATTCCCGTTGGCAACAATCACCTGTTCAACCCATTCTGCTTTTTGGGAAAGACCAATCCAAGGCAATAAAACCATGATAATCAGGAGTGAAGAAAGTAAACCAATTTTTTTCATATTTAGATTATTGTAACTAATGCACACCAAAGATACATATTTTCAGCTTTGAGTTAAGGAAGTTTATGTAAATTTACATGCAAATTATTTCAGTTATGTCTAAGCGGTTCAGTACGATTCTTTTGATTCTCTTGTTTTCTTTCACTATTCCTTTTTACAGTGCCTGTTCTGGCTCCAGGAAGTCAGGTTGCAGAACAGACCGGACATACAAACAGGGTAAGATAAAGAAGAACCGTAGTAATTATGGAATGAGATACGGATACAAGCAGAGTTCTCCCCGAAAAGACTATGTGATTAAGAACCGTAGAAAATAGACACTAATTTTTATCAATCGTTGCCTGAATTCTGGGCCTCGTTTCTTCGCATTCCCAGCGAATGTGCACGGATTGTTAACGGACCATTGTCAATGTAGATCGTTTTATGATAACGAACTTCTGCCTTGGAAGTAAATCCTGCCGTTTTGAGTTTTACATAGACAACCCAACTGGAAATTTCATCCATTAAAGCAGCCTGGATACCGCCGTGAAGGATCTCGAAATATCCCTGGAACTTCTCTTCCGGATCCCAATTTGAAACCACTTCGTCACCCTCTTCGGTAAAAGTCATATGTAATCCGAACGGATTACCTGGGCTGCAACCGAAATAATTGTAGCCAGGCAATTTAACGAACGGGTTTCTGATTTTACGTTGATTATTTTGCGACGCCATTCTTGTATTTGGTAACGTTAACAGCTTTTCCGATTTCGTCATATTCAGTCCAGGCATCCTCTTTAATTCCGTTTTGGTATTGGCCGGTTAGTTTGGGTTTCCCATTTCTGTAATACTCCTTATAATTACCCTCCTGCTTATCATTCACGTATTGGGTAATGGTTGCTGTTGTATCGTTCTCATAGAAGGTGCGTTGGGTCCCTTCAAAAGACCCATTCCTGTAATTGTAAATGGCAACCAACCGTCCGTCCCGGTTAAACCATTTGGATGGCCCATTTTTCTGATTCTTTTTATAGAACGCCTCTTCCTGGATTTTCCCATCATCATAATAACTCCGGAAAAGGCCTGTCAGCATTCCATTATCATACTCTTGCATTCTTTGCAATTTGGGTGAAAATGAGCTATAGATGAAAACAGCTCCATGAAGTTGGTTGCTTTTATAATGTTCAACGTTGGTTATTTTTCCTTTACGGTCAAATTGTAATGTGATTCCATCACGGTGTCCGTTTGCGTAATTCTCAACCCGAAAAATAAGTTCGTCTGATAGATATGTCTCCCAAGTTCCATCCTTGAGTCCATTGATATAATTTCCCCGGGTAGTCAGTTCACCGTTCCTCTCTTTCCAGTAGCCAACTTTCAGGTTTTTTTCATTGAGTTGATTTACAGGTTCTTTTACATTCCCTGATTCTTCTTGCTGCGACCATGAGATTATAGGTATCATAAGCAATACAGCAATCATCAAATTTATTACCTTCTTCATGTGAATAAGTTTAGTAATACAAAAGTAAAAAATGATGCCAAATTACTCAGAGGTTTCCCCTACTAAATCGAAATGACTGGCTTCGGTGATCCGAACCTTATAAAATGAACCGACTAATAGTGAACTTCCTGTTTTTCTGACCAATACCTCCTGATCAACCTCAGGTGAATCAGCCTCGCTCCTGCCGACCCAAAACTCATCTTCTTCTCTGTCAATCAGTACTTTGATGTCACTTCCAACCAGTCTCTGGTTCTGCTTTAGTGAGATATCCTCTTGAATCTTCATCAGACGTACATGACGCTTCAACTTCACTTTTGATGGCAGCGTATCTTTGAGATTAAAAGCGGGGGTTCCCTCTTCATGCGAATAGGTAAAGACCCCCAATCTGTTAAATTTTGAATCAGATACAAACTGGCACAATTCGTCAAAATTTTGATCGGTCTCACCCGGGTAACCAGTAATAAATGTGGTACGAATTGCAACGTTTGGGATAGTATTTCTGATTGTATTCAGTAATTCACGTGTTTTGTCTCTGGTCATGCCTCGTTTCATGGAACGCAATATATGATTGCTGATATGTTGCAGGGGAATGTCGAGATAGTTACAGATAGTTGGGTGATCGCGGATTACATCAAGGAGGTCGAGAGGAAAGTCATGAGGATAGGTATAGTGTAGTCGGATCCATTCGATTCCATTGACAGAAGCCAGTTTTTGGAGAAGGGTTGACAGTTGACGTTTACCATAGAGATCCAGGCCGTAAAAGGTGGTATCCTGTGAGATGACTAGTAACTCCTTCACACCCCTTTCGGCCAGGTAGTTGGCTTCTGCAATAACCTTTTCAAGGGGTTTCGACCGATGATGCCCCCGGATAGCAGGGATCGCGCAGAAGGAACAGGTCCGGTCACAACCTTCGGCAATTTTCAGATAAGCGTAATGGGATGGGGTAGTTATTCTCCTCTCTCCCAGAAGTTTAGTTCGGTATTGACCGCCAATTTCGTGAATAATTTCAGGGAGTTCATTGACTCCAAAGACACCATCGGCCTCAGGAATCTCAATCCTGAGCTCATTCCGGTAGCGTTCAGTCAGACATCCCATTAAAAATAACCGGCTGATCCTGCCTGCTCTCTTCGCTTCGGCATAGTGCAAAATGGTATCGACAGATTCCTGCTTGGCGTCGCCGATAAACCCGCATGTATTGATGATAATTGTGTCAATGTTGAGCAGGTCATGAGGTTCAAAAATGATCCTAAACTTGCTGGATTCCAGCTGTTTCATCAACACTTCGCTATCGACAAGATTTTTGGCGCACCCAAGTGAAACAAAACCTATCCCTCTATTTTTAATGACTGTCACTGGCGTTAGGAAAATAGACTTTCAACAAATGCCATACGGTTAAATACCTGAAGATCTTCCATTTTCTCTCCGATGCCGATGTATTTCACCGGGACTTTAAACTGATCTGAGATTCCAAGTACAACCCCACCTTTTGCGGTGCCATCTAATTTGGTCAGAGCGAGTGCATTGACCTCTGTTGCCGCTGTAAATTGCTTTGCCTGTTCAAATGCATTCTGACCTGTGGAGGCATCCAGGATAAGAAGAACTTCATGAGGGCCATCCGGAACAAGTTTCTGCATTACTTTCCTGATCTTGGAGAGTTCATTCATCAGGTTAATTTTGTTATGAAGGCGCCCGGCAGTGTCGATTATAACAATATCAGTTTGATTCGAGATCGCGCGTTTTACGGTATCATAGGCGACTGATGCAGGATCGGTTCCCATGCCATGATTTACGATTGGTACCCCTACCCTTTCAGCCCAGATGGTTAATTGGTCAACGGCAGCTGCACGAAATGTATCAGCGGCCCCCAACAAGACCGAATTTCCGTTTTGTTTGAATTGATATGCAAGTTTGCCAATTGTTGTGGTTTTACCAACGCCATTAACGCCAACAACCATAATGATATATGGTTTCTTGCCTTTGGGAATGTCAAATCCTGTAAAATCTTCCGTAGTGTTTTCCTGAAGCATGGCAACAATCTCCTCTTTCAGGAGTTTGTTCAGTTCTCCAGTTCCCAGAAATTTATCACGGACAGCGCGTTGCTCAATCCGTTCGATGATTCGTAACGTTGTTTCAACACCTACATCTGACGTGACCAGAATCTCTTCAAGGTTATCAAGGACTTCATCATCAACCTTGGATTTTCCAATGACAGCTTTGGAGATCTTTGAAAAGAGGGAGCTTTTCGTCTTTTCGAGTCCTTTTTCAAGGTTCTCCTTTTTCTCTCCTGAAAAGATGTTAAAGAATCCCATTGGTTTCGTTACTAGGAATTATTTACGATATAAAAAAAGCTTCTTTCACCCGAAAAAAGCTTCTTTTAATCATTGAAAAAAGTTCTTAATTCTCCTTGGAAGCGAGGAAATCTTTGATTTTGTCGTTGGTGATCATCGTCTCTTTAAATGTATATGCTCCGGTTTTTGGAGACTTCACCATTTTGATCACCTTGGTGATATCCTTTGCTGTGACTCCTTTAAATGATGCAACTACTTTCTTTGCCATGACTGAATTGTGTTATTTAATTTCTTTATGGACCGTCATCTTTTTCAGATACGAATTGTATTTTTTTATCTCCAAACGCTCGGGAGTATTCTTCTTGCTTTTGGTAGTGATGTATCTCGACATTCCGGGAACTCCACTGGTCTTCTGTTCGGTACACTCAAGAATTACCTGAATCCTTTGATCTTTACTCTTTTTCGCCATTGCTTTCTCTCCTGTTTTTAAGGCGTGCAAAATTAATTATTTTCCGGTTAATATCAAAACAAACGTGAAAAATCTTTATTTTAGAAGCCAAACTTATTTTTTTAAAGCCATGGTGAAAACTGAAAAGCACAACTTTGTTGGTATAATCTCATTGAATCATCCTGAAAAATTGAATGCACTGAGCAGGGATATGGGTCATGACCTTGTTAACGCATTTGAGTTGTTTAAAGAAGATGGGATCCGAGTGATAATCCTGAAAGCTGAGCCGAACAAAAGTAATGTTTGGTCAGCGGGCCATTACATTCCGGATCTTCCTGAAAATCATGAAGATCCTCTTGGATACAACGACCCTCTGGAGGTCCTGTTAAGAGCTATCCAACGATACCCGGGGCCGGTTCTTGCACAAGTCCATGGTAGTGTTTGGGGCGGAGCATGTGACCTCATCATGACATCGGATATTTCGATTTGTGACCCTTCTGCGACCTTTGCCATTACACCGGCAAAACTGGGAGTTCCATATAATGCTTCGGGCATTAGTCATTTTATTGCACGATTGGGGACGAATCAAGCCAAAGAGATGTTTTTCACTGCCCGTCCTGTGGATGCCGTCACAGCTGAGACTTGGGGAATAGTCAATCATGTTGTGGAGGAAGATCAACTTGAATCCTACACGATGGAGATGGCACAACACATCACAACCCTCTCCCCTCTTTCGATCCATGTCATCAAAGAGCAATTCCGGATTCTAGCCAATTCTCAAGCCCTCAGTGCAGATGTTTTTGAAAAAATTGAGGGGTTGAGAACGTTGGTATGGGAGAGTGATGATTATCATGAGGGGATCAAGGCATTTCGCGAAAAACGCAAACCGGTTTTTAAAGGAGAATAAATTTCATGAAGTGGGACTCATACCTGAACGGATACAAGGCATACCTTCAACTGGAGAAATCGCTCTCGGGAAATACGATTGAAGCCTATCTTCATGATGTAAAAAACCTTATCCAGTTTCTGGAGCACTCAGGAGAAAATTTACAACCGGCACAGGTAACGGTACATCATTTACAAGCGTTATTAAAATGGGTTACCGAACTAAAGATGACACCACGAACACAATCAAGATTGGTATCCGGACTGAAGTCATTTTACAAATTTCTAATCGTTGAGAATATCGTACAGATTGATCCAACAGAACTGCTTGATGCTCCTCGAATTGGACGAAAATTACCTGTAGTCCTGACAAATAGAGAAATTGAGGCGATGATTGGCGTAATTGATCTCAGCAAACCTGAGGGGGAACGTAACAAGGCAATTCTGGAAATCCTTTACGGATGTGGACTCAGGGTTACAGAACTCATCGAATTAAAAATATCATCCTTGCACTTTGCGGAAGGGTTTGTACGTATCATAGGAAAAGGAAACAAAGAGCGACTGGTTCCCATCGGAAAAAGTGCTCAGCGACAAATCACGATTTATAAAGATTCTGTTCGTCCGCTTCAGCCTGTCAAACAGGGTGATGAAGATACACTATTACTGAACCGACGTGGTTCAAAACTCTCCAGGGCGATGATCTTTACAATTGTCAGAGAACTCGCAGAAAAAGCCGGGATCAATAAAACGATAAGTCCGCATACATTCCGTCACTCCTTTGCCACCCACCTGGTGGAAGGTGGGGCTGATCTGCGTGCAGTTCAGGAAATGCTTGGGCATGAATCGATTACCACAACAGAGATCTACACCCATTTGGACCGGGAATACCTGAGAAGTACTATCAGTCAGTTCCATCCGAGGAAATAACCAGATAAATCTCCGAATAAATCGATTTTCGATTTACGAAAAAAGAAAATCGTCATTCGAAAATAAAATTAATCGTAAATCATTTGAAGGGCGAATCAGGCTCCTTTGCCATGTGGTTGTAAACCATCTTATCCATGAACTTCGGGAAAAACTTATTCAGGAGTACTGTCATCTTTCCCTGGGAAGTCATGGTAAGACGGTGTTTGCGCTTTTCGATGGCATCACAAATCTGTCTTGCCACCTCTTCGGGCATCATCATTTTTGCTTCGTCGCGGGGCGACTCGCCCTGGTTGCTGCCGTCCTTAGCCAACGCTGCATTCCGGATGTTGGAACTGGTAAATCCGGGACAGGCAATCAATACATGCAATCCCCGCTTCATGTTCTCAATGCGAATCACTTCAAGGAATCCCTGAAGAGCAAACTTGGATGCCGAGTACCCTGTTCGGCCGGGCAAGCCTTTGTACCCTGCGATGGAAGATACCCCGATAACCGATCCTTTGGTTTTTAGCAGTTCGTGCAATGAATACTTGGTGCAATAAACGGCACCCCAGAAATTGACATCCATTACCCGCCTGAGGACATCCAGATCAACCTCTTCGAACAATGCACGCATAGATATTCCGGCATTGTTGATCAATACATCTATCCTGTTATAGCGACTTACCGTATTGGCAATAAATCTCTTACAATCTTCTTCACGTGTGATATCGGCTTCTGTGGAAACAACTTCGGCCCCTCGTTTGACTAACTCTTCCTGAATTTCCTGAAGCTGTTGGTTGTTACGGTCGGCTAGGGAGAGTCTTGCTCCCCGCCGGGCACATTCAAAAGCCAGGGCCTTACCAATTCCTGAGGCTGCTCCAGTAATTACGACGACTTTGTTTTTCATATAGAAAATAGTGAAATGGTGAAATGCGAAGCATTCATGAGCACCATTGAAACAGACAATATTGCGAATAAATGGCGAAATTAGCATTTCAATCGCGAAAGTACTAACAATCCACCGGTTTTTGTAATTTCGTTACATCATCACATCACTGCATCCTATGACTGAAAGGGAGTTGTTCTACAGGTATCTGGGGTTGCCTTCATTTACCCCGATGGCACTGGATATTGTCCATGCCGAAGGGGTTTGGCTGACAGCTCGCGATGGCAATCGTTGGCTTGACCTTGTTTCAGGAATTTCGGTTAGTAACATTGGGCACAGGCATCCGAAGGTTCTCGCAGCCATCAGGGAGCAACTTGATAAATATTTGTATCTCAACGTTTATGGTGAGTTTATTCAAACTCCTCAGGTGAAGCTTGCCAAGCGGTTATCGGACCTCCTGCCCTCTTCCCTAGATTCGGTCTATTTCGTCAATTCGGGCAGTGAAGCCATTGAGGGGGCGATGAAACTTGCGAAACGTTATACAGGCAGACAGGAGGTGATCGCTTTTCATCATGCTTACCATGGATCCACCCAGGGAGCTCTCTCCATTCTCGGGAATGAGGAGATGAAGAGCGCATTCCGCCCACTTATTCCTGATATCCGCTTCCTGAAGTTCAATGACCTGGATGACCTTTCCAACATCACCGATAAAACTGCCTGTGTGGTTGCTGAAACCATCCAGGCGGAAGCCGGCCTGATATTACCGGAAGGAAATTTTCTCCGTCTGCTGAGAGAGCGATGTACTGAAACGGGAACCCTTCTGGTGATCGATGATGTTCAGATGGGATTTGGTCGAACGGGAAGATTATTTTCCTTTGAACACTACGATTTTATCCCCGACATCCTCGTTCTGGCTAAAGCTTTGGGAGCCGGGATGCCATTAGGAGCTTTCATCGCTCCAAAACAGGTCATGGATTCGCTGGCCTTCAATCCGGAACTAGGACATATCACAACATTTGGAGGGCATCCCGTGAGTTGTGCAGCTGCCCTGGCCGGAATCGAGGTATTGCTCGCAGATGGTCTTTTAAATGAAGTGGAAAAGAAAGGCCGGCAATTTGAGGAGGAAATTTGTAATCACGCTGCAATAAAGTCATATAGGAGACGAGGTTTGGCGATCGGATTAGATCTGGAGGATCCCGGGAAACGGCAAGCTTTTATGGAAGCAGCGCTGTTACAAGGGATTATTATCGACTGGTATCTGTTTCAGCCTGCTACTTTTCGGATAGCGCCCCCGCTGACTATTACAGCTGATGAGATTGAGGAGGCCTGCTCACGGCTAACTGAAGCACTGGACTCCGTCAGCTGATAACTGGATAACTGGATGACTGGATATTCTGTTGAAAGCTTTGTACTTCGTCCTTCTAACTTCGTACTTGCATTCTAACTTTTAACTTCTAACTTCACTTTGCCTGTCTACCTGTTACCGAAAGAACCTGTTTTCCCTCCTGCTACTGAGGCAGAAGAGGATGGTTTGATTGCAGTTGGTGGTGATTTTTCTGTTGATCGGTTGTTGAATGCCTATGCGTCTGGAATCTTTCCCTGGTTTGTCCATGATAGAGAGCCCTACTGGTTCTCTCCTGATCCCCGGCTGATTCTTTTTCCTGAGAAATTAAAGATCTCAAAATCTCTGGAACGAATTATCCGGACCAAACAATTTGAAGTGAAGCTGGACACCGATTTTGAGGATGTCATCCGTCAGTGTGCCCGGATCAAACGAGCCCATGAACCAGATACATGGATCAGTGACGAATTCATCGAAGGGTATACAAATCTGCATACAAAGGGTTTCGCCCACTCCGTTGCATGTTATGATAATGGGGTAATTGTTGGTGGGCTTTATGGAATATCACTGGGGAGAGCCTTTTTTGGAGAGAGTATGTTCTTCACCAAACCAAATGCTTCGAAAGTGGCCCTTTTCCATTTGGTTCAGCAATTGATAACCTGGGAATTCTATTTTATTGACTGCCAGGTCGAAACAGAACACTTTCTACGTATGGGAGCAATGCTGATTCCCAGATCAGAATACCTGAACATCCTGGATGAAGCGATCAAATTTCCAACGAAAAGAGGAAAATGGAGTTTATAGTCCGAGCTTTTTACGGATTTCTTTCGGGATTACGTTTTTATGAACCATGATGTCCATTGTTTTCAGGGCGACAAATGGCTGTGAAACATAAAAATAGCCATCATATTTGTGACTATTGTTACCCCATGAGTTTTTGACGATATAGTATGTACTTCCATTCTGGTCTTTCGCCAACCCAATGATATGCATCCCATGGTCATCAGTCGACTTGTAATCATCAAATTCCTCCTGTCTGATCTCTTGTGTGATCTTTTTTTCCGGCACGGGGCTTTTGAACTTGTAAAGCATATCCTCCTTCTCCTTATCGGTCATCTTCTCCCATTTTCCCTGTTCCAATCCGGCCAGCTCCGGGGCATCCTTGTCGGGAACAATCGCTACTCCGTTTTTCCATGAGAATCCCTTTTCACTGATATCACTTCCCCACACAACAGTATACCCTTGTTTTAGAGAATTATCCAAGATCTGTATCATCTCGTCAAGTGGAACATTGTATACTTCATCCATTAACCAGTTATCAGGGACTTCAAGGATGAATTTTTCATAAAAGGGATGATGGTTGAACGAAGAGATTTCGACATAATCATCGAGGTTCAGTCCAAGCATTTCTTCAAAGCTCTTCGGCGTATATTCTGTTCCTTTATAGGTGAAGGTCTCAGGAATCTGGCCAAGGTAGGCATCCAGGATCCCGGTATATCCCCTGAGCCAAACAGGGGTTAATTTCTTGTTCGGGTTTGTCACCACAGCATCTACATATGCTTTTAGTACAGCATCCATTTCACCATGAACCGGATTCTCTTCACCTATCGTCATGCCACTGTAAACCGCTTCAGGAACAATGCCATAATTCTTAATTACATAAGGAACATCATGAGCTGCTCCTCCTGGGCCAAAGCCGTGTTCGCCATGAAAACGCACATAAATAGGAGCTTTATCTGCATAAGCATAGTAGGCAATAAACATTTCAGACAGGTCGAACGTGTCTTTTCCCATTCGTAACAATTCAGATTCCAGAAACGATACTGCAGAGTAACTCCAGCAAGTGGAGGATCTGAACTGATTCTTCACTGAAGTAGCAGGTAGTCTGATTTCATCCGTGAAGACATAGGCAGAATCTACTTTCTCTTTCTTTCCTTCATCCTGGGCATTTACCGGAAGTGAAAATCCCAAAGATAAAATAGCTAAAAAGGTAACTGTCTTTCTCATTATACTATTGATTTAAGTTAATTGGTTTTTGATCAGAAGGCAATGAAGTCAGGATTCGGCTCCAAATGTAGAAATTAATCCTGTTCGAAGGGGTGATTTTTGTCGAAATCAGGGCGGTACTGGTTGAAACTTTCCAGTTCCTGGATAAATCCACGACTGAAACCAAACTCATCCATGACTTCCACAACCCGGTTGTACTCCTTTTTAGTCAGAGATCTTGAGAGTTCTTTTTCGGAACATACACTGTTTGCAGGATAGTACTGCGACATCAGGCCGACATGGACCAATGGTGAAAGCTCTTCGGCAATGAATTTAAGGACATCAATGCTGTTCTGAATATATCCCGGAAGAACCAGATGACGAATTAACAATCCGGATTCGGCATACCCGTCGTCATTGATTCTCAAGGTTGTTCCTTTCTGTCGAAGCATCTCTTTGAGGGCAGCACCGGCGACTTCAGGGTAATCAGCGGCATCCGAGAGCCTCGCAGAAAGCGTTGAGTCCATGTATTTCAGATCGGGCAGGTAGACATCAATTACCTCTTCCAGGTCGCGTAACGTCTCCACGGTGTCGTAACCATTGGTATTATATACCCATGTTGGTTCGTATCCCAAGCTCTTGACAGCCCTGATGATGGCTTTCATCTGAGGAATCATGTGGGAAGGTGAAACAAACCCAACGATATTGATCCCCTGATCAAGGATTCGAATAATCTGGCTTGTTACAGCTTCCAGAGATAGGGCAAATGAAGTCGTATTAATCAAATTATCACTTATTTGATGGTTCTGGCAGAAGCTGCACTGCAGGTTGCAATGAGAAAAAAAGATATTGCAGATGCCTTTAAACCCGCTGATAACAGGCTCTTCTCCACGGTGAATACAGATCGAAGAGATGTTAAATCCCGTTCCGGTTTTGCAATAGCCCAATTTCTGGCTGAACCTGTTGGCATGGCAGTTGCGGGGACAGAAAGTACAATCATGCAGTACATCGAGTTCCGAAAGAAGAGAGGAGAAGTTCATACGAGTTGACCAGTTTTTCGTTATTTTCGTACTTTTCAAATGAAGACTATTAACGCTAAGGCGCAAAGGCGCGAAGTGCGCAAAGGTAAAGAAACTGAGGATTATGGAATTAAGCCGGCACTCACATATTATCTGGGATTGGAACGGAACACTGCTGGATGATGCCTGGCTATGTGTGGAGGTGATGAATGGCATGCTTAAGCAACGTGACCTTACTCCTATTACATTAGAAATTTACCGATCCATTTTTGATTTTCCTGTGAAAGACTACTACCTGAAGCTTGGATTTGACTTTGAAAAAGAACCTTTTGAAGAGGTAGGGATGGAATTCATGGTACTATACAACCAGCGGCAACACGAATGCCATCTGCATCCGGAGGTCAAGCATCTACTACCATACTGCGAACTAAAGGGATACAAACAAAGCATCCTTTCGGCCCGTGAACAGAATGAGTTGCTGCAAGAGACTATTGCACATGAAGTGAGGCCTTTTTTTGACCAGGTAAGGGGATTGGATGATCATTACGCACATGGAAAAACCGATGTAGGATTTAGGTTGATACGTGACCTGGGGATCCCAAGAGAGGAGATCATCTTTGTTGGAGATACCCTCCATGATGCCGAAGTTGCCAGAGAGATCGGGATCGATTGCATCCTGATCCCTAACGGGCATCATTCGGAAGAGCGGCTCCGATCGGCCGGAGTAGAAGTACTATCATCATTGACTGAATTTGTTGGCAGATTATGAAAGAAAAAATGAGACAGACCCGGTTATTCTTGTTAATTCTACTTGTAATTAACACATTACCCGTTGTTTCACAGGGAGTGAAGGGTTCAGATGCACGACGGCATACTATTCCGATCTCGAAGAAAAAAGTACGAACCGAAGCACAAGAGAGCTCGGTGGAGCTAATTACGAAGGACGAGGGAAGAGTGAAGAATGAAGAGGGCTCAGGTGGAAAGAGAGTTGTTCTAATGGTTGGCCAGGAGCCTCTTACCTCTATAGATACTGAGCTTGTGGCTGCCATGGAATTTGTGAAGGAACTTGATGGCTATTCGCTGAAATACAGCACGTTTCTTGAACTAAGAAAACAACCGAGACAACTACATGAGGCTGCAGTGGTTTGGTTTCACACCTCAGATAGCAGTCAATTTTCCCCTGATGCCTCTAATCCGAAGCTGATCAAACTACTTCGTGATTATCTTGAAAACGGAGGCTCTCTCCTGCTGACACTTGATGCCTTCCCCTACCTGAATCTTTTTGGGATAGAGACTGCAATACCCTCTGTAAGGCACAAAGTCTTTGTGGATGAAGGCTATGGACGAAAACTCGGATTTCATGCGTACCGGGAGCATCCGCTCTTCGCCGGTTTGAACGGTGGGGCTTACATCTACAAGCCAACACATGACCTTACTGTTCGTGTCAACGGCTTTTTTGGCGATACAATTCCCATGCAGGGAAAAGTAGCAGCCATTGACTGGGATTATATTTTTTTTCGAGAACATTCGAAAGTAGTTGTGGAATATGATGTTGGAAATGGGAAATTGCTGGCCGTTGGGGCTTACACCCTTTTTGCACCTCAAAATGACAACCGACCTCATCTTGAAGCCTTTGCAATGAACATACTGGACTACCTCACCGGAGAATTTGATAAGGAGCCTCGCTTCTATTGGGATTATACACCCTCTTTTATCACGCAATGTCCTGAAAAGATCCAGAACCGGGATGTCCTGTTTGAGGCTATTCCTGAAGCCGTTCCATGGACTATCAAACCACACCCGCTGACATTTCCACTTCACGCTGCCTCAAAGGCCTATTGTGAGGCTGCGGGCGAGCGAATCCTGATCATGGGAGAGGAAACAGGTGGTATCGAAGAGATTTGGACCCATCCTTTCATGGCCCTGCGTGATTATCAATCAGGCATCCGGCATCCGGCATCTGAAAATATTACCTGGCTTCAGGAGCTGACACCTGAAATTGAGATTCGCCCCGACGGCTTCATCCGTCATTACAAGCTTGATCATGGCATCCTGGATGAAGTTGTTGCTGCTGATCCAACCCTCCCCTGTGGTGTTGTTCATTATACCTGGAATGGTGAAGAATCATTCGAATTGTCGATCCGCTTCAGTACGAACCTTCGGTTGATGTGGCCTTATCCTGAAGGATCCATCAGTTCAATTTGTTATGGCTGGGATGCTGATTATAACGCATTTGTTTTTGGAGATAAATCCGGAGATATGGCTATGGTGGTTGGAGGAAACAGTGTTCCGGTCTTTCACAATGCCATTCAGGGAGATGGATTTATTGTTGATGCGAACCTTATCTATTCAATGGATCCGGGTGAATCGCTCGACATCGCTATTGCGTCGGGGATAAATGGAATAGAGGAAGCAACAGCTAGTTTCGATTATGCGATCAGGAGTCCTGAAGCCATTTTTGCCAGAGCACAAAAGCATGTAGAGGATCTTTTAAGCAAGAGACTCATGGTAACAACACCTGATAAAAACTTAAACAGAGGATACCAGTGGGCACTTGTTGGAACTGACCGGTTTTTCGTCACCACGCCAGGCATGGGTTCAGCCCTCGTCGCAGGATATGGAACCACCCGTCGTGGGTGGGACGGTGCCCAGGCAGTGAGCGGAAGGCCTGGATATTCCTGGTATTTTGGTCGTGACGGCCAGTGGAGCGGACTTGCATTACTCGATTACGGCGATTTTGAGAAGGTGAGGAAGAATCTGGAATTTTATCTGAAGTACCAGGATCTGAACGGAAAGATATTTCATGAGGCAACTACTTCAGGGGTAATTCATTATGATGCGTCGGATGCCACTCCCCTCTTTATTGTTCTGGCTGGAAAATATCTTCTGAAGTCGGGAGATACCGCATTTATCCAGGCAAACTGGCCGGGGATCAGGAAAGCCATTGATTATTGTTTTTCGACAGATACAGATCAGGATTACCTGATAGAGAACACAAATGTGGGACATGGTTGGGTTGAAGGGGGGAAATTATTTGGATCTCATTCATCATTTTACCTTACAGGATGCTGGGTTGCTGCGCTGGAAGCTGCTGCTGATATAGCTGCTGCAGCCGGCGATGATGCGGCAATTCAGTATAGGCAGGAGGCAATGGTTGTTAAAAATATGATCGATCAGAAGTTCTGGAACTCGAAAGAGCTATTTTATGCTTATGGACTGAACAGGGATGGTTCTCAACGAACTGATCAAACCATTCTTCCAGCTGTTCCCGCCTATTTCGGGCTGACAAACAAATACCTGATGCCGTTTTTGTTGGAACAATACGCGTCAAATAACTTCTCAACCAACTGGGGAGTCCGGATCATCGGGGAGGATAGCCCGATGTTCAAACCATCAGGATATCACTACGGAAGTGTTTGGCCACTCTTTACGGGTTGGACAGCCCTTGCTGAGTATCGGTTCGGGAATTACCTTCAGGGATTCTCCCACATCATGAATAATTTGAATGTGTACCGGAACTGGGGATTGGGATTTGTTGAAGAGGTGCTGAACGGTGCAGAATATCAACCCTCAGGTGTTTGTCCGCACCAGTGCTGGTCGGAGACCATGGTGGTACAACCAATCATTGAGGGGATGCTTGGAATCGAGGTCGATGCACGAAAGAATATTCTGAATTTTTCTCCCAGCCTTCCGGCTGATTGGGATTATCTTTCAGTACAACGAATCCGTTTGGGAGATCAGGATGTTAATGTCTCCTGGAAAAGGGATTCAACGAATATGGTATGGCAGTTTTACAGGTCGGGTAATCAGCCTGTTAAAGTTAATATGATGCTGGCGTTGCCACCGAAAACAATGATTGAAAAGGTTCGGCTGAATGGGAAGGATTACCCCTTTGCAACATTTACCACCTCAAGGTTTGTCACATTGCAGATAAACTTTGTCGTCACTGGCACGAAGACCATCTCTATTGAGTTCAACGGGGGAATTTCTGTTCTTCCTCTGTCCCTCTCCTCTTTGCCGGGTGATCAAGCTGGTGGTTTGCGGATCATAGATGCGAATGTAAAAGGAGATCAATATATTATTGATGTCGAAGGCTTGGCTGGCACTTCTGATACAATCTCAGTCTGGAGTTATTATCCGGTTAGTGAGCCTCATGAGAATGCAAGTTTTTTTGAACAAAAGAATTTTATAACTAAATATTTAGTTATGTTTGACGCCATTGAGAAAAAGTATGTAAGAAAATCCATTCTCCTTACTCTACCAACGCAACATTAACATGAAACGAAACATGGCCTTAAGACTTGTAATACTATTTGGTGTGTTTACATTATTTCTTGATTTGCTTATATGCCTTATCTTTACACCATGAAATCCTGTTCCATGTTTTTTAGAATCCTGGTTATCCTGACTGCTGCTCTCCCTTATGCACTTAATGCGCAAAACTTAAAACCCGTTGAGGATTATATCCGGATGGATGCCAAAACCAGTGATCCGCTTTATACGACCTACGCAGCAGCTATGAAACGCTCGAGGCTTTATGGCGATAAAGCCTATAAAATGGATTACTATTCTGATTGTAGGCCTGTTACTTACTCTTCCGATCAGGCTGGTTCCATGTTTTGCATCTGGAAAATTGATGAAGTTGTGATTCGTAATATTGGGGAGTATTTCACAAAACCAGTGGTTATATTCTCGTTTCCCGATATGGTAATCCTGGAGTATGAGCCTTTCAGGGGAATTCACGTAAAGGAGACCTTCTTTGTTTATAGTTCCTCTATTTCACTAGTGGATATGCAGGTGAGAAATATGGATGATGTGGCTCATGAGGTAGTTGCTTACCCTATTCTTGAACTTGGAAATGACTCGCTGGAAATAGTCGATTACGACAGTCTGCATCAGGGATATATTCTTCACCACAGAGAGAGCCTCTACCGGATTATCAGCAGCCTGAAGCCGGAATATGGGTATCCAACACGAGTAAGGAATATCTTCACTACCAATCCTGGTAACGATTCATATGGTGGATTCAAGGGTAACATGGAAGGCTTTTATAACGAGATAAAGACCGACTATTATTCAACCTATAGATTAGATGAATTAAATATGAATGATTCTGACCTAGTTGATTATATAGCTATTCAGTTAAATGAAAGGTTAAGGCCTAACGAGACCAGTAATCTTCGTTATATACGAGGCATTCAGGCGCAAAATGAGGAAGTTGATCCACTGCTGAACGAGATTGAATCTGTGAAGAAAATGCACCTGAGGAGTTATTATGATGACAACCTCATCCTATTCTCCAGGGTTCCGAAGATCCGGTTTAAAACGAAGGATGAGAAGCTGGTATACCTGGGTGCTTTGAACCTTGTAAGAGGATCAATGTACCCTCCTACCGGTAAAACGACCCAAAATTTCTATGTCTTCAGCCGGAATCCTCTCTGGGGTTGGGGGCATGGTCACCAGGTTCTTCACGAGTCCCTCAGTATGCTTTCCTACGTTTACATGGACCCAAAATCCGCACAGGGATCCCAACGTGTTTATATGGAGCAGCAGCGGGATGACGGCCTGATCGCTTATCGCCACGGTCCCAGTGGGTTACAGGATTACCCGCATAAAAAGATGTCGACAACATCTGCCCCATTTTTTAATTGGATCAACTGGGAAATTTTTAAGGTAAGTAAAGACAAAATCTTCCTTGAAGAGGCTTACAACTCGGGAGCTCGGTATATCGACTGGATCATTACAAACAGGGATGCGGACCAGGATGGGACCTTTGAATGGGGACCATATGGACTGATTGAGAATGTTCGTGATTGGTATAATGCTGTTTTTCAGGTATCTGCTGAAAGGTACCTCGATGTTGACAAAGAGGATATCTCCGACGAACTGGAATGTCTGGATTTGACCTTAATGGTAATCAAGGAGGAGCGCAGTCTTGCTGCAATGGCCAAAACCCTTGGAAAAACAGAGGAAGCCCGCAGTTGGTTTGAGAAAGCAGAAAATACTTCCCAACTGGTGAATGAACGGATGTGGGATGATTCAACTGGATTTTACTATTCAGTGAACAGGGATGATCATGGTTGGTTTTTTATGACCCGCGATCTTCGTCGCCAGGAGATCATTGGTTTCCTGGCCCTATGGGCTGAAGTTGCACCTTCCGATCGTGCCGCCCGACTTGTGAACGTACTCTCTGATACAACCAAATTCTGGCGCAGATATGGGGTTCCTGCCCTTTCGGCTGATGATCCGTGGTACAGTCCGAATGTTGATTACTGTTGCAAATGGAATGGTCCGGTCTGGCTTCTCTGGGATTATATGGTCTATGATGGATTGAAAAACTATGGCTACGACTCACTGGCTCATCAATTAGCCGATAAGATGGTAAATGCTGTGGTTATGCAATTGAAAAAGAATCATAATTTCTGGGAGTCATATAGTGCCGATAATGAAGTTCTTAACTCCCCTTCAAACTATATATGGGATGCCATTCTGGCGAAGTTGCTTATTGAAGAGTATAGCTATTAGGGAACTTTTTAGACCTTTGCAATTGCAAAACTGAATCAGGAAATCATGAAGTTATCTCCACTAGTTGTTCTAATATCAGGGTTTGTGGGATTGATCTTTTCGGGCTGCAATCCCTCAACAAACAGGGCAGATCTGGAGAGATTGTTATCTCCGGCTTCTCTCCCTTATACCAAAACAGCCAAACAGTACCAGGTTGCGAGTACCGATTCGGCAGGCCAAAACAATGACAGGATCACAATTGGTCCGGGAGTAACTGCTACCATCCTGAATGTTACCGGCCCAGGTGTCATCACACGAATCTGGTTCACGGTCGACTCAAGGGATCCCAACTTTCTGAGAAGATTGGTGATAAAGATGTATTGGGATGATGAAGAGGTCCCTTCTGTAAATGTCCCTTTAGGTGATTTTTTCGGATGTGCGTTCGAGTACCGGCAGTATGTCTCACAATACCTTGGCATGACGAGTGGCGGCTATGTTTGTTATTTCCTGATGCCGTTCGAGAAATCTGCAAGAATTCAGATAGTTAACGAGACGACCCAGGAGGTTAATGCCTTTTATTACCAGATTAACTATTTCAAATTGGAGGGGTATCTTGACAGGAGTGTTGGTTATTTTCATTCTTATTGGAACCGGGATATCCGCACTGATTATGACTCGAACTATACCATTCTGAAGGCCGACGGTCAGGGTCATGTAGTTGGTGTCAATCTCCAGGTCCAGTCTTATGACGGGAGTTTCTCTTACCTTGAAGGGAATGAGATGATCTATGTTGACAGTGAAAAGAGACCTTCCATTGTTGGGACAGGAACTGAGGATTATTTCTCCAGTGGTTGGTATTTCAACCAGGGAGAATTTGCAGGCCCTTATAACGGTTTGATTCTCAAAGATGACAGTCTGGGAAGGATATCCGCCTATCGTCTGAATATCACGGATCCCATCCCCTTTAAAAAGCACATCTTGTTTACTATTGAACATGGACATGCAAACCAGGTGATTGCAGATTACAGCAGTACTGTTTATTGGTATCAGCTGGAGGATCATTTTGCGTTACCAACTCTTCCCAAAGCGGGGAACCGGGTAGTTCTCTCACAGATTACCCCCAACAACCTGATAGAGGCTGAAGACCTTCCAATGTCATTGGACAGGATTCCCAATGAAGTTATCGATGTCTCTGACCTTAGTCCCGACTGGAGCGAAGGGAAACATCTTCTGATTGGGACCGATAGCGGATCGGTGATTAAGATAAACCTCGAAAAGATGTTTGAATCGGGATACCAGATAGACCTCTATTTCAGCAAAGGTCCTGATTATGGTGATTTTGAGATCTATTGCCAGCAGCAACTAGTTGGTAAATTTAATGGGTATGCACCTCACTTACAGGCTGGCGGCAAGGTTTCGTTAACAGATATTATTCCAGGGTATAGTAAAATTAACCTGCAGATAACAGTTACCGGAAAAGATCCAAAATCTACCGGATACCTAATTGGATTTGACGGAGCCGATATTATTCCGAAGCGAACATTCATTCCCAACTGGTATATTCTTGGCCCTTTCCCCAATCCACGGATCACTGAAACCCAGCGACTGGGAATCGATTCAATCTATCCCCCCGAGTTGAATATTGATACGGATATGAGGTTTGGCGGTGTCGGAGGGCAACCTATTCGCTGGAAATACGTAAGAACACCTGAGAATGGTTATTTTTCACTAAGGGATAAAGTTGATCCCAATGAGCTGGTTGTAACCTATGCCCTGACGTATATCTATACCTTGCAGGAAAAAGATGTCTTGCTGATGATTGGAAGTGACGATGGGGCAAAGGTTTTTTTTAATAACAAGGAGATATACCGCTTTCTGGGCGTCAGAATTGCGGAACCCGATCAGGTTATACTCACTGTGCATCTGCGTGTAGGGTGGAATAAACTTCTTCTCAAGATTGAAAATAACCTGGGTGGATATGCTTTTTACGCACGTATCCTTGATCCGGGTAAAACATTGTATTACAGTGCAAAACAAGAACGACCACCGGAATCATGGCTGGTAAAAAATCAATAATACTAATCCTCTTTCTCCTTTTCTGCTACGCTGGATTAGAGGCTCAGACCAAGATCATTCAGGTAAGTGAGGTTCCAGAGAGTTTTTGCATCTCTGAAGCAGAATCGAAACTTTACAGGATGATCAATGAATACCGACGCCAGTATGACCTCCCTCCTATTACATTGTCGCGGTCTTTATGTTATGTCGCTAACACCCATGTGAAGGACCTTTTCTTCCATAATCCGGATGTTGAACCATGCAATTTTCACTCCTGGTCAGATAAAGGACCCTGGAAGCCGTTTTGTTACCCGCGTGATGAGGATAAAAAGAATTCGGTTTGGGATAAGCCAAAAGAACTCTCAGGATATCCCGGAAAGGGTTATGAGATCGTTTATTGGGAAAACGGTGCAGTTATGATCGACAGTGTGATCGCTTTCTGGAGATCGTTTGATTATTTCAATGGTTTTCTCATGAATACGGGGAAATGGGAAGGAAAGCAATGGAATGCTATCGGGATTGGTATCTGTCAGAATTATGCAGCAGTTTGGTTTGGAGAAGTTGCTGACCCTGAGGGAATTTCCTATGTATGTGGTCAGAAGCCTCCTGACCCAAAATCCGATATTATCTCTTTAAAACCTCTGGAAACCGCACCAGATCCTAATCGGCCTGAGGCCTCAGAAGCAGTGGTGCAGAGCACCCCGGAAAGTGGACACTATTACATCATTGTAAAAAGCCAACTTCCATTAAAAGAGGCTGAAAAAGTTGTTCAGCAATTGCTTGCCAAAGGCTACCAGCAATCAAAAATCCTTCAAAACGGTGAGAAAGTGAGGGTTTCTATATTTGATTCAGCTGACCGTGATGAGGCTACTCGCCGGCTCAGTGAAGCAAAAACCCTCTACAAAGACGCCTGGTTGTTTAAACAATAACCGGTATTTTATATCTTTGGTAATCCAAATCCAACCAACTATGAAAAAGCTTTTCTTTACTCTGGTGATAGTTCTTTCCTCTACACTGCTATTTTCACAGAACTGGGTGTTAGAATGGTACAAATCAGGAAATACGAACTTTCTTTCCAATGAGATTACCAAGAAAGTCAATCAGGGGTACTTACCGGTTGGCATTGAAGTGGCTCCTGACCCTAACGGCCAGGTTGTAAGCCTTTATGTGCTCTACATCAATGATCAGACATTAGGCATTACTGCCTGGTATTTGAATACGTACACCAGTGATATTGCCCTGGAAAATGGTATCACCGCCATGGGGAAAGAGAACTTTGTTCCCAAAGAGATTGGCTATTACGATGGGATCTATTATGTATTGTTCCTGAAATTTCAGAACTCGGCAACTGCTTGGACTATCCAGAATGCCGTATATTCGAACCAGGGGCTAAGCAGTACGATCAATAAGTATGATGCAATGGGTTACGTACCTTTTGGTTATACCCTTGTCAGAGGGGCTCTAAACCTGCTTTTTGTTAAAATTCCCCTGAACTCAACCATGGCATGGAATGTACAGGTTTACAATGGCTTAACGGAAATGAGGAGTGGGATCACAAACAAATCTGGTCAGGGATGGTCTCCCTGGGCCATTCTGATTGATGGAAATCAGTACATTATAATGTATCTGACCAACTAAAAGAGTCAATCTAACCTGTCCGGTAAAATCACTTGGCCATATCTTTTACCAACCTGAAGCCAACCGTACCATTTCGGTCCAGTCCGGGACCAATCATCAATAACATCTCAGGATGGTCTGCAGGCAGCACCCCTCCCGTTACATACCAGATACTGGCATCCGGGTGGTAATAACTACCTCCCCGGATACTATTGAAGTAATAGCTTCCATCGTCATAGATGTCGTTCGTCATCTGCCAGATATTTCCAACCAGGTCTTCCACTCCGAATGGACTTGCTCCGCACGGGAATTGGTTCACAGGTGTGGGATGATTCAGGTTGTAGTTGCAGCACAAACTATCCATTTCGTTTCCCAAAGGATATTTTAGCATATCTCCTCCCTGGGCAGCATACTGCCATTCGGCCTCTGTTGGGAGGCGCTTGACCACCCATAACGCATACGCTTTCGCATCCTCCATATTCACATAGGTAACCGGAAAATCTTCCTCACCCTCAGGAATTTGTCCATCAATCCAATGTCTCAAATAATTAGCAGTGTCGGTAGGTTTGTAGTTGGTCTCCAGTACGAAGGTCATCCACGCGGTGTTCGTAACCGGATAACGGTCCATGAAGAACCCGGTCATATCAAGTAGAACGGTATCAGTATGAACAGGTAGCGGAATAAAGGGTTCAAGGGTCTCCGGGGCACGTTTGGTATAGAACCGGAATTTTCCGGCAGGGATTTTCACCATCCCGTCAGGACATTTTCTAACAGGTGTGGTTCGTTCAACACTGGAGATGAGACGGGGTATGCTGTTATCTAATTGAACAACCCTTTCATCCAGGAGTTCACCTTTGTTAAATAGCTGAATTACAATCTTCTTCGTTGATTGTGGGAAATAGTCCCAGCAGGCAATAGCACGATCTGTGGATGAAAATTCAAAACTTTTTACCTGGTATGATGGATCCTGTCCAGTCAGTACGATCCGGGTTCCGGCATCCGCAGAAGCAGAAAAATAGAGGGTATCTGCTTTGACGCTTACATTCAGGAGCGATGGAAAGAGAGCAATACAGCCAACGACACCTTCTTTGCGGGAATGGACCCAGGATTTGTTGAAAGGCTCTAATTCAATTGGGATCATATACCTTCCCTTAGCCTCTGTGGGAATCACTTCCTGGTGGTTCCACAGATCAACATAGTGATAGTTATCCGGCATCGGGGTAACTTCAAACAGCTTACCGGAAAATCCGGCAGGCTTCATACTGAGGATTGTATAGAGTGTTTTAACGCCATCACTCCAGCGGTTAACATAAACACTGTCTGTTTTTGTGGGAAGTAATGGCATGTAATTGTAATTGTGAAATACAGCGCTGTTTTCCCGAAGGATTTTGGTAGTCTTTCCCAGATAGTCATACTCTTCTCTTATCCATTCAGGACGGCCCGGTTTCATGGTATTGATCTCTATACCATACCCATTGAAGAAAGCGCATGCGAGTTCGCGATGCAACCTGTCGTCGGCTAATTGAAGAACACGGAAAATAGCAAAATCGGGCTTGATCAGCTTATTCAGATTCACTGGTGGAGGAAGAACAAGTGCATCATGAACACGACCTGATACGATCCCCGGCATGTCGCGGGGAACTGCCATCCCTTCACTGTACATAATGATTCCGGGCTTTACGTTGTCAGCAGTTGCCTGTAACTCATAGCTGGAGGCGCCACGGGTATCGAGAACCACTCCGTCTGCATCCACCAGTCTGAGAAGCTCTCCCATTCCGTTGAGATGCTCCTCTTTTCTTCCTGATTCATCCCAGGGATTGTAGGAGATGAAATATTTTTTACCATTTGCATGAGCAAAATCGGATTGCCTTCTCAGCTCATCGATGCCTCCCGGAAGGTCCCGATACATATCCCATTGATTCCTCTGGTCGAGTCCAAGGCGAGGCCATGTTGGCCAGAGAGTAAAAATATCGTAACCTCCCGTTAATGAATCGAATTCAAATAGACTAGTATAAAAATTGTATTTTTTTGATTTCCAGTCGTAAAATTTCTTGTCCCAGGCAAACTGCAGAAGCATGATATACGAGTGATTCATCCATTTGAGATCCTCCCGTTCAAACATAGCCAGGTCAAAAGTATCCAGATCATACAGCCACCTCTCCTGGAACATCATTTTGATGCCCTCATGCCACTCGCCAGAATGAACATCGGCCCAGATTGTATATTCCACCCAGCCACCCGGTTGCAGTGTTACAGCCCAACGGTCAAGTTTGGTTCGTTCACGATCGCGGTTTGTGCGGCGGGCAAGCGCCACCAGCGAAAGTGAATCATTGATACGCATATCTGCAAAGCCAAGGTGCCAGGCATTATCGGGAAGGATCACACCAACAGGTCCGTAACCCGGACGGTAGAGTTTTGACCTGCAGAGGTAATCGGGCCACTCTTTAGGCCCTTCGGCTGAGATATAGACCTTATCACTCCCCTCTCCCAGGGGGACGAGGTTCTCAATCTGATGATCGGTATGGCTAGTATTCGTAAACCGGATACTGTATTTCAATCCAGGCCTGAACATCGTATCAAACGTGACGGTCCCTTGGATTGAATCGCCGAGAACAAATAAAATTTTACCGTTTGTATACTCAGGCGGAGAATAGAAGGAGGCAAAGTAGTTATCATCCATTAAAAGGGTATAGAATGGGATCTCATAGGGGAGTTTAAGTATATCACCACCATCCATCTGAATCGCTTTCAAGGCAATGTCATCCGGTTCACAAAATGTCAATCCTGAAATTTGGGGATATGCGGGAATAATAATTAAGATCAGCGCTAAGCTGAGAAAAGTCTTACATGAAAGTTTCATAAGAAAATCGTGTATTGTAGCTAAAATTCGTAAATGAGAATCGGATTAATCGTAATTAGAAAAAGAGGTCTTTTTGTGCAAATGCCTGTTCATGTTCCAGTAACCACTTTTTCCGCCAGAGGCCTCCGGCATACCCTACAAGTTTTCCATCATTTCCGATAACACGATGACAAGGGATGACAATCCATACAGGATTTTTGGAGTCGGCCTGGCCAACTGCTCTGAAGGCTTTTGGGTCGCCAATACGCTCAGCGAGTTGATGGTAGGTAATTGTCTTCCCATAAGGAATTTTCTCAATCTCCTCCCAAACTTTCATCTGAAACTCAGTTCCCATGATGTCCAGCTTCAACGTAAAGATCTGGCGCTTTCCGTCAAAATACTCTTTCAGCTGGTAAACGGCTTCGCGCAGGCAGAGGGGGACGAACCACTTTTTCGTTTTCTCATCAGCGATTGTCACTGATTGAATGCCATGATTAGTTCCGGTGATTTCGACGTAGCCAATCGGGCATTTGAAATAAGCCCTTTTAATAGATTTCATTTTATTTGGTTTTTGATCGTTTAGCACGCAAGCCGAACAGGAGCATGAGTCCCCCAAAAATAATCATCAGGGACCCTGACCAGAGGTTGACATTGATCTCGAGAGATCGTTTGTAGAGTTCGGGATCACCTTCTGTAGTCAGCCCAAAAATGAGCAGAAGCAATCCAAGCAACGCAAACATGAAGCCTATGGGTAACCTGATGTCAATTTCCATATAAATTCCTCCTTACCAGAAGATGATTGATAAAACAACAGCGATGATACCAACAATGATAGCCAGAAACTGGGGACGCTGATACCAGTGTTTGCTCTCATCCTTTATCCGTGGAGTAAGTGAATAGACTAATCCCACGAGGTCCTCTTTTGTTTTGGTCTGTTTTGTCAGCAATGAAATGATAATCGTAAGCAGTAAACAGGTAAAAAAGGCGAAAATGCCGGTCCAGAAATTCTGGGCCATTTCGCTGGGATAGATGTGAACTACTGTTCCAAGCCATCCTCCCTTGATGAGTGAAGTAGCTCCTGCGGGCTGTGTGAGTCCGTGGTGGATGGCTGCCGCAGCAGTGCCTGATAAAAGTCCGAAGAAGGCGCCATTTCCCGTAGTTCGTCGCCAGAACATTCCAAGAAGGAATGTGGCGAAGAGCGGGGCATTGATGAAGGCAAAGATCAGTTGCAGGAAATCCATGACGTTATTGAATAGTCGCGCCATATATGCCGCCCCGATACTTACCAGAATCCCAAATATAGTAGCCATCTGTCCTACCCAGAGATAGTGTTTGTCCGACCGGTTCGGGCTGATATAACTCTGGTAGATATCATAGGTCCAAACTGTATTGAATGCTGTTACATTCCCGGCCATCCCCGACATGAACGAGGCCATCAGGGCAGTAAGGCCAAGTCCTAAAACTCCGGTTGGAAAGTAATATCCCAGCATCATTGGAATGACTTTGTCATAATCGTAAGAGTTACCTTTTATCGGAAGCGCGAAACCGCTGTTGGGATCCGATGTAAGTGCCATGGCGATCATCCCGGGAACAATCACCAAAAAAGGTATAAACATCTTTGGGAGCGCCCCGATCAACGGTGTTTTGCGGGCTGCCGACATTGATCCTGCAGCCATTGCACGCTGAACAACCAGGAAGTTAGTGCACCAGTATCCGAAAGAAAGAACAAAACCAAGCCCCATAACCAAACCGAACCATTCAACGCCCATCGGGTTGTCTGCCGCATGAGCAACAGGCTTCCAGGTTTCAGTATAGGCTCCGGCAGCATATCCATGGCTTGTTGCAACCTCAGCTAGTTGCTTCGTGAGTCCCTCCCATCCACCAATACTGATCAGTCCGAGAAAAACAAGTGGAAGAAAGCCGATCACGATGAGAAAAAACTGGAGAACTTCGTTGTAAATAGCCGATTTCAACCCTCCGAGGTAGGTGTAAACCAGGACGATAAGAGCAGAGATGAAAATACTTAACGTGAAGTTCCAGCCAAGAAGGGTCTCCATTAACATTGCCAGCGCGTACATGGAAATCCCGCTTGCGAAGATGGTCATGATGGCAAATGACAACGCATTGAATCCACGGGTCTTCTCATCGAAACGCATCTTAAGATACTCTGGAACTGAACGGGCTTTGGAACCATAGTAGAATGGCATCATGAATAATCCGAGGAAGATCATCGCCGGGATTGCTCCTATCCAGTAAAAATGTGTCGTAATCATCCCGTATTTTGCCCCGGATGCCGCCATCCCCATCACTTCGAGAGCTCCCAGGTTGGTTGAAATAAATGCCAGTCCTGTAATCCATGCGGGAATTGATTTACCACCAGTTAAAAAGTCGGCACTGGATTTCATGTATCGTTTCAGAGCATAACCAATACCCAGGACAAACAAGAAATAGACAACCATGATCGTATAATCGATCCATCCCAGTGTAAACGATGTAGCCATAAATTATTGATTGATTGGGGTGCTATTGCAAAGATATAAAAAGAAGCAAATCAAAGGACACTAATTCCAAAGGCGGAATCCGGATGTCATACTCTAAATACAAATCGTTATAAAGCATATTCATCAAACAATTTTATATTTGCTTTTCACTCTCCAAACGCAATCCGAATGAAAACCACTCAGTTTCTAATCTTTTTCTCCATTGTTCTGGTCTTTTACGGAGTTGTAAACTTCTACATCTACATCCGAGGTTTACAGGCAACCCCTTCTGGTTCTCCCTGGCGCCTATGGTTTTCATTGATCTTCTGGGGTTTGGCATCAACCTTCATCCTTGCCCGGATCCTTGAGAGAACCTATCCTTGCCTCTTTACCGGAGTCATCACCTGGATTGGTTCATTCTGGCTGGGATTTATGCTCTTCTTTTTTCTGGCGGTTGTGTTGATTGACCTGATCCGCCTCTTCAACTCCTTCCTTCATTTTCTTCCTCCCTCCTTCTATGCCGACCTTGCTTATACAAAACTGGTAACACTCTTTACTGTGCTAGGTTTGACTCTCTTTCTGGTTTCAGTGAGCTTCATCAATGCCCGAAACCCACGGATCAAAGAGTTGAACCTCAAGATCTCCAAACCCAACGCAACGCCGGGTGAACTAACTGTTGTAATGGCTTCAGACATCCACCTGGGCACCATCATTGCCAGCCGAAAAGCCAACCGGCTTGTTGAAAAGATCAATGCCATGAAGCCCGATCTTGTCCTGTTTGCAGGTGATATTGTGGATGAGGATCTGTCCCCGGTAATCAACAACAACCTGGGGGAAGCTTTATCGAGGATCAAATCGCGACTGGGTGTATATGCAATCACAGGAAATCACGAATACATTGGTGGAGTTAGTCCGGCTGTGGAATACCTTGAGAAACACGGAATCAGGATGCTACGTGATACATCCATCAGGATTAACAACCAGTTTTACCTGATTGGTAGGGATGACCGCGACAAGCCCAGGTTCACGGGGAAACCCAGAAAAGAGCTGGAAGAGATAATATTAACTGTCGACACTTCGTTTCCTGTCATCCTGATGGATCATCAGCCCTTCAACCTAGAAAAGCATTCACAAATGGGTATTGACCTCCAGCTTTCTGGACATACCCACCACGGCCAACTCTGGCCATTCAATTACATCACGGATGCCATCTACGAGATCAGCTGGGGATACAAGAAGATCGGGAACACACACTTTTACGTCTCTTCCGGTTATGGCACCTGGGGACCACCCTTAAGACTCGGGAACAGGCCAGAGATCGTGAAGATCAATCTACAATTTACAGATTAATTACCAGTTCTTCCCCCGAATACTGAATCACCTTATCGGCATTTGAGGTAATCTCTACTCCGGTACCGTGTACGGACGATACTATCACAATCCTGAAAGTCCGGGTTTGCAGCATTCCCGGGAAAGTCCCCTTGCGTTTTCCGATCGTCAGGGTTCCGGTTTCATGGTTCCAGTTGAAATCAATCGTGGCGAATTTTCCTCTTTCATAATTGTATCCATCCCCTTCATCTTCATAAAGAGTGAAGGAGCCGTTGGCACCCGGATAAATTCGTAACTCAATGGGATCAGCCGGCTTTTCTTCCGCATATTGAAGGTATGGTCCCATTGGTATGATAGAACCGGCAGGGATATAGAGCGGGAGGATATCAATGGGTGTTTCTCTGGTGATGGTCTCTCCTCCCTCTAATGTTTCGCCTGTCCAGAAATCGAACCAGTCTCTCCCTTTTGGAAGATAGAGCTCCACCGATACCGGCACATCGAGCGAACGGGGTTTGTTCAGGATGGTATCCAACGGGAAATACTGCTCTTCGGTAACCGGACAGACAAGTATGGACGGCCCGAACAGGTACTCATTGTCAATGTTATAGACCTTTTTATCATCGGGAAAGTCCATGGCCAAGGGGCGCATCATCGTGCTCCCTTGAGATGTCACCTTCCAGGCTTCGGAATAAATATAAGGCATTAACCGGTACCGGAGGTTCAGAAACCTGGTCATGGCGTCATAGCCCCAATCCCCGATATCTCCGAAGTGCCAGATTTCTCTTGGGGTTTGAGTGCCATGAGAGCGGAAAATCGGGCAAAAGGTTCCAAACTGGAACCATCTGACATATAGCTCTTTGTATGCCGGGTCGTGGCAACCATTCGGATAGCGTCCGGGCCCGTAGCCCTTATCGTGTCCGGTGATAAAGAAACCTCCGATATCCGAGGTCCAATAAGGGATTCCTGAGACGGAGAAATTGAGTCCGGCGGAGATCTGACGCCTCAGCACATCATAGCTTGCGTTGATGTCGCCCGACCATGTGATGGCTGCATTCCGTTGCTGGCCGGCAAAGGCCGACCGGGTAAGAATCAATACGCGTTTATCGGGATACGCAACACGCCAATTGTCAAATATCCCCTGGGTTGCCTGCAAGGAATAGGGATTCAGGAAGCGGGAAACAGGTCCGATGGCTGTGGTCCCCAGCTTTCGGATGTTGGCCTCCGACTCCTCAAAGGTATGCTGATCAGCCAGCTCAGGCTCTGACCCGTCAAGCCACAGTCCGTCCACTCCTTTTGTCATCAATCCGGCATCCAGATACTTCCAGTAGGTATCCCTGGCCTCTTGGCTATACGGATCGAAAAGATGTCCCCCACTCCAGTGGATCGGTGCGAACGTGTGTTTCTGTTCAAACAATTCTTTAAAAACCTTTGTATCACGGCCCAGGGCTGGCCAGACAGAGATGACAAAGTGAGCGTGAAACAGGTCATGAATCTTTTCAATGCTTTTTGCGGGTTCCGGATAGACTCTGGGATCGAATTCCATGGAGCTCCACATGTTGTTCTCTCCCCAGTACCGCCAATCCTGCACAATGACATCCAGTGGCAGACGACGCATCCGGTACTCGGCCACAGCGTCGGAGATCTCTTTGGCACTTTCATAGCGTTCCTTACTTTGCCAGAATCCATACGCCCATTTCCCAAACAGTGGAGCGCTTCCGGTTGCTTCCCGGTAACCGGCAATCACCTCATCCATATCCCTTCCGAATACCACGTAAAAATCCACTACATTTCCATATTCCGACCAAAAAGTAGCCCCATTCCGATCGTCACGAAAATAGGTCTTTGAATAATTGTCCCAAAGAATCCCCCACCCTTTTGTGGAGACCAGGAACGGGACAACTGCCGTCGTATTTGTCTGTATCAGGGTAACCTCTTTATCTCTATGATTCATCCAGCCATCCTGGTATTGTCCAAGCCCATAGATGGCCTCTTCGGATGAAAGCTTAAACATTTCAAACGCATTCCACTCAGCAGATCCTCCTGCAACAGTTGGGCTGAACGACCGTTCCTTCTCTTCCAGGATAAGATCCCCCTTCGAATTGAAAAACTTGCAAAGAATGGTAGCAGTATTGATCTCAACAGATATCTCAGATGTTTTTAAGCGGATGGTTTGCCCCTTTTTATCAAAACTCCAGTCGGAGGGTTCCCATACTTTCGTGACAACGAGGCTTTTGCTCTCCGGAAGCCTGTCGTCGGGTGCGCAAACGAGATGAATAATCCGTGGAGAGCAAATCTGAATTTTCAGGGTAAACCCATCATAAAAGAGAATGACGCCATCAGGAAGCTGCTCAAATTTATAATTGTCAGCCGGCCCGGGAAACATGCAGGACGAGATCAGGTTAAAAAGCACAACAAGAGCAATTCGCATCGTTCGTAAAGGCTAAATAGAGAGGTAAAAGTATGAATAAATGGGGAGAATACCCTAATTTTGCCGGATGAAGAGATCCTGGCTCAGACTTGTTTTCCCAATCATTTTTTTACTTCTGATAATTGTTGGTGTCATCATTACCACAACCACTTCTGTTGATCCTGAAGAAGAGATTGCAGTAAGCTTACCGAATAGTGTCTATCACCTCAATATCGATACACTCGACATCGTCTACGGCGATGTCAGGAAGAACCAGAATCTCTCCGAAATTCTTGCCCCGCTGGTTTCCATGCAAACCATCGACTTGATTTCACGGACCACCCGCCAGATTTTTGATGTCAGGAAGATTCGTCCGGGTAACAGGTATGCCATAATTACGGCAAGGGACAGCCTGAAAAAAACGCTTTTCTTCATTTATGAAATTACTACAACAAACTTTGTAGTATATGATTTCAGGGACTCGCTGCGTGTGTACAGGGATGAAAAAGTGGTGACTAAAACCATTAAAACCGCTTCCGGAACGATTACATCATCGTTGTGGAATGCATTTGTGGATAATGGACTGGACATCAATCTTGCCCTGAAGATGTCGGATATATATGCCTGGACGATTGACTTCTATGGACTTCAGAAGGGAGATGAATTCAATGTTATCTATGAAGAGCTTACTATCGACACGATTCCTGTTGGGACAGGAAACATCCTGGCATCCCGGTTTCGATCATCGGGACACGACTTCTATGCTTTCTATTTTGAGCAGGATAGTATAGGGGCCTATTTTGATGAGTTGGGTGAGAGCCTCCAACGAACCTTTTTGAAAGCACCTTTGCACTTCTCACGGATCAGTTCCAGGTATACTAATGCACGGAAACACCCGGTTCTGAAGATTTTCCGTCCCCATCATGGTGTTGACTATGCAGCTCCACGTGGGACTCCTGTAGTAGCATTGGGTGATGGGAAAGTACTTGAAGCAAGGTGGAATGGAGGATTCGGACGATTCATTAAGATTCGGCACAACAGTGTTTACTCTACGGGATACGGACATCTTTCGGGTTATGCGAAAGGGATCAAGGCCGGGAAATACGTGAAACAGGGTGATGTAATTGGTTATGTGGGCAGCAGCGGTCTTTCAACGGGCCCGCATCTCGACTTCCGAGTTTACAAGAATAACTCTCCCATGGACCCACTGAAGATGGAGTCTCCGCCGGCTGAGCCTGTTGATACAGCGAATCTGAAAACCTACAATACTCTTGTCGAGAGTTTAATAGTAAAACTGGATTCGGTTAAATAAGTCTCTCTTTCATCCGGATGTGAAGTGCAGGGCAATCAGCGCTATCAATATACCATTTGCAGCGGGGCTTGCAACTCAGGCAGGATACAATCATCTCCTCGTGATGTTGTGCTTTTGAAACCCAGTGCGGATCGGCCAGCAGTGGCCGGCCAAGGCTTACGAAGTCAGCGAGTTCATTTTCGATCAGGTAATTAGCTCGTTTAGGAGTTCGAATCTCATTGACAACACCTAAAGGAATCTTTACAACCTTTTTAACCTCAGTTCCCGAATAACAGATCCAGTTGTAATCAAACCCTTGCGGCGGTCGTGGTAGTGAAACCAAAGAGCCCCCGTGTGAAACATCAAGCATATCAATGGGTTTTGTCTCCAGGTAACGAGCAATTTCAATCCCATCTTCCAATGTTGGAGAATTGACCCCCATCCGGTAGGAAATCAGGAAGGAGTCTCCACATGCCTCCCTGATGCCTTTGATCACTTCAACTGCCAATCTCATTCTTCCTTCAAGGGTACCGCCATACTCATCCTCACGCTGGTTGTAATAGGTGGAAGCGAACTGGCTGATCAGGTAGCCATGTGCGCCATGGATCTGTACACCATCAAAACCAGCCTTCCGGGCACGAATGGCACCGGCAATGAAATCCCCTTTGATTTCCCGGATCTCTTCTACCGTCAGGCTTCGTGACCTGGGATCTTTCGGATTTGCAGATGGTCCCATCGGTTCATCTGTGACGGCTTCCGGGGCCACGAGACCGGCATGATGGATCTGGATCAACGAAACTGCACCGAAACTTTTCACAAGTAAAGGGATCTGGCTTAAGCCTGCGATGTGATCATCCGACCATATGCCCAACTGGTATGATGAGAGCCTCCCGATCTTGGTTACAGCCGTGGCTTCAGTCACAATGATGCCGGCACCTCCTTCAGCCCGCTCCCGATAATGGTCGAGGTTTCTCCTTGTTACATAGCCATCGGCACCGGCGTAACCCGGACAAACCATCGGCGGCATGATGACCCTGTTCTTTACAGGGATCCCTTTCAAATTAAACGAAGAAAAAAGTGGCAGCATGGTGAAATCTATTTAGTTAAGGGATTAGGTTTTTCCCACATTTTCCAAATCAGGAAGATCGGAAAAAGGAACCATGGGGCATTTGCCAGAAGTACCAGAGGCATGTTTAATGCCGGTGTCGGGCCCCAGATCTCTTCGCTGCAGATGATCGTAACGTTGGTGAAGAGGATGGACATGGCGATAATTGTCGGGATGCGGATCCAATCCTTTCCTTTGATAAAAGCATAGATAGCAAAGGCATAAAAGGGTCCGAAAATCAATACATCCAGCCATATGGTAGCCTGCCACCAAACCGGGCGGAACCACTGAAGCGGATCAAATGTAGTCCCCCACCAGTGAACCATATCGATAAAAAAAGGCAATGGCCAGAAAGGGTAGTCAAAGTTGGAGGGATCCTTGATCACAATCTGTTCCAGGTCTACTATATAGGTGATAAAGAACAGGTTTACAAAAAAGAAAGCCAGGTAGATGTAATCGATCGGGCGCTCTTTCAAGGGGATTGATTTTCGCATAAGAATCGGTGTTGGTTAAGGGTTATAAAATATATAGCATCTAGTTCTCCGGGTTATCATTGACTCTGAAAGATGGAGCGGTATAGTTTTTTGGAAGAGAATCGGGAGGAACAGCCATCAGGTTCCCATCCCTGATAGACTTGTAATGCGGCGACATGATCTCCACTCCGGCTTTATTGAATTTATCCTGGATATTCTTGTGCAGGTCGGAGTATAGCACGGCAGATTTCTCAGGGGACTTGGTAAAGGCATTGATCTGATAGGAGACATAGAAGTCATCGAGGCTAGTTTGCAATACAAACGGCGCATTGTCTTTAGAAACTCCTTTTGTTGATTTCGCGGCAGATATCAACAATTCATGAACCTGGCGCCAAGGCACATCATACCCAATCGATACTGTTGTATGGAGAATCAGACCGATTTCCTTTCCTGAGGATGTGTAGTTTATGGTGTGACCAGTGAGTATCTGGCTGTTCGGGATCGTAATCTCTTCATTTTTAATGGTCCTGACACGAATAACCAATGGCGTTTTTTCAATCACATCCCCGGTCACATCCCCTAGCTTTATACGGTCTCCAATCTTAAACGGACGCATGTAGGTTATAACCAACCCAGCCACCACATTGCTGATCGCTGAGGTGGATCCAAGAGAGAGCAGGATACCAAGAAATACTGATACACCTCTGAATATATCGGAACCAGAGCCCGGAAGGTAAGGAAAGATGACAACAAACATAAATGCATAGAGTATAAACCTGACAATACCGAAAGTAGGCATCGCATAGTCGGGATGAAACCCGGGAAGGGTCAATTTTCCCACTTGAACCTCTTTGGCAAGGTATTTTATTAGTTTCACAAGGTATCTCACCACTGTAACGATAACAATGACAGTAAACAGGTCGGGGAGATAGCTTACAAAAGCAAGGAATATAGAAATAATGGGATCAACCACCCAACTTAATAGAGTTCCGGCCCAGGACTTCGTCACAGGAAAAATACTGAAAAGGGAGGGCAACGCCAGGTAAACGATAAGGATGATAAAGAAGATCTTCACTACCTTGTTTAGTAGTAATACACCTTTCAATACCTTCTTTTTGGAGAGAAATTCATAATTTCTGAATCTGAAACTCCGGATAAATTTTCCCTGATGCGACTTGATATATTTTTTAGTAAAACGAAATAGCCTGATTATTAAAAAGATCAGCAGAGATACAATCCCAATAGTTAACAGAACCAATCCAATTTGTTTAAGAATATTTGAGAGACTTGTATGTTTTATATGGTCTAACACTGCTTTATTGATTGCTAGCTGGTATTGCTGAGCCAATCCTGGTGAGTTTGTCCCATAAATGAGTGCATCGATATCGCTCACACTCACGATTATCCTGTTTTGGTAGATAAGATCCTGCGTGTTATCGGTTGAAAAAATCTGGAGAGAATCGGGGTAATAAGGTCTGTTTTTATATAATTGTTGGATCTTTCGGGAGATGCTTTCGGCACGTTCAAAGGGAGTAAATGCACCAATTTTGTTAAAAATCAAAAACAGGGTATCGCCAAAAGGAACGACTGGCATTCCGGCATTTGTGTTGCGAATCTCTTCGACTCGTTTTTTTTTCTGCTCCATCCTGATGGAATCCTCCTGTTCCAGTTGGAGCAACCGGTCCTGGAGTTCACGGCGTCGGATATAATCGCTCGCTTTAACCAATTCAAGCTCGCTTTGAAGTTCCAATCTCCGGATAGAGTCAGCAAGCCTTTGCTGCTCGCTCTTCCTGATCTGATCCGTGAACTCACTGAGTTTTCTGTTCAGTGAATCTAGTGGACTGATGGAGTCCGTGATAGTATCTACCTGGCCATTTACTGTCAAACTTAAAGCTATGATAAACAAAGCGATCAACGAAGAAGTAAGTATTTTCATGGCGGGAAATTTCGGACAAAGGTAATAAATTAGATATCCGGTTTTTTATCACGGGCAGTTTGCGCCATCTGTGTTGCCAGAGAGAGTCGGAAACCCGAAAAATTCGAGATGAATGCTCCCAATCTGACAGACCCTGCGGAGTAGATCAGGGTTTTGGGGTTCCTTACCAATCGCACCAATTGATTCGCTACATTCTCCGGCAGTTTGGGTTTGGCAAACTTCCGTGTAAGCCAGTTTTGTTTCGGACTCATCAGCAAATCCTGCTCAACCTCTCCGATGCGGGAATCGGGCTTTGAGTCGGTCAGGATGTAACCCGGGAAATACTCACTCACAACAATCCCACTCCCGGCCCATTCGGCCTGGATGGTTCTTGTCCAGGCACACAATGCTGCTTTGGAGCAAACATAGGGGCTGTAAAACGGGATTCCCATCATAAAACCGGGAGAACCCACGTTAATGATCTGCCCTCCTCCTTGCTTTTTCATCTGGATCACAGCCTCCTGTGTTGCAGCAACCGGGCCAAGAAGGTTGGTGCGAAATGCAGATTCAAGGTCGTCGAGAGTCACTGTTTCTGCAGGTGAAACGATGATCAATGCAGCATTGTTGATCAATACATCAATCCTCCCGAAGTGACTGATCGTATCCTGAACCATCCGTCGGGCCTCTGTCTCTTTACTGACATCCACCTGTAAAACAAGCGGATCACGCATGGAAGCTGCCAGGCGTTCCAGTTTCTCTCTCCTTCGTGCGGCCATCGCTACCCGTGCGCCAGCTCCGTCAAACGCCAATGCCGCAGCTGCTCCAATCCCGGATGAAGCTCCGGTTATCAGTACAACCTTTCCTTTAATCTCCTTTGCCATGCGAACAATCTTGATTATTATTCATTATGTTTGTAGTAGTTAAACCTTGTGTTATGAAAAGAAACCTTCATCTTTGGATCATTCTTCTTTTAATTTCCGGTGTCTTTACTTCATGCCGATATTTCGATGAGCAAAGTAAAAACAAAAACACGTCAACCCTTTCCATCATGAAAGAAAATTTTGGATCTGTGGATAGCAAGGAGATCTTCCTCTACACACTCACTAACAAAAACGGGATCATTGTAAAAATCACCAATTATGGAGGCATCATTACACAAATCTGGACTCCTGACCGTAATGGAAAACCTGGAGATATTGTACTAGGATATGACAGCCTGAAGTCTTACATCGAGAATAACCCCTATTTCGGGGCGATTGTAGGACGCTATGCAAACCGGATCGCTGGTGGTCAGTTTGCCCTGGATGGGACAACGTACACGCTGGCAAAAAACAATGGGAACAATCATCTTCATGGAGGAGACCAAGGATTTGATAAAGTGGTTTGGAACGCAACCGAGCTTGAGGATTCGGCATCCGTAGGGCTGGAACTCACTTATTTGAGTAAAGATGGAGAAGAGGGATATCCAGGGAATCTCAACATCAAGGTAACCTATACCCTTTCTGATGACAACGAACTAAAAACTATTATTTCTGCTACAACTGATAAGCCCTGCCCGATTAACCTTTGTAACCATACTTATTTTAATCTGACAACGGCCGACACTAACGTCCTCGGTCATATTTTATCTATCGTTGCAGCACAGCTGACGGATGTTAACGAAGAATCTATCCCTACCGGACTGATGCCTCCGATAGCAGGTACACCAATGGATTTCAACACCCCACACGAAATAGGCTCCCGGATTAACCAAGTCAAAGGTGGTTACGACCATAATTATATCCTGGACAAAACAGAAGGCGATCTCTCTCTGGCAGCAACCCTGCTGGATCCCAAAAGCGGTCGTGAAGTGAAGATTTATACTACCCAGCCTGGCATTCAGTTCTATTCCGGAAACTACCTCGATGGTTCAATCAAAGGAAAAGGAGACAAAGTATACAAACAACATTATGGCCTGTGCCTGGAAACGCAGCATTCCCCCGATTCACCAAACCACCAGGATTTCCCAAATACCATCCTGAAGCCGGGAGTGAAGTACAACGAGATTACGGTGTACAAGTTTGGAGTGTCAGAGTAGAAAAAGGACGATTGATCCCGCGATTTCCCGGATTATCATCGTCATCCCTAATTTCCTATTTTCCTAATTTCCCATTTTCCTATTTTCCTATCATTCTCACCCCATCCGACACCTCCGCCACATAGAAATCAGCTGTTAATCCGGTTTTTTCCTTGTAGTTTTTCCCTACCTCTTCAATAAAAGTTTCCAGCGCGTCATTCCTGACAAGGGTTACAGTACAACCTCCGAAGCCCGCTCCGGTCATCCTGGATCCAATCACGCCGTGAATCTTCTGAGCCTCTTCAACCAACGTATCCAATTCAATCCCTGTAACTTCGTAATTTTCCCGAAGCGATTCATGCGAAGCGTTCATAAGTGCTCCGAACTCCAGGATGTTGTTATTCCAAAGAGCTGTAACAGCATTCAAAACACGTTGATTTTCTGAGATGACATGCCTTGCACGGCGGCGAATAACCTCATCGGGAATCTGATCCTGGTTTTTGTAAAATTGCATGAAGCTTATTTCACTGAGCCGGCTTACATCAAAGCGCTCACTCAGATAAGTGACCGCAAGTTGGCACTCAGCAACCCTTTCGTTGTATTTCGAATCTGCCAGACCGCGTTGCTTATTGGTATTGGCAACAACCATCGAGATCCCTTCGAGGATTACCGGGATCATTTTAAATTCCAATGTCTTGCAATTCAGGAAAATAGCTTGATCCCTCTCCCCCATCCCTACAGCAAACTGGTCCATGATGCCACAATTAACGCCAACAAACTGATTTTCTGCCTTCTGCGATAATTTTATCAACTCCAGCTTTGGGAGATTTGCTTCGGTGAGCAGATTCAGGGCAAATGCCGTAACCATTTCAATGGATGCTGAAGAGGACAATCCAGCACTATTTGGAATATCCCCGGAGAATAAAAGCTCCATCCCTCCGACTGGAATCTTCTTTAGCTGGAATTGCTGCATCACGCCAAGAGGATAATTGACCCAATGGTTCTGAATACGACTGAAGTTTCCTGACAACGGAATCTCGGCATAATAATCCATATTGCTCGATGCAAGGCGGACAACAGGTTCGTTTATAGACCTGATAATCAGATAGGTACCATACTGTAAAGCACATGGTAATACAAAACCCCCGTTATAATCGGTATGTTCGCCGATCAGATTTACGCGTCCAGGAGCAAAAAATAGTTCAGGAGTATGGTCAGCCTGTCCATATCGCTGAAAGAAAAGATCAAAAAGCTGTTGAAAGTCCATGTTATAAATATTATCGCCCAAATTAACAAAAAGTAGTTGGGAAAATCATTTAATTTTGTCGCGATTATCTAAACTACCTGTAATGAAAAGATTTTTGAAACTAAACATTACAAGATTATTTTCACTTTTCTTCATACTCACCGGAATCCTCCCCCTTGCTGCTCAGGAGGAGGCCAATATCTTATCCCTCGACGGCATCTGGCAACTGAGGATGCAGGGATCCAAAAAGATATACAATGCAGAGGTTCCGGGAGTTGTTCAGCTTGATCTTTTAAGGAATAAGGTAATTCCTGATCCATTTTATGCCGACTTTGAAGAAAAGCTTCAATGGATCTCTGATACCGGGTGGGTTTATGAAAAATATTTCGAACTGGATCGCGATTTTTTTGCCAACAGAAATATTCAGCTTGTTTGTGAAGGGCTTGACACGTATGCAAATGTCTACATCAACGACTCCCTTGTGATCACGGCCGATAACATGTTTAAAACCTGGTATGCCAATGCAAAGCATTACCTGAGAATCGGTTACAACCGGATAAAAATTGAGTTTCCCTCTATCACCAAGTTGAACAAAGCCTTTTATGACAAACTTCCATACAAACTTCCCGGCGATGAGCGGGTAGTTTGCCGGAAAGCTGCTTATCAGTTTGGCTGGGATTGGGCTCCTTCTTTTGTCACTATGGGCATCTGGCGACCGATCTATATTAAATACTGGAAATATGTGGATGTGCTGGGAGTCAATTTCATTCAAAAGAGTTTGACGGATTCAATTGCCCGGATGTCTACTTCATTTATCGTAACTTCCTCCCTGGCCGATACTGCGATCTTCAAGCTGATGTTTGACTCTACTGTATTTTTTGAAGGTCGTGAGTTACTTAACAAAGGAGTTAATGCCATCCGAATCGATTTTGACATGACCAACCCAAAACGTTGGTGGCCAAATGGAATGGGGGCTCCTATACGTTATAACCTGGGCTACCAGGTTTGGTTTGCCGGCAGAAAAGAGGCTGAAGGTTATCAGAAAATCGGCTTGCGAACAGTAGAATTGATACAGGAACCTGATTCCATAGGCAAATCTTTTTATCTGAAGATCAATGATGTGCCTGTTTTTATCAGAGGAGCAAACTATATTCCTATGGACAACTTCCCTTCCAGGGTAACCGACTCCATGTATACAGCCCTGATTAAAGATGTGGATGCAGCAAATATCAATATGCTTCGGGTATGGGGAGGTGGCATCTATGAAAATGATATCTTTTACGATTTATGTGATGAAAAGGGAATTATGGTGTGGCAGGATTTTATGTTTGCCAATGCAATGTACCCCGAGGATGATCAGTTTTTCGTTGGTGTGAGGGATGAGATCATCCAGAATATTGTCCGACTCAGGCGCCATCCTTCCATTGTTCTTTGGTGCGGCAACAATGAGATTGAGGAGGGATGGTACAATTGGGGGTGGGTAAAAGATTATGGTTACACCAAGAAGGACTCATCCCTGATCTTCAGGAATTACAAGAAGATTTTCAAAGAACTAATTCCTAATTCACTTTTCCGGCATGATACACTCAGGCCTTATATCAGTACCAGTCCGATGCATGGCTGGGGTAATGAGAAGAGCCTGACAGAGGGAGATCTGCACTATTGGGGAGTTTGGTGGGGAAAAGAGCCCTTTGACATATACAATCAAAAAGTTGGACGGTTTGTCTCTGAATATGGGTTTCAGGGCTTCCCCGATTACACAACTATTCAGAAAGTTACACCTCCGGCAGAGCTGAGACTTGGATCGAAGGTCATGAAAACTCATCAGAAACATCCGCTTGGTTATGAGACTATTGAAGAATATATGCAACGTGACTACCGGGTTCCTACCGATCTGGAAACATACGGATATGTTAGCCAACTGCTGCAGGCTGATGGTTTAAAAACCGCTATTGAAGCACATCGAAAGGCCAAGCCGGCCTGCATGGGAACCATGTACTGGCAACTGAACGATTCATGGCCGGTTATCTCCTGGTCCACCATCGACTATTATGGTAATAAAAAAGCATCTTACTATACCGCTTGGAGGGCATACCGCAACTTCTTCATTGTTCCAGAAATGGAAGGAGATCAGCTGAAAGTATATGCGACATTCGACGAACCTGACAACCAGGATGCAAACCTTTGGGTTGTTCTGGCCGACTTTGATGGCAAGGTACTGTGGCAAGAGAAGAAACCATACAACTTTTCTGCCTCCCGCACAGAGGTGGTCGTTGATACCAACCTGGCTGCATTCCTCAAAAAGGCCGATAAGTCGAGGTTGTTCATTTATACCCAGATTCAGAATATCCTGGGGGTCAGGGCATCAAACTTATACTATTTTGTATCGCCAAAAGAGATGAAGCTTGAAAAGGCGCCTATCGATGTTGCTACACAAAAGACATCAACCGGATATATCTTGAATCTGTATACGACCAAACTGGCAAAGGGAGTCTTCCTGAGCACTCCGGTAAAAGGTGATTTCAGTGATAACTATTTCGACCTGATGCCATTTGAGGAGAAACGAATCCAATTTAATACTAGTGAGGAGGTCGATAATTTCCAGGATTCATTGAAGGTGATCTCGCTGGTAGACACCTATTTAAGGTAGCGAAATAGCGAAAAGCGAAATTAGTATGAGGAGATGGGTGGTTTTATTTTTGGCAGGAACTCTTATCAGTTCAGTTTCAGCCTTTTCCTTATCTCCCGATTCGACAGAACTCCGGGTCATGAGCTTCAACATCAGGTATGACAACCCACACGACGGAATTTTTTCATGGGATCAGCGCAAAGAGCTTGTTTTCAATGTCCTGCAACTTGAGTCACCAGACATCATAGGGTTCCAAGAGGCGTTAGTCAACCAGACCAAAGAGCTGGCTGATAACTTATCATCCCTTGCCTGGTATGGAGTTGGCAGGGATGACGGGAATCAAAAAGGAGAATATGCTCCAATTTTTTACCGGAAAGATTGCTTTGCGCTTCTCGACTCAGGATTTTTCTGGCTTTCAGAAACTCCTGAAGTTCCGGGATCAATCTCTTGGGGTGCGGCCTGTACGCGTATCGTTACCTGGGTGCAATTAAGCGAGAATTCTTCGAAGCAGATTCTCTTTATCTTCAACACCCATTTTGATCATGTGAGCGAGGATGCACGGGTTCATGCTTCTGAATTATTGTTGTCAAAGATCAGGACAATAACCGGGGATGCCGATCTGATTCTAACTGGTGATTTCAATTGCACGCCTGAAGATCACGCATTTCAGTTGTTGAATACAGATCTTACGGCCACAGGACCCTCCGTGAAGGATCTTGATGATGCGTGTTCGTTTGTTGGGTTTCCGGCAAAAAACTCTCCGGGAAATATCATTGATTTTATTTTTTTCAAGGGGAAACCCGGGATTAGTCCAGGAAAATACGAAATCGTCGATTTTCATCAGGGAGAGTTGTATCCCTCTGACCATTTACCGGTGGTAAGTGACTTTTATTTATGGTAAACTGGTAAAATAGTAAAATGGTAAAAAAGACACTATCAATTCTTCTTACTGCCAGCGTATTATTTGTTTCTGGTTGTTTCGGTCAACGACTGGTCAGTCTGACTGATTTTGTAAATCCCTTTATTGGTACCGGTGGACACGGACATACCTATCCGGGGGCAAGTTATCCTTTCGGGATGATCCAGGTAAGTCCGGATACCAGGCTGGAGGGATGGGATGGCTGTTCGGCATACCATGCCTCCGATGATACCATCTTTGGGTTCAGCCATACACACCTGAGTGGTACCGGGTGTTCTGATTATGGGGATATTCTCCTGATGCCGGTTGCCGGGGAAATCTCACTTTCAGACTATAGCTATGCATCTTCATTTGATTTCTCTTCCGAGAGGGCATCCGCAGGGTATTACCGGGTTGGTTTGTCGAACTATGATATTCGTGTGGAATTAACAGCCACAAAACGCACAGGCTTTCATAGGTATACCTACCCCTCTTCGGAGATGCCCGGAGTAGTTCTCAATCTTCAGCACAGGGATAAAGTGCTTGAATCGGGCATGAAAGTCGTTGGCGACAGTGAGATTGAAGGGTACCGGTTTTCAACTGCGTGGGCAAAAGATCAGCGGCTTTTCTTCGTGGTCAGGTTCTCGAGACCTATCCTGGAAGTAGTTATTGATGTTGATGGAATTATGATAGAAGGCCTGAAAGAAATTGAGGGGAGTGATGTGAAAGCTTTGCTCCGTTTTAGCTCTCTGAAAAAAAACGATGAGATTCTGGTTAAGATCGGAATCTCGGCAGTGAGTATTGAAGGTGCCCGCAAGAATCTCAATGACGAAAATTCCAATTGGGACTTTGACAATGTTTTGGATGACTGTAGGTTAGCCTGGACGAATGCGTTGCAAAAAATTACAGTTTCAGGAGGAAGCCATGACGACCAAACTATCTTTTATACAGCTCTTTATCATGCTTTCTTAAGCCCAAATCTATATATGGATGTGGATGGGCAATACCTTGGCAGAGACCTTCAGGTGCATCAGACTGACAGTTTCGATTATTATACCGTATTCTCTCTCTGGGATACCTACAGGGCTTTGCATCCGCTGCTTACTATCATCGATCAAAAGCGAACAAACGATTTCATCAATACATTCATCCGGCAGTATGAAGAGGGAGGGCTTTTACCTGTTTGGGAACTCTCTGCCAATGAGACAAATTGCATGATCGGTTACCATTCAGTTCCTGTAATTGCTGATTCATGGTTGAAGGGCATCCGCGACTATGATGCTGAGAAGGCGTTTGAAGCCATGAAAACCAGTGCGAACCAAGATCACTTTGGGCTGAAGTTTTACAAAAACCAAGGTTTTATTCCTGGTGATCAGGAGGGTGAGTCGGTCTCTAAAACACTGGAATACGCTTATGACGACTGGTGTATTGCGCAGATGGCGAAAGAGATGGGAAAAGAGGCGGATTACAGCGAGTTTATCCAACGGGCTCAGTACTACAAAAATATCTTTGATCCCTCCACGGGGTTTATGCGGGCAAAGCTGAACAACCAATGGTTCACCCCGTTTGATCCCTATGAAGTCAACTTCAACTATACAGAAGCCAATGCATGGCAATACAGCTTTTGTGTAGCTCAAGATATCAACGGACTGATCGGGTTGATGGGCGGGAAAGAGGCCTTTGCAAGCAAACTTGACAAACTTTTCTCAGCAAACTCGCAGACAACCGGCCGTGATCAGGCCGACATTACAGGTTTGATCGGCCAGTATGCCCAAGGAAATGAACCCAGTCATAACATGGCCTACCTCTACGACTATGTTGGTCAACCTTGGAAAACGCAGGAGATAGTTCACCAAATCATGAACGATTTTTATACCGATCAGCGAGATGGCCTGTGCGGCAATGAAGATTGCGGCCAGATGTCGGCCTGGTACGTTTTCTCTGCCCTGGGATTCTATCCCGTGACGCCAGGCTCAGGGATCTATGCTATCGGCACCCCGAGATTTCCATCTGCCAAAATCGAACTGGAAAACGGCAAAACCTTCACGATCACCGCAAACAATCTTTCGGACGAGAACTTTTATATTCAATCCTGCTCGTTGAACGGAAAGAGCCATGACGCACCAGCCATAAGGCATGATGAGATTATGAAAGGTGGAGACCTGGTTTTTGAGATGAGAAGTTCACCAAATTACGAATGGGGAAATGCGTCAAGCGATACGGGATCCGTGATTCGCGATACGCAAAATCTAATCAGGCATCCGGAATCAGGCATCCGGGATCATCTGATTCAGCCGGTTCCATTTATGACTGAAGGAGATGCTACCTTCTTTGATTCAACCACCATTGTCCTCTCCTCTCCTGACCCCGAGGCAAAGATTTACTTTCAAGTAAAAAGGCAAGAGGCACAAGGCATAAAGCATGAGGAATCCTCGATCCTGGATCCAGGATCTGGTATCTGGCATCCGTATGCAAATCCGATCTCAGTTAAGAACACCACCACCATCCTTGCCTATACCCAAAAAGAGGGCCATGAACGAAGTTTCATCATTGAATCCACTTTTCAGAAAATTCCTGAGAACCGCAAGATCAAGCTAAATACACAATATTCACCCCAATATTCGGCAGGCGGTGATATTGCTTTGATCGACTTTAAAAAGGGAGGTGAGAATTTCAAAACCGGTGTTTGGCAAGGATATGAAGGTGTTAACCTGGATGCCGTTGTGGATCTGGGTGAGGTTCAGATGGTGCACAAGATCTCTGTCGGGTTTCTTCAGGATGTAGGTTCCTGGATCTTTTTTCCTACGGAAGTTGAATTCTTTACATCCGTTGATGGAGAGAGTTTCATCCCTGCCGGTATCTCTATCCATGAATACTCTCAAAAGGATTTTACTCCAACAACGCTGGAACAATGGGCCGACCTGGAGCCCTCTGTTGAGGCACGTTACGTGAGAGTTGTTGCCAAAACGCCAGGAATCTGTCCCGAATGGCATCCGGGAGCAGGGATGAAATGCTGGATCTTTGCTGACGAGATCAGTGTAGAGTAAAAATCTGAATAACAGTTTGTTGTAAATAACTAGAATCTCTACATTTATTTTGTAGATTTACATTGTTATTCACCGGTTAATAAATCACTGCTAAGATGAGAAATACTATTCTTACCACTGTTTGTGCTTGCTTACTAGTCCTTCCCTTTTTTAGTTCTTTGGCGTGCACAACCATGATCATTACCAAAGGAGCCAGTGCTGATGGCTCCATGATGGTAGCCCATTCTGATGATGATGAACTGGGAGACCAGCGGATGATCTTTGTTCCTTCCAGGGATCAGAACGGAACCAGAGCTATTTTTCAGGAACACTATCGTTATCCCAGGATCAATACTACTGAAAGGGGACCTGGATACAACACTCCAGGATATCCATTAACACCCGTACTTTTTCAATTGCCCTACGAGGATATATGGAGCTTTCTGGGACACAAGAATGTACAATCCTATGCCTATTTTGATGGAAATTACGGCATTATGAATGAATACAACCTGATGGTTGGTGAGTGTACAAACGGGGCTAATTTCGAACCTGAAGCAAATGCTGTCAGGGCAACTGGAAAACCATTAAGGATCTTTTATTCGCAGGAACTCTCACGGATTGCCCTGGAAAACTGCAAAACAGCACGGGAAGCCATCATGCTCATGGGAAAGTTGATAGAGCGATATGGTTATTACTCTACTGGAGAGACACTTCTTGTGGCAGACGAGGAAGAGGCATGGGTTTTTGAGATGTGTGCTCTGCCTGATGATGTATACCACTCGGCTTGGGTAGCCCAGCTTGTGCCGGATGGAGAAGTTTTTGTTGCCGCCAATGAATTTCGGATCCGGTATTTAGTAAAAACTGATCCTGATAACTTTCTCTTCTCCAATTCCCTCATCCCCGGATTGAAGAAACTGGGATGGTGGGATGAGGAGAAAGATGGTCCTGTCGACTGGCTGAAAGCAGTTAGTCCTGGTGAATACAACCACCCCTACTACTCGCTAAGGAGAGTCTGGAGGGTCCTCGATAGGGTAAATCCTGACCTTGGTCTCTCACCTTGGGTGGAAGATGGCTATACATTCGATTATCCGTTTTCAATCAAACCGAAAGATAAGCTTACCACTTCCGACATTTTTTCTCTCTACCGCGATCACTACGAGGGAACTCAATTTGACCTGACCAGGGGCATTGCAGCTGGTCCGTATGGCGATCCCCACCGGTTTGTCGGGCCTTATGATGGAAATCAAAACAATGTATCCACGGGAAAAAAGATGGTTGGAGCCTGGGAAAGGGCGATCTCCGTGTTTTACCAGGGATATACCTATGTTTGCAAGCTCCGGCCGCAACAGCCTTTGATTACCAAGGGAGTGGTTTGGTTTGGGCCAGATGTATCCTATACTACTGTATTCATGCCCTTTTATACGAACGTAAACGAGTTGCCTGAAGCTTTGCAAACCGGAGGTCCACAAAAATTTTATGGAAGATGTGCCTGGTGGCCATTTAACTTTGTCAACAACTGGTCGAGGTTAAACTTCCGCCAGATGACCAGGGCCGACATCATCCCACTACAGTCCCGGCTGGAAAGGCAGGAGTTGGAGTTCATTGATCAGACAGATAAAGCCGTTGTTGGTCTATCGCCAGAAGCTGCCCGTGAGCTACTTACAGATCGGGGTAAGGAAAATGCCGACAGTGTGATATCCGGTTGGTGGAATATGGCTGCTGCGATTGTTGCCAAATACTCAGATGGATATATCAACCTCCCAAATGGCAATTACTCAACCCCGGAAGCCGATCTGACAAGAGTGATCGGATATCCTGCTTTTTGGCTGGACAGAACGGATTACAGCGAAGGTCCTACAACCTATGAAATGAAGTAATGGAGAACAAAGAGAATATCTCAGATAAATAAAACCTGTCATATGCGAAAAAATCTGATTCTCATTTATTGCCTGCTTGGCATGGCATCAATCCATGCATACGGACAAGGGAAACCCCTCATTTATATCCTGGCTACAGGCGGAACCATCGCCGGCGTGGGTGCTTCCGAAACCAGTTCGGGATACACTTCGGGAGTTGTATCTGTCGACAAGATCATTCAATCGGCACCGGAGATACTGCAACTGGCCCAGATCAAAGGCGAACAGGTTGTCAATATTCCCAGTCAGGATATAACCGAAGCCGACTGGCTGATCCTTGCGAAACGGGTCAACCAGTTGCTGGCAAAGGCTGATGTAACCGGGGTTGTCATCACACATGGGACCGACACCATGGAAGAGACCGCCTACTTCCTTAACCTGGTAGTGAAAAGCAACAAACCGGTAGTGTTGGTAGGATCTATGCGCCCTTCAACAGAACTCAGTGCAGATGGCCCCATGAATGTCTATGAAGGAGCTGCTGTTGCTGCCAGTCCTGAATCGGTTGGCAAAGGAGTGATGATTGTCATGGATGACAAGATCCTAAGCGCCGATGATGCATTAAAGACACTGACAACCGCACTGGAAACCTTCAAATGCCCCAATTATGGATTCCTGGGTTATGTATATAACAGCAAACCTATTTTCACTCGTAATTCTCTGGTTCGTCATACTACCAAGAGCGAATTTGATATTGCGAATGTTGAGAAACTCCCTAAAGTTGAGATCGTGTATGGATACGCTGGTATTGACTCTCTATTTGTCACCACAGCGATAGAAAAAGGGGCAAATGGAATTGTTTATGCTGGTGTTGGGAATGGAAATCCAAATACATCTAACATGAATGCCCTTGCAGATGCCGTCAAGCGTGGAATCCCAGTGGTTCGCTCGGCCCGTACACCGTTTGGCCCAACTACGCAGCACGACGAAGTGGATGATGACAAATACGGATTTTCGGCATCCTGGTTTAAAACTCCTGAGAAATCGCGTATTCTGCTGATGCTGGCGCTGATGAAAACGAAAGATTACAAGGAGATCCAACGGATATTCACAGAGTACTAGCCATTTGTTCGTATTTTCGCGACTCATTCTGAGATAACCTCCTATGCACTCTTCCGGGAAAGTAAAATCCGACGTGCTTTTGCTGCTTGCTGCCGCCATCTGGGGCTTTGCTTTTGTAGCCCAGCGGGTGGGTATGGACTATGTGGGACCATTTACCTTTTCGGCTGTCAGGTTTAGTCTGGGAAGTTTGGTACTTCTCCCCTTCTTATTCTTTCGCAAAGAGCGGGCATTTAATCGATTAGCAACAACAAAGAGGGAACGAAAAAAGATCGTTTTGCTTCAGCTTCTGCTAGGATTGCTAGTCTTTGGCGGAGTATCATTTCAGCAATATGGTCTCGTTTATACCACTGCAGGAAATGCCGGGTTTATTACCGGGTTATATGTTGTTTTTGTCCCGGTAATCGGGCTCTTTCTTGGCCAACGGAATCATATTACCATCTGGATTGGGGTCGCACTGGCTATTGCCGGCCTCTATTTCCTGAGCGTAAAAGAGGGGTTTATTATTAACTTCGGGGATTATCTTGTGCTAATTTGCGCACTGATCTGGTCTGTTCATGTGTTAGTAGTTGGTTTTGTCGCCCCAAAAACAGACCCCATCCGAACCGCCATCATCCAATTCTGCATTTGTGCCTTTTTGAGTTGGGTTGTAGCCATCGGCTTTGAAGAGATCAGCCTGAAACCAATCATCGATGCCCTGTGGCCAATCCTTTACGGAGGCTTGATATCAGTAGGAATAGGTTATACGTTGCAGGTTTTTGCCCAGCAAAAAGCACATCCGGCCTATGCTTCGATCATTTTAAGCCTCGAATCGGTATTTGCCGTTCTTGGTGGATGGCTGCTTCTGAACGAAATCGTTACGGGCAAGATATTGCTTGGTTGCTGTCTGATGCTGGCAGGAATGATTGTAGCACAACTAAAAAGATTTACGATTGATTATTCACAAAATCATTAAATTCCAAAGGTGTTCATGAATGCTTCGCATTTCGATTTAGGATTTACGATATAAAAAATCGGAAATCGAAAATCGATTTATTCGGAGATCATATGGATTACCTAATCTTCAGAATACTGATTACCGCTTTTTGTTTCTCCACCGTCAACCTTCCATAGTAATATCCCATTTTGAGATCAGCTGGATGATACTGGATCGCTTGAATTCCCTGTTGCTGTGTTGTTGCAACAAGTGTTTCAACAACTTGTCCGTAAAGATTCAGGATTTCCAGCTGTACAAATGCTTCCTCTGCCAGGACATACCTGATTGTAGTTCCATCGGTAAATGGATTGGGATAACAAGAGAGAGAAAGGGAATTTGATAAAGAATTATTCTCCTCTAGACCAATATAGGTTGGTGTGATATGGCTGTAATAGACATCCTGTTCGCCATTCAGTGTATTCGCCCAGGCAAGATGGGCACCTATTTCATCCGACCGCATGTCGAAATAGTCCCCCATCTTGTCTTGTTGTGGCCAACCAACATGTGGATCGAAGAGCTCGGAAAGGCGCTCATTGGTAGACCAAGTTGCTCCCTCATCAGTGGAATAGGAGTAGTAAAGTGCCGAAAAATAGGTACCTGCAGGGGCGTCCCTGGTATCGAGCCATACAACGTCGATTCTTCCGTCGGGAGAGACAGACATCGTACCGAACCACTGATAGTTATCGTTCTCAGGATCGTCGTTGATCCTTCCTGGAATGAGGCTCCAGGTGAGGCCTCCATCCGTGCTTTTCGAAAACATTACGTCGGCCGGGTCACCTCCAGTTGCTCTTACAACTGAAGATAAAACATAAACATTTCCCCTTCCTGGACCTTCAGACACATCCACGCCAATATCTGCCTGCCCAAGCAAGCCAGCGGGATTTACAGGAGGGGAAGAGGTCAAGTGTCCATCCAGGTAGACCTCCTCGGCCAGGTCCCAGCTGATCACATTGGCAGGATTCTGGGCTGTTGTGGATTTTGAAACTACGACTCCTTCAAAGTCTCCTTTTCCTACCGTATAGAGTTCGCCGTCGGGGCCCACGGCCATCGTACCCCAGTAAGGGAATCCCTGGACATCAACACAGTTTTGATAGAAGTCACCTCCATCGGTCGATCGGGTGAAGAAACCCGGATAGCATGAACTATAATATACAGTCCAGAAAGAGTAGATATTTCCGGCACCGATGCCGTCAGTTTGATCAATGACCATCCATTGTTTGTCTCCTCCCTTTGCTTGTACACCTGCATCCCAGTCAGCTCCTCCCGTATTGCTACGGAAAACCTGACAAGTATATGCAGATCCATCGGAAGTGAGACTGTTGTAAAAGATGGTTCCATTTGCATCGGCATCCAGCACAGGATCGGATCTGAAGATTCCTGGATTAATCACCCCGGGAAAGGTCCAGGATTGTCCTCCATCAGTAGTATAGCCATATCCAGCCTGCCGGAAATTACTTCCAATGTTATCGAATTGACGCCACCCGATCACCATATTGTTCGGGTTTGTCGGATCAACAGCTATGGAAGGCTCGTTGGCTGCATCATCAGGGATGTTAAAACCATTTTCATCAATGTTCACCTGAGTTGTAAAAACGGAGGAATTGACTGACTTATATCCCTTTACAGGCGGGGTATGGTTTGGGGACGGAGCCATGTAAGCATTATCCGGGACTTCGTTGTGAAGCCTTGAATCATTGTTCTTGTTGTTCAGTTCTTGTGCAAAAGAGACTGGGACCCAGGTCAGAATCGCAATAGCGAGAAAGACAATTTTATACGATAAAGTATTCATTGAGTGGATTTTTTTTTGTAAAAGTACAGGTTTGTGAACATTATGTGCCTATATTTATTACACAAAGATAGACGAAGGTTGCACTAAGTTCAGAGAAGATCGACGAAACTCTGTAATTTTGCGTCAAATAGTAATTTGCGATGAAGAAAAATCTCGTATTATTTCTGTTTCTGTCAACCAATATCATGTTCGCACAGGATATTCCTTTCAGATCCATTCACGCTGAGGAGTCGGGATACTACAAAGAGCACCAGGTTGAGATCTCTGCTTTACAACAACAAATTGTTCCAGGAATAGCTTCAGGATGTACGCTTGAGAAGATCGTTTTCGGCTATCATCCATACTGGATCGGCAATGCTTACCTTAATTACCAGTGGAATCTGTTATCGGATCTTTGCTATTTTTCCTATGAAATAGATCCGGCATCTGGTGCACCGATTACAATACACGATTGGCTCACTGATCCTGCTATCGATTCAGCTCAGTCCAACGATGTTCGTACCCACCTTTGTGCCACTCTTTTTTCGGAACATGGAGATAGATGTTAGCGGGTTTCAAGAGGGCCAATACATGATAGTATTACAAAATGGATCAGGAGTGATAAAACGAGAGAAGCTTATAATTGTCAGGTAGATTAAACAATAACAAATTATGTGGAAACAATTCGTCATTATTCTTTTTGGATTTCAGGCCGCTTTCGGCCAGGATATTTCCAGTACTACCTTTACTGAACAGATGTCGGGAGAGAGCATCTTCGACCAATTTTTTACGGATAAAACACTTCGGATAGATTACCTTTTAGCAGGAAATAACATCAGAACGGATGTCTATTTGTGGCAACTCAAAGAGGAACCTCTTTGGGGAGGTCCTCACAAAAACCTTATAGATCCTTGGAATTCAGGAAACTATCGCTATTCGCTCTACGATTCAGCCTCCGGATTGCTCCTCTATAGAAAAGGATATTCGTCATTGTTTGAAGAGTTCCAGGGAACCGCTGAAGCCAGTAAGACCCCGCGGGCCTACCCGATGACAGCTACCATGCCATATCCAAATCTTCCGGTCAGGTTCGAGATCGATAAACGCAATTACAACACAGGAGAATTTGAGAACTTGTTTTCATTATCCATTGATCCGAAAAATTATTTCATCCTGCATGAGTCGATTGATTCGCTGGTTGTGACCCCAATCCCAGAGCCAGGAAACCCGGCCACGCAGCTCGACATTGCACTTCTGGCCGAAGGGTATAAGATGGATGAGATGCCGAAATTCAGAGAGGATGCCCGAAGGATCTGTGACTATTTTCTCTCAGTAAAACCTCTTTCTGAATTCCAGGAGAAAATCACATTCTGGATAGTAGAGTCCCCTTCTGCCGGATCGGGTGTTGATATTCCGGGGCAAATGGAGTATATTAATACAGGCTTTAACAGCAGCTTCTCAACATTCGATTCTGACAGATACCTTACGACCCCCGATACATGGAGCATTCGCGATGCTGCTGCGAATGCACCATACGACCAGATAATCATCCTAAATAACAGCAAAAAATATGGTGGCGGCGGGTTTTACAATCACTATTGCCAGAGTACAGTTGATAATGAAGCAAGCGAAATTGTTGCCATCCATGAATTTGGGCATGCCTTTGGAGGACTGGCTGACGAATATGTTGGAGGAGTGAATTACGATGGGTTTTATAACTTGCAGCAGGAACCATGGGAACCAAATATTACAACGAATATCGACTTCGGGAGTAAATGGGAATCAATGATTGGACTTGATGTTCCGCTGCCAACCCCAAGAGATTCGACATTCCGGAATGTTGTCGGGATGTTTGAAGGTGGAGGTTATATGGCTAAGGGGATTTTTAGTCCCGCGATGAATTGCAGGATGAAAGATAACAGTGCCAAGGGATTCTGCCTGGTTTGCCAGGAAGCCATTCGTCAGAAAATACGTTTTTACTGTGACTAAAGGGTATATTTTCGATATCAAACGTTTTGCGGTCCATGATGGGCCTGGAATCAGGACAACGATCTTTTTCAAGGGGTGTCCCCTCTCCTGTTGGTGGTGTCATAATCCAGAGAGCCGGGATAGTGCGCCACAAAAGACGTTCAAACATCTTTCTATTGAAGGGAAGGTTTTTGAACGACAGGAAATTACAGGATATGAGATTGATGTTGATGATCTGATCAGGCAAGTTGTGCGTGACCGGATATTTTACGAGGAATCCGGTGGCGGCGTCACACTTTCGGGTGGCGAACCCCTTTTTCAGTCAGAGTTTTGTGTAGAATTGCTGAAGTCACTTAAAGAAGCAAGGCTCCATACCGCGGTTGATACAACGGGATATGCCCCTAAAGATGTCATCCTTCAAGTGATACCCTATACAGATCTTTTCCTTTTCGACCTCAAACTCATGGACGATGAGAAACACTTGAAGTACACAGGGGTATCCAACAAAGGCATCCTGGATAACCTTAAACTGATTGTAGAAGCCAGAAAGCAGGTCATTATCCGATTTCCAGTCATCCCCGGCATCACCGATACATCTGAAAATGTTGAATCAATGCTGGATTTTCTTCCGCCATTTCACCATTTGGCTCCGCCGAGCTCCGCTTCGCTCCGGTTCGCCATTTCACCATTTGAAATACATCTCCTTCCCTACCATAATAGCGCAAAGAACAAATATCAAAGGTTCCTGATTGAGAATAAAATGGAAACCGGATCATCTCTTCAACACAAAGATCTGCATCTGATAAAATCTGGTTTTGAAAACGCTGGGTTTCACGTGAAAATTGATCGTTAAAGCTCCGGAAGAAATAGAGTTAAACCAGGCTGATCAGGAAACATGCTATCTAATTTTACTTTATTTTTGCAATCGAAAAGGAGGGTTGAAAAGAAATCGGATTATGAACCACAGGACTAAAAAGCTTCGTGAACAAAGTCTCAATGCTGTCAACTACATCAGTGCCGAACGGGCATTGCTGGTGACTGACCTTTATCAGAGCGGAATCGATCAGGAGATCTCTGTTCCTGTGATGCGGGCGCTGACTCTGGAACATATCCTGAAAAACAAGTCAATCTGTATCAACGAAGGGGAATTGATCGTGGGAGAGCGCGGTCCCGCTCCAAAAGCATGTCCTACTTATCCTGAAATTACTGTACACTCGGTTGAGGACCTGGAGATCCTGGATTCACGGAAGAAGGTCTCGTTCAAGGTCGACGAGGAGACCAGGAGCATATACAAGGAGAGGATCATCCCATTCTGGAAGAACAGAAGCAACCGCGACCGGATTATGCAAGCTATGGAATCAACCTGGCTGGATGCATACAAAGCTGCGGTCTTTACAGAATTCCAAGAGCAACGGGCACCGGGACATACGGTTGCTGGCGAAAAAATCTTCAGGAAAGGGATGCTGGATCTGATCGAAGAGATACGCGATGCACGATCTGCGATCCGATCGCTTCGCTCCGCTCGCGATGACAAAGAAATAAACGAGCAATTTGAGGAGCTGAAAGCGATGGAAATTGCTGCAAACTCAATCATTCTATTTGCCAATCGGCATGCTGAGGCACTGGAAAAAATGGCGAAAAGAGAGAAGCGAGAAGTGAAAACAGAACTTGTTAAGCTTGCCCGCATCTGCCGCCGTGTCCCCGCTCATGCACCTGAGACATTCCACGAAGCCCTGCAACACTATTGGTTCATTCACCTGGGCGTAATTACAGAATTAAACCCCTGGGATTCATTTAACCCCGGCCGTCTCGACCAGCATCTCTATCCCTTTTACAAACGGGAACTGGAAGCAGGATCCCTTACGAAAGAGTGTGCCGAAGAGCTGCTCCAATGTTTCTGGATCAAGTTTAACAACCATCCAGCCCCTCCCAAAATCGGCGTTACAGCCCTTGAGAGCAATACCTACACCGACTTCTCCCTGATCAATCTCGGTGGGATTAAACACGATGGATCAGATGGGGTTAATGATCTCACATTCCTCATCCTTGATGTCATTGAAGAGATGCGCTTACTACAGCCCAGCTCCATGGTTCAGGTCAGTCGGCAAAATCCTGACAGCCTGATCAAACGCACATTAGAGATCACAAAAACAGGTTTTGGCCAACCCTCTTACTTCAACACAGATGCCATTGTACAAGAGCTTATGCGGCAGGGCAAAACTGAAGTTGATGCGCGGAATGGAGGAGCCAGCGGCTGTGTTGAAGCAGGTGCTTTCGGAACCGAAGCCTACATCTTATCAGGGTACTTCAACCTCACTAAAATTCTCGAGATCACCCTGCACAACGGATATGATCCCCGAACGCAAAAGCAAATCGGACCGGCATCCGGTGATCCGGCATCCTTTTCATCGTTCGAAGAACTTCTTACTGCTTATCAGACCCAACTGAATCACTTCATCAACATTAAACTACGGGGCAACAACGCCATTCACAGGATTTTTGCCGAGAAGATGCCTGCCCCTTTCCTCTCCCTTATTATCGAAGACTGTATAGCCAATGGAAAAGACTACAATGCCGGTGGCGCCCGCTACAATACTACCTACATTCAGGGGGTTGGTCTCGGAAGTTTGACCGATTCTCTAACTGCACTGAAATATCACGTATTTGACAATCAAACTATTACAATGAAAGGATTTCTCCAGGCTTTGGAGAATGATTTCCATGATTTCGATGAATTTCGAGCGGAACTGATATACAATACCCCGAAATACGGAAATGATGATGATTATGCCGATGACCAGGCAAAAACTGTTTTTGAAATGTTTTTTGAATCTGTTGACGGAAAACCTACGTCAATCGGAGGCATCCATCGAATCAACATGCTTCCAACCACTTCCCATATCTATTTCGGCAGTGTTATAGGCGCACTGCCCGACGGCAGGAAAGCGAAACAGCCTCTTTCAGAAGGGATCTCCCCTTTCCAGGGAGCCGACACAAAAGGACCTACAGCTGTTTTGAATTCTGCTGCAAAAATTGACCATATCCGCACTGGTGGAACGTTGCTGAACCAGAAATTCTCTCCTGAGTTTTTTAACGGGAAGGAGGCTATGAATAAACTAACAGCGCTGATCCGAAGTTATTTCAGGATGAACGGACATCATATTCAGTTTAATGTGATCTCTGCCAAAACCCTGATAGAGGCCCAGAAACATCCGGAAAAATACCGCGATCTTATTGTCCGTGTTGCAGGTTACTCCGATTATTTCAACGATCTGGGGGAAGATCTGCAGAACGAGATCATCCGGAGAACGGAGCATCTGTAGAAGATTGCCAAAATTCTTTCGTATTTTTGGGGAAACAACTACAGCTGATCATGTCTAAAATTATTCTGTTTCTTTTTGTTTTCAACCTATTCTGGAACCCAAACGGTTTCTCCCAAACAAGCTCTTCACCAGAATTAATCAGCACTTACCAATCATGGAAAAAGGTCGATCACGGGATTGAGATAATAACCGGTAACGCGCTGGTTGAGCTTCTTTGTTACTCACCCTCTGTAGTACGCGTGAGAGTTGTAAAAGGGACATTTCAACCCGATTTCTCCTACGCGGTAATCAGGGAGCCTGAATTCAGCTTCAATGCAATCAACGAAACCGCTGATCAGATCGTCCTGCAAACGTCTGAATTAGTTGTCATGGTTCAAAAAGCACCATTTCGGATAGGTTTCTTTTCCGCAGATAATCAATTACTTTCGGAAGATTTTACAGATTTTGGCATTACATGGTTGGGTGATGAGGTGACCAGTCACCGTCGTTTGTTTGCCGATGAAAAGTTTATCGGGCTGGGCGAAAAAACCGGACCTCTCAACAGGCGAGGGAATGCATATGTAAACTGGAACCGCGACATCCCGGCATACAGTGAAAAAGAAGATCCTCTCTATCAGAGCATCCCATTTTTTATCGGCATCCACGATAGCCTGACCTATGGGATATTCCTAGACAATTCGTTTAAGACCCTGTTTAATTTCGGAGCATCCACCGACAATCTCTTTTCCTTTTTTTCTGCAGAAAATGGTGAACTTGATTATTATTTCTTCGGCAGAAATTCCGTTGCAGGTATCATTGAAGACTACACCTGGCTTACCGGTAGGATGCCCATGCCGCCATACTGGAGCCTGGGTTACCAGCAATGCCGCTGGGGCTACTATCCCGAATCGGAAGTGATGAGTCTGGCCCGGAAGTTCAGGGAGAAACAAATTCCCTGCGATGTAATATATTTCGATATTGATTACATGGATCATTACAAGATCTTCACCTGGAATCCAGAGAGGTTTCCCAATCCGGGAAAGATGATTACCTCTTTGAACGGAATGGGATTTCATACAGTGGTCATCGTGGATCCGGGCATAAAGATCGAACCAGGATATGCAGCTTACGACCAGGGGATTGCGAAGGATTATTTTATTAAATATCCGGGAGGTAGATTGTTTACCGGAAGTGTGTGGCCGGGCCGGTGTCACTTCCCTGATTTCACCAGGGAGATGACAAGAAGATGGTGGGGTGAAAGCTTTCAACCGCTTATAGGTGTTGGGATTGATGGCTTCTGGAATGATATGAATGAACCATCGGCCTGGGGTCAGAGCATTCCTAAGATCGTAGAATTCGATTTTGACGGCCACCATACAACGATGGCTGAAGCCCACAATGTATATGGTTTGGAGATGTCGCGGGCAACGTTTGAAGGTACAAAGAAGCTACTTAACGGAAAGCGTCCCTTTGTTCTAACCCGGGCTGGTTTTTCCGGAGTTCAACGTTATTCAGCTGTTTGGTCAGGCGACAATTCGGCCACTGATTCTGATCTCCTTCAGGGGGTCAGGCTTACAGCAAGCATGGGATTATCCGGGATATCCTTTACTGGCCCCGATATCGGAGGTTTTATGGGCAGTCCGTCGAAAGAGCTCTTCCTTCGATGGCTCTCAGTTGGTGTATTTACACCTTTTCTGCGAAACCATTCTGAGGTGAATTCAAGAGACCAGGAACCATGGTCGTTTGGAGAGGATGCAGAGGTTTTGGCCCGTTCGCTGATAAATTTCCGGTACCGGCTGCTTCCCTACCTCTATTCCATGTTTTATACATCAACAGTTTCGGGATTGCCTGTTGCACGGTCTCTTGCAATCGATTACACCTTTGACCCAAAGATCTATGATTGGCGGTATCACAACCAGTATCTTTTCGGGGATGCATTCCTGGTAGCCCCGGTCACAAGTGATCAGAAATTCCTGAAAGTTTATCTTCCTGAAGGTTCATGGTACCGGTTTTCTACAGGTGAGTCTTATCAAGGGAATGCCGAAGTGATTGTTGAGGCGCCATTGAACGATTTACCCGTTTTTATCAAAGCCGGGAGCATCATTCCGCTTCAATCTGTCATTCAATTTACAAATCAGTCTCCTGACTCTCTCCTGGAGGTACACATATATAAAGGGGATCAACGAAGTGCGTTCCTTCTTTATGAAGACGACGGGAATACGTACAATTTTGAACAGGGTAATTATCTTAAACGATGGATCTGGTTTGATCCGGCTAACCGCACTCTTCAGTTTTCTAGGCCAGAAGGTAAGTTCAAATCTAAATTCACCTGCTTTAAATTAATCTTTCATGGATTTGAACAGGAATTGCCAGAGAGGATCATTTTAAACGATCCGGGAGAGATCCAGGTTCCATTTTAATAATAAAAAGAGATGAAAAAATACCTGCTGCTACTTTTCTTAGTTACATTCATTGCAGGCATTTCCTGTAAAAGAGGCAACCATTTTATTTCCGATCCCGGTTACCGTACTACAGTCAGGAAACAGTTCTTAAAACAGGAAGAACTCGCAACGCACCGGTCAGACACCCTGTTTGGTGTATTCCAGCAGCATCTGACCACTGAGGAGCATGAAGCCCTTGAATATCTTTATGCCTACATGTCGTTGAACGATCTGGCCGACTACAACGGTGAGTTCTTTCTGAAAAATGTCAGGAGTTCGCTTGCCGCGCGTGATACATTTTCGTGGGGTCGCGCTGTTCCTGAGGAGATTTTCCGTCATTTCGTCTTGCCGGTTCGTATTAACAATGAGAACCTTGATTCATCCAGGTGGGTCTTCTTCGCTGAGTTGAAAGACCGCATCAAGGGAATGTCCATGAAAGAGGCTGCACTTGAAGTTAACCATTGGTGTCACGAAAAAGTAACATACAGGGGAACCGATAGCAGGACCTCTTCCCCTCTGGCTACAGTAAAGACAGCTTTCGGCAGGTGCGGCGAAGAATCTACGTTAACCACTGCCGCAATGCGTGCTGTTGGCATTCCTGCCCGTCAATGTTATACCCCCAGGTGGGCTCATGGAGATGATAACCATGCATGGGTAGAGGTTTGGATTGATTCTACCTGGCATTACCTGGGCGCCTGTGAACCGGAGCCAGACCTCGATCTTGCATGGTTCACTGCACCGGCAAAACGGGCAATGCTTGTCAATACCAATGTATTTGGAGATTACGAAGGTCCGGAGGATGTATTGCTTAAAGACGAAAGATATACACAGATCAACATTCTCTCAAATTACACTGAAACAAAACGGATATGGACCCGGATCCTGGACATTTATCAGCAACCCATCCCGAACGCCGACGTTGAGTTTCAGCTTTACAATTATGCTGAATTCTATCCCCTGCTCAAAACCAAATCTGATATCAACGGACTGGCTTCCCTGTTAACCGGATACGGAGATCTGTTAATATGGGCAACAAAGGATGGGAAATACGGATTTTCCCGGACCGACGTACGATCGATTGATACAGTGAACGTTTATTTGGAGCTTACCACAGAAATGACAGGCGCATGGAATTTCGATTTTACTCCTCCTGTTCAGCAGGAATTAGCAGAACAGGTGGACGAATCCAGGCAAAAAGCGAATACCCTAAGGCTTCAGTTCGAAGATAACCTGAGGGCTTCTTATGAATCCACATTTATTGACTCTTCCAAAGCTTACCGACTGGCAGGGACATTGGAGCTTGATCCGGATAGGTTATGGTACTTTTTGAAAGATGCGAGAGGGAACTGGCGTGAGATCATCACCTTCGTCTCTGATACCCCTGACTCTCTCAGAGCATTTATTTTCCCGCTTCTTGATGCTATCTCTGAAAAGGATCTCCATGATGTGACGCCCGAAGTATTGCTCGACGCAATATCATTCGGTCAGCAGTTGGCAGTTGGCAGTCACGATCGGTTCGTATCTTATATTATGAATCCCCGCGTGGACAATGAACTTCTGAAACCCTTTCATCATTATTTGCGAAGTAAATTTCAACCCGACTTCATTGAAAATTCAAAAGCGAATCCGGAAGTCTTTGTTAACTGGGTGAAAACCAACATTGCAATTGACACAAAAGCCAACTATGGAAGGGCACCATTGACGCCGGTTGGTGTCTATGAAATTAAAACAGCTGATTCTCATTCCAGAGACATCTTTTTTGTTGCAGCCTGCCGAAGTTTTGGTATCCCGGCTAGACTTGAACCGGCATCAAAAGTCCCGCAATATTACGCGGATAGTACTTGGAAGGATATCTACTTTGAAAAGCCTCCGGCTGAACCCGAACGCAGTTCTACACTAACTCTTCTCAATGATCCTGAAAATTCTGTAGAGCCGGAGTATTATATCCACTATACGGTTGAACAGTACAAAGATGGATTTTACCGAACCCTTGACTACGAGAACAGTGAATTGGTGGAAAAATTTCCGGTTACTCTTCAACTTGTACCAGGCACCTACCTTGTTGTTTCAGGGTACCGGTTATCTGATGGGACAGTTCTCGCCCGGATTGTCCAAGTCAAATTGGACCCAGGACAAACCAGGGAGATTCCAGTTACCCTGCGAAAAGACTTTACCCCACCTCTTGTCTTCGGCTCCTTCTTGCAATCCAAACTGAAATTGGATCTTGCAAACAAAGGGATTGAGATTAATCCCTCGAAAGGTCTCGTCATGGCCTGGATAGAGCCTGATAAAGAGCCAACAAAGCACTTTCTCGCTGATCTTAAGGCAAAAGCAATCGAAATTGAAAACTTGAAAGGGGCTCTTATCCTGTTCCTTCCTAATCAACAGGAGAAGGATAAGTTTGTTAGCAACTATGCCAACGAACTTCCCCGAAAAATCAAGTATGCACTTTACGAGGACTACACATTTGATCTTCTATGCTATTCTTTGGATATTCCTCTGTCAGGCAAATATCCTGTTGTTCTTTTTGTCAACCCTACAGGAATCATCAATTTCTTCTCCCAGGGTTACAGGATTGGAACCGGAGATGAAATAGTAAAATGTATGAATAGTGTTAGAAAATAAAATTTCGTACCTTTGCACACGCAATTGGCCCCGTAGCTCAACTGAATAGAGTATCTGACTACGGATCAGAAGGTTACAGGTTTGAATCCTGTCGGGGTCACGAATTAAAAGCCTGAGTTATTTTACTTCTTAATAGTTTGTTTTTAACCTGCCTTTTTTTTCAAGGAAATAATTTCACTTAAACCAATTTTGTATGAATATTTATGTAGGAAACCTTAGCTATAAGGTAAATGAAGATGATCTTAAACAACTTTTCGAAGAGTTTGGCGAGGTTACTTCAGTAAATTTAATTAGTGACAAGTATACGGGACAAAGTAAAGGATTTGGCTTCGTTGTTATGGAGAATGCTGATGAAGCGAATACTGCGATTCAGGAACTTAATGGCCGTGAAGTTGACAACCGCGAGATGAAGGTTAATGAAGCCAGACCAAAGCCAGATACATTTTTCAAACGTGACTGATAGGTACAGATTTTACCTTTATGAGTTGAAATAAACCGGGAAGACAATATTCTTGGTTTTCTGGCACGTAATACCTTGGATATATGGTAGTTGTTGGAAACAGAAAAACAACAGTTGGTGATTTTTTTAAGGTTCTTTTTGAAGGCGAGAAGATCGATATTGATATTGAGGCCCGAAGAAAAGTTGCTGAAGATTACGAATTTTTGAAAGGGTTTGCTAAGGGCAAAGTGATTTATGGAATCAATACTGGTCTGGGCCCCATGGCTCAGTTCAAGATTAATGATAATCGTGAAATTGACCTGCAATACAATCTTATCCGATCTCATGCTGCAGGTTGCGGACCTCCCCTCCCCGATATTTATGCCAAAGCCACAATGCTGGCAAGGCTTAATACCCTTGTTCAGGGCAAATCGGGTATCCATCCTGAAGTAACTGAGCTAATGAAGGATATGATCAATCTTAATATCAATCCTTACATTCCCGAACACGGAGGGGTTGGAGCTAGTGGTGATCTTATTCAACTGGCTCACCTGGCTGTCAACCTTATTGGTGAAGGAGAAGTCTCTTATCAAGGCGAGTTCATACCTACTGCAGAGGTTTTTGAAGAGGTAGGTCTCACTCCTATTAAAATGCATATCCGTGAAGGTTTGGGGTTGATCAATGGCACATCCTGTATGACAGGTATTGGAATGATCAATGGGATCCACGCACGGAACCTTCTGGATTGGTCCATGCTTGCATCTTCCATGATCACTGAGATCGTGGAGTCGTATGATGATCATTTTTCAGACGGACTGAACCGTGCAAAATCCCACCATGGCCAGCGTCAGGTAGCCCGTACTATGAAATCAATTTTGAAAGACAGTCAATTGATACGTCGCCGGGCCGACCACTTATATTATAATGATAAGACCGTGGAAGTGGAAGTGTTCAAACACAAGGTACAGGAATATTACTCCTTACGGTGTGTTCCACAAGTACTTGGTCCTGTGCTTGATACTATCCTTTTCTCTGTCCATGTTCTTATGAATGAGGTAAACTCATGTAGTGACAATCCCATCATTGATGGAGAGCACAGGAATGTTTACCATGGAGGCAATTTTCATGGTGATTATGTTGCTCTTGAAATGGACAAACTGAAAATTGCCATCACCAAACTCTCTATGCTGGCCGAGCGACAGCTTAACTATCTTATGAATCCGAAACTGAATGAGAAATTGCCTCCTTTTGTAAACCTGGGCAAACTTGGGCTTAACCTCGGGATGCAGGGAGTCCAGTTTACTGCAGTTTCTACCGTCGCCGAAAACCAAACTCTCTCCTTCCCTATGTATATTCATAGCATTACGAATAATAATGACAACCAGGATATTGTTAGCATGGGGACTAATGCAGCATTGATGACAAAAAAGGTAATTGATAATACCTACCAGGTGCTGGCTATTGAAATGATCTCAATCTTACAGGCCATCGATTACCTGGATATCAAGGATCGATTGTCATCTTACTCAAAAAGTAAGTATGAAGAGCTCCGAAAGATTGTTCCGAAATTCACAGAAGATGCTGTTCGATACCCAGATGTAAAGAATATAGTTCAGTATATCACAGAGAACAAACTCCAGTTCTCTTTTGAGGATTAGCATCCTATTTCAGGAAAACATAAAAATTATGAAATACGCATTGGTGACAGGTGGTTCCAGAGGAATTGGAAGGGCTTGCTGCATTCGTCTTGCCCAAACCGGACACTACCTCCTTATCAACTATCACTCTAACCAGGATGAAGCAGAGAAAACGTTGGAACTGGTCAGGGAAACTGGGAGTGATGGAGAAATCGTCAAGTTTGATGTATCCGATCAGAAGGAGGTTGAAAATGCACTGAATAGCTGGATTGAAAAACACGAGGGGAACTATATCTCGGTCCTGGTAAACAATGCAGGTATCCGAAAAGATGCTCTTGTGATGTGGATGAAAGACGATGAATGGCATGACGTGATCAACACCAACCTGAACAGTTTTCTTTACATCACGAGGATCTTGACAAAAGATATGCTGATCAACAAGTTCGGGAGAATCATCAATATCGTTTCATTATCGGGATTGAAGGGGCTCCCGGGACAAGTAAATTATTCCGCAGCTAAAGCTGGCGTGATTGGCGCTACCAAAGCAATGGCCCAGGAGGTAGCCAAGAAAAAGGTGACCGTCAATGCCGTCGCTCCGGGATTTATCCGTACCGATATGACCAAGGATATGGATGAGAGTCAGCTTAAGACCATGATCCCGGCAGGGCGCTTCGGCACACCTGAAGAGGTCGCAAGCATTGTTGGATTCCTGGCTTCTGAAGAGGCTTCCTACATCACCGGAGCCGTAATCAACGTTAACGGAGGACTTTATACTTAATTATGAATTACGAAGTACGAATTACGATTTTCGAATTGAAAATGTTTGATTCTTTTTTTAATTTCGCCATCTCACCATTTCACCATTTCGCTATTTGAATAGAGTCGTCATTACCGGTATGGGAATTTACAGTGTAATCGGGAAAAGTCTCGATGAGGTTAAACATTCTTTGTACCAGGGAAAATCTGGAGTTGTTTTCGACCCTATCCGCAAAGAGATGGGATTCCGTTCTGCACTTACTGGTATGGTGGACCGTCCTGTTTTAAAGGGCGTCCTCGATCGCAGAATGCGTGTTGGAATGGCTGTACAAGGCGAATATGCTTACATCGCCACGCTTGAAGCTTTAAAGATTGCAGGAATCGATCAATCTTTCCTTGACCAGCATGAAGTTGGGATTCTATACGGGAATGATAGTTCTGCAGTCCCGGTTGTTGAGTCAGTCGATATCCTGCGTTCGAAAAAGGATACCATGATGATTGGTTCCGGAAATATCTTCCAGGCGATGAATTCTACAGTCTCTATGAACCTGTCAGTCATTTTCAGGCTTCGTGGAATTAATTTTACTATCGCGGGCGCTTGTGCCAGTGGCTCCCATGCTATCGGGATGGGATATCTATTGATCAAACAGGGACTCCAGGATATCATCATCTGTGGCGGGGCCCAGGAAATCAACCCCGAATCAACTGCCAGCTTCGACGCACTCAACGCCTTTTCTACGCATGAATCGGAACCAACCAAAGCTTCCCGTCCTTTTGACTTGAATCGTGATGGCCTTGTGCCTAGTGGCGGAGCGGCAAGTGTCATCCTTGAAAGCTACGACTCTGCTGTTAAACGTGGAGCAACAATTCTTGGAGAAGTTGTTGGCTATGGATTCTCATCCAATGGAGAACATATCTCTTTGCCGAATGTTGACGGACCTGCCCGGGCGATGCAGATGGCGCTGAAAGATTCGGGTATGGGTATCAAAGAGATGGACTACATTAATGCACACGCAACCTCCACGCAGGCTGGTGACAGCAACGAAGCACAGGCAATTGACCAAGTATTCGGGAAGGCTGAACCTCTGATTAGCAGCACGAAATCCATGACAGGACATGAGATGTGGATGGGAGGAGCTAGTGAGGTTATCTACTCTTTGTTAATGATGCAAAACTCCTTTGTGGCTCCTAATATCAACTTTGACAATCCGGATGAATTTTCAAAACGGCTGAACATCGTGCAGGAAACTACTTCAGCTGAGATCAATGCATTTCTATCCAATTCATTCGGATTTGGAGGAACAAACTCAGCTCTTGTTATCCGCAAGTTTTAACGCTTAATTTCTTTAAAAATATGTATTTTTGCATCAATTAATGAACCTCCTGATGCAGAACGATGAGATAATCAAGAAGATCAATCAACTCTTGATTGAAGAAATTGAGATTGATGCTGATCAGATCAGGCTTGCAGCCGATTTAAAAAAGGATCTCGGCATTGATAGTCTTGACTTTGTTGATCTGTTTGTCATTATTGAAAATAATTTTGGCTTTAAGATGAAAGCCGAAGAGATGGCAGATGTAACAACCCTCCAGGACTTTTACACATACATAATCAAACGAGTTAATCCAAATTAATTCCCTGATGTCGTCATGGAAAGGAAAAACCAGAGGAGGGGTCTTAGGGTATAAAATCTTTATCTGGACCTTGAAATACCTTGGAATTTCTTTTGCCTATTTTCTTCTGCGTTTCGTCGTTACCTGGTTTGTATTTAATTCCCGTGATGCATTCAAAGCTGTCTATACTTATTTCAGGGAGAGGCTGGGTTACTCGTCCTGGAAGTCGGTAATCAGTATTTTTCGGAACTACTACATTTTCGGCCAAATCCTGATTGACAAGATAGCGATGCTTGCCGGGTTTCAACAACAGTTTACATTTGATTTCGAAGGCGAAGAGTATTTGCGACAGATGCAAAATGGCGGGTTACTGATCAGTGCCCACGTGGGAAACTGGGAGATTGCCGGAAATCTTTTAAACCGCCTGAACAAACAGATCCATATCATCATTTTTGATGCTGAACACCAACAAATCAACGATTATCTGAAAGAGACGATGAAGGAACGGAATGTTCACTTTATCGTTATCAGAGAGGATTACAATCACCTTAAAGAAATTGAACAAGCATTTGCATCCGGCGATATCATTGCCATGCATGGCGACAGGTACATTGAAGGCAACAAAACGATTTCGTTGGAATTCATGGGCAAACAAGCTTACTTTCCGATTGGACCCGTGAACCTGGCAGCACGCTTTAACGTCCCGGTTTCATACGTGTTTGCTGTAAAAGAGAGACGATCGCATTACCACTTTTTTGCCACCCCTTTATACAGGATTGAATTTACCCGAAATCTGCAGAAGCGTGAACTGATACTGCGGGAAGCCCTGACAATTTATGTTAGAAAATTTGAAGAAATCCTTCGCAGATACCCATTACAATGGTTCAATTACTACGATTTCTGGCATGCTAAACCAAACCAGATAACCTGAACTTAACTGCATGACCAGCAAGAAATTACTTCTCGTTTCACCCAACCGCTTCGCGGTCCCCTATCCGGTCTATCCATTAGGTATCTCATACCTGCATTCATACCTGAAGGATCGTCTTAAAGGTTTTGAAATCGTAGTATTTGACATGAACCTCCATAGTGACGAGGAACTTATTGCATACCTGAAAAACTACAATCCCGATTTCACAGGTGTCTCTTTACGGAATGTAGACGATGTGAGCTCTATCTCACGTGAGTTTTTTCTTACAGGATACAAAGCGATTATCGACCTGATTCGCCAAACGCTTCCGAAAACAACCTTAATTATTGGGGGATCAGCTTTTTCAATCTTCCCGGATGAACTTTTTAACTTTTTTAAACCTGATTTTGGAATTTATGGCGAAGGAGAAAAGAGCCTCTATCAACTTTTGACCAGTATCCTCAGCGGATCTCCTGACTATTCAATTGAGGGCCTTGTATACCAGAACGGGAGTCGCACAGTGGTCAATCCCCGAACACATTACCTCAGTTCACTTGATCTATCCTTTTCAGACAACCTGAGTCAGTTCTACTGGAAGAAAAGCGGGATGATGAATCTGCAAACCAAGAGAGGATGTCCTTACGAATGCATCTACTGCACCTATCCTGTCATTGAAGGAAGGAAAGTCAGGACTCTTGACGCTGATAAGATTGTAGATACGTTAAAAGATCTCTATTTTAATCAGCACCTTAACTATGTCTTTTTTACTGATTCTATTTTTAATATCCACCGGAAATTCAATCAGGAACTGGCTCAAAAGATCCTGAAGTCGAAGGTTAAGATCAAGTGGGGAGCCTATTTTTCTCCCCATAATCTAACGCTGGATGAACTCAAACTTTTTGCCGAATCAGGGCTTACACACATTGAATTTGGCACGGAATCACTCTCGGATAGCACCCTGAAGCATTACCGCAAGAACTTTTCGGTAAATGAGATTGTGGAGGTATCCGATATATGCAATGAAGTTGAGATATATTTCGCTCATTTTCTCATTCTTGGAGGATACGGTGAAACCGAAGATAGCATCAATGAGGGATTTGAAAACTCAAAACGAATAGCAAATTCTGTTTTTTTCCCTTATGTCGGAATGAGAATTTATCCGGGTACTACCTTATATAAACTCGCAATCGCTGACAGATACATTGATCCAGGGGATACACTGATTGAACCAACCTATTACCTGGCAGATGGGATAGATTACGGGAGTTTAAAAGAACGAGCGGATAACACAGGCAGAAGGTGGGTCTTTCCCGACGAAGATGTGGTTACTTTCATGAACAGAATGAGGGGCAGGAACAGAAAAGGATCATTATGGCATCACTTGAAGAAATAAATATTCCTCAAAAGCCACCCATGGTGATGGTGGATAAGTTGGTAAGGGCTGAGGAAGGTATCGTGGAGACCATATTTCTTATAACGAATGATAATGTCTTCTGTGATAATGGAATCTTTACCGAAGCCGGTCTCGTGGAAAACATGGCTCAAACCGCTGCAGCCGGTGTTGGTTCCAAACCTGATCTTTCCGTGAAGAAACCTCCGATTGGTTTTATCGGAGGGATCAGAAACTTAAAGATTTTACGATTTCCGGCCTCAGGGGATGAGATCCAAACAAGGATTACCGTTGAACATGAAGTATTTGATGCATCTGTCGTTTTGGGCGAAGTGTTCCTTAACAATGAGCTTATTGCTTCTTGTCAGCTGAAAATATTTTTAATTGGATAATTTCCTTATTTTCGCACACAATTTCAAAATAGTATATTATGGAAGAACTGAAATTCGATTATAAATACAAAAATCCGAACCACGGGCATCACAGGGAGGTCTTCTATTCGTATGACGAGAAGGGGAATTATGATCAACGCGTTCGGGGACATGACGACTCTGATAAGATTTTTATTGAGCAATTCTGGGAGTCAATAACAGATCGGGTCGAACGCGCCCGCCAGGAGGTTTTATCCGGGAAGAAAAGCCCAATCTATTTCTATATGGAGAAAACCCTGATGGATCCGATGACCCTTAGCGGTCAGGCCTCAATCTCGGTCTGGCGTGTCAAGCGTCATTTCAAACCAAACGTTTTTGCTCGTTTGAGTGCAAAAACGCTCGCTAAATATGCAGAAGCTTTCAACATCACCATTGAACAACTAAAAAACATCAAATAATATGATGATCGATTACACACACCGGCAGGCAGGACATTGTGAGAGTGGGACCACATCAAACCTGTTTAAACATTATGGTATGGACATTTCCGAACCGATGGCTTTTGGAATTGGGAACGGACTCTATTTTACCTATATACCATTTCTGAAGGTCCAGTATGCTCCAATGATATCATTCAGGAATATTCCGAATACAATATTCAAGAGGGGGACCAGGCGCATGGGGGCAGATGCCGTTGTGATTAAAAAATTCAAAGACCCCAAAGAATCGATGGATGCATTGGACAGAAACCTGGAAAAAGGTATTCCCACCGGCATGCAGGTTGGCGTCTTTAACCTTCCCTTTTTCCCGCCTGAATACCGCATGCACTACAACATGCACAACCTGGTAGTTTATGGCAAAGAGGGAGATACGTATTACGTCAGCGACACCGTTTTGGAGAAACCTCAGACCATCTCCTATTCTGACCTGCAGCGTGTTCGTTGGGTAAAAGGAGCGTTTGCACCTCATGGGAAGATGTACTGGATCAACCAGGTGGATAAGGATGTTGATCTTAAGAAAGCCGTTACTGACGGCATCGCAAAAACTGTCTATGAAATGACCAAGATCCCTATTCCCCTGCTTGGAACAAAAGGGATGCGTTTTATGGCGAAAGATTTAAGGAAGTGGCCTAAAAAGCATGGTAAGGAGAAGGCATCTTTTTACCTTGGTCAAATTTTGAGAATGGCAGAAGAGGTAGGTACCGGGGGGGCTGGCTTCCGGTATATTTATGGAGCCTTCCTTAAAGAGGCAGGAGAGAGATTTAGCAATCCTACACTCCTTGAAGCATCAGAAATGATGGGCAAAGTTGCAAACCAATGGAGAGAGTTTTCCTACATTGCTGCACGAAACTGCAAAGCAAGGTCTGAACCTGTAGAAGATTATGGGATGCTGGCTGACATGCTTACCGAAATCTCGTTTAAGGAAGAGGAGATTTACAAAAAACTTGACAAAATCAAGATCTGAAGATGATAAAAGAATCCATAATCGGGATTCGGGATCTGACCAAATTCTATAAAGGAGCTGAGGTACCAGCTGTCAACTCGATATCTCTGGATATATTCAAAGATGAAATATTCGGACTCCTTGGACCTAATGGTGCCGGAAAAACGACGACGATTTCCATCCTAAGCGGCCTCTTCCCTCCTACCAGAGGCGAGGCCACTATTGATGGACTGGATATCCGTGCTGATCATGAGAAGATAAAATACATCATCGGAGTTGTTCCTCAGGAGGTGGCCCTTTATCCAACATTAACCGGATTGGAGAACCTCCAGTTTTTTGGTAATATGTATGGTTTGAGAGGGAAAATCCTGAAAGAGCGCATCGACGAATACCTCGTACGGTTTGGACTGGAGAAATTTGCACGCAAGAAAGTGTCAAACTACTCAGGAGGTATGAAGCGAAGGGTTAACCTGATAGCCGGATTGCTTCACAAGCCCAAAATCCTGTTTCTCGATGAACCTACTGTTGGGATTGATGTTCAATCGCGTAATGTGATCCTTGAGTTTCTCCGTGAATTGCGTGAAACCGGAACTACGATCATCTATACGTCACATTATATGGAAGAGGCGGAGAAGCTGTGTACGCGTGTTGCAATCCTCGATTCAGGAAGAATTATAGCCATCGGTAATCCAAAAGAGTTGGTAGAGAAAAATCCGGAATTTAAGAACCTGGAGAACTTATTTCTGGGTTTAACAGGTAAAGGGCTCAGGGACTAAAAAAATGTATAAATTTTTTTCAGCATATAGAAAAGAGTGGCTGATCCTGATCCGCGACCCGGCAGGGTTGATCGTCCTTTTCCTGATGCCCACGGTGATGGTAGTCGTCCTCTCCATGATGCAGGAGTTTGGATGGAGTACAGTCTCCAAGGAACCGCAGGTCCCTGTTCTCTATGTCAACTTAGATAATGATTCTGTCGGGAACAAGTTTCAACAGGGACTGTCAGAAGCCAGAATATTCACCCTTATCAGGGAGATCAATTCTATTCCTTTAACCCAGGAATCAGCACGCCAGAAAGTACTGGAAGGATCGTATCAAATAGCTGTTGTAATTCCGGAACACACCTCCGAAAGACTCCGCACAAAGATCCGGTTGCTCGTAAACAAAACCATGACGAGCCTGATGATGCCTGACCAGGATATTCTGGCTGGGGTGACCAATAACGACTCAGTGGAGATCCTGATCTATTTTGATCCTGCAGTCAGAAATTCATTCCGGAATGCTTTTCTGAGTGCTACCAAAGAATTTAATTCTCGAATTGAATCCAGGATTATATTTGAAACGTTTCAGGAAGAGTTAAGAAAGCTCTTTCCCAAGTTCAATATGCCTATTGTCGATTATCAGCAATCTGTCTATTTCACTGAGATATTTCCATCAGGTGTAAAAGAGGAGATTCTACCTACTACCACTCAGCATAATGTTCCCTCCTGGGCAATTTTTGCTATGTTTTTCATTGTGATTCCCCTTACAAGCAGCATCATCAAAGAGAGGGAAGAGGGCAGCTTGATCAGGCTAATGACCATTCCGATATCTTATATGACCATTTTCATGGCCAAAGTAGGAGTCTATCTTTTTGTTTGTTTCACCCAGTTTGTCCTGATGGTTCTTGCTGGAATATTCCTTATTCCGCTATTTAACATGCCTTCCCTTGAAGTTGGTTCGAACTATTTCGCCATTGCCGTTCTTGCTATTGCATCTAGTCTGGCGGCATTGGGGTATGGAATACTTATCGGTACCATCTCAAAAACTCATCAGCAGGCTGCTGCGTTTGGCGCTGTCTCCGTTGTGATCCTTGCAGCCATTGGTGGATTGTGGGTCCCGGTATATCTGATGGGAGGAATAATGAAACATGTAGCGACCTTTTCACCTCTGAACTGGGCGCATGCCGGATTTCTTGATCTTTTTCTGCGCGGAAGTACCATTCTTGATATCCTGCCGGATGTAATTAAACTCCTGCTGTTTTTTACTGCAACTATCTGTATCGCTGCAATATACAGAAAACTTAGACCACCTATCAGTTCATGATGAAGGAGCTCGTTGATCGTATGGAAGTGAAGGTTCGGTTTGGAGAGGTTGATTCGATGCAGATCGTCTGGCACGGAAATTACCTTAAGTATTTCGAAGATGGACGGGAAGCGTTTGGAGAACGATATGGCCTTGGATACCTTGATGTTTACAAGCACAATGTTATGATACCCATTGTTAAAGTACTTTGTGATTATAAAAAGCCACTGAAATATGGGGAAAATGCCATCGTTGAAACAACGTTTGTCAACTCCGAGGCGGCAAAGATTCTTTTCGAGTATAAAATTTTCCGGAAATCCGATATGGAAATTTCAGCCACAGGCAGTACTGTTCAGGTTTTTCTGACCCCTGATGGAGAACTTTTGTTAACATCACCCGAATTCTTTCTGGGATGGAAAAAGCATTGGGGATTAATCTGATAACCGGAAAATGAGACCCATCTATATTGCCGGCGACAACATCATCACCTCTCTTGGATTTACAACCTCGGCTAATATGGAGGCCCTGATGGCCGGGCGAATAGGTATCCATATAACCTCAGATCCTCATCTTTTCCCATCCTCTCTTCCGCTTTCTCTGGTCGATTCCGGCATCCTGGAAGAGCAATTTATGGCTGTCCTGAAGCATTATCAAAAAAAAACAGATTCATCCTCCTTTACAAGATTGGAGAAATTTCTAATTATTTCCATTCATGATGCCATTAAAGAGCTTCCATACAAGTTTCAGGATCAGAAAACACTCTTTGTACTCTCCACAACCAAAGGGAACATCGACCTGTTAGAAGAGAGAAATCGAGCTCTATTTCCTCATCGCCGAATCTATCTGTGGGAGTTAGCGCGGATTATCACAGATTTTTACGGTTTTTCCAATCCCCCTCTTATCATATCAAATGCATGTGTTTCTGGCATCATAGCCTTAATGACAGCCTTCAGGTATCTGAGTTCGGGGATGTATGATCAGGCTATTGTAACTGGTGGTGATATCCTCTCAGAATTTGTAATAGCAGGGTTTCAGTCCTTCCAATCCTTAAGCCCGACCCCTTGTCGGCCTTACGATGCCTTACGCGACGGGCTTTCACTTGGTGAAGGGGCTGGAACGATGGTCTTGACTTCCAAAATGGAAAAAAGTTCCCCGATCGGGATCAAAATCACCGGAGCAGCGACATCAAACGATGCAAATCATATTTCCGGCCCATCCCGAACAGGTGAAGAGCTGGGTTTTGCCATGCTAAATGCCATGAAGGAGGCAAACCTCTCCCCTGCTGATATCGGATTTGTCAATGCGCATGGAACGGCAACACCGTTTAATGATGAGATGGAATCAAAAGCTATTGCACTGGCCGGATTACTGGACACTCCGGTGAATAGTTTTAAAGGGTATTGGGGACACACCCTGGGAGCAGCAGGAATGATTGAATCCGTAGCATCTGTGCAGTCCCTGAGAGATCAGATGCTTATCAGATCAGCCGGTTTCGAATCGCTGGGCGTTCCGGAACCTATCCATGTTATTGCCAACAATGAAAAGAGAGAGATCACAAGTTTCCTGAAAAGTGCTTCTGGTTTTGGTGGGTGTAATGCAGCTATAATTTTTGAAAAAGGGTGAACATGAACAACATCATCTCTTCCTATTCGCTGATCAGACCGGGGCACGTTAGGGTGAACGAAGGAATAGAATATCATGATGAAAATTTTATTACTTTTGCAGAGTTTATAAAACCGTTCTTTAAAAGACTCGACCTGGGTTATCCGAAGTTTTACAAGATGGACCCTTTGAGCAAGCTTGGATTCATTGCTTCGGAGCTGGTTTTCAGACACGTTAAGCTGGATCTGTACGATAAGAAACGCGTGGGTGTAGTATTGGCGAATGCAAACTCCAGTCTGGATACAGATTTGGTTCATCAAGAGAGTATCAGCAATCGTTCCCAGTATTTTCCAAGCCCTTCTGTGTTTGTTTACACGCTTCCTAATATCATGATCGGGGAGATTTGTATTCGACACCGACTGAATGGTGAAAATGCATTTCTCATCGCAGAGAAATTTGAAAGCAAGCAATTGTTCGACTATGTGAATGAACTTTTTCAAAATAACAGGGTTGATGTTTGCTTGACAGGATGGGTAGACCTTGTAAAAGATAAATTTGAAGCCCTTCTGATGTTCGTAGAGCCATCTGGAATGGAAATATCAAAGGAGAAATCAGGAAAGGTTCTTCCTTTCTCTGAAGAGACAATGGATGAATTATATAAAATAATGTGACGAGGCATATATGGAAGAATTAATTGAAAAACTGAAACGAGAAGTTATTGAGCAGCTTAACCTGGAAGATATTTCCCCGGAGGATATAGAGGCAGACTCACCATTATTTGGCGAGGGTCTTGGACTTGACTCTATTGATGCACTTGAACTTATCGTGCTCCTGGAGAAAAAATACGGACTAAAAATTGAAGATCCCAAAGACGGGAAAAAGATATTCCACTCAATCAGAACAATGGCCGAATACATCACAGAGCATCAAAAAGCCTGATGAATGGCCAAACGGGTAGTGGTTACCGGAATCGGAATCCTTTCCAGTATTGGCAGGAACCTTCCTGAGACTATCGAGTCGATTTTAGCATCCAGATCTGGAATTGGAAAACTACACCATTTAGATTCCCCACTTAAAGAGGAGTTCCCTTTTGCAGAGGTTCCATATAGCAATAAAGAACTTCTGTCCCTTGCTCACCTGAGTGATCCTGCAAATTATTCACGAAATGCCCTGCTTGGGATGATTGCAGCCAGAGAGGCATTTCAACATGCGCAGCTTGACAAGATTCCCAGCCTTAGAACTGGATTAATCTCCGCCACAACCGTTGGTGGAATGGATCAATGCGAACTCTATTTTAACGACTTTCTTACCAACGATTCAAAAAATCAGTATATCGATGTATATGACTGTGCCGACAGTACCGAGAAGATTGCTGACCTACTGCAAATAGGTGATTATTTAACCACCATCAGTACAGCATGTTCTTCTGCCGCCAACGCAATCCTGTTGAGTGCCAGAATGATTCGCAGTGGTCGTCTTGACAGAGTGGTTGCCGGTGGCACAGAAGCACTCACCAGTTTTCATTTGAATGGTTTTAATGCCCTGAAAATTCTCGACAAGTTGCCATGCCGGCCATTCGACGCAAACCGGAACGGAATTACTCTTGGAGAGGGAGCAGCCTATGTGATTCTTGAATCGGAGGAAGCTGCACGTGCAGGGAACCGTGAAATCTATGCAGAACTTGCAGGCTACGGGAATGCATGTGAGGCATTCCATCAAACAGCTTCAACACCTGATGGTAAAGGGGCTTTTATAGCCATGGAACGAGCGCTAAAAGTTGGTGGCATAGAGGCATCTGCCATTGATTATATCAATGCTCATGGTACAGGCACAGATAACAATGATATTGCAGAAGGCTTTGCTATTATGCGACTTTTCGGTGAGCATATTCCAAAAATGAGCTCGACAAAACCCTTCACAGGTCATATGACCAGTGCTGCAGGATCGGCTGAAGCAATTCTTTCGATTCTAGCCCTTACTCATCGGATGGTTCTTCCAAACATGAACCTGGAGACGACAATGCCTGAACTTCATTTTACACCAGTCACCAAGTTGATACAGGATATTGATATAAATTTAGTTATGTCAAACTCTTTTGGGTTTGGAGGAAACAATACATCGCTTATATTTAAG
>CAZXQU010000002.1:0-120195 GCA_964642545.1 uncultured Prolixibacteraceae bacterium | reverse complement strand
AATCCTGGCTGATCTCGATAAATTGATCGGACTGCATGAGATCAAACTGAAAGTCAGGGAGTACGTTGACTATGTGATGTTCATTCAATACAGGAAGGAAGAAGGAATTGAGGAGAAGGATGAGATCAAACTGCACAGCATTTTTACCGGAAATCCCGGAACGGGAAAAACCACCGTGGTAAAATTGCTGGGAAAGATTTACCATGCCATGGGACTGCTCTCGAAGGGGCATGTACATTCCGTTGAGAGCAGCGACCTGATCTCTCAGTATGTGCGGCAAACCGGACAAAACACCAAGGAGGTAATCGAGAAAGCTCGTGGCGGTATCCTCTTTATTGATGAGGCTTATATGCTCTACAAGGAGGATGCTCCAACCGACTTCGGGCCGGAAGCCATCTCGGCATTGATCACCGAAATGAGCGACGGATCCGGAGATATTGCCATCATGATGGCAGGTTACCCGAAGGAGATGGAAACGATGATCCACTCCAACCCGGGATTGAAGTCACGGATCACTAACTACTATCATTTTGAGGATTATACACCCGAAGAGCTCTTGGCAATAGGGGATTATGCTGCAAAGGAGAGAGGGGTGGAACTCTCTGACGGGGCACTGAAAAAGCTGAAGAAGTTGGTGACGGATGCTTACCGTAAACGCGATCGAACCTTCGGCAATGCCCGTTTTGTCAACTCGATGATTGACGAAGCCAAGATGAACCTTGGCATCAGATTGGTAAGGATAAATAATTTGCGTAATCTGACCAGAGAGATGCTGCAAGTCATTGAAGAACAGGATATCGAAGATCTGACTAAAAACAGGCATAATGCCTTGCTTAAACTGGATGTTGACACACCGTTGCTTGAAGAGGCAATGGCCGAATTAAATGCCTTGACAGGACTCTCATCCATCAAACAGGAGGTGCATGAGTTGATCCGGCTGACGAAATATTACCGGGAGATGGATCGGGATATTTTAAAGGCATTTTCCCTTCACTCAGTATTCCTGGGCAACCCGGGAACAGGTAAAACCACCGTAGCGAGGATTCTGGGGAAGATTTACAAGGCACTTGGGCTGCTGGAACGGGGGCACCTGATTGATGCCGACAGTAGTGATCTCATCGCCGAATGGGTAGGGAAGACTGCGCTGAAAACCAAGGAGCTGGTAAACCAGGCTATGGGAGGTATCCTGTTTATTGATGAAGCATATGCCATCACCGATGGGGGGCCGAGTTCAGGTGGCCACGATTTTGGAAAGCAGGCCGTTGCTGCCCTAATCAAGGAGATGGAGGACCACCGGGGGGAGTTCGGGGTAATTGTGGCCGGGTATACCGAAAATATGCAGCAGTTTATTGAGTCAAATCCTGGAGTTAAATCGAGGTTCGACAGGACATTTCACTTTGAGGATTTTAGTGAAAAGGACCTGTGGGAGATAACAGCCAACATGTTTGCACAAAAAGGAGTGAAGGCTGACCTTCAGGCTGAAGCCCAGATCAGATTGTATATTGCATTCATGTACCAAACCCGGAACAAATTCTTCGGCAACGCACGATCCATCCGAAAATTTGTTGAAAAAGCCTTCCGAAACCATGAACTCCGTATGGCGAACCTCCCGAAAAGTGAACGAACGGAAGAGGTGATGACAACGTTGGCGTTGGTTGATGTGAAGGGATTTGAAATGCAGGAAGTAAAGCCGGAACGGAAGCGGATCGGCTTTAATTTTGGCAGTCAGTAATTAGTTTTCATCTTCCTCAAGTTCTTCAATTTTCCGGGTATCCGCATCGGCTTTTTCAACCTCTCCGGTCGAACGGAAAATTTTCTCACGTGTCATATAGGCAAGAATGTTGAGCGGTTCGAGTTCAATAACCCTGTTCACGTCAGCCAGCGCCGCTTCATATTTCTCCATTTCGCATAAAACCCGGGCCCTGCAGTTGAGGTAATATTTGTCATCCGGCATCATGGTCACTGCCGTATCAAAGTCAATCAACGCCGCCCTCCATTTATTCAAATCCTCAAAAAGAACACCCCGTGCAAAATAATAGAAGGAATCGCTATTATCCAGTTCGATACTTTTGTTGAGGTCTTCCAAAGCAGCAGCTACTTCTCCAACCGATTTATATGCAAGCCCACGTTCTGCATAAGCCCAGGCATTGAAAGGATCTATTTCCAGCGTTGCTGTTGTCCGTATGATAATCTCGTCATCTGATTCTTCTGATTTTTCTGCCTCCTCCGAAGTTTCCTGGGCATGCGCTTCTCTGGCAAGATTGGCAGCAGTCCCGCGGTTTTCATCGCCAATTACATCAGGATTGCCTCCGGTATCGATATAATTGATCAGGAAGGTATTGAAATCTTCAGCCACCAACCCCCAGGTTTCGGGAGGCTCCTCGTGGAAAGCATCCAGTACAGGGGATTCCGTTTCCTCTTTGCTTAGGGTAACAAAAACAAGGGATTCATTCGTACTGGTTTTGCAAAAAGGGATAAACGGAAAGACAGCACCAAATTGTCCGGCAACACCAAATGTTCGGTTCATCATTGAGATATAGGCCTCGCTAAGTTCGTGCGTGCTTAAGATACAGGTAGCATTCCATTTAGCCGTCTCCAAATTATTATCCCGCTGAATGATTTTCTCCAGGCTTTTATTTACGATCATTCCTCCGTTAAATTTTTCAAGGAACAATTTGAATGAATCGGGGAGACGGAAACCATGTCTTTTTTCGAGAGCTATGATCTCTTTGGGATCAGCAGGCATGTTAAAATAACAATAGGCAGCTCCCTCTTTTATCACCCGATCCAGCTTTTGCAGCGTATCATTGATTGGGATTTTGTTCAACGTAATGTGGTTTAATTGGATGATTGTGTATTCAAACTTACCAAATACTTACATTAGAACTGGCTTATTTCCTGAATTTTCTTAATTTTATTCGAAAGTAGATTCCATTATGACCATGTTCGATCAGATTATAGTAAAATGCCCTCATTGTCAAACCCTGATGATGGACTATGAATTGATGTCCTATACCAGCGATGGCTCGGCAGAATACTTTTCTGATGGGAAAAACGATTCTATTCCTTCCATGAATAATACACAAGGAATCGGTATCTGTGCTGAGTGTAACAAACCCTTCTGGAGAGGAGATTCTAAATTGCCGGAACAGCAAATAGACCGGGAGCCAATGGAAAACCTGCCAAACGTTAAGGAGGTTTATGATTTGTTCATGGCTTTTGATGAAGAGGGGAAAGAACGAAGGATAAATTTTTACAAAGAGCTAATTGAAAATAATTTTGCGAAAAGCGAGTGGCAAGAGTATCACCTTCGGGAAAAATTGTGGTGGGCTGTCAACGATACAATCAGGCATCTTTCGGGTTGGACTGTGGCAAGAAATCTACGCCAACTAAGAGATATTATCATCCATCGACGAAGTTGCAAAAGGCTTTACAAAAAGTATCAACCTCTTCTAGCTGAGAATCTCACGCGGATGATATTTTTATACATAAAAAGTACGGATGTCGACTTGCTATATCTGGCAAATATGTATCGCGAAAAAGGTGATTTCGATAAGGCGCTGGATATTCTTTCTAAAGTGGATGGAAAGAGAGGAAGTACCTATACAAAACTTAGGAGAAAGATCAGGAGGGGAAATAGGAGGGTATTTCAGTTATAAAACCCGCTTATTTTTCTATTTCAATAAATGTGAAGGGAATCTTGAGAATATCCTGAAAATCTTCACCGGTCTCCAACATATCGTCATCGTCTTTTTCATAATACCAGTTGATAACAACATTATTTCCTGCCTGTGCAAGTTTCTCAAACTTATGGAAAATATCGAAGAGACGCTTTGAAGAGCTTGTATTCAAATAGTCAAATTGAAGTTCAACTCTGGTATTTTCATGGGGAGACACTGCATAGGCTTCCAGCCAGTCATAAATTGGTTTGTAAAATTCCCATGCATTCTCAGGGATTGAACGTCCTTTGATCTCAATCACTCCTGTCTCGGCATTGAGTGTAACGGACGGGGTTTGCGCAGTTCCTTCAATTGAAATATGTTCCATTTTGTTTTGTTATTTGATCTCAAAAATACAGAAAATCAGCTTTCTTTTCGTATTTTAGTGATCTAAACCGATACATTCTAATTTCACGATTCAATGAGTAAAAAACTGACCGGGATTGTTGATATCCCAATTACCCACTCCGATGACGATAAGCTGAACATGCATGGCTTTGAAGGTGCACTTTCCGGTTTTATTCGTTTTACAAACACACCGATGACGATTGCTATTCAGGGAGAATGGGGAAGCGGTAAAACTTCATTGATGAATCGGTTGAGTGGACAATTATGCAATAAGGAGGATTCAACGTTTTATAGTATCTGGCTTAACACCTGGCACTATGCGTTGGTCGACAATCCGGAAAATACTCTGGCCGATATCATCAACACACTGATTGATGAGGTGGTAAAGGTGTCCAAAAAGGAGCATCCTGAGAAAATGAAACGACTCATACAGGATATAAAAGTAGTTAGTAAAAATGTATTCAGGGGGTTATCGCATGTGGCTCTGAAAACAGCCGTACCCATGCTGTCTGATGAAGCCGTTCAGGAGTTTGATGGTGTCATGTTTTCAGATAGGGAGGAGACACGGTACAACTTAAACGATCTTCGGAGCAAATTGAGCCTTCTGATAACGGAAACCATTAAGAAAAACCAGGAAAAGGGAATTTTTAAGGATACTTTTCTGTTCTTTATTGACGACCTCGACCGGATTGAGCCATCAGTTGCTGTGAAAATCCTGGAGATGCTGAAAAACATTTTCGACATTGAACATTGCATCTTTATTTTAGCCCTCGATTATGATGTGGTTGTTTCGGGATTGAAACCGAAGTTTGGACCACTTACCGAATCCAATGAACGGGAGTTCCGCTCCTTTTTCGATAAGATTATACAGTTGCCTTTTCGGATGCCGGTACAATCATTTTTTATCGATGATTTTCTCCGTGAAACGTTACTATCTATTGGATTTATCAGCCAGGAAGAGAGCAGACAGGATGATTTTGTAAAAAGCCTTGCCGACTTTGCAAAAAGCGCCCTTGGATCCAATCCAAGGAGCTTGAAAAGACTTGCTAACTCGCTGTCATTTATCAACTTGTTGATGCAATCGTTGCAACCGGATCAGGGCAGTCAAAAGGGAATATCTTCTGTCGAAAAACAGATCAGTTTTGCAGTTGTATGCCTCCAGATCGCTTTTCCTCCCATCTACAACCTGTTGGCAGACAATGCCGATTTTCAAAACTGGAATGAGGAGTTTGCCCAGAAACACATGGCAGATAAATCTTCCCTTAAAGAACCTGCCGTCATCAAACAACATGAGATACTTAGTGCTGAATGGCAGCGTATTATCTTTGCCTTATGCTCGAAATCACCTTACTTATCTAAGCATACTTTCAATATCATCCGGTTCCTTGATCAGATGAAACTGTTGGCGGAGGAGCAAAACCTTCTTATCGGAGATTTGATATCCGATGTGTTTGAGTTCTCCTCTATCACCAATGTCAAGGCAGCTTTAAAACCGAAATATGAAATCAACCCTGTTCGTGTATTTTTTAGCCTGAATGAAAAACTCCTTCCCATTCTTGAACAAAAACTAAAGTCACCTTTCTTATCTGTTGAACGGAAAGGAAGGATCATTGCGAGACTCCCTTACCAGTTTTCAGGTGAGAGAACAAGCATCCGTATTACGATTCAACTACCTGTTAAAAACAGCAATTTAGCGGTTAAAGTTGGGTTTCATGCTGAACTGCTCTCTTCGGAGAACCTTGTTGATGATGGTTGGGAGAATCTTGAGCAGAGAGGAAAGACGGAGTATTTCAGGCAACTCTGGTCGGGCTTGATTGATCTCGATGAAAAGTACCCCACTTTTCACCAACTCACGAAACCCCAGAATGGATTGGTTATAAAGAAAGACAAATTATCTGCCGAAGGCTTTTTTCAGACCTATATCGATTCGGTCGATCATTTGTATACGCAGCGATTCCTGGAGATCCTTTCCAACTTTGTCATTGACCTTGCAATTATCTCACTTCAATTCAGGGAAGGTGACTGGTCGCCCAAGTAAACATCATAAAAAAAAGCTGCCCCAACTGAATGAGGCAGCTTTAAATGATGTTTATTCAAGACAATTAGTGTGTTATCGTGATTTTAACCGTACTGATGCCCTGTGCAGTGGTTACTTTTATCAGATAGATACCACTGGGATAGGAAGAAACATTGACCCTGGTAGTAGTGGTGTTGACGTTCAGGTTGCTGTATACTTTCTTCCCACTGAATGACACCAATTCAATACCGGTGATTTGATTATCACTCTTCAGATTTATAAATCCGGAAGCCAGGTTCGGGTATACCTGAATGGCTTGCTGTCCGAGTTCATTTACAGAAACCCCAAAGATCTCTACCTTAACCGGGCCGGCAGGTTCAGATTCACCTGCGTCATAAACTGCAGTTACAGTGTAATCATAAACACCCGGGTCAACATCCAGATCATCATAAAAAAGGTCCGTTATGGTTGTCGTATTTACTTTGGTCCCATCGCGGTAAGCATTATATCCCAGTAATGCACGACCACCCATTGCGGGAACCGGAAATTGTGTTTGATTGATCTTAACACCCAGTGGATGCTCAACCATTTTGTCGGCAGGAATCAGGATATCCGGCGATGAATTAACCGGAAACAATTCAGCAATTGTTCCATCTGTATATTCCACAATCGCCCTGATAAAATAAGTTTCGTTCCATGAGGCCCAGGTTCCACTGGAAGCTTCATAGTCCCAGGCACGACCATTATTGATTGTATTATATCCCATGTAAACATCTGGCCAGATAGAACCGAACCCTACCATGAAATCATCATTAACCATGATATTCTGGGCGCTTATGTCGACCTCCATCCAGTCACCATCCACAGCATCTGCCGTTGTTTCGTAAAGAATGGTTGTTCCAGGCTCTTTGCCAAGCCAGTTGAAAACCCTTGGCTCGAAACCGGTATTCGTTTCATCCAGCGTTGTATAATATTTCAGTGTAAGAATTTTACAAGCACTTGAAGGAGACATCTGGGAAGACATGGTATATCCCTCATAAGAATAAGAGCCTGAGGGCGTGTCATCATCATAGATAAGCTCCTCGGTCGTTCCGCCGGCTGGAGGTTCCCATGTAAGAAAGACATCTTGATCTACAACAACGGCGGCGAGGTTAGTAGGGGGATTTAATACCGGAGGGGTCGCGCCTGTTCCATAGATTAAGAAGGCATACCTTGCTGGAGACCGGAACCATTATCCAATGCCGGGCCCCAGGCGACTGCGGTTGTTGTATATTGGATCGCGGTACCTGTTTCAATCTGACCTGCAATCGTAATAGGAGGAGCCCAGGGGGCAGATGCCGCAGTTCCATCGAACTGATAATCAACCCAATAAGTTCCTTCGTCGAGCGAAAGACCCGTTATACCGGCAACATTACGCATGATTGGTCGATCGGTATTAGTGAGACTGCTGCCTCTATAACAATTTGACCAGTAAGTGTCGGTCATGATATTCGTTGTAGCATCTCCCCAGATAACAGCAGCACCTGCTGTCCCAGGTTCACCGTCCCAGATTTGAAGATTGACCGCCGTGATGGTGGAAGTATTTCCTGAAAAAGACTGGTAGCAAAATACAATAATAGAATCGATCTCCCAGCCACCGGCAGGTACGTCAAAATCATCTGCCAAGCGGTTTCCGTTAGCGAGTTGAGCGCCAAATCCCCAGGTAGTATTGGGAGCTTCGAGAAGACTGTAATCAGTTCCGCCGGGCCCACCGCCAAGGTTGGTTACGAAAGGGCCATTGTCATACAACATGCCTTTTGAGTCGGGGAGATAGATAGGGTTAATCGTTGATAGCTCCGCTGAAGTGTAATTCATCCCAACACCCAGATATGCTGCTGTAGGATTGAATTGCGAGAAGGCCATGGATGAGATAACAAAAGTATAATAGTAAAAGAGAATTAAATCAAACTCAGACGATAAATTAAGGAAATAACTGGATCAAACACTACTTTCAAGGGTTATAGTTTGCTATGTTTTCGTAGCTTTACACTCATTTTGATGTGAATGAAATTCCTAAATAAACCAACCGTAAAGATCAGATTCCTGGTAAATGTATCTCTGCTTACATTTTTCCTGGTATCCGGGATTGGGGTTCACCTTCCGGCCCAGCGTTATTTTACGAAGAGTTACACGGAAGTAGACGGGTTATCGAGTTCCATGGTTTTTGATGTTGTTCAGGATTCGGCCGGAGAAATGTGGTTTGCCACCCGAACGGGAATTTCACGCTATTCTGGCATCCGGTTTATCAACTACAACCTGAATGATGGATTACAAACCTTAACGTATCCCTTTTTATCTGTTGACCAGAAAGGGAATTTATGGGCTCTACCCCAAAACGGAGAACTGTGCATACTCAAATTTTCCGGTGCAAGATGGGAACAAGCAATCTGCGACAGCTCTTCAACATTGTCTCCCTACTACACGGCATTTGATGTGGTTTACCAGGATGAAAGGTTAGTGCTGGCAGTTGGAACCAACAGGTCGGGCGCATTCATTTTCCGGGATAGCAAATGGAAACGATACACGAAAGATGAGGGACTTCTCAGTAACAGGATCAACGGGATTGCCGTCACAGGAAACGTGATTTACATTGCTACCGAATCGGGATTATCGATAATCCGCGACGGAATGGTTGAATCCGGGAAATCTAATCGGTCGCCATATCTCGAAAAAGAGATTCTTGCCATTGAAGCCGCCCCCTCTTCCAGGGAAAAGAGTGATACCGCCATCTGGCTACTGGGTGAAAACTGGCTTGGGTATCTCTCCGAAGGGTCGTTCCATCTGGTCACCTCCAACTTTTTACTTCCCAGTAAGGATATTGGGAAGCGGTGTTTCCTTAGTGTCGACAGAAACGGCGATATCTGCTTCGGCAACCCGATATATGTCTACTACTATTCGGAAATATCCGGAAAAATTCTCTTGTTAGACCGGAATGGCGGGTTGATTACCAATGGTGGCACAGCCGCGCTAACCGATCGGGAAGGCAATCTCTGGATAACAGGCTATAGGGGGATTACCAAAGTTCCTTCCAGGAGGTTTCAGCAATATTCCGAACAGGATGGATTGTATAGCAATGAAGTCGCTTCGGCTATCGAAATCTCGCCCAACCATTATATTTTCGGGCATCACGGAGCGATCACATATTATGACGGGATCCGTTTTACACCCTTCATGTTATCAAACCCTTCAGGTAAAGGGGAATTTGAAACACGGGTGCAGGATATGGATGTCGACCGTTCCGGCAATTTGTGGATGGCAGTCTCTAAAAATGGGATTGCACGTCTCACACAAGAGAAGCAACTAACGTGGTTTGGGGAACCAGAGGGGCTGAAAGGGTCCGCCAATACTGTTCTTGTTGCATCCGACGGCTCAATCTATGCAGGCACCAACAGCGGATTGTTCCTCTTCTCCAATGGCCGGTTCGTGAAAAAGGCTCCAATGAGTGATTTGATCAACAACGGCGTCAGGAGGATTTTTCAGGGACCTGATGACAAAATATATCTGGCATCATTCAGCCGGGGCATCATTCGGCTTTCGGGTGACAGTGTTTTGTCGATTTCATCTTCTGACAATCCACTGGCCGGCAATGTCTATTCGGTTTTTTTTGATAACCTGAACCGGGGATGGGCCGGCACGGCCGCTGGTTTGTATGCAATCAACGACACAGTCTTAACCAAGGTCGACAACGAGGGACTCGTCATTGACCGGCCGGTTTACCTGATGCTGCAGGACAATCATGGCTGTCTCTGGTTTGGCACCGATAACGGGGCCTCCCGATGGAACGGGGAGAGACTTGACCAGTTTACCATAAAGGAAGGTTTTTCGGGACTGGAGGTGAACCGGGATGCAGGGTTCCAGGATAACGATAACAATATCTGGTTTGGCACGAATAATGGCTTAACAAAATTCAGTCCTGAATACGATTATGATTTGAAGAACATTCCACCTCCCATTGTAAAACTCGTGTTTACCGAAGTTGGAAGTGACACCTTAAACATATATGAAGACCAGTTACTGGCGAGCGACAGGAACAGCCTCATATTTCACTTCACCGTCAGATCCTATATCGACGAGCAACAGGTTTTTTACCAATGCAAACTGGAAGGGCTTGATAATGAGTGGTCGAGAGAGGTTTTTGCCCATAGCAATTTCTACCGGTACAACAACCTGGCCCCCGGCACATACCGTTTCTGCATAAAAGCACGAAATGCCCTCGGTATCTGGAGTGAGCCTGTATGTTCAGGGACAATCAGGATCAGGCTGCCTTTCTGGTTCCAGTGGTGGTTCATCCTGCTTATTATTGCTTTTATTGGAAGCCTGCTCTTTATTCTCACCCGCCTTTTTGTGAGCAGAAGATACAATCTCAGTCTTTCCAAGATGGTGGCCATCAGAACCCGAGCTCTTCGGCAATCGGAGAAAGATCTCCAGGAGAGCAATGAGGCAAAGGATAATTTCTTCTCTATCATAGCACACGATTTGAAGAGCCCGTTCAACGCTATCCTGGGAATGCTGGAGTTGTTGACCACAGAGTACTCAGAGTTTACCGATGAGGAGAGAAAAAAGATCCTGATGAGTTTAAGAACATCCTCAACACGAACAATCGACCTGCTTGAAAACCTGCTCACCTGGGCTCAGGCTCAGAAAGGACTTCTGCCATTTGATCCTGAGAAGTTTGACATGATGGAATTGATCCATGAAAATATCTCCTTGTTTGAACCTAATGCGAAGACAAAACGGATAAACTTGATTGTTCCTGTCTCGGAAAATGTCATTGTTTATGGAGACCGGAATATGATCAATACAATCATCAGGAATTTGATATCCAATGCGATAAAATTTACCTATCCCGATGGAGATGTGACTATCAACGTGGAGAGACAGAGCGGTCGTGACGTGACTGTTTCAATCGCCGATAACGGATGCGGAATGAATGAAAGTGCTATTAGCAACCTTTTTATCCTGGATAAAAGAACCACGACAAAAGGAACCGGAAATGAGACTGGAACGGGCCTCGGATTAATCCTTTCCAAGGATTTTATCAAGAAAAACAGAGGAAAGATTTGGGTGGAAAGCAAACCTGAAGCCGGTTCAACTTTCTATTTTACCCTTCCCGTTGATCCATCCGGCAAACGGAGCAGGAATAACAATCAATGATGTGTTATGAATAATGAAATCACCATCCGTCTGGCTGTTCCTGACGACTGGCAGGCAGTCATTAATATATACAACCAAGGCATCGACGATGGATGCAATGCTTTTACAACACATATCTCAGTGGAGAGCCAGAGAAACTGGCTCGAAAACCACGATGGGGTTGAATATGCCATCTTCGTTGCGGAAGCCAATAGTCGTGTTGTGGGTTGGATCACCCTGAGTCCCTACCGGAAAGAACGCCTGGCCTTCAGGAAAACGGGAGAGACCAGCTATTACATCGACCGGCAGTTCCGCAACAAGGGAGTTGGGGGGCGGTTGATGGAATACGCACTGGGAATGACGCCTGAGTACAACTTGGAAATCCTTCTCGCCTTCTTGCTTGACATCAACTCTCCAAGTGTTAGATTGTTAGAACAATACGGGTTCAGCCGATGGGGGCACTTTCCCGACATTGCTGACTTTAACGGATTTATATGCGGACAATTTGTTTATGGGATCAGCCTGCAACCGAATGGTAAAAAATTATAAGGAGACAGATCGTCAGTTAACCACCACAACTTTTTGAATTTGCTGAGTGGTACCCGTCCGGAAGGAGAGAAAGTAACTCCCCGCAGGCACTCCATTCAGATTGAGATGGAGCATGTTTTCCCCAGCCCCTATCCTGCTGTTAAAAAGTAATCCATTCCTGGTCCCCGAAAGGCTATAAACGTTAATCTCCAACTGTTGTTCCTTACCCGAAACTACCTCAACCGTAACAGCTCCCGTTGTCGGATTCGGATAGAGCTGCCTGATATGCAGATTGATTACCGATAGCGGATCTTCAATGCCTGCAGCGGGGTCGTACCAGGCACTGTAAACTCCATTTCCATGCGTACCAACAGCAATAAATCCATCTGATTGACGGGCATCTATCATGTCAATGATCACCGATCCGATGGAATTTGCACCCTCCCTTTTCCAGGTTGTCGAATCTTCCAGCAGTTGAGTGGTTGAATAGAGTCCTGCCGAGGTTCCGGCAAACCAGATATGGTGTTTGTCGTAGATGAGGGATTTCACCCAGCGGATGGAGGGTCCAGATCCCGAACCGTCGGGGAATTCTTCCAGATTTCCACCCTGCGGAGCCCATGTAGAACCGCCGTCATCCGAAGAAAAAATACTCTGAACCTCATAGTTGGAGAATACGACAATGATGTTGTTGGCATTTGTTTCATCAACATCAATGCATGCAACAAATGCGTTTTGCGGGAATGACACGCTGGTAATTTCCACTGGCACCGGATTTCCTGTATGTGCATTATCCAGCCTGTAAACCCGTCCCAGATTGGTCCCATAATAGAGGCGGTTAGCAGGATTTTTCGACACGGTGATAAAGCTGATCTCTGAGGCATCCCCAACGTCCACATTGTTCAGGTGCTCCCACCCCGCATTTCGTTGAGAACTGTCGTACGCTGCAGCTTTTAGGTTTGCTTTTCGCCAGATGCTTGTGATCGTTGGCAGATAAAACGTCTCATTATTGTTTGGATCCAACACAAAATTCTGATAGAAGGGAAACAGGGAGTTGGACCCCATTACCGGGTCGTAGAACTTCAAAAGGGTATCCGGAAGCTGGGGGAATATGTCAACGGTATGCATCCCTGTGTCAAACCGGCTGGTCCAGATATTTCCGCTGTACGCCGAAATCACGCTGTATTCCCAATCCGGTGCAATGTAGGAGGCAAATCCGTCGTAACAAATATCAATATTGAACCAGAATTCTGAGGGATCATCCGTCACGGTATAGTACCAGTTATTATCCTGCAATCCGCCGAGGATCCAGTCGTCACCTGAGCCTCCGTGGTCGATGGCAACAGAGTAAAACTGGGTGGTAGTCAGTTTATCGTTCAACCTGTCCCAATACATTGCAGCGCTATCTGCCATATTGTTGTAAGTGATGTAAATACCCCCATCGCAGGAGACGAACATGACATCCGGATCGGAAGGGAGAAAGGCCATTCCGTGCATATCGGGATGAAGCGCATGGAGGGAATCCATGTCGAAGGGATACCCGCCCATGAAGGAGGTCTGAAGAGAATCGGAGAATCCGTTCTCCGACCGGTAGAGATTCATTCCGCCGATGATTACCACATCTTCATTTTGAGGGTGGACACCGAGGGTGAAGCAATAGCCGCCATAACTCACGAAAGAGAATGGGAAATCGTTGATGCTGCCGCTTCCTCCTCCCGGAGTTCCGGTCGTACGGTTTTCCCAGATGGCCGAATCGGCAGCGGGATCCCAGGTCATTTTCCAGAAGGTGTTGATGGAATTGGCATATCCGTTGAAGGGATTCAGATCGGGAGATTGGGACTCGGTGAGCACATAAAGCGCCAGTTCGTTTGATGGAGGAATAACCAGCCGGCTGGCACGGTTGTCGTTGGGAAATCCAGCCGGTGTGATATTCGTCCAGTTTAACCCGTTGGTGGAGCGCCAAACACCTGCATGGCCGGGAGGCTCAATACCCCATCCGTAGCTTCCCAGGATGGCATACAGGGTTCCGCTTGATGTGATGGCAATATCGGTCCCGAAGGATTTGTTTTCAAGGTCGCCCAGCACCAACTGCCAGGTCAATCCGCCGTCGGCACTCCGCATAATGGCTCCATAGCATGCCGCATATACAATGTCTTTATCTAGTGTCACCGGGTCGGTAACTATCCGCCAGATGCCCTGAAAAATTTCACTTAGAGCGCTATGAGAACCACCCTGGGTAAAGGCGAGCGGCTTCCATGTGTTACCATTGTCGACTGATTTATAAATTCCGTTCCCGATACCAAGTGTACGCACATTCGTGCTGATATTCCGGCTGGTGGTACTCAGCATTTCACCAGTACCGTAATACCAGGTTGTGCGGTGCCCGGGACGAGAATCCTGGCGGATACAGGTTGCACTTTGCTCGGCATCCGGCGAGGTTGCTTTTGACCAGTTGCTCCCGCCGTCCATCGACTGCCACATTCCACCCGAAGCACTTCCTGCAAGAAGGTGCTCTTCATCCTCCAGATCCACGGCAACACAAAGCATCCGGCCGCCAATATTTGAAGGACCACGCCAATTCCAATCCTGGCCGCGGGAAGTTTCGTTTATGGGCAATCCGGCTGTATATTCCAACTCCCGGCTGCGGATCCCGACCGGAATTTTACCTGTTTCTGGGTTCCGAAGCTTCATCACCTGGAGATCGGCCATAAATGGCAACAAAAGAGCTTCGGGCATCTTTTCCTGCCCGATCTCCTCGGAGGATTTGTCTGTCGACTGGTTCTGATTGCCGGAAAAGTGACTGAAAAGACCATACCCGGTAATCAACAGAATTCCTGAAAACAGGAAAGGGATAGCTGATTTTTTCATGGAATTTGATTTGGGTGAAACAATCTCACAGTGTGATCACCCAAATATAAAAAAAATACCGGAAAATGAACAAAACAAAATGGAGTATGAGCTTCAGGCATTTAAAAAACAGGAAAGGTAACCGGGAAAAACAGTAGGGGTTACCAACTCGGTAACCCCTACAAGTTTACATTGCTACAAAATGTGAAGCTAGTCTTTCTCTTCCTCTTCCTCGTTGATCAGCTTCTTTTCGAGCAGTGTCCCGGATTCGGAATAGGTAGCTTCATACTCCTCCTCGCTTTTTTCAACTTTCACCTCGAAGAAAGTTCCTTTCTCCGGAGTTTCGCCCTTTACGGCCTCTTCGGTTTTAAAATCGGGGAAATCCCGCTGAATGGCGTCTGTAATTGCCTGAGGAAGGTCAGATTTACTCATCTCAAACTCTGACTCAAGCCATGCACCGGTGGCGTCAAAATTGGCTGAAGCCTCCTTGCCATCGAGTTTGAAGGATACTTCATAGTTCTGATCCTCCATCTCCCATGTATAGTTGTATACCGTCGGGAATTTTTTCATGAAGGCCTGACGAACCTCTGCAGGGACTTTATCGACTGTCAGTTTTTGTGCTGTTGCAACTCCGCCTGTGACAAATAATGCCACCAGCAGAAAAAGAATATTTTTCATGTGTTATAGGATTAAATTGTGTGTAAAGAAAAATTATCAGGTATGAATCGTTAAGAACAGGTCGGTCTCGGCGGATGAAAAACTGCAGGAAGATCGATACTCTGATAATTCTTCAGGTAGGGTATAGGTACATTGATCATGCCCGATGGAAAAAGGTCCAGGTTCAGTTGACCTGATAAGACAAAGACAATCGGCGCCGAAATAGAGAGGTTGAAGGGAACTGGGTTCTGCTCTTTTTCAAATGGCTCTTCCGGATCGTTCTCTGGAGATTCGGGAACGCAATAGGCCCCAAGGAACTGCTCTTCGAGGAATTCTCCCAAAGCCAGCGATCCGTTTTCCTGTTTGAATTTGCTGAGCAGTACCGGGATCTGGTCGGCCATGTTGAAATTCTCTCCGGGGAGGAAGATCACTCCTGCCAGGAAATGGATGGAAACGATGAGGGAAAGAATAGCTTTCATGAGCAAGATCCGTTGTGTAAATGTAGTAATAATTGCTTCAGGAATAACAAATCAACTACCTTTGAAGTGCATTGCCACAGATTCATGCGTTTCGTTTTTCTTTTTACCGGAATTTTTTTTTGCCTTTTCTCGGGTTGGGCCCAGGAGAGGAACCTTGACTATTACCTGGATCAGGGGAACACCCACAGCCCGTACCTCCGGGACCTGAGTAATCAACTCTCTTCCAACAGGACCGACAGCCTCATCATCAGGGCTCAGCAACTGCTGCCCACCGTATCGCTGACAGGCAACCTCTATTATGCGCCGGTTATCAACAACTGGGGATACAGTGAAGCCATCACCAACGGAGGGAACTTCATTTCAACGCTCAATATATCCCAGCCTCTCTTCAACCGGAAGAGCTTACGCACCGGGTATGCCCGGGTAGGCCTGCTTGACGAGGTGATCACCAACTCTTCCATGCTAGCCGGGGAAGAGTTGAAAAAACTGATCACAGACCAATATCTTTCCGCGTTTATTATCCAGAACGACATCGAATTTTATAAGCGGGCCCAGACCTATATGCAGGAGGAGGATTCGCTGTTGAGACGATTGGCCGAACAGGGGTATTACAGCCAAACAGAATACCTCTCTTTCCAGGTGGAGGTGCAGTCCCTGGAGCTGGATCTCAATACCCTGCAGGTGGAATTCCGCAAGGCAATCAGTGCGTTGAACATTCTCTGCGGCATCTCTGAAAAAGCGGTGGTCATGTTGGCCAAGCCCGATTTACAACTTAAAACAGTCGGAGAGACAGTCAAGTCGCCGCTTTTTTACAGGTATGTGCTTGACAGCCTCGTGATCGATAACGAGCGAAAGCAGGTTGACCTGAAATATATCCCGGCCGTCTCCTGGCAGGCCGACGCCGGTATTGTGAACAACGTTCCGAAAGATGTTTATAAAAACCTGGGAATCAGCCTGGGTCTCAATTTTTCTTTGCCTGTGTTTGATGGAAAACAGCGCCTGCTGAATTACAGGAAACTCAGCTTCAGGGAGGATAGCCGCAAGGTGTACGAATCCTATTTCAGGAACCAGCACGATGAGCAGGTGTGGCAACTGACCGAGGAGCTGAAGAGTTCGCAGGAGATGATCCCGAAGCTGACGAAGCAACTGGAGCTTGCCGGAACCGTGATCCGGCAGAAAAAGCTACTGCTGAACAACGGTTCCGTCTCCATGACCGATTACCTGATGGCCTTGCGGAACTACCTCACGATCAGCAATAAACAAAGACAGAGCGAAGTAAAAATCCTGCAAATCATCAATGAAATCAATTACTGGAATCAATAATCCATGCCCATGAATCCACGAAATCCCATCTGGCCTGTCCTCACCCTTCTGGCGTTCCTTTTCCTCCCCGGATGCCATTCTCCGATGGACGAGCAGCAAGAGACCATCAGGGTGAAGATCCCGGTATCGGTTTCCGGGATCAGGAACCAAACGATGGCCGAAACCATGGAATTGCAGGCCGTTTCCAAGTTTCTGGATATTGCGGCAATCAAATCTCCGGCTGCAGCCTTTGTGCAGGAGACCCATGTAGAACAGGGCGAACATGTGACGAAAGGCCAACAGCTTTTCACGCTGAAAACGAGGGAAGCAACAGCACTTGCCATGGATACGGCTCATCCCCTGGCATTCTCAGGATTGATCAGGGTGCGTGCAGGTGTTGCTGGGATCGTGACTGAGCTCGATCATCCCGATGGGGATTTTGTCCAGGAAGGCGACAACCTCGGAATCATTGCCATTCCCTCCAGTCTGGTATTCATCCTTGAAGTTCCGTTTGAGCAGATCGGGAGTGTACAGGTGAATAGCTCCTGTTGGCTACGGCTTCCCGACGGGAGAAAAATCAGCGGAAAGATCACCGCCCGGTTGCCTTATGTATCCCCGAAATCCCAAACCCAACAATTCATTGTAACACCCGGCGACCATTCCGGAATCCCGGAGCACCTCCTGGCCACGGTCATGATTCCTGCTGTAGTCCATCCAAACGCTGTCACTCTTCCCCGTAGTTGTGTGCTGGCCGATGAGATCATGCAGCATTTCTGGGTGATGGAACTGATCAATGACACAATAGCAGTAAAGGTTCCGGTAACGATTGGGATCACGGACGAAGACCGTGTGGAGATCCTTAAACCTTCTTTTGGAGAGGGGAGCCTTTTCCTTGCAACCGGAAATTACGGCCTGGGAGACACGGCATTCGTTCAGGTCACCAACCACGAGGCAGATGAATAAGAAGGAGTATTACCGGTTGTTCCTGAAGCCGATCTTCTTTGTCCTGGTCGTAGCCTTGTTGGCCGGGGTATACTCTTACCGGAGGATGCAGACCGCCCTCTTCCCCGATGTCACCTTTCCAAAGATCACCATCATTGCCGACAATGGGGATCAGCCGGTAGACAAGATGATGATTACCGTGACCCAACCCCTGGAGATCGCCATCAAACGGGTGAACGGGATTCAAACCGTACGAAGCTCCACCAACCGGGGGAGCTGCACCATCGAAGCCTTTTTCGACTGGGGCATCGACATCGGCATGGCCAAGGTTCAGCTGGAGTCGCGGATCCACGAGATCAAGAACAGCTTGCCTGTGGGAACTGAGATCGTGGTGGAGGCGATGAGCCAGAATATTTATCCGGTGATCGGATATACGCTGGAGAGCGACAATCACGGGCAGGTGGAGCTGAAGAATGAAGCGATGTACCTGATCAGACCCCGATTCTCAGAAATACCGGGAATCTCCAACGTGGTGGTCAGGGGTGGCCGCACCAAAGAGTTCGTGATCAAGCCCGATCCGTTGAAAATGGTTTCACTCGGGTTGACACCGAAGGAGCTGGAGGAGACCCTGGCTGCCACGAATTTCATCGAGTCGAACGGATTGTTGTCGGATTACCGGCGTCTTTACCTGACCATCACCGACACCCGGATCAAACGGTTGACAGATTTGAAGGATCTGGTGGTCAGGAATGACGGGGAGCGGATCATACGCCTTTCGGATATTGCGGAGGTCTCACTCCAGGAGCGTCAGGAGTTCATCCGGATCAATGCCAATGGCCATGATGCCGTGATCATCGACCTGGTGAAACAACAGGGGACCAACCTGATTGATTTCGCCGGCCAGGTGAAGCAAAAAGTTGCAGAGATCCGGCAGCAGCTTCCCGAAGGAATGGTTCTCAGGCCTTACTACGACCAATCACTTTTTGTCACGAAATCAATCGACAGCGTGCTGGAGAGCATTTACATTGGTCTCCTCCTGGCCATGCTCGTCGTGATCTTCTTCCTCCACTCTTTCCGGGCAAGTATGCAGATCATCCTGATCATCCCGGTCATCCTGGCACTTACGTTTATTGCCCTGCACCTCACCGGGATCACGCTGAACATCATGTCGCTCGGCGCCATCGCCGCCTCCATCGGTCTGATCATCGACGATGCCATCGTGATCATCGAACAGCTTCACCGCATCCACGAGGAGAACCCCGATAAGACCAAGAACGAAGTGGTGAAGGAAACCATCCACGGATTGCTTCCGGCCATGGTGGGATCTTCGCTGAGCACTATCGTCATTTTTCTACCTTTTGTGCTGATGAGCGGGGTGGCAGGAAGCTTTTTCCGCGAGCTGACACTTACCATGGAGATCACCTTGGTTTGCTCCTTCCTCGTTACATGGATTGGCTTGCCGGCTCTGCACCTGCTCTTTGGCTACAAGCCATCGAAACGCACACTGGCCAGGATTGAAACCGAAAAAAAGGGACAGACGAAACAGAGGCTCACCTGGCTCATCTGGTTTTTCAATAAGCCCTGGTATGCCTTTGGGTTTGTCCTCCTGCTGGCCGGCAGCACCTTCTGGATCATTCCCCGCCTGCAGACAGGCTTCCTCCCCATTCTCGACGAAGGATCTATCGTGCTGGATTACCTTGCCCCGCCGGGTACATCCCTGGATGCCTCTGATGCTATTCTCCGGGAGGTGGATCGGATCGTGATCAGCCACCCCGATGTGGAAACCTATATGCGCCGGACCGGAACCAACATGGCCTCCAGCATCTCAATGGCTTCCGGGGTGATCCCGCCCTACGAAGGGGACTACCTGATCCAGCTGAAGCAGGGAACGAAAAAGACGACGGAAGAGGTCATTGCCGAAATCCGGAATGAGGTATCTGCCACAGAACCGGCCCTGAACATCGAATTCGGTCAACGGATCGCCGACCTTCTTGGTGACCTGATCGGGAGGCCCCAACCCGTTGAGATCCGGATCTTTGGGACCGACCAGTCAACCCTCCAGGAGCTGGCCTTGCAGACCCAGTCGCTGCTTCAGGAGATCCCGGGTGTGGAGGATGTGCAGAGCGGAATCATCGTCGACGGTCCTACCATCTCCATCGTACCGGATATGGAGAAACTCGCACGCTTTGGCCTGACCCCGGCCGGTTTCATGGACCAGGTGACCGCATTCAACGAGGGGACCATCGTTGGAGAAGTACAGGAGAAGGAGCAGATTCTGCAGATCCGGATGCGCTTTTCCGACTTCCGGGAGAACAGCCTGGAGAAGATCAAAAGACAATTTATCTTCACGCCCGACGGTTCATACCGGCAGCTCTCCGAATTTGCCGATATCCGGATTTCCGGCGGAAATCCTGAGATAACCCGGGATGACCTGAAGTCGAACATTGCCGTCACCGCCCGGCTGGATAAACGGGACCTTGGCGGAGCGATCGGCGAAGTCAAACAGAGCCTGACCGAAAAACTTGCACTGCCTGCCGGATATTACATCATTTACGGAGGTACCTACGCGGAACAGCAATCCTCATTCAGGGAACTGCTGATTATCCTGATTACCGCCATCTTGCTCGTTTTCGCCGTACTGCTCTTCCTCTTCCGCGATTGGAGGATCCCTCTGCTGATCATCTTTATTTCGGTGCTGGGTATTGGCGGATCCGTTTGGCTACTCTTCCTGACCGGCATCCAGCTGAATGTGGGGAGCTATACAGGCATCATCATGATTGTTGGAATCATTGCCGAAAATGCCATCTTCACAGTAAACCAGTTCATGACCACTTACAAGGCAACAGGCGATGTGGACCGATCGATCAACTACGCCATCTCCCTGCGCATCCGACCGAAGCTGATGACGGCCATCGGGGCCATCCTGGCCCTGACCCCCCTGGCCCTGGGGATCGGTTTGGGAGCACAGATGCAGCAACCGCTGGCTATCGCCGTCATCGGGGGCTTTCTGGTGGCCATGCCTTTACTCCTTTTTGTCTTCCCATCACTTCTTCGTTTGTCGTACAGGAAGAGATAATCGGGAAAAAGAGCGTATCTTTGCAAAAATTTTCCATTCATTAATTCCAAAAACACATTGAATTTCACTGACTTCGGATTTGAGCCCCGTGTACTAGAGGGGATCGATTCACTCGGATTTACCATACCTACCCCTATCCAGGAACAGGCCATCCCTATCATCTCAGAGGGCAAGGACCTGATCGGTTCGGCCCAAACGGGCACCGGAAAAACGGCGGCCTTCCTTTTACCCATCACCAACCGCATCCTGCAGGAGGATGGCGGTATCGGCATCAAGGCGCTGATTATCGTCCCCACTAGGGAGCTGGCCGTACAGATCGACCAGCACATGGAGGGGCTTTCCTATTTTACTTCTGTATCCTCGGTGCCCATCTACGGCGGGACCGACGGAGCTACATTTACCCGCGAAAAGGTAGCCCTGATGGGAGGCGTGGACGTTGTTGTCTGCACACCAGGCAGGATGATCGCCCACCTCAACATGGGGTATGTGAATTTCTCCACCCTCAAATATCTGGTGTTGGATGAAGCCGATCGGATGCTGGATATGGGTTTTCACGACGACATCATGAAGATCATCTCTCATGTGCCGAAGGTGAGACAAACACTGCTTTTCTCCGCTACCATCCCTCCCGATATCAGGAACCTCTCAAAAAAGATTCTCAATGATCCTGCCTATATCAATATTGCTCTTTCCAAACCTGCCGAGAAGATTCTACAGCTGGCCTATTCCGTTTACGACACGCAGAAGTTGCCGCTGGTGAAATACCTGCTCGGTAACTCAAAAGGAAGGACGATCTTAATCTTCTGCTCCACCAAGAGCAGCACGAAATTGCTTAGCCGTGAGTTGAAAAAATCGGGTCTTGAAGTACAGGAGATCCACTCTGACCTGGAGCAAAAAGAGCGTGAAAAGGTTATGCAAGGATTCAGGAACAAAGAGATCCAGGTGCTCGTTGCAACCGATGTTGTTTCGCGAGGGATCGATGTGGAAAATATTGACATGGTGATGAACTACGATGTGCCGAACGATGCCGAGGATTACATTCACCGCATCGGCCGTACAGCCCGGGCTGCTGCATCAGGCGTCGCCATTACCTTCATCAATCCCGACGGACAATGGAAATTCGGGGAGATCGAAAAATTACTCGGAAAACCGGTTCACAAAGGAGCAGTCCCAACCCAGTTCGGCGAAGCGCCTGAATACAACCCGAAGAAAAAACCTGCAGGGTTCATCCGCAGAAAAAGATAACCGTTACAACGCATCCCTCGTCCTTCGTCCCTCGTCCCTCTTACTTCTCACGTACTTTTTTCAGCACCTCTTCTTGTGTTCCTTTCGGGAGCGCCTGGTATTCAAAAAATTCCATGGAATAGTTGGCCCTGCCGCTGGAGAGGTTACGGAGTTGCGTTGCATAGCCGAACATCTCCATCAGGGGAACAAAACACAGGACTTTCTGGGCTCCTTTCCGGTACCGGCGCATCGCTTCAATTTTTCCGCGACGGCGGTTCAGGTTGCTGACAATATCACCGATATATTCATCCGGCGTATTGACTTCGACCTTCATCACCGGCTCCAGCAGGATCGGATTCGCTTTCATGAAACCATGCCTGAAACAGATGGAGCCGCAGGTTTGGAAAGCCATGTCGGACGAGTCGACCGGGTGGAAATTACCATCCAGCAGGACCACTTTGACATCTACAATTGGGTATCCGGCCAGGAGGCCACGTTCCAGAGTCTTCTGAATCCCTTTGTTTACGCTGGGGATATATTCAATGGGGATGGATCCGCCTTTGATCTTGTCAGAAAATTCATACCCTTTACCTTCGTTCGGTTCAATTCTTAATACCGTTTGAGCGAACTGGCCTTTACCACCGGTTTGTTTGGAGTGTTTGTAATTTGATTCCACTTCCATAGTGATGGTTTCACGGAACGCTACGGCAGGTTCTCCCACCACGGCATCCACCTTGAACTCGTGCTTTAACCGGTCGATGATGATCTCCAGGTGAAGTTCTCCCATTCCTGAAATAACCGATTCCTCGGTTTCGTCATCATAACGGATGTGAAACGAGGGATCTTCATTTGCCAGCTTGGCAAGGGCTTCGCCCAATTTAGCCTGATCAGCCCGTTTTGCCGGGGCAATCTTCAGTTCAATAACGGCGGGCGGAATATGAATCGATTCAAGGAGCATCTTATGCTCCTCACTGCATAGTGTATCACCGGTTTTGGTGAACTTCATTCCGATCAGGGCAACGATGTCGCCAGGGCCGGCTTCAGAGACCTCTTCCCGCTCTTTGGCACGGATTTTCAGAATCCGTCCGATTCGTTCATACTTGCCTTTGGTGGAGTTGAACACCTGCATGCCGCTTTTCAGAGTGCCTGAGAAGATCCGTGTGAAGGTTTGCTGGCCGACGAAAGGATCGTGAATCAGTTTGAACGCAAGTCCTGAAAAGGGTTCGGTTGGGGAGGGATGACAGGTATGTGTTTTCTCGCTGTCGTCGGGATCGATACCAACCACGGCTCCTACATCAACAGGCGAAGGCAGGTAGTCGATCACGGCATCCAGGAGAAGCTGAACGCCTTTGTTCTTGTAGGCAGCACCTGAAAAGACGGGAGTGATGAGCAGCTTCAGGGTAGCGTCCCGGGAAGCGCGTTTCAGCAGCTCTGCAGGAACATCCTTCTCATCGAAATAGAGCTCCATAATATCATCATTGAACTCGGCAACCTTCTCGACCAGTTTGGCACGTGCCTCCTCGCATTTGGCTTTATACTCCTCCGGGATTTCAGTTTCAATCCTGTCGGTCTCGTTAAACATATATGCTTTTCGTTCAATGATATCACAGATTCCATTGAACGTCTCTTCTTCTCCGATCGGAATATGGAAGGGAAACGCATTGGCATCCAGGTACTTGTTCATTTGATCTACAACGGCACAATAATCGGCTCCGGTACGGTCCATTTTGTTGACGAATGCAATCCTGGGTACCCGGTAGCGGTCGGCCTGGTTCCAAACCGTTTCACTTTGTGGTTCAACGCCTCCAACGGCGCAAAAAACAGCGATCATGCCGTCGATAACCCGAAGGGAGCGCTCCACCTCTACGGTGAAATCGACGTGTCCGGGGGTATCGATAAGGTTGATCTGGTAATCTTTCCAGGTACAGGTGATGGCTGCTGAAGCAATGGTAATTCCGCGCTCCTGCTCCTGTTTCATAAAGTCCATCGTCGCTTGGCCATCATGCACTTCACCCATTTTGCGCGTGGTACCAGTGAAGAAGAGAATCCGCTCAGTTACGGTGGTTTTGCCGGCATCAATGTGAGCTGCAATCCCGATATTTCGAAGTTTATTCAGTGTCATAGATCCGTTTTTGGGGGCGCAAAGGTACAAAAATTATCCACATAAATCTTGTTTTATCAGGGTTTTATCGGCGGGGAATAGCTGTACATCTAATTCTTTTCAGATATAATACCGAATCCGGGAACTTTACGTTATTAATCATGTAACTTTTTTGGAAGAAATGAGTCTTACAAGTTGAAAAATAATATTTCCATGATCAATATACGTAACATACATAAATCCTATACCAATGGCCAAAATAACCTTCACGTGCTGAAGGGGATCAACCTTGATATTGAAGAGGGGGAAATGATCTCCATCATGGGGCCATCGGGATCAGGGAAATCAACCCTGTTGAATATTTTCGGAATCCTTGATAATTACGATGAGGGTGAATACCTCCTCGACGGAAAAAAGATTCAGCACCTGAATGAACGGAAAGCAGCTTTGTTACGCAACAGGATGCTGGGTTTTGTATTTCAGTCATTCAACCTTGTATCCTTTAAAAATGCGATGGAAAACGTGGCGTTACCGCTTTATTACCAGAAGGTTCCCCGTAGAAAACGCAACAAGATCGCTATGGAGTACCTCGACAAGCTGGGATTGAAGGAGTGGGCGCATCACCTGCCAAGTGAACTTTCGGGAGGCCAGAAACAGCGTGTTGCGATTGCACGGGCCCTGATTACAAATCCCAAGGTGATTCTTGCCGACGAACCGACAGGTGCTCTCGACTCGGTCACATCCCAGGAGATGATGGACCTGCTCACCGAGATCAACAAAACAGGTATCACGATGATCATTGTTACCCACGAGCTCGATATCGCCCGCCGCACCCAGAAAACCATCCGGATCATCGACGGGATGATACAGGAAATCGTGGTAAATGAAGTGGGAAGTCAGAAGTCAGAAGTTAGAATTCAGGTACGAAGCCAGAAGTACGAAAAAGTCGCCTGATCCATGTTCGAACTCGACAAATGGCAGGAGATATATAGTACGATCCAGAAAAACAAGCTGCGTACATTTCTCACCGGTTTTGCCGTAGCCTGGGGTATTTTCATGCTCATCGTTCTACTTGGATCGGGGAAGGGGCTGGAAAACGGAGTCACCGATCAGTTTAGGGGCGGCGCGAATAACGGAATCTGGATCAGCAGCGGGATGACCAGTAAGGAGTACAAAGGTTTGCAGGCTGGTCGCATGATTCGATTCACCAATGATGATTATAACCTCCTTAAAGCATACATCAGGGATCACGAATACATTTCTTCACGCATGTTTCTGGGTAATACCATCACCTCTTATAAAAATGAATACGGTTCTTTCTACCTCTCGCCTTGCCATCCCGATTATGGCTACATCAAAGAGGTCCAAATGATCCAGGGTCGCTTTTTGAATAACCTCGATATCAATGAATACCGTAAAGTTGCTGTCATCGGAGAGAAAGTAAAAGAAGATCTTTTCAAGGGGGCCGATTCAATTGCGATGGAGAAATATATCAATATCAACGGAGTGCTCTTTAAGGTTATTGGAGTTTTCAGGGATTTTGGACGTGATGACAGCGAATTACGTCGCATTTATATACCCATCTCTACCGCACAACGTGTTTTCAGCGGACAGAATGTCATCAGCCAGATCTCCCTGACAACCGGGGATGCCTCCGTTGAAGAGGTAGACCTGATGGTTGATCAGACACGAGATTTACTTGCCAAGAAACATACATTTGATACCAAAGATGAACGGGCTGTTTCGATCTGGAACAAAAGCGAAGACTTCCGGAGATTTCAGGGACTCTTTATGGGAATCCGTCTTTTTATCTGGATTGTTGGTATCGGAACCATCATAGCAGGGATTGTAGGAGTTAGTAATATCATGATGATCTCCGTAAAAGAGCGGACCAAAGAAATTGGAGTCAGAAAAGCGCTGGGTGCAACGCCATTTTCGATTATCAGCCTGATCCTGCGCGAAGCCATTGTTATTACCGGATTTGCGGGGTATGTTGGCCTGGTCCTTGGAATTGGACTTCTGGAAGTTATATCCAGGAACCTTCCTGAGATTGATTTTTTCAGAAGCCCTGAAGCCAATTTCTCGATTGCTGTTGGAGCCACGATCCTCCTGATTGTTGCCGGAACCCTGGCTGGATTGTTCCCGGCGAGGAAAGCTGCGAGAATCAAACCGATCGAGGCGCTGAGAGATGAATAAGGACGTTAGAAGTCAGAAGTTAGAAGTTAGAACGTAAGTCAGAAGTTAGAAGTACGAAGTAAATTTTTAACCCAAAACCTGAAACTTGAAACCTGAAACCTGAAACCTTGAACCTGTATGTTTGACCTTGACCGTTGGCAGGAGATTTATCATGTACTGAAGTCCAATAAGCTGAGGACGTTCCTTACAGCATTTGGTGTCTTCTGGGGAATTTTTATGCTGGTCATCATGCTTGGTTCGGGAAACGGATTGGAAAATTCGGTATCCAGGAATTTTGCCGACATGGCTACCAACAGTGTATTCATCTGGACTCAGCAGACAACAGTTCCCTATAAGGGATTCCCACGAGGACGACGGTTCAGCTACGACAACGACGATGCTACGGCACTGCGGAATTCTATCCCTGAGATCAAATACCTCGCTCCACGCATCCGCGGAGGCGATTTTTTCGCTTCTGATAATGTGATGAGGGGATTAAAAGCGGGATCTTTTTCCATTATGGGAGAATACCCCGAATATTTTCTGATAGATCCTCTTTATATCTCTGAGGGGAGGCTGATCAATGATCTGGACATCCAGGATAAGCGGAAAGTTGTCGTAATAGGAACGCGGGTTAAGGAGCTCCTTTTTAGCAAAGATGAAGATGCTCTCGGCGAATACATTCAGGTACAGGGAGTATACTTTAAAGTGGTGGGCATATTCAAATCGAAACGAAACGGAGAACAGGCGGAGCGTGAAAACCAGAATATCTATATGCCTTTTACCACGCTCCAGAAAACTTATAATTATGGCAATAGAGTAGGTTTTTTCGGGATTACTACGAAAGACGGGATTTCTGTAAGTGTTGTTGAAGAGAAGGCAATTGAGATCCTGAAGCAGCGTCATGGAGTTGCCCCTATTGACGACAGGGCTATAGGCCATTTCAACCTCGAACAGGAATTTAGGAAATTCCAGGGCTTGTTTATGGGTATCAGGGTGTTGGTTTGGATTGTCGGGATAGGAACGCTTATTGCCGGAATTATCGGGGTGAGTAACATCATGCTTGTTGTGGTAAAGGAACGTACCAAAGAGATTGGCATTCAACGGGCTCTGGGAGCGGTCCCTTTAAAAATAATCAGTCAGATCATTACGGAAGCCGTTGTTCTGACAACCTTTGCTGGTTATTTCGGTTTGGTGGTTGGTGTCGGACTTCTCGAACTGGTGAATTTCGCCATGGAGAGTTCAGGTACCGACACGGAGATGTTTTATCAGCCAGGTGTCGATTTCAGGGTTGCAATGATTGCGCTTACAATCCTGGTATTCTCGGGAGCATTTGCAGGATTTATTCCGGCAAGACGGGCGGTGGCGGTAAAGCCGATAGATGCATTGAGGTATGAACAGTAGGGTCGGGGGGATGCCCCGACCATACCGATGAGGTGATGGAAATGGATTAATAACAAGAAAATAGCGAAATCAAAGTTTATGAAAAAGACGAGTGTAACAAAGAAAATTATCCGGATTGCTGTACTAGTGATTATTCTGGCGGCTTTCGGTATCACACTATATTATCTCTACAATAAGTCGAAGGAGAAGCCGGTTGTCTATTTAACAGAGCAGCCTTTTACTACCGATATTATCAAGAAGACTGTGGCTACCGGCTCTGTGATTCCACGTGAGGAGATCGAAATCAAGCCCAAAGTTTCCGGAATTGTTGAAAAGGTTTATGTAGAGCCTGGTATGAAGGTGAAGAAGGGAGATGTTCTCGCCAAAGTCAGGATTATTCCCGATTTGGTCAACCTGAACAATGCGGAAGGCAGGATGGAACGATCTAAGATCTCCTTTGATGATGCCAAACTGAATTTCAACCGCCAGGAGAAGCTAAAAAATGGTGGAGTGATCTCTGCATCAGAATTCCAGCAGGCAGAGGTAACCTACCGCAATGCGCAGCAAGAATTATCGGCAGCTGAAGCCAACCTGGACCTTGTCAGGGAGGGGGCAACAAAAAAATCGGGCGCTGCGACAAATACCCTGATCACCTCTACCATTGATGGGATGGTACTGGATGTGCCGGTAAAAGTAGGAAGCTCGGTGATCGAAGCTAATAATTTCAATCCAGGTACAACCATTGCTTTTATTGCCGATGTAGGTGATATGATCTTTCAGGGAAAGGTTGATGAGACGGAAGTAGGGAAGATCAATCCAGGCATGCCTCTTTTGTTGATGGTGGGGGCGATTGAGAACGACACATTTGATGCTACGTTAAAATATATTGCTCCCAAAGGCGTGTTGGAAAACGGTGCTGTACAGTTTGAAATCAAAGCTGATGTAGATTTGAAAACCGACCAGTTCATCCGGGCCGGATACAGTGCCAATGCCGACATCGTGCTCCAGCGGGCAAACGAGGTGATGGCGATCAATGAGAGCCTGTTACAGTTTGAAAATGATTCAACGTTTGTGGAGGTGGAAGTTGGCCCACAACAGTATGAAAAGCGGATGATAAAAACCGGATTATCGGATGGAATTAAAATCGAAGTGTTATCCGGTTTGTCGAAAGATGACAAAATCAAGGTGCCACAGCTACGGAGTGCCGGTAATTAACTCTTTTTGCTGGACGAATTATAATTTCTCAGGCTGGCAGTTTTTGCAATAAGCAGTACCCAGACCATCCATATTATCAGTATTTCAAAATAGAAAAGAGGCGCAAAGAAAACATTTTTCAACAGATTCAACCGTTCGGGGTAAGCCGTACAATTGAGAGTTAATACGAAAAATCGGACAAGAACAGTGATCTGGATAATTATAAGGGCGAAAGGGATAAACCATGCCTTTTTCTTCCAGGCTCCCTGGGCAATAACGATCAGGCTGATTACCAGACACATCTGCTTAACCCCAGAGAGAGAAAAAAAATAATTTATATACAGCCCGTTTGGCAGGATCAGACTAGTGCCATCCTGGATAATATCGCCTTCAACAAAGGGATTGACTATTTTTGGGGTGATAGTCAGCAAGAAACCTCCAATCGAATCACTGATGAAGGCAAGAGGTGGGAACGTATCAATTTCGTTTTCAAAATTTTCCCAGATCAATTGAAAAAAGAGAATTACCAGGAAAAAAATCCATCCCTGCATGATCAGAGGGAAGTTCCAGGTTTTGAACCGGGCCGGGATATTGGTATGGGGATCTGAAGCCACTCTTCAAAATTATGAAAAGTAGCAATAACAGGTTATTTTTTCAATCTTTGTTTCTAGAACCTCTTGGTATAGCCGTGACAATAGGGCGTGGAGCCTTTGTGTTCGTAAAAGTCCTGGTGGTAGTTCTCTGCTTTATAAAATGCTGATGCCGGCTTGACCTCGGTGACAACCTTAAACCCTTTCTCTTTCAGAATCCCAATGAGTTTTTCAGTGATCTCTTTTTGATCTTCATTTCGGACAAAAACTGCAGACCGGTATTGCTCTCCTACATCAGGACCCTGATGGTTATATTGCGTAGGATCATGAATCTCGAAAAAGAGTTTTGTCAATTCCTCAAAACTGATCCGTGAAGGATCGAAGGTCACTTCGACTGCTTCATAATGACCGGTGGTGCCTGAGCAAACCTCTTGGTAGGTGGGATTTTCAACATTCCCACCAATGTACCCCGACTCAACTGACATGACGCCCGAAGCCTTCTGCAGATAATATTCAACCCCCCAGAAGCAGCCTCCTGCAAAAATTGCCGTGTCGGTTAACCCAATATTTTTTTCGGGAACAAACACTATCGATATGGAGTTGACACAATGACGCGTATTTTTTGAAGTGAACCCCTCGCCTTCAAATACGTGTCCAAGATGTGCTCTGCAACTTGCACAGAGAATCTCAGTCCGGTGTCCATCTGCATCCAGTTGGTGTTTAACAGCACCGGGGATTTCATCATCAAACGAAGGCCAACCACAACCGGCATCAAATTTTGCCGTGGATTCGTACAAGGGAGCCTCACATAATTTACAAATGTATGACCCTCTTTGAAAGAAGTTATAATAGGTTCCAGAATAGGGTCTCTCCGTGCCTTTATAAAGAATCACATGTTCTTCTTCAGGCGTTAGTTTCTTGTTAGCCATTTCGATATTTGTCTGATTCTGTGCGCATCCCGAAAGGGATAACAAAAGTAAAGGGAAACTATAGATGAGTCTTTTAATCATGTTATTAATACATAGTCCAAATAAGTACGAAAAAATCCTCTCTTTATTTCAACTGAACCAAACTTTTTGCGATGTCCCGTGAATGCCTACATTTGCAAAAAAAGTACAAAATGAAGAAAATTCTCGGCATTGGGAATGCACTTGTTGATATTTTAATCCGGATTGAGGATGAAACCCTTCTGGAGCAGCTCAACCTGCCTAAAGGCAGTATGCAACTGGTTAACAGAGAACGAAGTGATGAAATATTGATGGCGCTGAAAGATGTGCCATACAGCCTGGCAGCAGGAGGATCTTCCGCTAACACCATTCATGGTTTGGGAATGCTGGGCGCACCTACCGGATATATCGGAGTAATTGGCCGGGACGAATTTGGTAAATCCTTTGAGAAAGATATGCGTGATGCAGGGGTAACACCTTTTCTTATTCAGAGCGATACCGATACCGGACGAGCCATCACCCTCATCACTCCGGACTCAGAGCGCACATTTGCTACCTATCTTGGAGCAGCCATCGAACTTTCGGCATCCGGCATCCGGCATCTGGCATCCGGCATCTTTCCCAATTATGACTACCTCCACATCGAGGGTTACCTGGTACAAAATCATGACCTGATCAGAGCTGCAGTTGAGCTGGCCAAGAAAAATGGATTACTGGTATCTCTCGACCTGTCCAGTTATAATGTGGTGGAGGCGAATCTGGAATTTCTGGAAGAAATCGTGAAGAAACACGTTGATATTGTATTTGCCAATGAGGAGGAAGCAAAAGCATTTACAGGGTATGAACCTGAGAAGGCTTTGCATCACATTGCGCAATTTTGTGAAGTTGCAGTTGTGAAAACCGGCAGCAACGGATCCATGGTGAAGTCGCAGGAGGTGGTCACTGAAATTGGCATTATCCAGGTGAATCCCATTGATACCACTGGTGCCGGCGACCTCTATGCAGCAGGGTTCCTCTATGGCCACTCCCTGGGTTGGCCACTTGTGAAGTGCGGGGAAGCCGGGGCTCTTCTGGCTGGACATATCATTGAGGAACTCGGCGCCAAGATGCCAGTTGCAACATGGGAGATGTTGAAAGAGAGAATCCTTTGAAATTTAAATTTATCCTTGTAACTTTGTACCCCTTTTCGAAATTAATATTAATCAAGTACATACGTAAATTTATTCATTACCATGAAGGTATTTCAGACGAATGAGATCCGGAACATTGCGCTGATTGGCGGTGCTAAATCAGGCAAAACTACCCTTGCTGAGGCGATGATTTTTGAAGGCGGTGTGATCAATCGCAGAGGAAGTGTGGATGACAAGAATACAGTATCAGACTATCGTCCGATTGAGCTGGAAAGACAGAATTCGGTTTCTGCTTCAATCTTATACACACTTTTTGAAAACAAGAAGATTAATATCATTGACACACCCGGTTTTGATGATTTTATTGGAGAGGTAATCTCGTCACTCAGGGTTGTAGATACAGCTTTGATGGTGGTGAATGCCCAGAATGGGGTCGAAGTTGGGACAGAGATCACGTGGAGGTACGCAAACAGCATGGAGAAACCGGTAGTATTTGTTGCAAACCACCTTGATGTTGAACTTTCCAATTTTGATGAGACTGTTCGTCAGATGAAGCAGCAGTTTGGAAACTTTGTGACGGTTATTCAATATCCGGTAAACCAGGGGAACGGATTCAATTCCATTATCGATCTTCTGAAGATGAAGCTCTATAAGTATCCTCAGGGTGGAGGAAAAGCTGAGATCCTTGACATTCCTGCTGAAGAAAAAGACAAGGCTGAGGAGATGAATTCTGCGTTGATTGAAGAGTTGGCATCCAAGGATGAAGCCCTCATGGAGGAGTTTTTCGATAAAGGCACTCTTACCGAAGAGCAGATCAACAAAGCACTGCAGATGGGCCTTTCCACACGTTCAATTTTCCCGGTGATGTGCGTCAGTTCCAAGCACGACATTGGTGTTAGCAGGCTTCTCGAATTTATTGCCAATGCGGTGCCTGCTCCGAACGAGATGCCGGGCGTTAAAACGAAGGAAGGAAAAGTTCTTACCTGCAAGGTGTCCGATCCTACTTCCCTCTATATTTTCAAGACTGCCATTGAGACTCATCTTGGCGAGATTTCCTATTTCAAGGTTTATGGCGGTGAGGTTACAGAGAGCCAGGACATGGTGAATGGCAACCGGAACTCGAAAGAGCGGATTACTCAGCTTTTTGTGATCAACGGGAAGAACCGGGATAAAGTGGAAAAATTTGTTGCTGGCGACATCGGTGCAACCATTAAACTGAAAGCCGCATTCACCAATAATACCCTGAATTCATTAAAGAATCCGGATGATATCATTGAACCCACGACCTATCCAAATCCAAAGTTCCGGGTTGCAGTAAAAGCAAAAAGTACCAACGATGACGAGAAAATGGGTGCTACCCTGAATGAGCTTGCCAAGATGGATCCAACGCTGCTTTTCGGCTTCTCAAAAGAGTTGAAACAATTGATTCTTCAAGGACAGGGAGAGCTTCATCTCAACTTGGTGAAATGGCTTATTGAAAATATTGAGAAGATTCCCATCGAGTATCTGGCACCAAGAATAGCCTATAGGGAGACGATTACCAAATCAGCAAAAGCAACCTATCGCCATAAGAAACAATCAGGTGGCTCCGGACAGTTTGGTGAGGTTCACATGATGATCCAGCCATACAAGGAGGGGATGGCCGACCAGACTGAATTCCCGATCCGCGGACGTGATACCATTGAACTGGAGTGGGGCGGCAAACTTATTATGCACACCTGTGTCGTTGGTGGTGCCATTGATTCGCGATTTATGCCGGCTATCCTCAAAGGTGTCATGGAGAAGATGGAAGAGGGCCCACTTACAGGATCCTATGCCCGTGATATCATTTTCAATATTTATGACGGGAAGATGCACCCGGTTGATTCAAACGAGATCTCTTTCAAGCTTGCCGGAAGAAATGCCTTCAAGGAAGCCTTTAAAAATGCCGGACCAAAGATCCTTGAACCGATTTATGATGTGGAGGTGATCGTTCCGGAAGAGAAGATGGGTGAGGTGATGACCGACTTGCAGGGGCGTCGCGCCCTGATCATGGGGATGGACAGCGAAGGAAACTACCAGAAAATCAAAGCCAAAGTCCCTCTTGCTGAAATGAACCGATACTCTACTGCCCTCAGCTCGCTGACCAGCGGACGGGCTACCTACGACATGAAGTTTGCCGAGTATGTGCAGGTCCCTGCTGATGTTCAGGATAAACTCCTGAAAGCTTACGAAGAAGAGGAGCAGGACGAGGATTAAACCGTTGGAACCCAAACATGATGCATATGCCGTCCTGAAAGTCAGGGACTTTCGCCTATTTATCAGTTACCGTTTTTTTATTACGATTGCATTTCAGATGCAGGGACTTATTGTGGGTTGGCAGATGTACGAATTGACCCATGATCCGCTTGCCCTTGGACTGATCGGACTGGCGGAGGCACTGCCATTTATCTCGGTAGCTCTCTATTCGGGGCATATTGCCGACAAGTATAACCGACAACGGATCATCACCTGGTTTTCCTTGTTATTCCTGGTGGGGACTCTTATGTTGTTTGCATTCAGCTACAAAGAGCTGATGTCATTCCTGACGCTGGGTGTTTTCCCAATCTACCTGGTTGTTGCCCTTACCGGGGTCGTGCGGGCCTTCCTCTACCCTTCAACTATAGCGCTGATGGCTCAGATGGTTCCGAGGCATCTCTACACCAACTCCTCTACCTGGAACAGCACTGTTTGGCATATTGCAGCTATCTCGGGTCCGGCGTTGGGAGGAATGATTTACGGCTTTTTTGGGGTTCAGGTGGCCTATATCGTTGTGCTGTTTTTTGTTATCGTGGCATTGAGTCTACTTTTTTTTGTGAAACGTTACCAGAATCCGCAGGTGGTCCTGACCGAAACAATCAGGCAGCGGCTCTCTTCGGGACTAAAGTTTGTATTCAGAAACCAGATTTTGTTGGGCACAATGTCTCTTGATATGTTTGCAGTGCTTTTCGGCGGGGCTGTTGCAATGCTTCCAATTTTCGCTGCAGAGATTTTATTTGTAGGTCCTCAGGGTTTGGGATTTCTCAGGGCTGCGCCGATGGTAGGAGCCGTTCTGATGTCGATCCTCCTGGCTTACAGGCCTCCTGCCGCGAATGCCGGGAAGTGGCTGTTTATATCGATAGCGGGGTTCGGACTCAGCATCATCTGTTTTGCCATCTCCAAAAACTTTTACCTCTCATTGTTTTTGCTTTGCCTCAGCGGCCTTTTCGATAATATCAGTGTAATCATCCGTGCTACAACCCTCCAACTGCTTACTCCTGACGAGATGAGAGGCCGGGTGGCCTCTGTCAACAGCATTTTTATTGGCTCATCTAATGAAATAGGCTCATTTGAGTCAGGATTAGCAGCCAAGGTGATGGGGTTGATCCCTTCGGTTATTTTTGGTGGATCGATGACGCTGGTTGTTGTTGGGATTATAGCTAAGAGGGCGCCCCTGTTACGAAGACTCAACCTGCGGGCGCTTAAGTAATTTAGTAGAACATCTCCACTAACCTCAGGTAATCGCCTTCCTTAAATTTCATGTTCATTCCATTGACTTTCCCGATCTCCATTGCCTCAACAATGTCTTTCACCGAATGATTTTTGACATTCAAGTCACGGAGTTTTACCGGACAATCCAGGGAGAGGAAAAAGTCTTCAATCCGACCAATAGATTGCTCAACAGTGAGAGATTCATTGAACATGGCTGATCCGAGATCCGCAATCCGCGATCCAACTTGATCTTTAAAGAGGCGCATCCAGGCAGGGTAAACGATAGTAAGGGATGCACCATGAGGGACATCATAAAGGAGTGACAGGATATGACCTGATGCATGAACTCCCCAGTCGCCGGAGGTTTTTCCCTGCATGGTAATTCCGTTTAAGGCAAGTGTGGCTGCATACATGATGCGGGCTCGGAGATCATAGTTTTGAAGGTTGTTCAGCAAGAGAGGTCCTGCCTCTATCGCTTCTCTGATAATGCTCAGAACGAGCTTGTCGCTCATAGGGCAATCACCGGCCCCAAACCAGGCTTCCATGCAATGGGCTATCAGGTCGGCAATTCCAAATGCGGTATAATTCCGGGGAACCGATATCGTCAGTTCGGGATCAAGAAAAGAGTGCTTTGGGAAGGCCAGAGGAGAGCTAACTGCTGCTTTCATTTTGGCCTTTTGGTTTGAGATTACAGAAAATGGATTCATCTCTGAACCAGTGGCAGCCAGGGTTAATACCGTGATGATCGGAAGTGCTGCCGTTGGAGTGGCCTTTCCAATAAAGAAATCCCAGGCTGGGTGGCTGACGGGGATTGTGAGAGCAATGACTTTCGCCGAATCAATCACACTGCCACCTCCGACAGCTAAAACCATATCGACACTGTTTTTACGCCCTGCTTCAGCTGCGGCTTCCACATCTTCAATGATCGGGTTGCTTCGAATTCCGGCGTATTCAAATACAGTCAGACCCGCTTTTTTCAGGTCGGCCATTACCCTGTCGTACAGTCCGGATTTTTTAATTGAAGACTGCCCGTAAACCAGCAAGACCCTTGTCCCGTATTGAGAGAGCGTTTGGCCGAGATGTATAAGAACACCCTTCCCAAAGTGAACAGTTGTTGGGTTATAAGAAGTGAAGTTTTCCATTAAGAAATTTTTGGCAGATTAGTTAGCAGGTTTTTTTATAGCGGAATAATTACCTTCAACAATTCCACTCTGGAACTCAGCCTTGATCGAGCCAGTGAGGATCATCTCCCCGGTATCGAATGTGCCTGTAAGTGAGTCGTTCGTATAGGAAGAGGCCATACTCAGCAACTGAAGCGAAAACTGCTTGTTAAGAACTGGCACAATACCTGTTGATATTGACATCTGGTAATTTGCCGAATCAAAACTGCCCCCTTCTTGCCTGGTGACCGCAAAGGAATAGGACGAGAGGTATAGCACACCTTCTACGTTGATCACAGAGATCTCAATGGGATACTGCTGCCAGGTTGTTCCCTGCCAGGTTCCGATGAGTTGAGGGAAATCAGGTTCTTTTGGAGGATCGGTAGATTCTTTTTTACTACAGGATGCAATTACGACAATCCCAAAAAGGAGCGCCATTGATTTAAGAAATAGATTTTTCATACATGTGAGGTTTTTGAAGGATATAAAGATAAGGAGAATACGGAAGTAAGATGATTTTTTCTACCTTTGCCTTCCAGAAATCCTGTGAAATTTTTAACATTTATGTACGGAAACTTTAAGGAGTTTTTGCAGCAGCAACTTGATACCATCCATGAAGAGGGACTCTTTAAGAATGAGCGGATTCTGATGACTCCCCAGGGGGTTCAGATCAAGACGATGAGGGGATTGGATGTGCTGAATTTCTGTGCCAACAATTACCTCGGGCTCTGTTCCGATCCCAGGGTGATGGCGGCAGCTAACTACACTTTTTTTAAGTATGGTTATGGGATGGCGTCGGTCCGGTTTATCTGCGGCACACAAAAGGTTCACAAAGACCTTGAAGCAAGGTTGAGCGAGTTCCTGGGGATGGAAGATACGATCCTTTACTCTTCTGCTTTTGATGCCAATGGCGGGGTTTTTGAACCCCTTCTCAGCGAACAGGATGCTTTGATCTCTGACGAGCTGAACCATGCTTCTATCATCGATGGTGTGAGGCTTTGCAAAGCTCAGCGATTCCGGTATAAGAATAACGACATGGAGGATCTGGAAGAGGTTCTCCAGCAGGCCGGGGCTGCCAGGTTTAAATTGATTGTCACCGACGGAGTTTTTTCGATGGATGGGATCATTGCACAGGTGGATAAAATTTGTGACCTGGCCGAGAAGTACGATGCCATTGTGATGGTTGATGATTCACATGCAACAGGATTCGTGGGTGTCAATGGCCGGGGAACCCATGAATATTGCAACTGCATGGACCGTGTTGACATCATTTCGACCACTTTCGGAAAAGCATTGGGAGGTGCATCCGGAGGATGTATCTCGGGCAAAAAAGAGATCGTCGAGCTGCTGAGGCAACGCTCCCGGCCATACCTCTTCTCAAATTCCCTGGCACCTGCCATTGCAGGCGCTACACTGGAGGTGATCAACATGTTGTCGGAAACAACGGAGTTACGCGACAAGCTGTTTGAGAATACCAGGATGTTTCGGAAGGGCATGGAAGATGCCGGTTTCAGGATTGTTCCCGGGATTCATCCTATCACACCAATCCTATTCGGACACCTGCCAAACGATGCCCAACTCTCCCAGGATTTTGCCAACGAACTGCTGGAAGAGGGGATTTATGTGATTGGCTTTTACTATCCCATAGTGCCCAAAGGAAAGTCGAGGATTCGCGTACAGGTCAGTGCCGCACACTCCACGGAACAGATCCGGTTTGCCATTGAAAAATTTACCAAGGTTGGAAAAAAACTCCGAGCGATTTGATTTTTGGATTAGGAACAGATATCATTGAGGTGGAAAGGATCCACAAAGTTATGGAGCGGGATATCGGCTTCCGGGAAAAGATATTTACGGGGCACGAGATCGAATATTGTGAATCGATGAAGCATAAACACCAGCACTATGCTGCCCGTTTTTCGGCGAAAGAGGCGTTCCTGAAAGCGATTGGAACAGGGTGGCGTTTTGGCATTCGGTTTGCCGACATCGAAGTGACACACGATGAGCTGGGGAAGCCTGAAATCAATGTATACGGAAAGGCAAAGGAGTGGTGCGAGCAGGAATCGATTTCGAAAATCCACGTATCTTTATCGCATCTAAAAGAGATAGCTACGGCAGTGGTGGTTGTGGAAAGAGGTGATGGGGTGATGAAGGGAGTCAGTCAGTAGGAAATTAGGAAATTTGAATGCGAATAGCGAGAAACGAAAAGCAAGCAGTATTTAAATACATTCAAAACAGTAACGATAAACTAACTTTTAAACATTATGTCGCATATCGGATCATATGATGAACGTGTAAAAAATTTCGACTGGAAGATCTCGGAGAACGAACTCGGATATACCAAGGGTGACCCAATCAACATTGGCTGGTACTGTACTGACCGGATTTGTAAGATGGGGAAAGCAGATAAACTCGCACTGATCTGGGAAGGATCAACAGGTAATGAGAAACGATATACTTATAATGATATCCGCCTGGCCAGTAACACGATCGGGGATTTTCTCCGATCATTGGGAATAAAAAATGAAGACCGGGTTTGCCTCTTTATGGATAAAATTCCCGAACTCTATCTCGGTTTCCTGGGCGTATTAAAGATCGGAGCCATCGCGCAACCGCTCTTTTCTGCTTTTGGCGATGAATCGTTGTTTATCAGGCTGGAAAATGCGCAAACGAAAGCCATCATCACACAGAAAAAACATGCTCCGAAGGTTCGAAAAATCCTCGACAAGATGCCATGGTTGGAACATATTATTATTGTGGATCAGGATCCGGCAAAGCCTTTAATGGATAAAGAGGTTGCTTTTAATCTGGAGGAGGCTCCGAAAGTGGATAAATTTGAGATTTTCCCTACCTATGCCGAATCACCTTCTGTTTTACATTACACCTCCGGCACTACTGGTCAGCCGAAAGGTGTGAAACATGTTCATGCCTCTCTAATCGCACAATACCTAACTGCCAAGTGGGTTCTCGACCTGCATGACGACGACATTTACTGGTGTACTGCCGACCCGGGATGGGTGACAGGCACTTCCTATGGCATTATTGGCGCATTCAGCAATGGCGTTACGCAGTGCGTGCTTGATGCTGGTTTTTCGGCCGACAATTGGTATCGATTTATTGAAAAGCATAGAATCACTGTGTGGTATTCGGCGCCAACCGCAATCCGATCTTTGATGAAGGCCGGGGACGATGTGGTGAAGAAGTATGACCTTTCCTCCCTTCGCCATCTGGCTTCAGTAGGGGAACCGTTGAATTCGGAAGCAGTCATCTGGTCGGAAAAAGTCTTTGGGAAACCCTTCCTGGATACATACTGGCAAACAGAGACCGGATGTATGGTGATCACCAACTTTCCTGATATGAAGATCAAACCTGGCTCAATGGGGAAAGGATTTCCGGGAATCCTGGCAACAGTGGTGGATCCCGACACGCATGAACCGTTCAACGAGAGCGGGAAGATGGGGCTGATCGCCATCAAACCGGGGTGGCCATCCTTGATGCGAACTTATTGGAACAACGAAGAGACCTATCAGAAAAAATTTATCAACGGATGGTATATCCCTGGTGATCGCTCCTCTATCGACAGCGAAGGATATTTCTGGTTTGTGGGTCGCGACGACGATGTGATCAACACCGGAGGCCACCTGGTTAGCCCGTTTGAAGTGGAATCGGCATTGCTGGAACATGAAGCGGTAGCTGAATCGGCGGTAGTGGCCAAACCCGATTTTGTGAATATGGAAGTAGTGAAAGCTTTTGTTACCCTAAAGCCTGGCTTCACGGCAAGCAAAGAACTTGACCTGCAGATCATGAATTTCGTCCGAAAAAAACTCTCTCCCCTGGCGATGCCACAGGAGATTGAATTTGTAGATTCGCTTCCCAAAACCCGAAGTGGCAAGATTATGCGACGTATACTACATGCGAAGGAGTGGGGAGAGGAGATCGGGGATACATCGACGCTGGAAGATGATTAGTACAATTAACATATAGTATAAACTGAACTTAAAAAAGAAAACACCATGGAAGAAATGTTAGAAGTTGTAAGAGAATACATTATCGAAGAGTATGTTGAAGACGATTCGGAAGTAACCTACGACACCCCCCTGATATCAGGTGGTATTGTTGATTCATTCTCAATGGTTTCGTTGAAGAGATTTCTGGAGAACAAATACAATATCTCCATCCCCGACGACAAAGCAACACCTGAAGCCTTTGATTCGGTCAATAAAATCTGTATCCTGGTAAAGGAGTATATCGGTTAACTATAAAGAACTAATACAATGGCTTATTCAGACAAAACACGCGGGATGTATAGTAACATCCTCACCGGCCTTCAGGATGCAGGTCTTTTCAAGATGGAGAGGTATATTCACTCTCCCCAGGCTGCCGATATCGAAGTGGAATTTCCTTCGGGAGCTTCTTTGAAAAAAGTAATTAACATCTGTGCCAACAATTACCTTGGCCTTTCCAGCCACCCCGATGTTGTGAAAGCTGCCCACGAAGGGCTGGATTCCCATGGTTACGGGATGTCATCCGTAAGGTTTATCTGTGGGACACAGGATATTCACCGCCAACTTGAGAAAATGGTTTCCGAGTTTCTTGGAACAGAGGATACCATCCTGTTCCCATCTTGCATGGATGCCAACGCGGGTGTATTTGAGGCAGTACTCACCAAGGATGATGTCATGATCTCCGACAGGCTTGTACATGCTTCCATCATCGACGGTATCAGGCTATGCAGCGCCATGCATGATACCTTCAAGCACTCCGATATGGCGCATCTCGAGAGCAAGCTTCAGTTGCATCACGATCGCAGGCTGAAGATGGTCATCACCGATGGGGTTTTCTCCATGGATGGTGACACGGCAAAGCTGGATGAGATGGCGGCCTTGTGCGAAAAGTATGATGCGCTGCTATTTGTTGATGAATCACATGCGAGTGGTTTCATTGGAAAGACTGGCCGGGGAACGCATGAAAAATATGGTGTGATGGACAAGGTTGATATCATCACTACTACCTTTGGCAAAGGACTTGGCGGAGCCTCTGGCGGATGTGTCTCAGGCCGCAAAGAGCTGGTAGAGATGTGTCGTCAGAAAGCCCGTCCTTACCTCTTTTCCAACACCATTGCTCCCCCGGTAGTTGCTGGAGTAATTAAGGTTTTGGAGATTCTTACTGCCAATACGGAACGTCGTGACAAACTTGAGAAAAACACGGAATTCTGGAGAAAAGGATTAACCGAAGCCGGTTTCGTTCTCAAGGATGGTGATACGCCAATTGTACCAGTGATGCTGTTCAATGCGAAATTGTCGCAGGATGTATCACGCGGACTTTACGAAGAGGGTGTCTATGCGATCGGTTTCTTCTTCCCGGTTGTTCCACAGGGTCAGGCACGAATTCGTACGCAAATTTCGGCAGGACATGAGATCCATCATCTCGAGAAGGCGCTGGATGCCTTTACCAAGGTTGGGAAAAAATACGACATCCTTGGCAAGAGCAAGCAGGAGATCATTGATATGTACGGGATGTAGTTACAAATGAAAAGTTTAATGGGTGTTGTTGTTTTGGCATGGATGACGATTCATGCCTTTTCCCAGGAGCGGACTGGTCCGTATAATCCGGATGCCAATGTTCGTGCTGACCTGAAAGCCGCTGTCATGCTTGCACAAGCCGAGAACAAGCATGTACTGGTGCAGTTCGGGGGTAACTGGTGCCCCTGGTGCATCCGGTTCCATAAGTTGGTGGAGGGATCTCCTCAGGTCGATTCATTGGTGACAGCCGATTACATCTATGTATTGGCAAATGTACCCGGCAAAAAGGATGAACGGGATTATGCTTTGTTGGAGGAATATGGTTTTCCCAACCGGTTTGGGTTCCCAGTATTTGTAATTCTTGACGGAACCGGGAAGCAGATTCATATCCAGGACTCGGGCATCCTGGAGCATTGTACGGAAAAGGGATATGACACGACGAAAGTAGTGACGTTCCTGAGGATGTGGAATGTTAAAGCAACAGATCCAAAAAAGTATACTAAATAGATACGAGATCCGGGATACGAGATCCGCGATAGGGAATCTGGGATCCTTTGATCTTGTCGCATATCCCGTATCCCCTATCGTTAAAAGAAGTAAAAGAACGCCAGCAGCGTCCTCAGATTTCCAACTGCTTTAGGATCGGAGACATAACCTTGTAGAGTTGTTGTTCCATATCCTGCTACAGTATATTCCAGTTCCAGTGCTACCCTGAATTTTTGAATACTGTAAACCAACCTGGGTGAAATACGCCAGATGTAATCGATGTTCGATCCTCTCGAATAGTAAATCGGAAGTACTTTTTCACCCACACCGAGGTTTTTTGCATAAGCCCCAAACACACCTGTTTGCCAGTGTTTTCCGTTTGTGTGCACCTCACCCCAAACTGCGCATGAACGGACGTTTGCGTAATCAACATATCCTTTGGAAATATCGGTAATGCTTCTGACAACATAGCCCCCTAACATTGTAAATGAGTAATTGTCAGCACCATATTGAGCTGCCAGTTTTATTGTAACAGGACGCAGTTTTAATTTTGTGTAGAAATTGTAAGCGAAGCTGGTTTTTTTCGTAGTGGTTTTATACTCCTTGGTAACCGCATTCACATGATTAACGATCCCATTTATCACGGTGTCATAAGCAAGTGATAGTGTAACCGAAGTAGATAATCTTGGTGTCAGCATCAGGAAATCGATTCCGGCGCCAACAACAAATTCTGTTCCGGTTTCTTTATTGGCTGTCTTGTATTGGATTTGGAAATCAAGTTCAGGTAATACAGAATTTCTCAAATATTTCGGGCTTGGACCGTCCGGACCAGTACTGGTAAAATCGACCTGAGAGAGAGCTGCTAGTTGGAATTGAAGCTTCCAGACTTTCTGAGTAACCCTGATTTGCGGGTTTCGTGAGAAGACGACGAATGGCGCCCCCGTGTTGAATGAAACAGTACCGGGGAAGCAGTCAGTAGAAAACATCGGATGCCACGTTTGTCCGGTCAGAAGTTCTGTTGATTTCCAATTTAATTTAATGAAAGCATGTCGGAGTCGGAAGGTGTTGATATTCGGGTTGATATTTCCAAAAAATTCACCTTCAATATAGGCAGAGGTTTTGGCACCGAGTACATCAGGCCCCCAGATTGAACCTGCCAGCCGGGTCTGAATTGCGAGGATGTTGGAATTCCACTTGGCATTGATATCATTCCCGTCGGCATCCAGCTTTTCATTTTCGGGGTAAAGCAGGAAATGACCCTCACGGGCTGTAACAACCTGGCGGGAGTCAAAAAATATATCTGTTTTAACAAATCCCGAAAAGTTGATTCCAAATGCAGGTTTTTTTTCGCCGTCTGTTTGTGCAAACAGTGATGGAATCATTGATGAGGCGACAAATAGTGTCAGTAGAAGTTTTTTCATAGCCATCTGTTTATTAATTAACAGGCAATAATAAGAAAATTCTTAAAACCCTCCTAAAATCTTTACCTTTACAACCTTTATATCCTTTGTCAATGATGGATGTTCACAGGTTAGATTCCATATTTCATCCTGAACGGATTGCACTGATCGGGATTAGTTCAAATCCAAACAGTGTAAGCGGGAAAGTTTTAATCAACCTGGTAGGGGGAGGATATCGGGGAGTTGTCTATCCGGTGAATCCGGATTTTGAAGCCATTATGGGGATTGCCTGCTACCCTGATGTTTTGAGTTTGCCAAGGGTTCCCGATCTTGCTATTATATGCTCTGCTGCAGAGGATGTCCCGCAACATGTTAAACGATGCGGCGAAGCTGGGATCCACGGAGTGATCATCATGTCGGCCGGTTTTAAGGAGACGGGGACGGAGGGTAGCAGGCTGGAAGAAGAGATCCGTAAGGAAATCGCTAAGCATCATGGAATGCGCCTACTTGGTCCGAATTGCCTGGGGGTGATCGTCCCCGAGCATAGAATGAATGCAAGTTTTGCCCACTCCTTACCTAAATCCGGGAACATTGCGTTTATTTCCCAATCCGGCGCTCTGTGTAGCTCGGTATTGGACTGGGCGCTGGAGGGGAGAATCGGCTTTTCTTATTTTGTCTCTATTGGGAATGCCCTTGATATTGAGTTTGCAGATTTAATAGATTATTTCGGGGAAGATGAAAATACTCATTGCATCATTCTTTATATAGAATCGATTGTTGAGTCCCGCAAATTCATGACAGCTGCACGGGCTTTTGCAAGAACAAAACCAATCATTGTTTTTAAGGCAGGCCGTTATCCCGAGTCGGCCCAGGTTGCCGCTTCCCATACTGGGGCCATGGCTTCGGAAGATGCAGTGTATGATGCCGCATTTCAACGAGCAGGATTGGCACGTGTATATGAGATCGGAGATATTTTCAATGTAGCCGAGTTGCTTGGAAGAAGTAAATTCCCTCATGGATCGCGATTGGGAATCGTTACCAATGCAGGAGGTCCTGGAGTGATGGCTACAGATGCCCTGATCTCGCTAAATGGAGAGTTGGCTGTATTATCAGCAGAAACCATTGCAAAGTTGAATGAATGTCTACCCGCATTCTGGTCGCATGCTAACCCTGTGGATGTACTTGGGGATGCCAGGTCAAAACGGGTCTCCAAAGCAACAAAATGTGTACTCGAAGATCCTAACGTAGATGCTGTCCTGGTTATCATGACACCTCAGGCAATGACTAACCCTATTGCTATCGCAAAGGAAATAGGTTCCCTGACTGCTTATTCAAAGAAACCAATTTTGGCTGCATGGATTGGAGGACAGATCATGCGCCAGGGAGTTGAAATTCTTACAGAGCTGGGAATCCCTTCCTTTTCCACACCCGAAGAGGCCATTCGTGCTTTCATGATCCTGGTTGCCTATTCAAGAAACCTTAAAACACTTTATGAAACACCCAGGGATGTCCCTGTAGAATTTTCTATCAACAGAGAAGAGTTGCATAGCAGGTTTTTAGAGACAATCAAAGACCAAGGGCCTGTTCTTTCAGAGAGATTAAGCAAACAAATTATTGGAACATACGGGATTAGTACAACAGAACCTATCGTTGCTTTAAATCCCGACGAAGCTGCTAGTATTGCCAGACAAATTGGCTTTCCTGTTGTGTTAAAGATTATTTCTGAACAAATTACGCATAAATCTGACGTTGGAGGAGTTTTGCTCAATGTACAGAATGAACAGATGGTCAGAGAAGGATTTCTGCAAATCATATCATCGGCGAAGGAAAAATTACCTGATGCCATTGTTGATGGAGTCACGATACAACCGATGATTGATCAGAAAGGGGCGGTTGAATTGATTTTGGGAATCAAAAAAGACAAGGTTTTCGGAACAATCATTATGGTTGGGATGGGGGGCATATATGCAGAACTTTTCGGGGATAAAGTTCTTGGGCTCCCTCCACTAAATGAGGCTCTTACAAGGCATATGCTAGAGTCGTTGAAAATATTTCCCCTCCTGGAAGGATATAGAGGTTCAAAACCAAAGAACATTGATAAACTGATAGATGTGATGATTAGGTTATCATATTTTGCTGCGGATTATCCGGAGATTAAAGAACTTGACATCAATCCGCTTATTATCACAGAAACAAGCGCGATAGCGGTGGATGCGCGGATTGTTATTGATGAACCGATACTTTCACTTTCGTTACCTGAATATCATCATCTGGCACTTCATCCCTACCCTGAGAAATATGTGAAACATGTAAAATTGCAGGACGGAACCGATCTTCTCTTACGACCGATTAAACCAGAGGATGAACCGCTATGGCTTGAGATGCTTGGAAATTGTTCTAAAGAGGCCCTTTACTCCAGATTCAGATATTTTTTTCATTGGGAAACACACGATGTAGCTACACGATATTGTTATATTGATTACGATCGGGAATTGGCGATTGTTGCAGAAACTCGGGAAGGTGAGGAAAGGAAACTCGTTGGTGTTGGCCGATTGATTGCAGATCCGGACCATGAAGCTGTCGAATATGCCATTCTCATCATTGATGCATGGCAGAACAGGGATTTGGGAAACATTATCACAGATTATTGTTTGGATATAGCAGGCAAGTGGAATCTAACCCGAATATATGCACAAACCACGGCTGATAATACCCGAATGATCTCTGTTTTCAGAAGTCGCCAATTCAAGATAAAAAAGGGGGAGAATGACGATCTTGTAGAAGTCGAGAAATTTCTTTCATGAATACTTCGGTTAGCCGAGGTAGAAAAGCCCGCCTCTGGCGGGTTTTTTCTTTTGTTGAATATTCTTCTTGCATCTTTTTTTGTTCGAAGAAAACATGTATTTTTGAAAGACACTAATTTTAAATTTCTGATCCAATGAATTTTGAATTTACTGAAGAGCAAAAGATGATCCAGCAGGCTGCCAGGGACTATGCCCAGCGGGAGCTGATCAAAGACGTTTTGGAACGCGATGCAACTTGCGAATTCCCTACCCAGCACGTTAAAGCACTAACCGAACTTGGCTTCATGGGCATGACCGTAGATCCCAAGTACGACGGAGGAGGGATGGACACCATCTCCTACGTCCTCGCCATGGAGGAGTTATCGAAAGTCGACTCCTCAACATCTGTCATCGTTTCCGTGAATAACTCGCTGGTTTGCTATGAACTTGAAGAGTTTGGAAATGAAGCACAAAAGGAGAAGTACCTCAAACCACTTGCCCGGGGTGAAAAGTTGGGTGCATTTTTACTATCTGAGCCGGATGCAGGGTCTGATGCAACTTCCCAGCGTACTACGGCCATTGATATGGGAGATCACTATTTGGTGAACGGAACAAAAAATTGGATCACCAATGCAAATTGCGCTTCGACCTATATTTTGATAGCACAAACACATCCCGAGAAAAAGCATAAAGGCATCAATGCGCTGATTGTTGAGAAGGATACTCCAGGCATCACACTTGGTCCGCATGAAGATAAGATGGGCATGAGAAGTTCTGATACCCATTCAGTCATGTTTAATGATGTGAAAGTTCCGAAGGAGAACCGGATTGGCGAGGATGGCTTTGGCTTCAAAGCGGCCATGAAAACTCTTGAAGGAGGTAGAATCGGAATTGCTTCTCAGGCGTTGGGAATAGCTCAGGGAGCCTATGAACGTGCCCTTCAATATGCGAAGGAGCGGAAAGCTTTTGGCACGGAAATCATCAATCACCAGGCTATTGGGTTTAAATTGGCGGAGATGCATACCCGGATTGAAGCTGCTCGATATTTTACGTTGAAAGCGGCCTGGTTAAAAGACCAGAAACAGCCTTATGGAACTGCAAGTGCCATGGCAAAATACTGGGCAGCCGAAACCGCCATGTATGTTACCACTGAAGCAGTTCAGATTCTTGGAGGATACGGTTATGTAAAGGAATATCACGTTGAACGCCTCATGCGTGAAGCCAAACTGACACAGATCTACGAAGGAACCAGTGAGATACAGCAGATTATCATCTCACGGGCTATCATGAACGATTAAGTTTCGCTGATTCAATGAAAATACCCAAACCGTATAAACCGAACAACCACGTTCGCATTGTTACGGCAGCATCCTTGTTTGATGGCCACGATGCAGCGATTAATATCATGCGCAGGATCTTGCAGGCAAGCGGGGCGGAGGTGATTCATCTCGGACACAACCGCTCCGTGCAGGAGATCGTCGATTGTGCCATCCAGGAAGATGCACATGCGGTGGCGATTACCTCCTACCAGGGAGGCCATATGGAGTTTTTCAAGTACATGTACGATCTCCTGCACGAAGCGGGATGCGGACATATCAAGATCTTCGGAGGTGGAGGTGGCGTCATTCTTCCGGAAGAGATCAGAGAGCTTCAGGAATACGGAATCACCAGAATCTACTCACCGGATGACGGCAGGGAGTTGAGCCTGCAGGGTATGATCAACGATGTGCTGGAACGATGTGATTTTCCACTGAACAACCTGGAGAAAATTGATTTCGATGATATACAGGCCAGTGGTCAGTCCCTGATATCGCGACTGATTACGCTGGCCGAAAATGATCCGGAAGGGGCTCGTCCATTTTTGCAAAAGCTGGAAGCCAAAGCAAAAAAGAATAAGGTTCCTATCCTAGGAATTACAGGAACCGGAGGTTCAGGGAAATCGAGCCTGGTAGATGAAATTGTTAGGCGCTATATAAATGACCTTCCCGATAAAAATATCGCGATTATTTCGGTTGATCCTACCAAGAGAAAGACCGGAGGAGCATTGCTGGGCGACCGGATCCGGATGAATGCTATCAGCGACCCACGGGTTTATATGCGTTCTCTTGCCACCCGGCAGTCCAACCTGGCTCTCTCAAAATATGTGAAGGATGCCATTACGATCACCAAAGCAGCCGGCTTTGACCTGATCATCGTGGAGACTTCAGGGATCGGTCAGTCCGACACCGAGATCGTCGACCACAGCGACCTGACACTCTATGTGATGACCCCCGAATTCGGGGCTGCCAGTCAGCTCGAAAAGATCGACATGCTTGACTTTGCCGACCTGATCGCCATCAACAAATTTGACAAGCGGGGAGCGCTGGATGCCTTACGGGATGTGAAAAAACAATACCAAAGGAACCACAACCGTTTCCACGACGACCTTGACTTGATGCCGGTATACGGAACCGTTGCCTCCCAGTTCAACGACCCCGGAGTAAACAAACTATACCAGGCAATCATCTCAGCGATCAAAGAGAAGACAGGCGTATCATTCCCAAGCCATTTTATCGGGAAAGATGAGATGGAGGAGAAAATATTTATTATTCCTCCCTCCCGAACCCGCTACATGGCAGAAATCGCTGAGGCAGTCAGGGGATATAACCAATGGTCGCAGGAACAGGCCAAGGTTGCTCAGCGGCTCTATGCTATCCACGAAACACTGGAGACATTCCGAAATCCTGAGACCCTGCCGTCTCCGGAAAATTCAGTAAGGCAACAGGCAGCTATCACTGAACTTGAGAAAATTTACGAGCAAACAAAGAAAGACCTTGATCCTGCCAACCAGCAAATTCTAAAGAACTGGCCCGGGAAAATCCGGAGTTTACAGGAAGAGACATTTGTATACAAAGTACGCGACAAGGAGATCAAAGTGGAGACCCATACCGAGTCGCTCTCCCACCTCCGGATTCCCAAGATCTCCCTTCCAAAATACAAAGGATGGGGAGATATTCTGAATTGGAATCTTCGCGAGAATGTGCCAGGCGAATTTCCGTATGCTGCAGGTGTCTTTCCCTTTAAACGGACCAGCGAAGACCCCACCCGGATGTTTGCCGGAGAAGGTGGGCCTGAGCGGACCAACAAACGGTTCCATTACGTCTCACACGGGATGCCTTTTATTCGCCTCTCTACAGCTTACGACTCTGTCACACTCTATGGATTTGACCCTGGCATGCGGCCTGATATTTATGGGAAAATCGGCAACTCAGGCGTCTCTATTGCCTGTTTAGACGACTCTAAAAAACTTTATTCCGGGCTCGATCTGCTTGATCCAAACACTTCGGTTTCCATGACGATCAATGGGCCGGCACCCACGATGGTTGGATATTTCATGAATACCGCCATCGATCAGCAATGTGAGAAATATATCCTCGAACATGGCCTGGAAGAGGAGGTCGCGAAAAAGATCCAGGCAATCTACCGGAAGAAAGGAACAAAACGTCCTTCCTACCAGGGAAAATTGCCAAAGGGGAATAACGGACTTGGTTTGTTGCTACTGGGCGTGACGGGCGACATGGTGTTGCCACAGGAGGTGTATGCGAAAATTAAGCAGGAGACTTTGTCGCAGGTACGGGGAACCATACAGGCTGATATCCTGAAAGAGGATCAGGCACAAAACACCTGCATCTTCTCCACCGATTTTGCCCTGAAGATGATGGGGGATATTCAGGATTACTTCATTTATACAAACGTCAGGAATTTCTATTCTGTCTCCATTTCCGGATACCACATTGCCGAGGCGGGAGCGAACCCGATCACGCAGTTGGCGCTCACCCTCTCCAATGGGTTTACCTATGTGGAATATTACGCTTCGCGGGGGATGGATGTAAATAAGTTTGCCCCAAACCTCTCTTTCTTCTTCTCTAACGGGCTTGATCCCGAATATTCAGTGATCGGAAGAGTGGCCCGACTTATCTGGGCCAAGGCGATGAAATACCGCTACAAAGCAAACGCTCGTTCACAGATGCTGAAATATCATATTCAGACATCCGGGAGATCACTGCATGCCCAGGAGATCGACTTCAACGACATCCGGACAACTCTGCAAGCATTGTATGCTATTTATGACAATTGCAACTCGTTGCATACCAATGCGTATGATGAGGCTATCACCACACCTACCGAAGAATCGGTACGCCGGGCAATGGCTATCCAGATGATTATCAACCACGAACTTGGCCTGGCAAAAAACCAGAACACTCTTCAGGGATCATTTATTATTGAAGAGCTGACAGAGCTGGTTGAAGAGGCAGTGATGCTTGAATTTGAAAGGATATCGGAAAGAGGCGGTGTGCTGGGTGCCATGGAGACCATGTACCAGCGCAGTAAGATCCAGGAAGAGTCTCTCTATTACGAGATGATGAAAAATTCGGGAAAGCTGCCGATCATGGGTGTAAACACCTTTCTTTCCAGCAAAGGGTCTCCGACTGTATTACCTGGAGAGGTTATCCGGTCAACAGAAGAGGAGAAGCAGTATCAGATCGATATGCTGAAGCAACTTCATAAGACATGGGAAAAGGAATCGGCAGTTGCATTGCAGGATTTGCAACACAGAACCACTCAGAATTTAAATATCTTTGAGAGTTTGATGGAAGCCTCTAAAATCTGCTCCATCGGTCAGATCACACACGCATTATTTGATGTGGGCGGACAGTACAGAAGAAGTATGTAACCCTTAAAACATGGAATTATGACCTTCAATATTTTGGTTGTCAATCCGAAGGACAAGGTAACACAGATAGCTGTTTTTGAAAATTTTCAGTTGCTTTATATCAACAACAGAAGACACTCTGCGAAAGAACTCAGCCAGTTTAAAACCGTTTACGATCAGGTCGAATTCAGGCGTGATGTAGTTTTCAAAGAGTTGCAGAATAACAATTTCGACTATAGTACTGTAAAAATTGTCATCGCACGAGGCGGATTAATCAAACCGGTGCATTCCGGGATTTACGAAGTCAATGAATCGCTACGTTACGATCTGATGAACAGTCCAATCGGCATTGATATCATCAATATAGGCGGACTGGTGGCAGATGCAGTGGCTGCTGAAATGGAGGGAGCCCATGCGCTGATTGCCCACCCAACAACCGTGGATGAGATGCAGGACATTGCCCGGATCACCGGCGCTCCAGGACTGGAGCGAAAGTCAGTATTCCATGCTCTCAATCAAAAAGCCGTTGCCAAGATCTACGCCGATAGCCTCAAGAAGAATTACAATGAAATGAACCTTATCGTCGCCCATATGGGTAACGGGACCACCGTTGGTGCCCACTGCAAAGGGAAGGTAATCGATGTTAACCAGGGTTTTGAGGGCGATGGTCCCTTCTCAATGATCCGCTGCGGTAGCCTTCCGCTCGGTGATGTTGTGAAGATGTGCTTCGAAGGGGAAAAAACAAAGGAGGAAATTTTCGCTTTGCTTACTCACCAAGGGGGGATCAATGCCCACCTCGGCACCACTGATATCACTGAGATTGAAAACAGGATCAATAATGGTGACACACAGGCGAGGCTTATCATTGAAGCGATGGCATACCAGGTGTCAAAGTCAATTGGTGAAATGTTTGTTGCCCTGAAGGGCAAGGTGGATGCAATCCTCCTAACTGGCGACCTGGCTCATTCCGAATTCGTAGTCAAGAACATTCGCGACCATGTCGACTGTCTAGGGCAGGTTATCATCTTCCCCGGCGACAATGAGATCCAGGCCATGGCCGCCAGTGCCCTTCGTTTGATCAGGGGCGAGATCGAGATCTCTGAATATAAGTAGCGAAATAGTGAATACTTCGTACTTCTACCTTCTAACTTCTGACTTTTTATGAAACTATATGCTATCAATACCGGAAACCTGAAGCTTGACGGCGGTGCCATGTTTGGCGTGGTTCCCAAGGTGATGTGGAGTAAATTATACCCGTGCGACGAGAACAACCTCTGCAACTGGTCGATGCGCTGCCTGCTGATTGATACAGGCGACAGGAAGGTTTTGATCGACTGTGGAATAGGTGATAAGCAATCCCAGAAATTCCTCGGGCATTATTTTCTGAACGGAGAGAATACCCTCGACGGATCATTGGCTAAAGTTGGCTTTACCGTAAACGACATCACAGATGTTATCCTTACCCACCTTCATTTCGACCATGCCGGTGGAGCGATACGTTGGAATGAAGATAAAACGGATTACATTCCAACTTTTCCCAATGCCACTTACTGGACGAGTCATCAGCAATGGGAATGGGCAACCAACCCGAACAACCGCGAAAAGGCCTCATTCCTAAAAGAGAACATTCTGCCGATCAAAGAAAAAGGAACGTTGAAATTGATTGACGAGGATAGTGAGATCATCCCTGGAATTTCGGTACGTCTGTTTCATGGACATACCAACGGACAGGTGATTCCTTTCATTCAATACAACGGCAAGACCATTGTATACATGGCTGATCTGCTTCCCTCCACCGCTCATATTCCATTACCCTATGTGATGAGTTACGACACCCGGCCACTGATTACACTGGAAGAGAAGGAGAAGTTCATGAATGAGGCTGCTGAAAAGGGATATATCCTCTTTTTCGAACACGACATCAACAACGAATGCTGTACTGTTGAACAGACGGATAAAGGGGTTCGGATGAAGGAGGCGTTTAAACTAATTTCTTCTTGATCTCATCAATCATCACCTGCGTCATGCGGGGCAGATTGTATTCATAGGTAAGACCCCAATCTTTTTGTGCTACACTGTCGTCAATACAATCGGGCCACGAGTCGGCAATCGCCTGGCGAAAATCGGGTTTGTAGGTGATCTCAAAACCGGGGATATGATTTTTGATCTCATTGGCCAGGGTATGCGGGGTAAAGCAGATTCCGGCAACATTATAGCTTGACCGCAGGCTTAGCTTTGATGCCTCAGCTTCCATCACATCAATGGTTGCTTTGATAGCATCGGGCATGAACATCATCGGAAGAGCCGTTTCGCTGCTCAGGAAGCATTTATAGTTTCCTTTCCTGATGGCATCATAGAAGATCTCCACCGCATAGTCAGTTGTGCCGCCACCGGCTTCCGTCTTGTAGCTGATCAGTCCGGGATAGCGCAAGCTACGTGTATCTATACCATACTTCTGGTAGTAATATTCAATCCATCGCTCGCCAGCAAGCTTACTGATGCCGTAAACTGTATTCGGCTCCATGATGGTATACTGAGGGGTATTCATCCGGGGAGTCGTTGGACCAAAAACTGCGATGGAGCTTGGCCAGAATATTTTTTTAATTTTTAGTGCTTTTCCGATCTCCAGTACATTGAAGAGGCTGCGCATGTTGATATCCCAGGAGGGCATAGGGCGTTTTTCGGCGTTGCCTGAGAGGATGGCCGCCAGGTGATATACCTGGGTGATCTTTTCATGCTCGCAGATCAACTGAAGTTTTCCTGCATCCAGTACATCAAGGATCTCGAACGGACCACTCTCCAGAATATCGGCTGGAGCAGGTCGGATATCCGTAGCAACGACGTTGCTGTCGCCATACATTTTACGTAGTTCAAGGGTTAGTTCAGAACCAATTTGTCCTGAACATCCAATGACCAGAATTTTTTCCATCTGTTGAAGAATTGTTGGTTTCGTTTGCAAAAGTAGGAAGTTTATTGTTAATCTTTTAGCAAGTTTTAATTTCTTAACTTTGTTGCGAATTCGCTGATCCATGGAGCATAACCTTTCTGTTTACAACACATTGAGCCGTGAGAAGGAACTCTTTATCCCATTGAAGGAACCCTTTGTTGGGATGTATGTTTGCGGTCCTACAGTCTATGGTGATCCCCACCTTGGCCATGCTCGTCCGGCCATCACATTCGACCTGGTGTTCCGATACCTGAAACACCTTGGGTACAAGGTGAGGTATGTGAGGAATATTACAGATGTTGGCCACCTGGAGCAGGACCTTGATGAAGGGGAAGATAAAATAGCGAAAAAAGCAAAGTTGGATCAGGTGGAGCCGATGGAAGTGGTACAATATTACACAGACAGGTACCATCGCTTTATGACCATGCTAAACGTACTTCAGCCAAGCATCGAACCCAGGGCATCAGGGCATATCATCGAGCAGGTTGAAATGATAAAGAAAATTCTGGATGCCGAATTTGCTTACATCAACAATGGGTCGGTCTATTTTGACATAGAGAAGTACAACAAATCTCACCAGTACGGAAAATTATCGGGAAGGAAGCTGGAAGACCTAATCTCTAACACCCGACAACTTGATGGACAGGAAGAAAAACGTAATCCGGCCGATTTTGCACTTTGGAAAAAGGCTCAACCCGAACACATCATGCGCTGGCCCTCTCCCTGGAGCGATGGCTTCCCTGGTTGGCACCTGGAGTGTTCGGCTATGGGAACGAGGTATTTAGGGGAACAATTCGACATCCACGGAGGCGGCATGGACCTGCTCTTCCCGCATCACGAATGCGAAATCGCACAGTCGAGGATCGCAAACGGGAAAGATGCAGTAAAATATTGGTTACATAACAACATGATCACTATCAACGGGCAGAAGATGGGTAAATCCCTCGGTAACTCCGTTACACTTGAGGAGTTTTTCAGTGGGAACAACCCCCTTCTTGAGCAAGCATATAGTCCAATGACCATTCGATTCTTCATCCTGATGGCTCATTACCGCAGCACCCTCGATTTCTCCAATGAAGCCTTACAGGCAGCGGAGAAAGGATTGAAAAAACTGATGTCAGCCTGGGGAACATTAAAAGATCTTCAGTCGGCAGTTGGCAGTCGGCAGCAGGATCCGGCATCCGGCATCCGGCATCCGGCATCCGACATCACGGATCACGGATCACGGATCACGAATCTCACTGCCAGCTGCTACGCCGCCATGAACGACGACTTCAACAGTCCGATGGTGATTGCCAATCTCTTTGAAGCGGTCAGGATCATCAATGCTGTCAAGGAGGGTAAAGAGACCCTGACAAACGAAGAGTTAACCCAATTGCAAGGCCTTTTTAACACTTTCGTTACAGACATTCTGGCTCTTGAGGATGAGTCTTCCGAAGATCAATCAGAGAGCGTTGAGGGCCTGATGAAGTTGATCATCCAACTACGGCAAGATGCCCGTTCACGAAAGGATTGGAGCGGTTCCGACCGGATCAGGGATGAGCTGGGGAAACTGGGCATTGTAGTGAAAGATACCAAAGAGGGTGCGAAGTGGGAGAGGGAAGTATAAGTTGGAAGGTAGGGGAGTAGAGGAGTAGGGAAGTAGGAAAATAGGAAAATAGGAAATTAGGGAGAAGGAAAATAGCGAAAAGCGAATAACGAAAAGCGAACAGCGAATAATAATCAGATGATGAAGAGGTTAAACAAAATTTTTTTAGCGGTTCTGGCAATTGGATTTTTAGCCGGATGCCAGACAAAACAAAAACAGATGAAAGAGGAACTGGTTGATTTTATTAAGAAGCACGATTCAGTCGTAATCCCCCTGTCGAAGGAGACCAACCTTGCCTATTGGCAAGCTGCAATCACCGGATCTGAAGAGGATTTCAACAAAGCCCAGGAACTTCAGCTGAAAATGGTTGAGATCTATTCGGATACATTAGCATTGGAAACCCTCCAGAAGATCAAAGTATCAGGATTGGTGAATGACACCCTTCTTTCTCGCCAACTGGACCTCTTGTACAACCAGTTTTTAATGGCAAAGGCTGATACATCGAAGCTGAATGAAATTGTAAAGATGGAGACCAAAATTGAGCGGGAATTTTCCATCTTCAGAACTCAGGTTAACAGAAAAGAGCTGACGGACAATGATGTAGAGGAAATTCTCAGAAATTCAAAGGATGTAAACAAACAGAAACAAGTATGGATGGCCCAGAAGAAGATTGGGCGGGTAGTGGCCGACGATGTGATCAAACTGGTTATCCTGCGCAATGAGGTGGCCAAGGATATGGGATTTAAGAATTACCACCAGATGCAGCTCATTCTCGGCGAACAGGATCCACGGGTGATTACCGATCTGTTCAATGAACTTGACACCCTTACCAAGGGAGTTTATGCTGAAGTTAAAGATGATATCGACAACTATTTTGTCAATTACTATAATCTTAAAAGCAAGGATGACCTGATGCCATGGAACTACCAGAACCGATTTTTCCAGGAGGCACCGCGGATCTATGATGTCGACCTCTCTTCGTATTATGCTGATAAAGACCTGGAATCTCTCACTGCAGCCTATTACTATGGCATCGGACTGCCGATTGATGAGATGTTGAAAAATAGTGACTTGAAAGAAAAGGAGGGTAAAAATCAACATGCCTTCTGTATCAACATTGACAAACTGGAAGATGTGAGGGTACTCTGCAACATCAAGCCTAACTCCTATTGGATGAATACGATGCTGCATGAGTATGGCCATGCGGTATACGATTACAACATCGATCACTCGCTTCCGTTCATCCTCCGGGAACCTGCTCACACCTTTACAACTGAAGCCATTGCCATGCTATTCGGCAGGCAGGCTTCCAGCCCCCAGTGGCTGCACGATATGGTGGGAATCAGTGATGAGGAGAAGATGAAGATTGCCGATAACTGTTTCAAAACTCTTCGACTGGAGCAACTTGTATTCTCCCGCTGGTCGCAGGTCATGTACCGTTTTGAAAAAGCGATGTACGAAGATCCGGAGCAGGACCTGAATACGTTGTGGTGGGACCTTGTTGAAGAGTATCAACTAATGAAACGCCCACCCGATCGCAATGAACCTGATTGGGCTACCAAGATCCATATGGCGCTCTTCCCCTGCTATTACCACAACTATCTTTTAGGAGAGCTATTGGCATCACAACTCTATTATTACATAGTTGCAACTATTCTCCAATCGGATGATTACAAATTCCAGAGCTTTGTTAACAACAAAGAAGTTGGGGATTACCTGAAAGCCAATGTCTTTACGATGGGTTCCAAATATTACTGGAATGACATGATTGAAAAGGCAACCGGAGAAAAACTCACGGCTAAGTACTACGCAAAACAGTTTGTGGAATAAATACATCTTTCGTTTCTATTCAACCTGATGACTCACAACCTCTCCGGCGAACTGAATAAATCGTTGATTTCAGATGAGGAACTGATCAGGAGATACCTGATTTACCGTGATAAAGCAACCGCTACGGAGTTGTTTCTTCATTTTCGTCATCTCGTTTTTGGAGTCTGCTTCAAATACCTAAAAGATGAAGAAAAAGCGAAAGATGCCGTTATGAGTATCTTTGAGAAACTTCTTACTTACCCTACAAACCAGGAAATCCGCAATGCAAAAAACTGGCTCTATACCATCTCAAAAAATTATTGCCTGCTTATCCTGAGGCATGAGGGGACGGAAGCAAGGTACAAAGCGAACAAAACGAGGGAACTTGAAGCGGAAATTATGGAATTTCCTGACAGAAAGTATCCTGTTGACGCCTCCTTACAAGCGGCCTCTGAAAAGGGGCTTCGTCAGTCAATTGACCGGTTAAAAGAGGAGCAGAGAATTTGCATTGTATTATTCTATTTTGAGGACTATTCGTATCAGGAGATTGTGGATCATACAGGATATTTATACGACAAAGTGAAGAGTTATATTCAAAATGGGAAGCGTAACTTAAAAATCATGTTAGAAGATGTCAACGAACGATAATTGCCTGACAGGGGAGACGATCCTGCAATACCTGAGTAGGGGTCTTAGTTTCGATATGCTGGCATTGACAGAGGCTCATTTGGCCGACTGTGAGTTGTGTGAAGCGGCTGTTGAGGGCATCAAGTTGTATATGGCAGATCATTCAGGGGAAATGCTGAGTGAAAGTATTCTTGAACTTAAAGACCGGATCACAAGGAAAATAGAAGAGACAGGTTCAGGCAGATCAGGGGAAGAGACGAATGAAAGAATCGATGAACGTGTTAGTAAAGAGAGCTGGTTTGCTTCGCGGAAAATCTGGACCACCCTGGGTGTTGCAGCTTCCATCCTGATCCTGATTGGGATTGGAACGGTCATCAACTATATGGTCCGGCAACGGAACCTGCAGATTGCACAGGCAGAGATGATGCAGAAAGAGGAACAAAAGATAGACAGAACAGCTGTTCAATATCTTCCTTCCCCAAAAGATCAGATTTATAACACAGTGGAAGAATCGCCGGCATTTCCTGGGGGAGATGAAGCATTGAGTAAATTTTTGGCTGAGAATATCTCTTGTCCATCCAATCTTGATGGATCGATCCAAAATACAAGCCTGTTTGTTCATTTTGTCGTTGAAGAAGATGGTTCTGTTTCCAATGTAAAATTGGTTCGGGAAATGGGTAATGGATGTGGTGAAGAGGCTATCCGTGGGATTGAATCGATGCCGAGGTGGAAGCCCGGGAAACAGGATGGCGAAGCCGTTCGGGTAGGATATATCCTGATGTTGAAATTTTCGTGACGACCAGTTATTCCAACATCTTTGCGATCAGTAATTGCTGAGTTATCAGGTTACCTTCACCAGGAAATAGTTTTTCTTTCCTTTCTGCACGAGGATGTACGTCTCCTGCAATAAGTCAGTTAACCCAACTACGTACTCTTCCGTCACCTTTTGTTTGTTGATGGAGAGGCCCTTATCCTTCAGCATTCTGCGGGCTTCCCCTTTCGATGAAAAGATTGTTGTAAAATCGGTGAGAAACTCAACCACAGGAATGGATTTCGCTATTTCGCTTTTCGCTATTTCGCTTTGTGGAACTCCTTCAAACACAGAGAGAAGCATATAGACAGGAAGTTTACTGAGTGTTTCCGTGGTGCCTTTCCCAAACAGGATCTCAGAGGCTTCGAGGGCAGCCATATAGTCAGCTTCTGAGTGCACCCTGATGGTAATCTCTTTTGCGAGTGCTTTCTGGAGAATTCTGTTATGGGGAGCCAGTTGATGTTCTTTGACTAACAAATCAATCTCCTCCCGGGTGAGCAGGGTGAACTTTTTGACATATTGGGCGGCATCTTCATCCGACGTATTCAGCCAGAACTGGTAGAATTTATAGGGTGAGGTTTTTGCCGGATCGAGCCAGATGTTCCCCTCTTCGGTCTTTCCGAATTTTCCACCATCGGCTTTTGTTATCAGAGGACATGTTAGGGCAAAGGCATCACCACCTAATTTACGTCGAATGAGTTCGGTTCCGGTAAGGATATTTCCCCACTGGTCAGATCCTCCCATCTGAAGTTTCACCTCCTTGTTTTCATAGAGCCAGCAGAAATCGTTACCCTGCACAAGCTGGTATGAAAATTCGGTAAATGAGATCCCGGAGCCAGATTCCATCCGGTTTTTCACTGAGTCTTTCGCCACCATATAATTGACGGTGATGTGCTTTCCTACATCCCTGAGAAAATCAAGAAACCCAAACTGGCTGGTCCAGTCGAAATTGTTAACCATCTCGGCAGAATTCTCCCCTTTATCGAAATCGAGGAAATTCTCCAATTGACGTTGGATGCATCGCTGATTATATCGCAATGTGTTTTCATTGAGAAGAACACGCTCTTCGGATTTTCCGGAAGGATCTCCAATCATTCCTGTCGCACCTCCAACCAAAGCAAAGGGCTTGTGCCCTGACCGTTGCAGGTGAACCAGCATCATGATGGTGGCGAGGTTCCCGATATGAAGTGAATCGGAAGTAGGATCAAACCCGATATAGGCACAGGTCATCTCTTTTGTCAGTTGCTCCTCTGTTCCCGGCGTTATGTCGTGGATCATTCCACGCCAGCGTAGTTCTTCAATGAAGTTCATGCTAAAGAGTTTTCGCAAAATTATGAAAAAACAAACTACTGCTTTACAGCCCTGAGAACCTGTTGTCCGGAAGCACTGATAATGCGAACGATATAAATACCGGTTGACAGCGGATCAAAATCGCTCAGTAAAAGGGTTGATGAGAGATTCATCAAGCAGCTGCGTTTGCTTATCAGCTGTCCGGTGATGGAAAGAATCTCCACAGATGCAAGTTCTTCGCTCTTCAGGTTACATTTTAACCACGGAGAAGAGGTGAAAGGGATTGGGAAAAGTAAAAATGTTTGTTCCTTTTCAATCATTACCGGAGCTGCTGTAAAAACAAGCATGGCATTCATCATATTGGGGATTCCATAACCATAAAGCATATCGGGAGTAGTTGCCTGTGAAGCTGTATTCCTGACGGCATCGCGGAGTTCCTGAGCTGTAGATTGGGGCGCCGACTGCCATAAGCAAGCCAAGGCGCCCGCCATGATAGGCGAAGAAAACGATGTACCGCTTCCCTGGCTGACGCCACCCCATGAATCAATGATTGCTGCACCCTGTCCCTGAGCCGTAACATCAGGTTTGATTCTGCCGTCGGAGGTGGGGCCGGTTGAGCTGAAAGAGGCATACATCCCCGCCGCATTCACCGCTCCTATGGAGAATACACTGTCGCCATCGGCCGGTGCACCGATATATTGCCAGGAAGATCCACCGGAGTTACCGGCACTGTTTACGATCATCATGCCGCGACTGGTTGCCAGATCGGCTGCACGTGTAATCGGGGTCGTATTGCCATCCATGTCAGCATAAGTATGATCATAAACAGGATTGTCGAATGTGGTATATCCGAGCGATGAATTGATCACATCGGCACCAACACTGTCGGCAAATTCAGCTCCCGCATCCCAGTTGTACTCCTCTATGAGCGCTTCATAGTCACCAACTTCTGTGCGGATAAGCCAAAATGAGGCATGAGGTGCCGTACCAATCATCTCCCCAGGGAGGTTAGCTCCAATTGTCGAGAGAACCATCATACCATGAGAATGCATGTCATCGCCAAATACATTGTTGCCGGGTTGGTTGAAATCGCGGGTTCCAAGGATCTGGTTGTTGAGCCACAGGCTGTCAAAAGCCGAGATCTGGTCCACATGATAAAAACCGGCATCCAGGATAGCAATCATCATACCCTCTCCGGTGTAGCCAAGATCGTGCAGGCCGTCGAGTGAAAGCATATGCGTTTGGTTATATGACTGGCCATAATCCAGGCTGCCGGTCGATTTTGTTGAAATAGCAGAAACCGGTTTCGTTATTGTATATGGAGGGATTTCATCATTCTTATTTACACCCGAGCCTCCGGAAGCTTGTCCGGGACTTTTGGACAGTACCTGATCAATATGGTCAACAAAAGGAAGGGCAGCGATAGCATCCAATACGGCTTGGTCATTGGTATTGACAACCACAGCGTTAAACCATTTCAAGGAATATACAACCGTAGCCCCGGTTACCGCAATTTGATCAACATATGAAGGGGTAACGGGAAGGTCTTTTGTATCGAGTGAGATGTTGGCATTTGTCCTGCGATCAAGTGATCGCTGAGTCAGAAATGCCCCGGGGTCAGAGAGAGAATAAGGGTTGTTGTCCTTATCTGTAAGAAAAACAACATGCTTTTGCTCCTGGGCAAACACAGTGAACGCAAAAATAAAAACGGAAAGTATAACAAACAAGTGTTTCATAATCAGTGAATTAAAGGGTTGTTGGCCAGATTTTCGAGATAGATAATCGAAATGTTTAGTTATTTCTGCAAAGGTACGGTTTATTTTGACCCCATATTGAAGATCAGTTCACCTCCCTTAATCAGGTCGGCATGTTCAAGAAAGGGCACCGTCAGGATTTCACCATTCAATGAGACAGACTGGATGTAGAGATCCTCCTCCTTTTGGCGATTTAGCTTGATGGTCAATTTTTTCCCTTTTCCAAAAGAGATTTCAGCTTCGCTTACCTGGGGACACCCAATGGCGTATTGCGTGGTACCCGGGCAAACCGGATAGAATCCGAGTACAGAGAAAACATACCAGGCGCTCATCTGCCCACAGTCGTCGTTGCCACAGAGCCCGTCGGGTTCATTGCGATACATCGTTTGGCAGATTTGCTTTACCCGCTCCTGTGTTTTCCAGGGTTGGGAGGTCCAGTTATAGAGATAGGGTACATGGTGACTGGGCTCATTTCCATGAACATAATTCCCAATCAGGCCAACCCTCGTCACATCTTCGGTTTCGGCAAAATGTGCATCATCAAGATGCATGGTAAAAAGGGAATCGAGCCGGCGGATGAATTTTTCTTCGCCTCCCATTAACTGAATCATTCGGGGAACATCCTGCGGGACGTAGAAGGAATAATTCCAGGAGTTTCCTTCGATGAAGCCCTCGCCATGGGTATTGAGCGGGTCAAATGGCTCCTTCCACGATCCATCGGCATTCCGGGGCCTGACGAAACCTGTGGTCGTATCAAAAAGATTCCTGAAATTTTCGGATCGTTTCAGGAACAGTTCCCCCTTTCCCCTTGCATAGAGTTTTACCATGTCGGTGAGCAAAGACTTTTCCGACACGGCATCAGCAAGTTGGGCCAAAGCGAAGTCGTCGTAGGCATATTCCAGTGTGATAGAGGCCGAATTTTGGACCCGGTCTTCCGGAACGAATCCAAGTTCCATATAGTCGGCAACACCTGTATAATGCTTATTGGTTGCTGTTGTGATTGAAGCTTTCAATGCTCTGGAAGCATCAAAGCCCCGGATTCCTTTCACCAGAGCATCAGCAATTACAGGAACACTATGGTAACCAATCATGCACCAGTTTTCATTGCCGTGATGAGACCACACCGGCAACATCTTTTCCGGGCTCTGATCAAAATGGGCCAGCATGGAGTTGACCATATCGGAGGTGCGGGCAGGATACATCAGCGTGAGAAAAGGATGAAGGGCACGGTAGGTGTCCCAGAGGGAGAAGACCGTATAATTCGTGAATCCATATGCCTGATGAACATCGGTGTCAATTCCCCTGTATGCCCCGTTAACATCCTGGTATATTGAGGGGTGAATCAGAGCGTGATAGAGAGAAGTATAAAATATCACCTTCCGATCCTCGGAAGCCTGAATTCTGATTCGTTGCAACTCCGCTTCCCAGGCTTCGTTCGCCTCTGTTACCGCCATATCGAAATCCCATCCTGGAAGCTCTTTTTTCATATTTTTCATCGCTCCTTCCATAGAGACCGCCGACAACCCAACTTTAACCTTAATTTGTTCATTTGCAAAAGTTGAAAAATCGAAATGTGCTTTAAGTTTTTTTCCTGCCAGCTCGGGAAAGTTCTCCTGCTGGTCGAATTTCCTCCAGAAGCCTTTGTAACTAAGGGGATCTTCATCACGGAAGCCATAGCTTTTAAATGATTTCGAGAAAGCCATCGCGAAGTAGATATAACGGGTTCGACCCCAGCCGCTGGTGATCCGGTATCCTGTTACAAGGGAATCATTTACTACCCGGATGTAGGCCCACCGCACTTTGTCGTCGTAATTGTAAATCCCATGATCCAGGTCGAGGATAATATGCGCACTGTCACTCTTGGGGAAAGTGTAGCGATGAAACCCACAACGGATGGTAGCTGTCAGTTCTGCTTCTACATCAGGTTCGTCAAGGTGAACACGGTAATAGCCAGGAGAAGCCTTTTCAGTCTCTTTTCTGTAAGATGATCTGTACCCGGATGCCGGATTATCTGACTCCCCCGGATTGAGTTGAAGGGTGCCAACTGTTGGCATCAGGAGGATATCACCCAGGTCGGAGTGGCCCGTTCCACTGAAATGGGTGTGGCTGAAACCAACGATGGTTGGATCATCGTATTGGTAACCGGCACAATAGCGGTAAACATCCGGATTGTATTTTCCGTCAATGGAAAAAGGGATAGTGTCGGTGTCGGGGCTCAGTTGGACAAATCCGAAGGGAACAACAGCGCCTGGGAAAGTATGTCCCATCTCCTGTGTACCGATAAAAGGGTTGACATAGCGGGTGAGGGAATTGGAATCAGGGGTTTGGGAGAAGGTTATAAGAGGGAAAAATAGACAACCGGAGCGAAGCGCAGCTCGGCGGAGCCAAATAGCCAAATAGCTTGGCCATGTAACAAGAGGAGTATGGGATGTTGATTTCATGTGATCGATCTAAATGTTGCTAAATATTTCTCGATATACTTTTCCTTCTGTTTTGATTTGTATTGCATGATATACCTTGGATGTTCAAGCGGGATGATCTGCTGGAAGAAGTTTTGTTCAGCGTTCAGGTTTTTCAGGTAGGTGTAATTTTTTCCGGTCCCCCAGCAAATACATGTTGTTCGTTTCAGTGATATAGATAATAGGCGGTGAAGCTCTGAATTAATAAAAGGGGTGACGAGTTTCATAAAACCTGCCTCATCATAGTAATTAAAGTTGACCCAATTTCCTTTTTCATTCTTTTTCAGAAAGCCAAGAGGAGAGACAGATCCAATAAAGAACTCATTGTAGAATTTTTCGGGACCTCCGAAGGCATTGATTACTTCATAGACAAATACGGAAGAGGGTTCATGTGTCTCCGGGATGGTGGATTTTATCATGCAACTATCCTTCAGCCGTTTTGTGTCTGTAAAAGGAATTCCTGTCGCACCGGCTCCCAACCTGCCGGGATTGATTGCTAAGATTATTTTTCGAGGCTGGTTTCCCCGATAGTACTTTTGATAAAATTGAGTTACGATCTCCCTGATAGCAGGTTCCAAATAGGGATTCATAACTTTGATTCCTTTAGGCAACCGGAGTTCAAGCTTTAGTGAAAAGAGGTAATCGACTATCTGGCTGGCAAGGTTCATAGTTTGGGGTAATACGTGTAAAAATACTTATTTTATTGCGTATCTTTGCAAACCCATTCCTAACATCATCCCATGACACTTCCAGGGTTGTTTTCAGAAACCGTCCGGAACTTCGGACAGCGCCCGGCACTAGCACTTGTCGGAAAGCCACCAATTACTTACAAGGAACTGGAGGAGCAGATAGCCAGAGTAATCAGGCATCTAGAGTCCCTCGGGATCAGCCATGGTGACAAGGTTGCCATTTTGGCTTCTAGTTCCCCCAATTGGGCCATCTGTTATTATGCTATAACGTTTATAGGTGCTGTGGCGGTTCCCATTCTCCCTGATTTTCATGAATCGGAGGTAGAAAATATTATCGTCCATTCTGAGTCCCGGGCAATTTTTTATTCATCCGGACTGAAATCAAAACTCAGCCCGTCGTTGGACAAGATCCTTCCATACCGAATCGTGCTTGAAAATCTCCTCGAGTATGGAGTAACCAATCCCTCGTCAACTGACAGCGCCGGGAAGGTTTTTTTGAAGAGTTACGATGTCAGGGAGAATGATCTGGCGGCGATTATCTATACTTCAGGGACAACCGGGAAATCAAAAGGGGTCATGCTCTCGCACAAGAATATTTGTTTCACAGCGCTGAAGGGAAGCAAAATTATTCCCATCTATGAAACCGACCGTTTTCTTTCCGTATTGCCATTATCGCATTCGTATGAGAATACCATAGGCCTGATCCTTCCAATGATCAATGGCGCATGTGTTTACTATCTTGGCGGACTGCCAACCCCTGCCATTCTCCTGCCAGCCTTAAAGGAGGTGAAACCAACCTTTATGCTTACGGTTCCAATGATTATTGAAAAGATCTACCGGAATAGGATCAAGCCTGCATTTACCGATAAGCGAATTGTGCGAATATTGTATAGCATCCCTCCGGTTCGAAAAATCCTGAACAGGGCAGCAGGAAAGAAGTTGCTCGAGACCTTTGGGGGGGAGTTGCGGTTCTATGGAATTGGCGGCGCAAAACTGAGTTCGACCATTGAAAAATTTCTGATCGAAGCCCGGTTCCCTTATGCGATCGGTTATGGACTCACCGAAACCTCACCCTTACTCGCCGGATGTAGCCCCTCTGGTACACGGCTTCAATCGACCGGCCCTGCTTTGGAAGAGGTTACGCTAAAGATCCATGACCCTGACCCCAAGACAGGGGAGGGTGAAATCTGGGCTAAAGGAGCGAATGTAATGCTCGGTTACTACAAGGAACCGGAGATGACAGCAGAGATAATCACTCCGGATGGTTGGTTGAAAACAGGAGATTTGGGAATATTTGACAAAGATGGATACCTTTTTATCCAGGGGAGGATGAAAAATACAATCCTTGGTTCGGGAGGAGAGAATATTTATCCGGAAGAGATCGAATCAGTTATCAATAATTTCAAACATGTTTTAGAATCCCTGGTGATTGAACAAAAAGGGAAGTTGGTTGCACTGGTTCATTTCAACAGTGCTGAGATTGAAGAGAAATACCTTCACATGAAACAGGAGGTCACTTCTTATGTAGAACACAAGACTGACGAGTTAAAGATCGAGTTGAAAGAGTATATCAACTCCAGGGTTAACAAGTTCTCCAAAGTACAATCTGTTGAAAATCAGTCTGAACCTTTCCAGAAAACCCCTACCCAAAAGATTAAACGATTCCTTTATAACAAATGATTGGAAATAATGGCTTTCAGATGGGATATATTATCTCCTAGGGCAATGGTTCGCGAATAGTGGGATTGAGTTCAATTGCCTTACTGAGGTCTGCTCTTGCCTCTTCTATTCTGCCTGATTCAAGAAGAGCTCTGCTACGGTTCTGATACGCGGAATAGTCGTTCGGATAAATAGCAATGTAGGCGGTCATCCGTCTGATAACGGCTTTAGGCTTTTCAAGACCTTTTTGTTCTATGAGAGTTGGTGTCCAGCACAGCTCTTCTGCTGTTGCCGGAGCTGTTTTTCCAATAGTTTCAGGCTCTCCTTTATTTTCGATATATTGTCCGAGAAATTCTGTGAAATTGGAAGCTAGTACACCCCAGCTATTCGCAGGTTCTTCATGAAAGGCGTCAAATATGGGAGACTCAGGCTGACCATATCCTACATTCACAAAGACGATCAATTCATTGATGGCTGTGGATGCAAATGGGATATATGGGTAAGGTCCTTTAAAATCATAAATCTTCCAGTCCTTATCGCGGCAATCCTCATAGTGGCTAATCAGTTCCCACAGACTAAAGAAATTAAAACTGTTCCACTTGACCGTTTCAATATCACCATCTGCAACCAATTTGTTGAGTTTGGGGCCAGCAATCAACCCACCGTTGAATCGTTGTAAGAAGGATTTATATGATTCAGGGAGTGTGATATCGAAGGCTCTCTCTACATGATTGATCATGTCAGGATCAGCTGGAGGGTTGAAAAGGCCTTTCACTGTTCCCTTTGCTATAAGATCCTCAAGGTTGTCCAGAACGTAGTGGATATCCATAATATAGTATTCATTTATCTATTCTGGGAAGCCAGGATGTAGTAAATGATGACGGGACCTACTATCACGCCAATGAATACCGGCAGGAACCAAATGCCCAATCCTCCTGAACTTCCCAGGGCAACCATTACTGTTTTATAACTGATTAAAAAGAACATCAGAATAAGTGCCAGCTTTAGGTATCGAAGAAGCCTTGTCCTAAGAGTATACTCTCTTCGTGCATTGGCCGGGGTTATGCTCACCGGATAATTAAATTTCTCAGGAATCCTTCCTATAAGTGTTAGGATCGTGTAAATAACGATAGCGACGACCGGCAGCATCCAAAGGGTGGCTTTGCTGCCATAATCATCCGGTTCTCCACTGGCATTGAAATGGGTAGGGACGGCTTCGGGGAGCCTGGAGCTGTAATAAAGAGTGAATCCGATAAAACAGAGTATGCTGACAATTGCTAGAATCTCCAGTATCAAGTCGGCAGGGCCCATTTCAAGTTTAAGAATGGGTCGGTCGGGTTCCAGATTATGTCTTTTTCTGAATATCATGTTTGTGGTTTTTTTTTGGTGATCTGCCATGGTCTTTTAAGGCTATGTCGAGGATCCATTCCACCTGGCCGTTCACACTCCGGAACTCGTCTGCCGCCCACTTTTCGAGGGTGGCATAGACCTCCGGGTCGAGTCGAAGCATGAATACTTTTTTCTTCGACATAAAGGTTTTATTGATGAAGGGTTCCTGTATTTAATACGGGTGTAGCATCCTTATCGGAACAAAGTACTACCATCAGGTTGCTAACCATAACGGCCTTTTTATCTTCATCGAGTTCAACCACTTTTTTCTTGCTGAGTTGGTCGAGAGCCATTTCAACCATTAATACAGCGCCTTCCACGATCTTATGGCGGGCTGCAACAATAGCAGTTGCTTGCTGACGGCGCAACATGGCACCAGCGATTTCCGAGGCATAAGCCAGGTAACTGATTCGGGCTTCAATTACATAAATTCCAGCAATTGCCAGACGTTGGGTAAGTTCCTCCTCCAGTTGCTGGTTAACGTCTTCCCCACCGGAACGGAGGGTGATCTCAGCATGGTCATCTTCAAAATTGTCATAGGGATAATGGCCAGCGAGTTTCCGGATGGCAGCTTCACTCTGAATTTCCACGAAGTGGGTGTAATCATCCACCTCGAAAGCTGCTTTATAGGTGTTTTTCACCTGCCATACAAGTACTACCCCGATCATGATCGGATTACCAATTTTGTCGTTCACCTTGATAGGGTCACTGTTGAGGTTACGGGCTCGGAGGGAGATCTTCTTCCTGACAAAAAATGGATTCAACCAGAAGAAGCCATTTCTTTTCAGCGTTCCCTTGTAGGCACCGAAAAGAACCAGAACGGCCGATTCATTCGGATTGATCACAAGAAATCCAGGGATGATAAAAATCGCCACAGCAATACAGATGAGCCCTAAAACAATTGCCCAGATTTGATTTGTGTAAATCGCAAAATCAAATACAGCCAGCGTAATCAGTACCACCAGGCTGATCACTCCCAGATACCCTGAAATGGGAGAGGTAAGTTTTTCTTTTTCCATTTGTTTAAAGTTTGTGATATCAAAATGATATCAAAATTATTCTACAATAATAGTACATTATTTTGCAGAAGTCAAGAAAAATCGTAAAAATTTTTACCCCACAAAGACAGGGCATGCCACGTCTCAATATCTGGCATCCAGTCGTCAGGCGTAAATCAGAATGATAACCACCGGAATAAGGATACCGGCGGCAGTGAGCCAGGCGCCACGTTTCAAAATACCATTTCTACCCCGTAGGATGAAAAGGCCTGTGATGGCAAGAATGATCAGGGACGCGGCATAAATATCAGAGAACCAGGTAAACCATTTCTTGATATTGTTGTAGTGCAGCAGGTTAAACTCTTTCAGTATATAACGGGGAGTTTTCTTTTCCACCTGAGCATCTCCGTTAGTCAGGTCTATGTAGACGGAGCCATTGTTGAAGAAGATCTGGACATAGCCTTTCCCACCAACATGGCTCTTATACTCATCTTCTACGTCAATCTGCTTCAGGATTGAAAGTGCATATGTTTTATCAGCAATACCATTGGAAGGCAATTGCACCTTGAGGTCTTCGTATCTCTTTCCATAATCAGGATGCTGGAAGTCGCCTGATTTGAAATGGTTCATAACTATCCCAGAGAGTGCATAAATGATGGTGAGGCCGACAGCCAGGTACCCGATATCACGGTGCAGTGCGTTGTTCCAGCGTCGCAGGGTCTTTGTCTTCATGAGTTAGTATGTGATCACCACAAAGACACAAAGGCACGAAGGCCACAATTGATTTCCTTTGTGTCTTAGTGCCTTCGTGGTGAAGATTTTTCTTGTGCTTATCTATTCTTCTTCTACAATAATTTCTTCTTCCACTACCGGGATCTCTTCAAACGAAATGGCTTCGATAGAGAAGAACGACAAGTGATCACTACCACTATCTTTCAACTGATCGCGTAACGCATTGATCTGTTCAAGCTTGGCTTCTTCAGGCTGGTCCTCGTGACCTTTGGTACCTTCATGAAGACCCGCATCATGATTCTCCGCAGGTGCCTTCACTTCGGCTTCCCATTCGTTGAGGTATTTCTCATCAATCCGTTCTTCTTTCAGGATCCCAAGAATACTTACACGGCTCCCAACCAACGCTTCATCAAACATCACAATATCAGGGCCGGTAGTAACTTCCACCATTACACTGTCGTTTCCGTCAACAAGAAACATGCGTTTTCCACCATGCTTGCAGGTGTGGTAAACGGTTCCTTCGATCCACACGGGTTGGTCGACATAATAGGAAGCAGCAGTATCGAACGTTGCAACAGCAAGCATAACGGTGTCATTGGTAACATCTTCTGCGGTCTCTTTTGTTACCTGGTTGCATGAAAAAGCAAACATCAGGGCGATGAAAAGGAGAGGTAAAAATTTCTTGATCATGGTTTTGGTTTTTTATGAAGTGCAAAAATGGGAATAATATCCAAATTAGACAACAGAACCTGCCATTACTTGCTATGGTACCGGCATTTTTCAATACTTTTGCCCGAAATTCAACTCCTATGATTCTCGTAACAGGCGGAACAGGCCTACTTGGTTCACACTTATTATTTGATCTTGTGAAGCTGGATCAGCCGGTCAGGGCAATTTTCCGGAATGCAACCAAGAAAGAGATGGTAAGAAAAGTATTTTCTTACTATTCGGATAATCCCGATGAACTCTTTTCCAAAATAGAATGGGCAGAAGCTGATTTACTTGATAATGGGGCAATGGAGAAGACTTTGGATGATGTTTCTGAGATTTACCATTCGGGGGCAATCGTCTCCTTTTTTCCAAAGGATCACAAACAGATGCTGAAAGTGAATATCGGAGGCACAGCAAATCTTGTGAACCTTGCACTTGAAAGAAATGTGGCCAAATTCTGCTATGTAAGCTCAGTAGCAACACTTGGAAGGGCCGAGAATGACGGCGTGTGCAATGAGGATACCTTTTGGGTCCCTTCCAAAAAGAATTCGGTCTACTCACAAAGTAAATACGGTGCCGAGCAGGAAGTTTGGAGAGGAGTTGCAGAAGGGTTGAATGCGGTGATTGTCAACCCTTCTGTCATACTAGGGCCTGGTTTCTGGGACGATAATTCAGGTTTGTTCCGATTGGTCTATAAAGGATTGAAATACTATACCAGGGGTGTCAACGGGTATGTGGATGCCCGTGATGTATCCCGGGCCATGATCGGGGTGATGCAGAAAAATGCATTTGGTGAACGGTTTATTGTTTCGGCCGACAATCTATCTTATCAGCAGCTGTTTACTCTGATGGCAACCTACCTGGACAAGCCGGCTCCCACTGTTAATGTGCCACCATCCATGACTCAGATAGCCTGGAGGGCTGAGGCCATACGAAGCTTAATCACACGTTCGAAACCGGAAGTCACCCGTGAAATGGCTACGACTACTTCGCAGGTATATACCTATACCAATGCGAAGATTCGGGAATGGATTGGCATGGACTTCATCACCCCGGAACAGTCAATCCGGGAGATCTGCAAATTTTTCCTGAATGACATCAATCGTGAACAAGGTTCAGGTAGTGGTAATAACGGTTGATGATTCTATCCACATAACCATCCATCGAATAGTTCACAGGAAACTCGCGAAGGGTGTCTGCATGTCCGTAAGGATCTGAATCAGAACGCCTGAGAAGATAGTACTCAACATTCCCGTGCCACTTATTCGGATCTTTGCCGAACTCTTTTGCTTTTTTCCGGAGAGATAGAACCCGGCCTATCCCTACATTATATGCAGCCAGCGTGAAACTGGCCCTCTCTCGGGGATCCCTGATCTCGGGAGGTAACTGACGATCGATCCATTTGAGGTACTTTACCCCGGCCATGATTTGATAGGAAGCACTGGATGCTGTATCCAATCCATAAATCTCTGCTGTTCCGGGAATCATCTGCATCAGGCCATACGCGTTCTTGTGTGAAGTCAATCCGGGAATGAAATTGGATTCGGTATACATCAAAGAAGCAATCAATCGCCAATCCCACCAAAAGAGACTGCTGTATTGCTGAAGCTGTTCATCCCAGGGAGAGATTCGGGAATTCATAAGAGAAAAATAATCGCTTCTGAAATGGTTAACTACCCGTGGATTATGGTAGACCTGCCGGTAGGCATTATTTAGTAACCGTTTGCTGGCAATGGAATCAAGCCAGAAATCCAGGATCGCAAGCAACGAATCAGAAGAGTGGTTCAATGCCCAGGCTATCGGGTAACTCTTTGTTGCCTGTAAGGTGATATCCGTATTGCTGAAAGCTTGTCTCAGGACCCCAGCCAGGTTTGCGGGGCAAAGGGTGTAGCGGATTGAATCTTCCGAAACCATCCTGAAAAGCTCTTCTTGAGAAGCAGAAACCTCCTTCAGGTAAACGTCCCCTCCTGCTTTCGAAAGAAACTTGTTATAAAGAGGCTGAAGAAACTTATTCCTCTGGACAACAACGGTATCATCTTTCAGCTCTTTCAGTGATGCAATAAAAGTATAACCCGTATCTTTTTTTACCGCCTGAGGTGAGCGCTGAACAAGTACAAGGGTTGTTTCAAACAGTGGAGAGGAAAACTGAGCCAGGTTTTTCCCCAGACGGGTTACAGGAAGGTTATAGGCCATGATGTCGGCCACATGATAATCAAGATAGTAGTAGGCTTGTGAGATGGTGTTGCATGCAATAATCTTAAGTGGAACATCCAGGTACTTGCTGAACTCTTGCAACATGGTCAACCCGAAACCAAAAGCCTCTCCTTTGTAAATGAAATAATTCAGGGTATTTGGTTCAAGAACAGCCACCAGTTGACCACGATCTTTGATGTACTGAATAGCCCCTTTAGGCACCTCCTCTTTCGGGGAGATATAGAGGGCGAATGCAACAGCCATGATCAATGTTGCAAGGATGATCAAAGCAATGCCAAGGAACCATTTACTATATCGAATCCAGTTGATATATTGGGGTTTAAGCTACTTTCCGATATCTCCAGATAGCCAGACTGATGATCAAAACGGCATAACCAACAAGGCTGTAAAAGAGTTTGCTGATATCAGCAAAAGAGGAACCTTTCAGCATCACCATTCGCATGATCTTGATGAAATATGCGAGAGGATTTATCAGATCCACACGTTGAGCCCAGAGAGGCATGCTCTCAATTGATGTGAATAACCCACTCATCAGAATAAAGACCACCATGAAAAAGAACGATACGAGCATCGATTGCTGTTGTGTATTCGTCATTGTAGAGATCAGCAATCCAAAACCTAAAATTACAAAAAGATAGACACCTGCCGAAAGAAAGATCAGCCATAAGCTCCCTTCGATCGGAATATTGAAAAGTAATTTTCCGATTACAAGTCCGAATGCCAGTTCAAACATGGCTATGATCCAGAACGGGATCAGTTTCCCTGCAATGAATTCTATCTTTCTTATTGGGGTCACATTGATCTGTTCAATTGTTCCGATCTCTTTCTCCCTTACAATATTCATCCCGGAGAGGAGCAAGCCTATGATGGTTACCAGAAGAACCAGGATCCCAGGTACCATATAGGTTGTATAGTTGAGTTTGGGATTGTACCAGTAACTGGTCTCGGTAACAATTCTACGGATGTTTCCCATCTCAGCAGGATTCAGCCACTCAATCAGAACTTCACGGTTGAAATCCAGGATAATGTTGGTGGAGTAGGCGTTAATCAATCCGGCTGAGGCGCCGTTGATCGCATCTACAATTAACTGAACCTGGGTGTTTTTCTCTTTGACGAGATCTTTTTCAAATCCACGAGGTATTTGCAAAATCACATCCACATCTCCCTTTTGCATCAGAACAAAGGCTTCACTGTAAGAGAAAGGAGCGCTTGTAATCCGGTAAAATGGCGAACCCTGAAATTTACTGGTAAGCTGGCGCGAAGAGCTAGTGAGATCCAGATCCACCACGGCCATGTCGATCTGCTTCATTTCAAACGTAGCCGCATTGACAAGGATCAACAGCTGAACAATGGGAACCACAAAAATAATTGGCAACATCCGCTTGTTTCTGAACACCTGGATGAACTCTTTCTGTATGATATAGAATATCGTTCTCATAATCAGCTCAGCCGGATGCTGAATTTTTTAATACTCATAAGGATAAAGAAAAAGGTAAACCCAAAAAGGATCAACGTCTCTTTCCATACGAAAAAGAGTCCGTTCCCTTTCAACATGATGCTTTTGATAATTGTGATAAAGTACATGGGGGGCATGATGTGACAAAACCATTGAAGCACCATGGGCATGTTTTCAACGGGGAAAATGAATCCACTGAGAAGTACCGTTGGCAAAAGCAAGGCAACCAGGGAGATCATCATGGCAAGTTGCTGGCTGTTGGTGATACATGATATTAGAATTCCGAGTGAAAGAGCAACGGTGATGAAAAGAAAGCTCTCAAAAAGTAAAAGTCCGACACTACCGCGCACCGGAACACCGAAAACGGCCCATCCCAAAAGGATGATAATGCAGGCATTAAGGAACGCCAGGAAGACATAGGGGAATACTTTTCCTACCACAATCTGCAAGGGTCTTAGCGGAGAGGCCAACAGCAGCTCCATGGTTCCGAGTTCTTTCTCCTTCGTAATAGAGAGTGAAGTCATCAGTGCCGAGATGAGCATCAGCAACATGGCCATCAGGCCAGGAACGAACATAAAAACCCCTCGAAGTTCCTGGTTATACATCATCCGTGTCTCAGGATGGATCTGCAACGGAATGGCCTCTGAGTTCATAGCAAACAGGTAATTATTCAAAATTCCCGAGGCATAGCTTACCAGAATACTGGCTGTATTTGGATCCGAGGCATCACCAATCAGCTGGACATGAGCCACCTTTTCTCTCTCCAGCCGTTGAGCGAAATCGGGTTCAAATACCACAACCAACCGAATGTCCCCTTCTCGGAAGGCACCCTCGATTTCACTGTAGGTATGGAGGTTGCGATCGAGCCGGAAGTACCCTGAAGAGGTAATCTTTTCGGTGATTTGACGGGTGACCTCATCCCTGGAGAGATCCAGAACGGCAAAACGGGCATCTTTGATTTCGTTTGTAATCACAAAACCAAAGAGGATCAATTGTACTACCGGCATGCCAAAAAGGATTAGCAGGGTTCTGTAATCCCTGAAGATATGCAGAAACTCTTTTACAACAAATCCCCAGAATCGCTTCATGCCTCCGCTGCTTTTTGGACCCTGGCTAACTTCAGGAAGACCTCGTTCATATTTTTCGCATGGTACTGTTCACGTAAGGCCAATGGAGTATTCAAGGCTGCAATCCGTCCATCGACCATTATTGATAACCGGTCGCAATATTCGGCTTCATCCATATAGTGTGTCGTTACAAATACCGTGATGCCGTTGCGGGCTGCTTCATAAATCATATCCCAGAACTGGCGTCGTGTTATAGGATCGACCCCCCCGGTAGGTTCATCCAGGAATACGATTTTCGGATCATGAATGATAGCCACTGAAAAAGCCAGTTTTTGCTTCCATCCCAAAGGGATATCCCGGATGAGGCTGTTGCGGGCCTCTTCCAGATCAAGTTTCTTCATCAGGATGCCGGCTCGCAGGTCAATCTCTTTTTTGGATAACCCATAAATAGCCGCGTAAAACCGGATATTCTCAAAGGTGGTAAGATCGTCATAGAGGGAAAATTTCTGGCTCATGTAGCCAATGTTCTGCTTGATCTTTTCTCGTTGTGTGTAAACGTTGAATCCGGCAACCGACAATTCTCCTGAAGTAGGGAAGGAGAGTCCGCAAAGGATCCGGATAGCGGTCGTTTTTCCGGCACCATTTGCTCCAAGGAACCCGAATATCTCGCCCCTCTTCACCTCAAAAGTCAAATGGTCATTCGCCACAAAGCTCCCAAACTTCTTGACGAGGTCTTTAACGACGATGATATTTTCAGGTTCCTTTTGCATTCTCCATCAACTCCATAAAACAATCCTCAATTGTTGGCTTAATTTCTTCAATATGCACATTCTTATGCCCGCTTTCCTGAAGAAATTCCATTACCTCCTCAGTAGTCAATTTCCCTTTCACATACGACAAATGAGCAGCCTGACCAAAAGCGAAAACACTATGGGCCTGTGGCAGTTTTTGTAGATCGTGCAGTAATTGATAAATGTCGGTTGTCGTCACTGAGAAAAGACCCATGGGGTAGGCATCTACTACTTCCTCAGGAGTACTGATCTGCATGATAGATCCATCCTGGATAAGAGCAACCCGGTCGCACAAGCTGGCTTCATCCATATAGGGAGTGGAGACCAGAATAGTAATTCCCTGATCTTTCAGCCGTTTGAGCATTTCCCAGAACTCCTGACGTGAAACGGCATCCACTCCGGTGGTAGGTTCATCCAGAAAAAGAACCTCCGGCTTATGGATCAAGGCACAGGAAAGGGCAAGTTTCTGCTTCATGCCTCCCGATAGTTGTCCTGCTTTTCGGGTTTTAAATGGTTCGATCTGACTGTAAATTTCCTTCACAAGATCATAATTTTCCTCAATCGTGGTGCCGAAGATAGTCGCAAAGAAACGGAGGTTTTCCTCTACTGTGAGATCCTGGTAGAGGGAGAATTTACCCGGCATGTATCCGATGATCTGCCTGATCTTCCTGTACTCCTTCACCACGTCAAAACCTTCTACCATCGCAGAGCCTGAATTGGCGAGAAGAAGGGTGGCAAGGATCCGGAAAAGGGTAGTCTTTCCTGCACCATCCGGACCAATAAAACCGAAGAGCTCTCCCTTTCTCACCGAAAAGGAGATCTCTTTCAGCGCGTCCACATCGCCGTAGTTCTTCGAGAGATTTCGCACGTCAACCGAAATAGTCATCGTTTTTTATTTTATCCGAGTCCTATTGGAAAGGCACGCTGATGTCTCGGATGTTACGGATTTTCGCAGATTATTCTTTAACCGGGGTCCAATAGGTTGTGCGGCCCAGAAGGGAGATCCCAATATATCCACGAATCTTAAGCTTTTCCGGATTATCGAATTCTATTTTACAACTGTAGGTCTTCCCGTTTTTCGGATCGTAGATCGTACCATCTTCCCATTCATCATCCCCGTCAAAAACAAATCCTTTCAGGTTAACCAGTCCGAGAAGAGGTTTAGTCTTTAATTCCTGATCGGGATTTTCCTTGTCGGTGCGAGGCAGTCCGGTAATGGAATCATTCGGTGTTTCCAGCCATACGATCTTTCCGTAAAACTGACTCCCGATCTTGAAAATCTCGACTTGTGCAGTCCCCTCTTCGTTCAGCCACTTGCCCACGATATCGTCGGCCTGGTAGGTTTGGGCGACCAGGTTGGCGCCTGTTCCAAGCAGCAGTACCAGCATAGAAAAGATAGAAATGATAACTTGTTTCATAGGTTTTGGTTTAGGTTTGTGATTAGGCTTGTCTTTTAAAAGGGGATGAAATTACGGATTTATTAATTTGATCTCTCCTGGCATGCCAATTTTCATACTGCCATCGTTTTTCACTCTCACCTTTACAGCATAAACCAGATTTACACGCTCCTCTTTTGTCTGGATCGTTTTGGGAGTAAATTCAGCTGTGGGCGAAACCCAGCTTACAACACCGTTGGTGGTTATGTTTTCTTTTTCATTCTTGTCATACATGACAGAGACCTCTTGCCCGATAATTACATTGGGTAGTTGAGATCCGCTGATGTATACACGCAGCGTCATCTCCCGGAGGTCTGCAATCTTGTATAGCGGTTTCCCGAAGGCCGCTACTTCATCTGGCTCGGCGAATTTCACCAGCACGGTTCCTGAAACCGGATTGATGATGTAGGCATTCCGGGTGGCCTCTTCAAGCTGAGCAATTTGCTGGCTTATACTTTTGATCTGGTCGGCCAGTCCACCGAATTGGCTTTGAACAGCTGCAATCTGCCTGTCAATCATATTGAGACCTGCGTTGATGTCATCCATCTGTTTCTGGGTAGCGGCGCCAGCTTTTAACAAGTTCTCCACCCGGTTTTTATCGATCAGGAGATTCGTCCTGTTTTGCTCTTGAATGGCGATCTGTGCCTGCAGATCGCTTTTCCTTGAAGCCGTTGCATTTCGTTGATATATGGCCTGAAGCTTCTTCAGGTAGAGGTCGGTGGTGTCAACAAAGCCGATCATCTGGCCGGAATCCAAAAACTGACCCTCCTCGACATTGAACTGAAGAAGTTTACCATTGGCCATCGCTGAAACAGTGATTTCCGTTGCTTCGAAAGTGCCCCAGGCATCTGGTTGATCACCCTTATCGGAACATGCTCCCAGGAGGAGAGATAAAAGGATAAACAGGTAGTTTTGTGTTTTCATATGGTGCTCGTTGATGTTTCTATAGTTTTAAAGTTTTCCCTGGTCATACAGGTAGGCCAACTTGGCTTTAACAAGTTGCACCCAGTGAATCTCATAACTAAGTTTGGCCTGTCTCTCTTCAGTCAGCCGCGTTACATAATCGCTGGAGGTAATTACCCCATTATCGAGTTGCGAGGAGGCAGATTGGGTAATCTTTTGCCGGAGAGCGATAATTTGGTGATCCTGCTTGATCACATCAAGTGTTTTCAGGATCTCTGTCAGATTTTTTTCTGCCTGGATCTGGAGGTTCTTGTCAAAGGAAGCCTGTTGGGTAAGGATGATGTCAGATTGGATGCCAAGGATCTTTTTTTCGTTTTTGTTGGCGTTCCAGTTCAGAATATGCCAGTTGAGTTTGATGCCTACAAGATAGAAGGGGTCGAAACTGTCGGAAAGCATATTCAGTGCGGGCCTTCCAATCCCGGCCTGGCCGAAGGCGAAGAATTTCGGATTCCATTGGGTGGTAACCATACTCTGCATCAAATCCAGCTTGCTTCGTTGAAGCTCAAACACATCATTTTCAAGACGCTTATTCTGATAAGTGTAATTGGAAATGTTTGGATCCGGCATCAGTAGTGTCGTATTTTCCGGAATTTCAACGGAAAGGAGTATCGATAGCATGTGAAAAAGTCCGCTCCTATCTGCCCGGGTTTCGGTAATCCGCTGACCGAGTCCGATCAATTCTGCCTCTAAAGCATCAGCAGTGGATTGCAGGACAGCACCAAATTCGATGCCCGCTTTTACCTCTTTCAGTTTCTCTTCAAGCTGTTCTTTCGAGCTGAGCAACAACTCTTCATTTTGATTTAACAGGATAATGGAAAAGTAAAACTGGTTGACCTGCTCTTTCAGTTTGTAAAGATCGGCCTTAACGCTGGTTTGGTCAACCTCAAGATTCATCGTTTCAAGCTTTTTCTGGTAGCTTGTCACATTCCCGTCCCAGATGGTCTGACCTATATCAAGTGTTGCTTTGTACCAGTCTTTGCTCAATTCGGGCATGTCGAGTGCTGGAAGTCCTGCCGGAAGCACAATCTCCACTTTGGTGACATCCGACTGATAGGAAACTTGTCCGTTAAGGTTGACAGTAGGAAGCCAGTTTTTATTTAGGTTCTTTATTTTCAAGCCATTACTACCCGCCAAAAGATCGATCTGTTTGGCAAGAGGATAGTTTTGTTCTGCCAATTGGTAGCAGTGATCAAGAGTGATCGTATCCTGTGCCTGCAGAGAGATGCTGGCAGATGTCACCAGGAGAAGGAAACCAACAGTGATACGGGATATTGTTTTTGCTGTTTTCTTCATCGGACTAAGTATTATGTATGGTATCTTTATGATTTTGATCATCACGATTCTCATAACCTTTCAGGGCATTTGTAATAAAATTAGGAACCTCGGTTTTACGTTGTTCCAGGATTTGGCAGTAAGCCTCTTCCGGCAATTGGAATAGCTCCCTGATCAACGGTTTGGCTATCACTGGAAAAATCGAGAGGGAAAGAACGTTGAGCCAGATATGGAAAGGGTTTACGGACGACCCATATTCATTCTGGATTTGACTGCGAAGTTGCTCCATCAGTTGGGGCGGACTAATTTCTGCTTTCTCGTATATGGCTTTCAATACATCCGGCCGTTCATACATTCCGTTCAGGATAAACCAGGGTATGTAGGAATTTTCACTGAGGACATCCAGGTAGTGGGATAAAAATTCCTGGATCTTCTCCTTCAATGGTTTGTCAGAAAAAAACACCGTCTTTGCCCGGCCCATAAGTTTGTAGAATGCATCTTTAAATACCGCTTCAAAAAGATTTTCCTTACTTCGGAAATAGTAATGAAGTAACGCTTTGTTAATACCTGCCTCATCTGCTATCTCCTGCATCCGTGCTCCTTCAAACCCTTTTCTGTGAAACACCTTTTTCGCAGCTTCCAGGATTTTCTCTTCGGTGCCTTGCTGGATATTAACCATATGATTTAACTGGATGGATTAATCAATTAGTTTAACCAAGTAGTCAAAATTACAAAAAAATTCAATTCACCAAATTTTTTTAAATATTTTTATAGCCTTGAAAAAGAAGGGAGAACGAAATAGAGGCGCGGAGGCATTAAGGCATCCGGGCAAGTGTTACGAAAATGTTCGTAGTTTTGTTCAACGACAACTAGAAGAGAACTATGTTTGTTCAGATCAAAAAGGGGAAAAGGATTCTTCTCAGAAAGATTGTTGCAGTAGATTATGAGTCACTGTCAGGCTTTCTGCAAAACTTAAGTACTGATTCTAAACGGCGATTCCAGCCGCATCCCTTTGACTACGAGTCAATATATGATTTGTATGGACTGCTGACGGTTACACCGGTTATCTGGCCATTGATGAAGAGACTTCGGCCATTGCAGGATATACAATTATTAAAAAGGGTCACATAGAGCATGATCGTGTACGGTTTGAATCGTACGGGCTGACATTAAACAGGGAGACCGACTGCACAATGGCTCCATCGGTGGCTGATACCTGGCAACAGATTGGTATCGGGAGCAGGTTGTTCCAGTTCCTGCGTGATGACCTGCAAAGCCATAACATCAGCAGGATTTTTTTATGGGGTGGCGTTCAGGCTGATAACATGCAGGCTCTCCGGTTATGGTCGTCATCCCCGCCTCCTGCAAAATTGATCATGATCACCCCACAGTGGTGCCAATGTTTAGCATGACCATCCAGGTAATCTTCCACCCGGTAATTTATTTCATTGGCAGTTGTCCAGAGGGTTTCATCGGGCACCCTTTCCCCACTCACAAAATTCAGGTAGAAGATGTTGAGGTTTGTGTTATCGTGGGCCTTTTTGATGGTCGATACCACTTCATTGTATTTTGTATCAGTTGAAACGGTGTGGAGGCTGTAATGGTCCTGGGCATAGATACCGATATTACCATAATGATGGTAGGAGCCTTTGGTATTTTCATTCCACCAGACAAATGTCCCGCAAGGTTTTCCCAGTTTGTTATGGAATCTTCTGATGATGTAGATCTTTCCCCTGACTTCTCCCAGTGGAGGCATTTTGTCTTCCAGGAAAAAATGTTCTAGTCCATGCTTTTCAAATCGGGAGTAGACTGCTTGTCCGAACGTTTCTTCACTTACATTGGAGGATTCCTGCTTGATCATCAGAATGATTGTCTCTTTGGGATGATCCTTCAGAAAATTTTTGGCATACATGACCACATCATCAAAATTCTTATGGAGGTAGTAACTGGAATGATGGACTGAGAGATCTCCCCCATCGTGACACTTGAGCCGAATATCAAACCACCTGACTCCCAGGTTCATCTGGTTGGGTATGTCGAAGTCCTGGCAGATGACATAATGCCATTCCGGCCATCCTACATCGGAGGTATGCTTATCGGCCCCGGCATCATGGGTTCCGGGAATTGTGATCTGAGAGAGATAAAAAGAATCAGGCACATGGCCCATCCATGTTTTCCAGTGGTATGGGAGATCCTGATCCCCAAGTGGAAGGGTGTCCCCTGATTGAACAGGGATGTAGTGGGTCTCTTTTGTACAGGAGGCAAGTGCTAGTGTGAGAATGGAAAATACGATACAAATTTTTCCTAAATAAACAGCTTGTTTCATGATGATTCCAATTTATTCCATTGCATAAAATGGCGTTGAAGGAATCAAATATACAAACAGATCAGAAAAGCTTCAAATGGGTATATGTCTTGATTACAATGAGACACAATCGACTCAAAGATATGTAATTACTTCGGAATCTTGATCTTTTGCCCGGGCCGTAACCTGTTTGCATTCTTGATATTGTTCAGCGATTTGATCGCACTCACGGTACAGTTGTATTTTTGTGCGAGATCCCAGAGGTTATCTCCCGATTTGATGGTGTAGTAAGTATATTTGGATCCACTGCCTGATGAGGTGCTGCCCGAAGATTTGGATCCGTTAACCTTCAATTTCTGACCAGCATAGATGGTAGATTTTGAGAGGTTGTTCCAGCTCATCAGCTGGCTAACAGAACAGCCATATTTTCCGGCAATCAACCCAAGGCTTTCACCACTTTTCACTGTATGGAAGGAAGGCGAAGGAGTTGGCGTTGGGGTATTACTGGTATACGTTGAGCTGGAAGATGGCATCGGACCAGAACCGTTGTAAACAATCAGTCTTTGTCGCGGATGAATGGTGTTGGAGCGCAGATTGTTCATGCTCTTGAGCTGTGATACTGACATGTTGTGCCTGGATGCTATAGCGCCGAGGTTGTCCCCACTCTTAACGATATAATATTGGGTGGATCGCTTACTCTCTTCGACGATTTTTTCGAGAGAATTACGTTCCTTTGCCAGTTTCGTTTCGTAGGCGTAAATGTTTGATTCATTAGTGATAAAATCTCCCACATCCTTTTTTCGGAGCCGGAGGAAGTATGGATTTTCAGCCGAGGCAGGAATAATTCCCTGCTTGTAAGCCGGATTGAGAAAGGCGATCTCATCCTTTGGAATATGCAGGATTTCTGAAATCTGGTCCAGGGTAAGAATATCTTTGATGGTAACGGTATCAATCTCATAATGCAGGACTGTCGGAAGGATTGCACCTATTTTGTAATCATCAGCATGCATTAGTACGTAACTGGCTGCAATGAAGGCTGGCACATAGGAACGGGTCTCCCTGGGAAGGTACGGATAGATCACCCAGAAATTTTTGTGACCACCCGAACGACGGATGGCTTTGTTTACGTTACCTGCACCCGAGTTGTAGGCAGCAAGTGCAAGTGACCAGTTCCCATAAATGTCATAGAGGTCCTGGAGGTGTTCACAGGCTGCAATGGTGGATTTATAGGGGTCAAACCGGTCATCAACCAGCGAAGTGACTTTCAATCCATAGACTTTCCCGGTACCATACATGAACTGCCATAGGCCTTTGGCTCCAGCCCTGGAATTGGCTGTAGGGTTGAGAGCCGATTCAATCACGGCAAGGTATTTTAACTCCAAAGGCATATTGCGCAAATCGAGTTGCTCTTCAAAGAGGGGAAAATAGAGTTCAGCCAGGCCAAGGATACGTGCTGTCAATTCCCTCTTTTTATACGCATATAATTCAATGAATTGCTTTACCTGGTTGTTGTATATGTATTCGAATGGTGTTTGATCATTCATTGCTAAAATATTTTCACGGATAATAGAATCCGGGAAATAGGGAATATCTGAAGAGGAATAGTCTCTCACAGAGTGCCCTTTCCCATAACCATTCCCCTCGAAAATTGTAAGCAGTGAAAGAGAATCAAGTATAGCGGCAACCGGATCATCCTCGATCAGAATAAATGCAGAAGTAGAATCGGATAACGCAGTATCCTGAGCCCTTACCAGGGTTGGAAAAAGTATAATGAAAAGAAGCAAATATCTAACCTGTTTCATCAGAAAGGGGATTTTGGAGTACATACTACACCAGACTTGTACAAAAATAGACCAATATGGTCACTAGAATTGACCATGCTTTACTTTTGATTAACAACGAATTGTTAATTAGTCTGGTCCCAATTTCAAACGTTGACTAAGTGGAAAAAGTACCGGTAGAGAGGATTTTCTCAGATATATTCGACGTGAATCGTCACTTCCGTTTCAAGGAACAAGGTTTTGACATCCTGCTCAATAAAATCGCAGAGGTCATGTGCTTCTTTTACAGTCATGTTCCTTGGCAGGTTGAGATGAAAATCAACATATCTGAAGTTCCCGGCTTTTCGGGTGCGCAAATTATGGTAATTGATTTTCCCCTCACAATTATTGTTGATAACTTGACGGATCGCTTCAATATCCTCTTCAGGCAATGCGACATCAAGCAATGGCCCATAAGCTTTTCGGAATAAGTGGTATGACTCCTTCAATATCAAAAGAGCAACCAGAAAAGCCACTACAGGATCAAGGAAATGATATCCGGTAATCCAGATAAGGGCTAGTCCGATAGCTACGCCGAGAGAGGTGTAGACATCAGTTTTCAGATGAAGTGCATCTGCCTCCAGAGCGATGGAATCAGTTTCGCGGGCGACTTTATATAATTTGCGGGATACAATGATATTGACAATTGCCGAAACAGACATTACAACGACTCCTATCCAGATGGAATCGATGGGTTCGGGATGGATGATCCTTTGTACCGCCTCATAGATGATCCAGAAGGCGGCTACAAATATGAGAACGGCTTCAACAACTCCTGAAATGTTTTCAAATTTCCCATGACCATACGGGTGTTTCGAATCAGCAGGACGGTCTGAGATCCGGACTGATAAAAATGCGATGATGGCAGCTAGCAGGTCCATGAAAGAGTGAATCGCTTCGGAAATGATACTCACCGAACCGCTGATCATTCCAACTACCAGTTTCAAGACGATCAGCAAGGAGTTGGAGATGATGGAGAGACGGGCAACAGCCACCTTCTTGTTCATATTCATGACTTTACAGCAAAATTAAGAGCTTTCTTATCGTTTTCCCAACCGTAAGCGAAGAAGTTACTACCGGATAAATTATTGTCATTCAGGATCATAAACCGCTTACAAGCACTGTTTGAATTTTACCTGAAACGAGTATCTTTGCTGCGAGTTTCACCAAAAACCCGAAATCATCATGATTATCCGACATCTCGACTGCCGGGGAGTTCTATTCCTGACTTTGATAGCCTCTATTCTAACAGTAATTCTTCCAACTCTGACTTTTGCTCAGGATGCACCCGATACTCCCCAAAAATTAACTCATTGGCTTACACCAGATGAGTTGACGCGGCTCGATGAAATCGGTCTGGCATTTGTGGAAACCGATCCACCTTCTGCCCCGATTCGGAATATTGCTGAGTTCGACCACATGCATGGCGTGTTGGTTCGATATCCATTTGGCATCCCGATTGCACTGATCAAAGAGATGGCGGAAGGCGAAATCATGGTTACCACGTTGGTCAACAGCATTTCACAGCAAAATACAGTTACCAGCCAATATATTTCCAACGGTGTCGATACCAGTCATTGCAACTTCCTAATCGCTGGTACCGACTCTTACTGGACACGGGATTATGGCCCCTGGTTTGAGTCGGACAGTTCCGACAATATCGGGATCGTAGATTTTCCATATAACCGCCCACGACCGTTGGATGATGAAGTTCCGAAGAAGGTTGCCAATATGTTGGGAATCCCATGGTTTGGCATGAACCTGATCCATACAGGGGGCAACTACATGACGGATGGCTATGGCAATTCAGCCTCCACCGAATTGGTATGGGAAGAAAATCCGACGCAGACCCATGAGCAAGTTGCAGAAAAAGTATTGAATTACCTTGGAATAGAGACGTATCACGTAAGGGCTGATCCCAATGGAACCTATATTGATCACATCGACTGCTGGGCGAAGTTTCTTGCTCCGGATAAAATTCTGGTAAGATCAGTGCCCCCTGCACATCCTCAGTATAATCTAATTGAACAAGCTGCTGCATATTGGGCCGGGACTCCCTGTGCTTATGGATACAATTATAAAGTTTACCGGGCTTACACTCCCAATAATCAACCCTATACAAATTCATTGATTCTGAACAGGAAAGTGCTGGTTCCCATCATGAACAATACCTGGGATGATAGTGCACTCGCCGTCTACCAGGCAGCTATGCCCGGCTATGAGGTGCTTGGATTTATTGGATTACCTTCCGAACCTTGGGCATCGACAGATGCATTACACTGCCGTACCAAAGGGATTGCTGACCTGGGAATGCTCTTCGTCCGGCACTACCCTCTTTATGGAGACCATCCTTGTGAAGAAGATTATCTCCTTAATGCCGAGTTGATAGTTTGTAGCGATACAACGGTAATCAACGATTCGGTGCTGATTCACTACCGGGTAAATAATGGAATCTGGATGATTACCAGTATGCAAAATACATCGGGGAGTTTATACTCTGGTGTCATTCCAAATCAACCTGGCGAGAATACGATAGAGTATTACATAACCGCTGCTGATAATTCGGGTCGTCATGCCTCCGCACCATACATCGGTGAGCCCGATCCATTTGAATTCAATACGGTGTATACCAATATCACAGCTATCCCTGAGACGTTGAAGTTCAACACACCGGAAGAGTGTTTGGAGGGGAAATTTACTGTTTTGAACAATTTTACCGGAGAGAATATTTCGGTGACAAATATCCAGAATGAAGGCTTTAATCCTGGGTTTGCGTGGTATATCGGAACTGTCCCTTCAACACCATATTTTCTCAATGCAAACGACACTACGCAACTTCGCGTCAGGATTGATTTGCCGTTGCTCGACCAGTTTACCGGATATGAACTGGATACACTGGAGGTTTCAACAACAGTTGGAACTGTTCGGGTTATCATTGCGGTGAACGATAGCCTCCTCACTGGCATCCGGGAGACTATTGCTGGGAATTCGGGCCGTTTGGGTCAGAATTATCCCAATCCCGTAATAGGCATCACGACCATTCCCTATACCCTGACCACAAGTGGAGAGACCAGCATCGAGATTTTCGATCTCCTTGGGAACCGGGTTGTCACAATTCTTGATAGATATGTGCAGAGCGGGTATTATTCTGTTTCGTGGGATGGGAAGGATCATACCGGGAAACAACTCCCCAACGGGGTATATATTTATATCCTAAAGACAGGCGAAGGATTGCAGTCGAAACGGATGGTGTTGATCAGATAGTCCGTTTGTCGGGTCGCATCTGCGGGAAAAACAGGACATCCTGGATTGAGGGCTGGTTGGTCATGATCATGGTCAGCCGGTCGATCCCAATACCGAGGCCTGCTGTGGGAGGCATCCCATACTCAAGTGATTTCAGGAAATCTTCATCCAGTACCATCGATTCGGTATCGCCTCGTTTGCCTAATTCCAGCTGGGCTTCAAAACGTTCCCGCTGATCAATCGGGTCGTTTAATTCGGAGAAAGCGTTGCACAATTCTTTGCCGTTACATATTGCTTCGAAGCGTTCTACCAGGCCTTCCTGAGTACGGTGTTTCTTTGCCAGAGGAGACATCTCAATGGGATAGTCTGTGATGAAGGTGGGTTGAATCAGGTTTGGTTCGCACTTCCCGCCAAAAATTTCATCAATTATTTTCCCTTTTGCCATGGTAGTATCAATGGCTACATGTAACTCTTTTGCGGTTTTGCGTAATGCCTCCTCATCCATTCCCGAGATATCGATACCGGTATAGTGATGGATGGCTTCATACATGGTAAATCGTTTCCAGGGACGCTTGAAATCGATCAGGTTATCGCCAACTTGTACCTCGGTCTTGCCATGCAGGTCCAAGGCAATCTTTTCCACCATCTCTTCAACAAGGTCCATCATCCAGAGGTAATCCTTATATGCTACATAGAGTTCCATCTGGGTAAATTCAGGATTGTGGAACCGGTCCATGCCTTCATTCCTGAAGTCTTTTGAAAATTCATAAACTCCCGGATAACCGCCAATGATGAGCCGTTTCAGGTAAAGCTCGTTAGCGATCCTTAGATAGATGGTCATGTCGAGGGAGTTATGGTGGGTCTTGAATGGTCTGGCTGCAGCTCCTCCATATAACGGTTGAAGGATGGGAGTTTCAACTTCCAGGTAGTGATTGGCGTTGAGAAAATTGCGCATGGAGTTGACCAGCAAGGAACGCTTGATAAATACTTCCCGAACATGGGGATTTACAATCAGGTCGACATACCGTTGACGGAACCGTTGTTCAGGATCAGTAAATGCATCGAAAACCGTATCCTCTTTCTCCTTAACGATCGGAAGTGGCTTCAGTGATTTGCACAGGAGCTTCAGTGAGGAGACATGAATGGTGATCTCGCCCATTTTTGTGATAAAAACGTATCCGGTAATCCCAATGATATCTCCGATGTCGAGATGTCGTTTGAACACTGTATTGTAAAGGGTTTTATCTTCCTCAGGACAGATATCATCCCGTTTGACATAGATCTGAATCCGCCCGGTTTCGTCCTGAATTTCAGCGAAAGATGCGGCGCCCATGATTCTGCGGCTCATGATTCGTCCGGCGATACTGATATCCTGGTATAAGGTATTGTCTTCAGGAAAATTCTGCTTGATACTAGCTGCTGAGGTATTCACCTCAAAGGTTTCTGGTGGATATGGGTTGATGCCCAGGGCTACAAGTTCGTGTAAAGAATCCCTTCGGATTTGTTCCTGTTCTGACAATGAATGTTCCATGTAGTAAATTTTGTGCAAAGATATGGAAAAGGGATGAATCGTAACTTCAGGAGAGTACTGTACGCAAGACTTCGCGCGAGCGGATCTCGCTGAATCCGGTTAGATGGACCCGATAGTAAAGGAGTACCTTATCCAGGATGACGGACCGGATTTGCGGAGGTATTGAAAGGGATGAGAGCTGATTCAATTCGGTTTGTATAAGTTGAAAGAACAATGCACTTTGTTCTTCATCCAAACAATCCTCGGCAGATGAGTAAAGAGGGTGAAAAGAACCTTCCCGTAAATGAAAAAAACGATTGTATTCGCTATGGTTTTCCTGGGGTTGAAATCCAAGAAACCGGCAAAGTTTTATCGAGAAGAGAAGGTGAAAATTGGCTACATGTTCTTCCGTTTCTTCAAGTTGAATGAAGCCATTCCATAGAAAAGTAAAAAGGGAGGTATTTGCCTCCTCTTCACGGATTGACCGGTAGATGAGTTCTGCCAGAAACAGGGCAATTGAACTCTTTCGGATATTTGATCCGGTTGAATGGGTAGGTATTGCTAGCTGAACCTCTTTTACCGGATGTAGGGAGCTTTTCTCCTTATGGTAAACCACCAGGTCAAGAAGGGTCAAGGGTTGAAACAGGGCCGGTTTGGTCTTTGCTTTCTGGCTTCGGATTCCTTTCAGCATATAGGATTGTAAGCCGAATGCTTCGGTATAAGCTTTAACAATCAGGCTGGATTCAGAGTATTTGAATGAATGGAGAACAATTCCCCGGGTTTTATGAAGCATCAGTTGACGATGATGATTTTTGTCACCACTTTCTCCTTCCCTGTCTCGTCGCTGGCAAATACCAGATAAACGCCCGATTTAACCCGTTTCCCATTCAGGTTTGTCCCATCCCATATAGCCTGGCCTCCCTCTGCTTTGGTGGAGTGGACAACAGCCCCGCTGATGTCGGTAATTCTGACCTGGGCATTGGTAACCAGTCCTTTGATTCCGATAATTCCGGAATACCCGTCCTTCACTGGATTCGGAAATGCATGCACATCGTCCATCTTTTCTATCCCTTCAGTAGCGCTTCCACGGTAGGAGATCACCCCTTTGTCGGTTCCCATGAATACATCCCCGTTTGCGTTGATCGCCAAACTTGTGATCCTGTTTGAAAAGAGGGGACTGTTATCTTCGGTGAAGTGATGAATTTCAGAAGTTCCGTCAGCCGAAAAGAGAAACACTCCACTGCGGTCTGTTCCGATCCATTTCCGGTTGGAGCCGTCTACAGCAATGGCAGTAACGATCTCATTCTCCAGGAGGTATTGGTAATATCCGCCATATTCGACAAGGATCTTCTGGGCATCGTAGTTTCCTCCTGTGAAGATGTTTTCCGGTGTATAAAACACGGAGACTCCGTTTTCAGTCCCGATCCACACTTCGCCATCCATATCTTCCGCGATGGCATACACAATGGTTCCGGGTATATTTCCATGTCCCTCTGAGGAGTTAAGTTTTTTGACCATGTCGTCAGTCGGGTTATCCGGCGTTCCATTATCGGTGAAGACCAGCAGAGAGTTTGGATTCATATTGCCATACCGCATTACGATCCATTTCTGGTTGTACCGGTCGATAATCATCTGCCCAAGATCCGACTCCTGTACTTCGGAGATTGTAAATCCTTTCCAGTCATTACCACGTTTCAGGGAGAGGCAGCTGTTGGTATGGGAAGTGGAGACCCAGAGGTTACCATTGTTATCAAAAGCTGTACCCCCCACCCGGATATCGGCTGTATCGGAGGCTGAATGGTGACCCAGGGTACTATTCCATGTTCCATAACGATTCACGTATTCATTCCCATAAATTTCCAGCAACCCTCTTCCCCATGATCCGGCATAGAACCTGTTTGGATCCAGCGGATCAACAGCGACTGTCACCAGATCATTAATACCGGCCATTTGTGGGATAATCCATCCAGAGTAATTGGTCCAGTTGGTGTTGTCGAACTTATAGACTTGCCCAGCATTGTAGGTTGGCACGTAAGACCCATCTCTTCCTCCTGCAGCAATTAAAAGATTATCCCCTAGGGCAGTCATGCTGAATGAGTTGGCAGTAAGCGGACCGCCCAGATCATATCCCTGGAAATAATTTTCACTGATACTATATGAAACCATTCCAGCGTAGAGGTCGCCAATCCATAGCCAGTTGCCGGCACCCTGTATCGCATCGAGAGGATATGGGGATCCGGGAAAATAGTTCCAGATGCTGTAAACAGGCTCCAACGCCTGGTCATACGCATATACATAATAGTTGTATGCAATGATCAACCTGTTGTCCGTAGAACGGAGTTTTTTAATTGTATTGCTCTGTCCGGGAAACCATGAAGTCCAGTTCCCCTGGCTGTGAATGTAAATTGTGTCGTGGTTTGGTGTGGTGTGTGACTTGTTTACGAAAACTTTCTCTCCAATTGCGGTTATGGTGTTGTAGCGCAACATTGGATCCATCTGGTTGTCCAGTTGCCAGGCGGCAAAATTCACCAGGTTGGGATCTTTGATAGATGCCTTGTATATTCCGAGTTCGGTGGCTGCCCAGATGGTATCTGTATTGTCGGAAGTAATGGATAATACGTTGATCGGGCTTCCGTTTGGACCGATATAGTATGTGTCCTTAATCTCCTCTTTTTCCAAATCAAGAACCACAATTCCAAACCCACAGGCGAGGTAAGCGTATTTATCATAGCAATAGATGCTGTTGATGGTTTTATTGCCAAGAATCTGCTTGCGTTTGATATCTGAAATATTGGTAACCATCAGATTGCTGATGAGATCTATGTTGGCGTTGGCGTAAGATAGAACAATAGTGTTTGTCTTCTTATTGTATTCGATGGAGGTGATGCCAATATCTGAGAGTCCGTTAATTTTGGACATTCGCTGAACACTGTTGTTATCTCTGTCGAGATAGAAAATTGCATAAGGGGTAGCAGCGTAAATATAGTTGCCGGCTTCAGTTACTGAAATTACCTGATAATAGGGTAACTGATCTCTCCAGAGGCCAATAGGGGTTTCCTGTGCAATGCCCGAAATTGTGAACGAAAAGAGGGATAACAGCACGAAAAAGTAATGTAGTATCTTCATGAAGGGTATCGATTAATTGTCAAAGAAAAAGAATATTCAGATTAACTCTTTTTTCTTCGATTTATTGTGGGAAACGAGTGGTGATTCCTATTTACTGAAGAGGCGTTGCAACACGGATTTTTTCTTTGTATCCTTATCGTCGGAATAGTACCCATAACCGTATCCGTGACCATATCCGTAGCCATATCCATACCCATATCCATACCCATATCCGTATCCATACCCATATCCGTATCCATAGCCATATGAGTTTCCGCTCAGTTTGACGTCGTTGATCATAATTGCCAGGTTGGGAATATTCCGTGTCTCCATATCTTTGATAATGGATGAGAAGATCTTTTTATGTGTGTAGTTCTGGCGCACCAGGAAGAGGTTTGCGTCGGCATGTTTCATCAGGAGGAACGCATCAGTAACCAGGCCAACAGGGGGTGTGTCGATGATGATGTAGTCATACATCTCTTTCAAACGTGTAAACAGTTCGGTACACTTTTCCGAAGCGATCAACTCAGCTGGGTTCGGTGGTACCGGCCCTGCCATGATGATATCAAAATTTTCAATGCCGGAAGCCTGGATGGTGTCTTCCAGGGTGCTTTTATTGATGAGGTATGAACTGATCCCTTCCGTGTTTGTTAGTCCGAAGTCCTGATATATTTTGGGCTTTCTCAGGTCGAATCCCATCAACAAAGTCTTCTTGCCGTAAAGAGCAAATACGGAAGCCAGGTTGATTGAGCAGAAGGTCTTACCGGCACTTACCATGTCGGAGGTGACAAGGATTACCTGTTTCTCTTTTCCCTGCAACAGGTAGGTCAGGTTGGTACGTATGGAGCGGAAGGATTCGGCAATGGTCGATTTGGGCGATTCGGCCACCACCACCTTACTATCTTTGTCATTGTGAATGATATGGCCAACGATGGGAAGCTGGGTAATCTTTTCAATATCCTCTTTCTCCATGATCTTATCATTGAAGTAGTCTTTGCCAAGGATGTAAACTACAGGCAGGATGATTCCGATGATCAAGGCGATAAGGTAGTTGAGACTCTTTTTCGGGAAAACAGGGGTCAACCCCTCAAAACGGGCAGCATCAAGCACTTCGTTGTCGGGTAGATTCGAAGCCTGAGTGATCTGTGCATCCGACCGTTTTTCAAGGAGGAAGGTATAGATGGCATCAACCAGTTTGTATTTCCGTTGAATGCCAACCAAAATCCGTTGGTTTTCAGGAAGTCCGCCAATCCTTGAATTAAGAATTTCGATCCGGTCGTTGATATCTTTCAGGGCAATTTCGTTGGTATTGATCGCACTTTTAATATTCTCGGCAAGTGCACCCTTTGTGGAACTGATTTGCGAATCGAGTGCTTTTAATGCTGGGTTTTTATCTGTCGAAAAGTACGCACGCTCTGTTCTCTGGTTATAGAGGTCGGTAAGCTGCAATGTGAGGTCATTCAACATCGGGTTGTCCACTCCCATGGATGCTGGAACGATGATTTCGTTTAATCCCTCATTTTTATTGATATAGGCCAGCAAATTGGCCAGGTACTTTGATTTCACATGGATGATCGCTTTCTCATCCTGAAGCTCCATCATCTTTTCAAAGACCTGCTGCGAAGTTTGGTCGAGGTCCATGATTTCGGTGGAGGCTTTGAACGACTGGAGGGATCGTTCGGATGAATTCAGGGAATCTGAAATGCCACTTAATTCCTTGTCGATAAAATTGATCGTTCTGATTGCAACAAGGTTTTTTTGGTCCAGACCCCGTGCAAGGTATTCGCTGGTAAGTGTATTCAGAAAGTCGGCAATTTTTTCAACATTTCCGCCTTTGAGCGTCAACTCAACAATCGAAGCCTCACGGTTGATCGGTTCAATGGCAAAAGCTTTAAACTCAGTAACCAGGCTGGGGTAATCTTTGAACGTAAAAAAGAAGGATCGCTTTTTATCCACTTCCGGATCAAAGTTGGCATTGAGCAAAACCTTAAACTTAAACTGTGGTGTGGATAACTCCTGTCCAAATTTCACTGTTTCATCAAAAATCACAGCCTCTTCACGGTCGGGATAGGTATCTTGTGTCGCATAATTAAAGAAGGCAACTTTTTCATCCTTAACTTCGAGCCTGAATTCGGAGTTGGAGATGAATGAAACATTAAAGCGGATATTGACTGGCTGAGCAAAGTTGGTGTCAAACTCCACCGTAAACGGGGAGGATTTGTAAAGCTCCTGAGTGATGAAATTTTCTTCGCTATAGTATCCGACGTCAAACCCGCACTTCAGAATGGTCTTGTAGGTAAGGGAGTAGGAACTCAGTATCCCGATCTCATTTTGCAGGTTCTGCATGTTGTTCAACATACCTAAACCCATGATATTCTGCGGGTTCAGCTTGTTCTCCGATTTATCCTTGATCAGCACGGTTGTCTTGACCTCGTAAATGGGCTTGGAATATTTATTAAAGACAAAGGCAATGATAAGGGCTATAAATATGGTGATGGCGAAGAAGTACCAGTATCGATAAAATTTGAACAAGATGACTTTGTAGTCAATAGCCTGCTGCTGTTGCTGAGCAAATTCCTGAAGGTTATCGTTCACGGCTGATTATTTAAAGTAATTGATTAACAACAAGGCAGTGGAGATGGCCGAAAATATCAGGGCATACGGAAATGCGGCAAATCCCCATTGTTTGATACCCAATGGCGAGGCATAAATGATGTCGTTAGGCATCATGTAGAAATATTCTGAAGACATGATATCTGCCTTGTTTAGGTCAAGGTAAACGACTTTGGAGCCATTTGTCGTTTGTCTCACAAGAGCGATTTTTTTACGGTTGGCATAATCAGTCAGATCTCCAGCCATGGCAATTGCTTCAAAGATGTTGATCTCATCCTGGTAGATAGTAAGCACCCCAGGGCCTCGAACTTCACCTAAAATAGTGATTTTGAAATTTACCATTTTGACCACAACCATGGTCTCATTGAGGTATTCATCCACATTGGTCTGTAGTACCTCTTTAACCTGTTCAACAGTGAGGTCTTTTACAAGTATCTTCCCAACAATTGGAAAATCTATATATCCCTCCCTGTCAACCGTATAGCTGTTCAAATAGATCGAGGCATCATTAGCGTACTGGTTTTGGTTGGATGAAGAGACCATGTTGAAGAAGAGGTATGTCTTTTCATCCAGACTAAAGATGCGAATATAGAGGTTGTCGTTTGGTTGAATTTTATAGTCGAGAGGCCTTTTGTTTACGTAAGCGTTGGTTGTATCCTGTTCCTGGAGTGTTTGAAGGTATTTGATCTTTTTCTGGGGAACGCAAGAGGCAAAAATGAGCAGGATCAGGGCAATCTGAACGGCATATCTACTTGCGTGAAGGTATCTTTTTTCCATAGGGTTTGTAATAAAGCCGGGCAAAGTTAGCGTATTTTCAACAATTACACAACCTCTCCGAGAAGAGTCGCCGAAGTAAATGATTTGACCTTCACGGTTACATATTCCCCCGGTTTGGCGTTGTTTTTGGGAAATACAACAACCTTGTTCTGGGAATTTCTTCCCATGAAATGATTGCCCGATCGTTTTGAATCCCCCTCTATCAAAACTTCAAATACCAGATTAAGGTCACGTTGATTGCTCTGATAGGAGAGTTTCTGCTGGAGGTCAATCACCTCTGTCAGCCTTCGTTCTTTTACTGATTCGGGAATGTTATCCTGCAACGTATCGGCAGCCAGGGTCATGGGTCGCTCTGAATACTTGAACATGAAGGCGTAATCAAACTTCACCCACTCCATCAGGGATAAGGTCTCCAGATGGTCCTCTTCCGTCTCGTCACAAAAGCCAGTGATGATATCTGTTGAGATAGCGCAACCGGGAATGATCCGGCGGATAACTTCTACTCGTTCCATGTAATCTTCGCGGGTATATTTCCTGTTCATTCGATCCAGCATCTGCGTACTCCCCGACTGGACAGGCAAATGAATTGCCCTGCAGATATTGGGATGCGCTGCAATTGTCTCAAGCAGTTCGTTGGAGATATCTTTGGGATGCGAGGTGGCAAATCGGATCCGAAGCAGCGGATTGATCCCGGCAATTTTTCCAAGCAAACGGGCAAAAGTAGTCTCGCTATCTCCCTCTTGCCAACTGTAGGAATTAACGTTTTGCCCCAGCAAGGTAATCTCCCTGAAGCCCTGATCGAAGAGCTCTCTGGATTCACGGATAATCGAACCGGCATCCCGGCTACGCTCTTTCCCCCTGGTAGACGGGACAACACAATAGGAACAATAGTTCTCGCACCCCCGCATGATGGAGATGAAAGCAGAAACCCCATTTGTCTCAAGCCTTACAGGTGTGATATCAGCATAGGTCTCTTCCATCGACAACAGGGTGTTCACTCCGCGCTGCCCCAATTCAACCTGCTCCAGCAACCGTGGCAGATCCCTATAGGCATCTGGTCCTGCTATCACATCCAGCAATTGCTCCTCTTCCAACAGCACCGTTTTAAGCCGGTCGGCCATACAACCTAATAATCCAATCATCAAACCTGGCTTCCTCTTCTTTAATGCACGAAAATGGTGTAACCTCTTCTTCACTCTCTGTTCGGCGTTGTCGCGGATGGAACAGGTATTCAAAAAGATAATATCAGCTTGTTGGATATCTTCCGTGGCAGTATATCCATTGTCTGTTAAAACAGATGCAACGATCTCACTGTCAGAAAAATTCATCTGACACCCATACGTTTCAATATATATATTTTTGTTTTTTTCAGGATTCATGTATAACCTTTTGCTCCTTAACCTGATTAATGCGAAAAAACGGGTGCAAAGGTACGTATTAACTTTATTGTCTTACTTTTGTAGCCGGATTTGGGATTCAAAACGGACAAAAAAATGACGAAGAACCTTGTAATTGTTGAGTCTCCGGCTAAAGCCAAAACGATCGAAGGGTTTTTGGGGAAGGAGTATCAGGTGAAATCCTGCTTTGGACATATCATGGATCTTGAGAAGAAAGATCTGGGTGTGGACATCGATAATGGATTTTTACCGAAGTATATTATCTCACCGGATAAGAAAAAGATTGTAGCTGAACTTAAGAAGCTGGCAAATGCAGCTGAAACGGTTTGGTTAGCCTCTGATGAAGACCGTGAAGGCGAGGCAATCGCTGCACACCTGATGGATGCATTGAGTATAGATGAAGCGAAGACTCGAAGGATTGTCTTTCATGAGATCACCAAGCCTGCCATTCTGGATGCCATCGAGCATCCAAGGGGCATCGATCGCGATCTGGTTAATGCCCAGCAAGCCCGTCGTGTTCTTGACCGGCTGGTAGGTTTTGAACTCTCTCCTCTACTCTGGAAAAAGATCAAGCCGTCCCTTTCAGCCGGAAGGGTTCAATCGGTCGCCGTACGCCTTATCGTTGAGCGGGAAAGTGAGATTAAAAACTTCCAGTCAACCTCTTCCTTTAGGATTGTCGGAGATTTTATCGTTAATAATGGTGAAAAGCTTGTTTCGGTTCAAGCCGAGCTTTCCAAACGGTTCAGCACTCAGGCAGAAGCTGAAGCATTTTTGAAGAAATGTATCGGTGCCAATTTTGTGGTGGAAGATATTGAGACCAAACCAGCAAAAAAATCACCGGCTCCGCCTTTTACTACGTCAACCCTTCAGCAGGAAGCTTCACGTAAACTGGGATTTTCGGTTGCCAACACGATGCGTGTAGCGCAGGATCTTTATGAATCGGGAAAGATCACCTATATGCGTACCGACTCCCTCAACCTCTCCAATCTCGCTATTGGGATGGCAAAGCAGGAGATCACTGACTCTTTTGGCACCGAATATGTGAAGACTCGGAAATATACCACCAAGTCGAAAGGAGCCCAGGAGGCACATGAAGCCATCAGGCCTACCTATATGAATGTCAAAACCATTGAAGGAGATCGTTCTCACAAACGGTTATACGAGCTCATCTGGAAACGGGCTATAGCTTCCCAGATGGCCGACGCACAACTTGAGAAAACAACTGTAACGATTGGCGTCTCTTCTGCCAGCGAAAAGTTTGTGGCAAGAGGAGAGTTGATCAAGTTTGATGGATTTCTCAAACTTTACATGGAGTCGACCGACGAGGAACAGACAAATGGAGAAGAGCGGATCCTTCCTTCTATGAAAAAAGGGGATTCGTTAGTGATGAAACAGATTGAAGCTCAGCAGAAATTCACTCAACCACCTCCAAGATATACAGAGGCAATGCTGGTGAAGAAGATGGAAGAGCTAGGAATCGGACGGCCATCAACCTACGCTCCCACAATTTCAACCATCCAACGGCGGGAATATGTCGTGAAGGAAGACCGTGTGGGGATCAACAGAGCATTTCAGGTTCTTACCTTGAAAGATGGCAATATCAGAACGGATGAAAAGAGTGAGAAAATTGGTTCGGAAAAGGCCAAGTTGTTTCCTACCGATATAGGGACTCTTGTCAACCAGTTTTTGATGGAGCATTTCATGAACATCATGGACTATAATTTCACCGCCACAGTGGAAGAGGAGTTCGATGAAATTGCCGAAGGGAAACTCGTATGGAATGCTATGATCAAAGAGTTCTACAGTCCGTTCCACTTACGGATTGATCAAACACTGGAAGGAACGAAAAAAGTTAGCGGCGAGAAATTGCTTGGCACCGATCCGCAAACCGGATTGAATATCTTTGTAAAAATTGGCCGCTATGGCCCCATGGTACAGATGGGAGAAGCCGATTTGGAGAACAAGCCAAGGTTTGCAGCCTTGAAGAAGGGGCAAAGTATGGATTCAATCACCCTTGAGGATGCCTTGGATCTCTTTAAACTACCTCGTATAATTGGTAAAATTGACGATGAAGATGTAATTGTTGCTGCTGGGAGGTTTGGCCCCTATATCAGGTATAAATCGCAGTTTTTCTCTCTGACGAAGAGCGATGATCCCCTTTCCGTTACCCTGGAAAGAGCGTTGGAGATTATGGCTGAGAAGAGAAAACTTGACCTGGAGAAGATCGTCAAGGAATTCCCGGAGGATGTAGGATTGAAGATCCTGAGGGGGAAATATGGTCCTTACATATCATTCAACAAGTTGAATTTCAAGCTTCCCAAGGGAAAAGTTGCCGAAGAGCTGACATTTGATGAATGCAAGAAAATTGTCACTGAGTCCAAGCCGACAAAATCCAGTAAATCACGTAAGTCAAAATAGATACAGATAGTTGATTGACCTATGGAAGAGTTTTTTGATCCTATTGACCTGAGCAAAATTCTTCCCACGGAAGAAGAAGAGGGTCACCGCAGAATTGGAGACCTGATCCGCTCATTCTCTGATGATGGAACGTTTCCGGATTTTGAACAGGCCGACCTCGCGATCATTGGTGTTCCTGAAGATCGCAATGCCATTGATAATGAAGGCTGTGGCCAAGGCCCTGACCTTATCCGAAAATACCTATATAAGCTCTATCCAGGTACATTCAATCCGCAGATTATTGACGTTGGAAACCTGAAGCGTGGAAATACACAGAGAGACACCTACTTTGCACTTGCATCAACTATTTCTGAGCTGCTGAATGCAAACATTATCCCTGTCATCCTCGGTGGAAGCCAGGACCTCACGTATGCCAACTACCAGGCCTATCAAAGCCTTGGGCAGATTATCAACATTGTGAGCATCGACAATATGTTTGATCTGGGGAAATCGGAAGGAGAACTGAACTCACAATCCTGGTTAAGCAGCATCATCCTTCATCAGCCAAACTACCTGTTCAACTATGCCAACATTGGGTATCAGACCTATTTCATCGACCAGGAGGCCCTGAAGCTGATGAACAACCTCTTCTTTGATACATACCGGCTCGGAATTGTCAGAGCCGATTTGGAAGAGGTTGAACCCATTGTGAGGAATGCGGATGTATTGAGTTTTGATATCTCTTCTGTTAGAAATTCAGATGCCCCCGGAAACCATAACACAACACCAAATGGCTTCTATGGAGAGGAGGCTTGTCAGATCGTCAGGTATGCCGGCCTGAGCGACAAACTCACATCCATCGGTTTTTACGAGTATAATCCAAGGTTTGATCACGATGGACAAACCGCACATCTGATTGCACAGATGATCTGGTATTTCATGGAAGGATTTTACAGCCGTCCTCATGATTTCCCATTCCGGAACGAAGAGGATTATCTGAAATACCATGTGTCCATCACTGACCACAAGCAGGATATCACATTTTTCAAAAGCAAGAAGACCGATCGCTGGTGGATGGAGATCCCATTACCTGCCGAGCAACGGGCAAAATATGAGCGGCACTACCTTGTTCCCTGCTCATACAAAGACTATCAGCAAGCTACCCGTGAAGAGATTCCCGATAGGTGGTGGATGGTATACCAGAAGCTGATGTGATCCATAAGGGTAGGGGCAACCTGCCAGGTTGCCCCTACATATTCTCACAAGGTCGCCTTTAAATTGTTTCACCCTTTCCGATCCGGATTCGCCGTCAGATAACTTTTCCAGCCTGTGAACTTTTTCTCCGTGCCGGTATTCCCTTTTTGAAAATAGTGGCAAACTGCTACAGCCAGGCCATCTGTAGCATCGAGCTGATCAGGAGCTTCCTTCATGGAAAGCAGATGGAACAGCATGGAGGCTACCTGCTCTTTCGATGCGCTTCCCTTTCCGGTAATCGATTGCTTGATTTTACGGGGAGAGTATTCAAAGATGGGAATAGAACGGGATAATGCAGCGGCAATTGCAACTCCCTGTGCACGACCCAGTTTCAGCATCGACTGTACATTTTTGCCGAAAAACGGGGCCTCAATAGCCAGTTCATCCGGCTTGAATTCATCGATCAGGGCGATCGATTTTTCAAAAATATGCTTTAACTTGAGTGGATGATCATCGGTTTTCTGTAATTTTAAAACCCCAAGTGAAACCAGCTTCATGTTCTTTCCGTAGACGGAAATAATGCCAAACCCCATGATGTTGGTTCCTGGATCGATACCTAATATAATTCGCTCGCTACTCACAGTAAAGGATGATTAACAAAACAAAAGTAGGAAAAACCTACAACAAATTGATCCAGGTTGTCATCTTGCTTCTAGCCTACTGGTTTATTTACGACCAGGTGTTTTACCGTAAGAACCTCCCCCAGGTATGGAAGGTTCTTATCGAAGATTTTAACAGCGAAGGTTTTACCTGGTTGTTGGTTGGAGTTATCCTCTTGATGTTTGTCAACTGGGCCGTTGAGGCTATGAAGTGGAAATATCTTATGGCCAAGATCGAACGAATCAGCTTCTGGAAGTCGTATGAGGCTGTCCTGACAGGAGTTACAGTAAGCTCGTTCACTCCCAACCGGATCGGGGAGTATTTCGGCCGTGTCTTTATCCTCAACACAGGGAGTCGCGTTGAAGGTATTTTGGTTACAATCCTGGGCAGCATGAGTCAGCTGATGATCACCATTTTCACTGGAAGTGCTGCCCTTCTGGCTTTTATCCCACTTTTTTTAACCACGAACTGGAATGTTAACGGATACCTCTATTATGCCCTTGTAGCCGGAGTGGTCGGCTTCAACGTACTCATCCTGGGTTTCTACCTGAACGTCTCCTTCCTCTCAACCCTCAAAGAGAAACTCCTCAGGAATGGACTGAAAAAGATCAGGAAATTCTTCCGGATCTTTGCTTTTTACCACAACCGGGAGTTGATCAGCATCCTGTTATATAGCCTTGTCAGATATATTATTTTCTCCTTTCAATTTTTCATCCTGTTACGCATTTTCCACGTTCCGATTCCTTACCTGGATGCCATGATGCTGATCTCCCTGATCTATTACGTGATGGCTATCATTCCAACGATTGCTCTTACTGAGTTAGGCATCCGCGGATCAGTAGCTCTCTATTTTTTCGGAATTTACTTTTCAGGTGTGGCAGGATCAATGGATGATATCAACTTTGGTGTACTGGCAGCCTCCACACTTCTATGGGCGATAAATCTTGGATTGCCCGCCTTGTTTGGCAGTATTTTTGTTTTCAGGCTGAAATTTTTCAGAAAATCGGCGAAGCAAGGCAACGGATGATTTTACTGGCAATCATCGGAGGATTGATGATGTTGCTGGCACTCCTCTATGCTATGATTCTCCTTGGAGCCTTATCGGGATTATCGCTTCCCCTGAATAAGAAATCCTTTCAGGCGGTAAACGATTCTTTTGTAAGTGTGATCATCCCCGTAAGAAATGAAGAAGACCGGATAATTGAATGTTTGGAGTCCTTGATTTCACAGGATTTTCCCCCCACCAAGTTCGAAGTGCTGGTCAGTGATGACTTCTCTGAAGACCGAACCATGGAAGTTTTAGAATCATTTACCAGAAACCACCCACAACTTTCATGGTTTTTTGTTAAAGGCAACCCTGAAAAGGGATCAGAAAGCGGTAAAAAAATGGCCCTGGCAAGAGCGATTGATTTGGCTTCAGGAAGTCTCATTCTCACGACAGATGCCGACACCCAACATGGTTCCGCCTGGATCTCTGCAATGGTAAGAAGCTTCAATGAAACCGGTGCGAAGATGATCCTTGGGCCTGTGATGTTTTTAGAGACAAGCAGCGTGTTCGGGAAATTACAAACACTTGAATTTCTTGGCATCATGGGACTCACAGCCGGATTTGCTGCCATTGGCAGACCCATTATGTGCAATGGGGCAAACCTCTGCTATGAAAAGAGGGCATTTCTCGAAGTGGGGGGATTCAACGGAAACGAACAGTTTGCTTCTGGTGATGACCAGTTCCTTTTATGGAAAATGAAGCAGGCTTTTGGGGGAGATGCAATACATTTCCTGGATGACCCTGATGCCATAGTTACCACCCTTCCTGAAAAGAGTTTACAGTCATTTTTTCGGCAACGGTTCAGGTGGGTATCGAAAAGCCGGGGGTATCGCGACTCCATGGTTCTTTTAGTAGGAGCTGTCAATTATCTTTTTCAGGCAATGATACTCACAGGATTTCTTCTGGGATTTCTCTCTTACCTTTACCTCTACCTGGCAGTTTCCTTGCTTTGTTTTAAAATTCTTGTAGACTTCCCTCTTGTATTTTCCATGTCCCGTTTTTTTGGCAAGCAGCACCTTTTAATATGGTACATTCCGGCACAGATTTTTCAAATAATCTATGTCACCATCTCCGGACCTATGGCACTTCTGGTTCCGGTTCGGTGGAAGGGTAGGAGAGTATAACTACAAGAAAGCTTCGGCCACTTGCAGATCGGCAGGGTAGGTGATTTTGATATTGGCTGGATCGCCTTCGACCAGATGGATTGGTTTTCCCAACGATTCGAACACGGTTGCATCGTCGGTGAACCCGGGACTGAAGGGTTGGGCGTATGCCTTCTGAATCAGTGAAGTTTGGAAGACCTGGGGTGTTTGAACAATCCGGAACAGGGAGCGATTGGCCGGTTGGTTTGATGACCCAACCAACTTACGGATAGATTCCTTAACCGGGACTACGGGAATCGCATTCCCCTTTTCTTCTGCTGCAGAGAACAGCCTATAAATCAGTTCCTGGGAAACCAGGGGCCTCGCCCCGTCGTGAATGGCAACCAACCCATCATTATCAAGACGTTGCAAGCAATTCAAGACAGAATGAAAACGGGTCTCTCCTCCCGGAATCACCTCATGAGGTATGGTCATTTCATATCTTCGCTGCAATTCAGTCCAGTTACCAAATAATTCCTGTGGCAATGCCAGCAGTATTCTGATGGTGGCATCAAACTGGAAAAAAGCGGATAATGAATAGAACAATACGGGGAGATCCTTCAACAGAAGAAATTGTTTTGGGACAAGAGAATTCATACGGGTGCCCGACCCACCGGCAACGATGATAACGGCCTTCATCAAAGGATCAGCATCGGGTAGCCGTAAGTAAAGAACTTATACTTCTTTTTGACAGCTTCTTCGTAGGCCTCCATGAGAAAGTCGTATCCTGCAAATGCTGCGACAAGCATCATCATTGGGGATTGGGGGAGGTGGAAGTTGCTCACCATGGCATTTGCAATGCTGAACTCATATGGAGGAAAGATAAACTTATTGGTCCATCCACGATAAGGCTTCAGCATATTGGAGATAGCAACCGACGATTCAATCGCTTTCATGGTGGTTGTTCCGATCGCTACAACTTTCTTCTTGTTTGCCTTTGCGCGGTTGACAATTTCGGCAGTTTCGGGTTCAATGATGATCTCTTCACTGTCCATTTTGTGCTTGGTAAGGTCTTCGACATCAATGGAGCGGAAATTACCAAGACCGACATGCAGCGTCACTTCAGCAAAATTAACACCCTGAAGTTCAAGGCGTTTCATGATTTCCCGGCTGAAATGCAATCCGGCAGTAGGAGCTGCCACGGCCCCTTCGTGTTTCGCATAGATGGTCTGATACCGAACCTCGTCCTCTTCAGTAACAGGGCGATTATGGATTTTTGGCAACGGTGTTTGTCCCAAGCGCTGAATAGTACGTTTAAACTCCTCGTAGGATCCGTCAAACAAAAACCGGATTGTGCGCCCACGTGATGTGGTGTTGTCGATCACCTCGGCAACCAGCGAGTCGTCATCTCCGAAGTAGAGTTTGTTACCGATACGGATTTTGCGGGCCGGATCAACCAATACATCCCACAAACGGGACTCTCGGTTTAATTCCCTGAGGAGGAAGACTTCAATTTTAGCACCCGTTTTCTCCTTCTCACCAAATAGGCGGGCAGGAAAAACCTTGGTGTTATTAAGGATGAAGACATCTCCATCTCCGAAATAGGTTAGAATATCTTTGAAGTGCTTGTGTTCAATGGTTTTATTTTTCCTGTTCAAAACCATCATTGGCACGTCATCTCTCTGCTTCGGTGGCTCGTTAGCGATCAGTTCCTGGGGCAGATGAAAGCGAAAGTGTGAAAGCTTCATATGGGTTTAGCCTCTAATTGAGGGTTGCAAAGGTAATCCAATTTTAGCTGAAAGTCAAGTCCTTTTACAACCAATTTAGATTGATTAAACAAGGCAGCCTTGAAATGACTAAGGAAATGTTACATTTGTTTCGAAAAAATAATCATTGTGACAAACAAAAAAGTTTCTAGCCGAAGCAAGCAAATTGGAATTATTCTTAGCGGTTCCCTTGCCGGCTTTATGGTGTTACTCGACAACAACATTGTAAACATCTCCCTTCCCAACATTGCCTCCTACTTCAACATCTCTACCGCCACGGTAGTTCAGGTTGCACTCGTTTACCTGTTAATGTTATCGAGTTCGTTGATTATCTTTGGGAAACTGGCTGATATTTTTGGAGTAAAAAAGATCTTCATCAGTGGATTCACCGTATTTACCGTGAGCTCCCTGTTATGCGGAATAGCACCAACGTTTTCACTCCTGCTTGGAGGCAGACTTTTACAAGCCTTGGGAGGCTCCATGCTCTTTGCTACCTCTATATCACTGATCACCCGGTTTATTCCGGCCGACAGGAGGGGGTGGGCATTTGGGATTTTCTCCCCCGTCACATCGTTGGGACTTCTCATTGGAAATCCGTTGGGCGGCTTGATTACCGGTACGCTGAACTGGCACTGGATCTTTCTTGTAAATGTTCCTGTTGGGATTCTGGCTGTCGTGTTTGCTTTAAAAACCATCCCTGCCGACATCCCGAATCGCGGAAAACAAACCGGTTCAAAAAAGTTTGATTTCCTCGGGTCGTTTCTGAGTTTTACAGGTCTTGCATTGCTTGTGTTTTTCATCAGTAAGGGAAGGGATTTAGGTTGGGGTTCATTGTTGACCATCGGAGGATTCATTGGATCGGTTGTGTTAATCATTGGATTTGTCTTTTGTGAACGGAGGTCGAAAGATCCGATCCTGGACCTCTCCATTTTTAGCAGCCGAAGTTTTTCGTTCGCAATTCTTGCTTCCATTTTAGGATTTGGCTTGATGGCGGGTAGCAATGTTCTGTTGCCCTTTTACCTGATGTACGGATTGAAGATTGATATAACATATGCCGGATTTATCCTGATGACCTTTGCCGTGGTATTCAGTATGGTTAGCCCTGTTACCGGGAGACTATCAGATAAGGTGTCAAAAGTTCGGCTGACCATCGTCGGGATGATTCTCGCAACGATCAACTGTATTGCATTTGCGCTACTGCTGCCCTTTCTGCATCTCGGGATTCTTTTTGGCTTTATGGTTCTGATGGGTATTTCGTATGCCTTGTTCATTACGCCCAACAATAACCTGGTGATGTCACTTGCACCAGAGGATAAACAGTCGATCTCTTCAAGCGTTTTTAAGCTTGGAACCAATATGGGCCAAATGCTTGGACTGATCCTGATGCAGATGATCTTTACCATGAGGTTGCCACATACCCCTGGAAATACAGGATTTGCACTGAAGTCGGTTCCCGCGTCGGAGATGATGGCCGGATTTTCATGGGCCTATATTGGTGGCGCAGCGATGTGCCTGATGGCCATCTTCTTCTCTCTCTTCATCAGGGAAGATGAAGTAAAAACTACAGAGGTCGCAGAAACTTCATTTCTGGGCTGAAGAGATCAGTGATACTCTCCCCTTCACGAAGATGATATGCCAGAAGTCCTGTCTTTTTTGCCCCCTCAACATGCTGAATGGAGTCGTCGATAAAGAGTGTTTCGCTTCGGATCAGTCCTGCATCCCCGACAACAAAATCAAATACTTCACGAAACGGCTTCCGGAAGCCAATCTGATGTGAGAAGTAAGCCTTTTCAAAAAGGTCCTCAAACCCAGAGACACCATAAACTTCCTGCAACTCTTTCAGGTATTTGGTATAATGGATCTCATTGGTATTGCTGAGAAGAAACAAGCGGTATTGTTTAGCGAGTTTCCGCAGAAGCCCTATCCGCGAGACTGGAATATCCTGAAGAAGAGCGTTCCATGCATCATCAATCTGTTGGCCTGTAACCGGGCGGTCAAAATAGTGTTTTAATGTTTCCCTGAATTGATCCGGTGTGATCTTTCCGGATTCAAAGCTACCGAAGAAGTTATCCCGTTCGGTAACGGAATACTCTTTGTCGAACTGCCTGATGCCCAGATCCACGAATGCTTTTTCTGTGATGGAAATATCGATGTTGCATACGACTCCCCCAAAATCGAAGATAATGTTGCTGAAAGAGGTCCTTTCCATGATAATAAATATTGAGTACAAAGGTGGGGATTTTTAGGAGAACCTTTGGATTGAAACAGGAGATTGTTTAATTTGCATCATGAAAATTAACCCTGAGTAAATATCACAACAAATGGCTCAATTATTTTTATCCAGAAGAGCATGGCTCGCTGTCATCCTGGTCCTGGGAATGGTATCCTGTAATAAGATAACCCAAATTGAATACTTGCCCGCAGATTTTATATCTCAGTATACTCTTGATAAAACGATTGTTGAGGTTAGTACAACCAATACAGCAACAGGGTTTGAAACAGTATTTCAATCGATGATTACGGATAGTGCTGCCAGAGCCTTTTTTTGCCAGTCATTCATCGAACCCATTCGGTTTTTCGGTGATCAATCAGGCTACTTTTTTGTGGAATCATACAAAGCTTGGATGGTTGCTCATGCAACTAACCTCTCTTTGATCGGAACCTACAGGATGGATGTTCAGGATGCGAATGGGAAATACTATGTACGGGATATGGTCAACACGGTCATTTACACAGGTTATGGATTTGTAGAGTACTATTTCAACAATCCCTCTACAAATACAACAGAGCGCAAGCTCGGATTTGTAAAGAGTATTCCGTCGGCTGAATTTTTTATCGGATCGGGTTTTTACGGTGACCCTCCTGACTTCTATTACTCTCCTTCAGACGCGAAAATGAAGGTTGCAAAAGTCGCAACCCAGGTGATGGCGCAAGGCATAAGCGGAGTATTTTCAACTTTCTATAGCAATACGAATGACCGGGTCCAGTTTTGCCGTAAGATGATCGATTTCGTCCGGTTCTTCGATGATCAGTCTGGCTACTTCTTTATTTATGATTTCAACTGTGTGAATATTGCGCATGGCACCCAGAAAAACCTTCAGGGACAAAACTTATACGATTACCAGGATTCACGGGGGAATTATGTAATCAGAGAGCTTGTTAGGATTGCCGAAGAACCCGCAGGAGGAGGATATTATGAATACTGGTGGAACAACCCTGTAACGGGACAGGAAGAGCCTAAACTTGCCTATGTGATGAAGATTCCCGGGATCGACTATTTTATCGGCTCAGGGATATACCTGAAATAGTAAAAAATCTGTACTTTTGCAGTCCAATTCGTAATTCGTAATTCGAATCATTCGTAATTATGAAAGGGCCCATAGCTCAGTTGGTTAGAGCAGTAGACTCATAATCTATTGGTCCCAGGTTCAAGTCCTGGTGGGCCCACAAGTTAAACCATTTAAAAAGAACCACTTACAAACATCACCTGTAAGTGGTTCTTTGTTTTCCGCCAGGTTTTGATCAAGATTTTCAGTTTTTCTTATCTCGGTTCCTAATAGCTATGCTACTTTATGAAGTTGTAAGTAATAAAAAAACATATCTTTACAATTTATAAAATCAACTAGTCAGGGTATTTTTATTGACCCATTAGGGTTATCCTTTTTGATGATTCATTAATACAGAAACTACAATAATTTCATTTGCAAACGAGTATGCTGAAAATCGTAAAGAGTAAGCTTACCTAAATCACATTAAATTATGAGGAATTTATTACTTTTATTATGTGCTATCAGTTTTACGACAGTAACATTTGCACAACAGCCTTACACGTTAACAGATGATGACGTTGTAGTAGAAAATGGCTTTATAACAAAGTGTACTTATGGTTTCAATAATACTATTATAATTATTCCTGAAACATTAGACGGGCAAACAGTTAGAGGAATAAGAGAAAAAGTTTTTTACTATAAAAAAATATCAGCACTTAAGCTTCCCTCAACACTTGAAACGATATCAGAAAGTGCATTTCAACGCAACTCCCTTACAAGCATAACAATCCCAAATTCCATAACTATTATTGAAAAATCAGCATTTAGAGGAAACGCCCTGATAAGCATCAATTTTGAGAGTAATTGCAATCTTACATCTATAGAGGAAAGTGTATTCCAAGGAAATGTCCTGGCCACACTTACAATCCCAAGCTCTATCACTACTATTGGAAAATCTGCATTTCAGGAAAATTCCCTTTCAAGCATCCATTTTGAAGATAATAGTAGTCTTACTTCCATTGGGGAAAGTGCCTTCCAGAAAAATTCCCTTACCAGTATTACGATACCAAACTCTGTGAAGAGCATAGGAAAGTATGCATTTTACCAAAATCCAATTACTAGTATCACTTTCGGGAGTAGTAGCAGTCTTATTTTCATTGAAGATTATGCATTTTGTGGAAACCCGTTAACAAGTCTTACGATTCCAAACTCTGTTACGAACATTGGGAAAGGAGTATTTAAAGGGAAATCACTGGCAAATGTGACTTTTGAAAGTAACAGCAAACTTACTTCCATTGGAGAAGAAGCATTTCTAGGAAATTCCATAACTGCCATTATTATCCCAAACTCTGTTACGAACATTGGGAAAAATGCATTTTATGGAAATCCAATTACCAACCTAACTTTTGAGAGTAATAGCAGTCTTACTACCATTGGAGAGAATGCGTTTAAAAGAAACTCGCTAACTAGTATTATTATCCCAAACTCTGTTTCTGCCATTGGAAATTCTGCATTTCAGGAAAATTCCCTTTCAACCATTACGATTCCAAACTCTGTTACAGAGATAGGAAATAATGCATTTCAGGGCAACTCTCTTACAAGTATCACTTTTGAGGAGAATAGTAATCTTTATTCCATTGGAGATTATGCATTTGCCGGAAACCCTTTGACCAGCATTACGATTCCAAATTCTGTTGCGCTCATTGGAAAAGGAGCATTTAAGACAAAATTACTTACAAGTGTGACCTTTGAAAGTAACAGCAAACTTACTTCCATAGGAGATTATGCATTTTATGAAAACTCTCTTACAAGCATCTCAATACCTGAATCTGTTGAGAAGATTGGATATAGTGCATTTGATAGAAATCCACTAAAAAGCTTAGTTTTACCAGCATCAGTAAAAGAAAATCATACGTTTATTAATTGGAAAGACAGCAATGGTACTTATTATAATGGTGGAGATGCAATAAGTAATCTCAAGCTTAGTTACACCGCTCAATTTACGTACAAGTTTTAGTTATTTTGCCTTATTGGATTAAACGGATCGTGGGACAATACTCTGGACGAAACTTATCATGTGACCACCCCCTGTCGGCCAATTTAAATTGACCAGCATCATTTTGTCGATTGGGCATTAATCATTTCTGATTCATGAATGACTACCTTATGATCTTCAATTGGACAAGTCAATAATACAAACTAAGTTATATTTATTTAATTTTTAAGACGAAAAATCATATGAATCATTTATTAATTGTTAGGTTGAGTAGGATTGGAATTCTCTATTTTATTTTAACTTTTTTAACATCCTGTTCCTCTAAACCTGAGTATCCAGAAAGCTTTGGTGTATACTACCTGACTTCTGATGAATATTGTGAATTAATACGACAAGAAGTCTGGGACCGTAAGCAGAGTTTAGGCAAACCAACCGCAGGTGAACTTGGATTAAGAACTTATAGTCAGGTTTTTAGAGACTCTAGGTTTGGGAAGGATCATACTATTAGAAGATATTATATTAGTGCTAGTGAAGCAGAATTCATTAGTGTTGATGATTTCATTAAAAATGGTTTGATAATAAATGGAGAAGCTATTACTAACTGCGAATTGATAAAGGTTCCTGATAAGGTTAAAGATATTCATGATACATATCACGACAACTATACAGGAGTAATATATTATAAAATAGTTGATTCATGGGGAGTTTTAAATTATACCGCTGAGTCTCAAATTCCAGTTAAACAAAAACTAATAGAAGAAAATATTTACCAAATTACACCCAGTGAAGAAATAAAAACAGGAATATATTTGTTAAATTATAAATCTCATGGTCAATCTTTAAACAATGAATTTATCCCATTTTATATCACATCAACTGACCATATTAATAAAATGAAATCCGCTAAATTGTTAGATAGTGAAAAAATCAAAGATTTCATAAAAACGAAAAACAACGAGTATATCTCAAAGGATGGATTTTACTATCTCATTAATACAAAAGGAGATGGCCCCTCAATAAATACTTTGAAGGAGGTCCCTGTAAAATATACGATTTCATTTTTAGATAGTACTACGATACATTCAGATCAATGTACAATGAAAATATTTATAGCTAAAAGCACATCTGATACAACCATTTTGTCCTTTATCCCATATATTGGAAGTGACGGCATGTCATATTCAAATCAGCAGATATTTTCAAGGTTAATTGGACAACTTAATACAGGAACACATGCAAGTATAATAATACCATCAGACATGCTCCAATACAGCAGATTAGGCTTTAAACGTAGTGAATATTTAAAGGGTTTATCAAAATACCCTATTGATACTCCTCCATTCAAATCATTACTGCTCGAATTAAAGATTGAAAAATAATTTATTTGTAAACAGCCTGCTCTCATGGACAAACCGACGGTGTTGACCACCCCAATCCTATCGGAATTGACCAGTTTAGATGTATTAAAATCAGATTTATACGGTGGTCACTTTGGATCGGCCAAGAGTGGTCAGATGACGCATTGGCTTTTCCACTTAAGGTTATTCATCATTTTCTGATTCATCTACTGTCAAGGCTTTTTTCCTGGCTTTGTATGCCTTATACCCGCCATATCCGGCACCCATCGCTAGCAGGATGCCCAGTCCACCGTCGATGGGAGCTCCTGGTTCCCGATTACCTGTTTGTCCGTGACCGTCAGGAGGGGGAGGAGGGACTTGGGCAAGGGCGGAAATAGCGATAAACAGCAGAGCAGCTGTGCAAATGGACGTAAAGAGGATTCTTAGTTTATTCATGATTTGGTTTGTTGATGTTATTTTTTTGATATTCTCTTTTCCCAATATTTATTGTTTTAGTTTCCTAGGATAACTTTCTTGTTGACAATACACTTGGTGCTGGTGGTACAAACAAGATAGCAGTCCGAAGGAACATTCAATTGAATTTCTTGCTTCGTCTCACCATTAAGATTTGTCTGCAAAACCTCCTGCCCAAACATATTCAGTATTTTAACCAGTCCTGATCTTTTTTCAGGATTAGATTGGAGAGCTCATTGATAGTGAAAAATTGACACATTTAGAAATCCACACAGTTACAGGATGCGCTGCATGACATCATTGATGATCATACTGTGAAAACCTATAGTGATCTTTGGATTCTTTTTGAAGAGACAGATAAAAAACCGAATGGGAATATCCCGTTTGTCGCTGAATAATTTATCGTATGCAGAAATCGACTTGGCGACAGTCCCTGAAGCGCCACCTGCCTGAAAGAATTGACGGGCCACCTCCTGTCCTCCGCCAATTTCGGCAATGGTGCCGTAAACCGATTGATCCAGGTTGATGGTTAACGCTTTTCGGTTGGTGCTGAGAATATCCCTTTCCATAAATCGAGGAGTTTTTAAGCAACCAAAATTTCAATTTTAATAGAACCTGACAGTTCTCAGGATAGTCTGTTGCAAAAGTCCTATTTGTTGTATTGGTCTGTGATATCAATCATCTCATCACCTCCTTCAATAGGGATGATAACGATTTTTCCGCCCTTCGTCAAATCAAGCTTTGTGAGATCAATACTTCGCAGTTGAAGGTTATTATAGGTTCTGAACATGTATTTTTTGTTTGTAAGGTCCCTAACAACAATCCATTGTGTATGATCGTATTCTTTAGTACCATTTGAAATGATGCTGGATACACCGATCGGGATGTCAACATTGTTTATAAAATGCAGAGCCAGGTTGACAGCTTCTGCAGCATTTTCAGCCGGTATGGCAAGAAGAGTCATCGCTGCCGACTTGATAAACCATGACGGAGGAGGCCAGTCGCCAGGCAAACCAATCAGTCCCGCACCTTGTCCAATAGGAGCAAAGGTCTCGCCGCCGATTGTCATCGATTTTGGATTGCCGGGAGAGAGATTTTTGATGTTACGGGATTGATTCTCTGTGAAAGGATTTTATTCAAAGATAATGCAAATATGCAAAAAGATCTACCGCCACGACCATTCTGCTTTTGAATATCAGTATTCCTGAATTTATCTGTAAATAACTTTTCATAAAACAAGTTTTTCTTCCTAGGGGTTCATGAAGGAAATGTTCTATTTTGGTTACTTCATAATCTTGAAGCAGGTACGATGGAAGTTTTATCAATTATAGGGCAGGTTCTCACTCTGCTAGGCGCTCTTGGTCTCTTCTTGTTTGGAATGAAGCTCATGAGCGATGCGCTTCAGAAAGTGGCAGGAAGCAGGATGCGGCATATCCTTGGGGCCATGACAAGTAGCAGGATCAAAGGAGTGTTTACGGGTATCCTCATTACCAGCACAATCCAATCATCCTCTGCCACAACAGTCATGGTGGTTAGCTTTGTCAATGCAGGGCTCCTATCGCTGGTTGCGGCCGTAGGTGTTATCATGGGGGCAAATATTGGGACCACTGTCACAGCATGGCTCATTTCATTGCTGGGATTTAATATAAGCCTGAGCTTTTTATCGCTTCCGTTAATTGGCCTAAGCCTTCCATTATTTTTTTCCAAGAACAGTTTGAGAAAATCATGGGGTGAATTCATCATCGGATTTGCAATCCTATTTATTGGGCTTCAGTTCCTGAAAGAGTCAGTCCCAGATATCCATAACAATCCCGAGTCCCTGCATTTTCTCTCCTCATTTACCGATCTCGGATTTTTATCGGTACTGATTTTTGTTGCCATTGGTACCATTCTGACAATTATCATCCAGTCCTCCAGTGCCACCATGGCCCTTACCCTGGTTATGTGTTACAATGGACTAATCCCATTTGAATTAGCCGCCGCCATGGTTCTTGGAGAAAACATCGGCACCACCATTACGGCCAACCTGGCTGCCATTGTTGCAAATATCTCTGCCAAACGGGCTGCCCGTGCCCATTTCCTTTTCAACATCTTTGGAGTATTATGGATGTTAACCGTGTTCCACTATTTTTTAATGGCAATCAACTATTTTTTACAAAAAAAGCATGGAGTTTCAATTTTGGAAACCCGTCTGTCTGATGTGGAATTTGAAGATATAAAAAGTGTTTACCCGATTGCACTTTCACTTTTTCATACAAGTTTTAATATCATCAATACCCTGATCCTCATTGGATTTGCTCCTTTTATTGCGAAGATTGCTACCTTGATGGTTCCCAGCAAAACAGAAGATGATGAGGAGTTTAGCCTGAAATACATCAATTCGGGAATGTTCTCTACCAGTGAGTTATCGATTCTTCAGGCACGGAAAGAGATATCGAATTTCGGACTCCGGATCGAGAAAATGTTTCTTCAACTTCAATCGATGCTCACAGAAACCAAATCCAAGAAGTACTATAAATTACTGGGAAAAATTGAAAAAGGTGAGCAGATTACCGATGATCTTGAGCAGGAGATCTCATTATACCTTACCAATGTTGCCGAGGGAGAGCTTAGCCACGATAGCTCCAAAAAAATCAGGGCTATGATCAAGATGATTGATGAAATGGAGAGTATTGGCGATGTGATTTTTGCTATGTCGAAAGTGGTTGACCGGATTAAGGAGAAAAAAATTACATTAAATCAACACCAGGATGAATCCCTGAATGAACTGTTTGAATTGCTGCTCCAGGCGTTTACTGAAATGAATCGAAGTCTCGAAAAGGGCTTCAGTGAGGTAAATACTGACAAGGCCTATCTGCTGGAAGCCATGATCAACGAAAAGAGGGACCAGATTCGCCAGCAGCATGTGGAAGACCTGAAAGAAAAGAGATACAAGTACAAAACAGGCGCTTATTATGGTGATCTTTTCTCCCTGAGTGAGCGGATCGGAGATTATATCCTGAATGTAAGTGAGGCATTCAAAGAGTACAAGGAGACTGCATAGAAGATCCTGCTACTGCCACTTCCGGCTGCCACCTTTTGTTCCTCCTCCGTAAAAGATCATGATCCCCAGGATAAACCCCAGGTTATAGGACCATCCAGAATTGTTCACTTCGTAGATGCCAACATCGCTGGTAAAGAGGCTGATGAAAAAGGTGAACAGGGAGATAAATCCATGCCATAAGCCCATAAAGAATCCCGCCGGATCGACATCAAAAATTTCATTTCCAGGGGCACAGGAGGTGAGGATGACGAGTGCCAGGATAAACAGGGGTAACCAGCGGATAATCTTTTTGGTGTTCATGTTCGGTGATTTTGAAATTAGGAAATACGAATTTAGGAAATCTTTTTATATTTTTGTTTGCATAATTTGATATAGCTATGAGAATCAGAGAAAAGCGAGCATCTGGAAATCCGCTTTGGCTCCTGTTTGAACTGGTAGTTGTTTTCGTTGGGGTTTGGGGGGCTTTTTTTCTTACAAACTATCAGGCAGAAGTTAAAAGTGAGCGAAAAGTCAAAACAATTTATGAGTTTTTTATTACCGAATGCGAATTGGAGAAGACTCAGATAGAAGAGGAACGAAAGGTGTTTGATAGTGTAGTTACAACCTTTTTTGAGGCATATAAAAACGGAGATATGCCTGATATTCTTGGTGTCCCGATTTTTTTCACATCTTCTGTCAATACCCGCGTATGGGAAGCTGTTCTGGCTTCAGGAGGGACTGATGTCATGGATTTCGAGACGATAAGGATCATCGACCAGTATGAGACGAATAAACTCAACATGCTGAACCTGTTTACAAAAGGGGAGACTTATGGCATGCAGTTTCTTGTCCTTAACATGGAACGGCCGAAAAGCGAGTTTTATAATCTGTGGACAAAACAATTGCGACCACAGTACCTTTGGTATATGAAATTTTTGCAGAATATTCAAAAGCAGTATGATAGCCTGGCCAGCTCAAATGATGAACTGACAAAATATTTAAAAGGAAAGGTTATCTGAAAAATAGGATAAAGCATCTTTCCAATTCTGACAATTTACCTCTTCACTGCCTTCACAATCATTACAATAATCAGCAGTACCAGGAAGATGCCTGTTACCACAAAGGCCCAATTGTTTACCACTCTTGATTCTACAAACATCTCGTATGGCTGGAACAGCAGGGTTAACGGCTGAACCTCCCAACTAACCTGGTTTCCCTTCAGCATCACGGAGTTGGTTTCGATGATCAAGCCTGGCATTTCCACTGTTTCGGGATAGGTTTCCATCAATATCGAGTTGTTGAAAATTGAAACCTTCTTATTGAATTCACCGAAAAGAGGAGGATCCATCTTCAGTAGTTTGTCAATCGTAGCGTTTCCGGTCCAATCCCGGAAGTAACCAATGAATTTTTCAGGTTGGTCAAATTCCCACGCTTCTACATAGCGCTGAATGCTATCGTGAAAACGGGTAACCTCATCAGGAAGAAGAGTTGGATCATTCAATCGTTTGATGCCGTCTTCCAGAATTTGTTCCAGTTCCGCTGTAACGGAGGCAGCAATATATTTCTCAGCTTTCTCTTCCACTTCATCAAACCTGCTTGAATCGGATTGGCTGATGACGGTTTTTTGTCCGGTTAACCAGAGTAAATCTTCCGGTGTAAGGTACTCTTCGTAAGGGAGAAAAGTGAATGGGTTGGTAGCCTGAAAGGACTCTCTGAAGGTCAAAAAAGAGTAAAAGAACCCAAAACGGTTGGTTACCATAATCTGACGGCCCAGTTGCTTCCGCCAACTTGTATCCTGCCTGATCTGAGTCATCAATTCCTCACTGCCATCAAACAGTTTCGAATATGTGAGAATATAGTCATCTCCATTTTTTGAACCTCCACTGGTATCTTTTATAAGGACCTGCTCCCAGGTTGAATCAATGGGGTAAGGAAGGTCGCCTTTGAACACAGAAGAAGAGTCGCCGGTGATTCGAATGATACGTGTAAATGAACCATCGCGGTTCACTTGTGTGGTGACACTGATTTCGCGGCATCCGCTGAAAATCAGGATGACTAATAACATGGATATCAGAATTTCTCGAATTTTCATGGCATTGATGTTTTTAATGATTGAATGGTTTGATCCTGGGAGAGATACTGCCTTGTCGCAAAGAACTTCAATCGACCAGGAAATCGCAGCTGCAACGAATGAAAAGTGTGGCTGTTTTTTGCCAATCGTCGGGAAATAGTTCTTGCAGGTTCAACCTTGAAAGCGGCGGTCTGATTCTCCAGTGTGTTCATTTTGTTGACTATCGTGAATTCTTCTATACCATAAAGGATTAACAGGCAAACAGATGCCGCCGTAAGTAATCGCTGGGCATAGATCAGGTACCTGGCAGGTGATGAAGAAGAGATTCTTTCCGGAAATTTTCGTTGCTGTAAATGTTGAATTGATTGCATAACATTATGAGCGATCTCCTGGTTGTCCTTTAATTGGGGTTCGTTCTTTCTTAAATTTTCCAGAACAGTTTCCAATAAATCTTCAGCGTTATTTTCTTTTTTCCGGTTCATGATCTACTTCTTTCAAGTTGAAAAATGCGGTCAATTTTTTCGCGGATTGACCTTCGGGCGTGATGAAGATTGCTTTTTACCTGAGTCTCAGAGATGCCAAGGATAACCTGAACTTCAGCTGATTCCATGCCCTGGATATCCCGAAGGATAAAGACAAGTTGCTGCTTTTCAGGAAGTTTATCTGCCAGAAAGCTGATCATCAGAGCCATCTCCTTGTTATCCATCAAGGCATTGGGCTCATTGCGATTACCTGCAAACCATGATTCAGGTACCTGTTCGATTGGAACTTCAAGTTGCCGCCTTAACTTCCTGAACCTGTCAATGGCACAGTTAGCCATGATCCTGTACATCCAGGAGGTGAATTGGCTTGCAGGGTTGTAACTCTTTATATTTTGCCATATTTTAATGAAACCCTCCTGAACAGCATCTTTAGCCTCCTCTTCATTCCCCAGGATCCTGAATGTTAGAGAAAAAGCCTGATGTTGATAGGAGGTAACAACCTCCCTGAAAGCCTCCTGGTCGCCTTTAATGATGCGTGTGATGATCTCCTGCCAATTTTCTTTCATGCGATCTCTCGTCTCTTTAATCAATACGTTGAAAATCACTGAAAGTAAAAATAGGAATAATCCTTGAGTGTCATTTTTTAAATTTTTTGCCGTTACTTTGTATAAATTTTCTTTGAAAAATGTTTTAGAGCTGTGAGGACTTTACTACTATTAATCAGTTTTTTTATTGTAAATCAGCTTGTTGCACAACCCTGGGAGTTTATTAAAGAACGCGACGGGATAAAAATCTATACCAAGAAGGAGGTGGGGAGCCCTTTGAAGGCCTTTAAAGGGGAGATGGAGATCTATTCCACCATGGAGATGATCGGGACAATTATTGGCAACGTAAAAAACTTTGATTGGTGGGATGACGACATCAGGGAGCTCCAAGTGATTTCCCACGAAGAAAATGTACGCACACAATATTACCTGATTTATGATGTTCCGTGGCCTCTGCAAGACCGTGATTTGTGTGCAGACGCCAAGGTAACGATTGACTCTGTTACCGGGAAAAAAGTTATCTATGCCACGCCGTTACTGGATGTAATTCCTGAAGACCCCAATATCATCAGGATAAAAAATTATTGGCAGCGATGGACCATAGAACCATTGCCCGACGGGATGAAACGACTCACTCTGGAAGGATTAGTGGATCCGGGAGGTATTGTCCCTGCATGGCTTTACAACATGGTAATCACAGACACGCCGTTAAATCTCATGCGCGAGGTTAAGAAGCGGGTGGAGTTGCCAAGGAATTAATCTGCCTTCAGCGTGATTTCATTCGTATAGCCTGTAAATTCTCCAATAGCCCTGATCTTCTCTTTGCAGTGCGGACAAATTAATTCAAGTTCGTAACTGACTGTTGCAAATTTTTCGTAGATAAGTCTGAGCGGGTCGAAGCAGCATGGGCAATCCAATTCAGTAAAACCAACCTCTCTCGGAAGTTGGATGGTTTTATCGATGGCTTTCCAGTTCATATCTAAGGAAGCCAGGTCCATAAACTCCTGGGTATTATGAGGAGAATGAATCAGCAGCCTGATCCGATCGTTCAGTTCATTCTGGTTCATTTGCATTGATCTTTATGGTCAAATCGATTGCTTTTTTGTAATAGGTACTATCAGGGTCTTCCATGAGCCTTTCCAAAACCCTTAATGCCTTTTTCTGCTTATCCATATCGATGTAACAAAGGGCAAGATGGTACATGGCTTTGTAATTTTCTGGTTCCTGACTGATTACCTCCTGGAATAATTTAGAAGCTTCCGGAAAGTTTTGTAGTTCAAACTGTTCTATTGCCATTGTCATGAAATTGATTCCCATCTGTTGCGATGACACTCCACCTATCCCACTGCCTAGCCGGATATTCTTCCCACCGAAATAGGGGGGAAGCTGAGGAGCCGAATCTTCTATAGTTTCTTTTGTTTCAGCCAGCTGGGTCTGCTGAACTCCATTGATTTTATCCTGTAAGATTTGGGGCTCTGTTTCACCCTTTCCGGAAATATCTAGAGTCTTAACCTCTACCTGTTCCAGAGCAATATCTGGCAGAGGTTCTTCGATTATAATGGCCGGGTTAACCTCAATTTCGTTGGCAATCTTTTCACTACGGGCCTCTGATTTTTTCTTCTTTCCATCCATGGGAATGTGTTGCTCCACTGTTTCATTAGACACTTCCTCTTCAATCAAAACGGGAACTTCCTTTTCAGCCGAAATGTTTGTGGTGGCCTGTTGTTCGGTGAGAAGGGGCTTTTGATGTAGCGGAACAACGAAACGGAATATGAATATCGTTCCGATAAGCAATACGATCACTGCCGCCGCCGCCAGGAACAAACTTGGTTTCAACCGAAGGATACGGACATGTTTAGCGGCCATCCGGTGTTCCAGGTTTTCGACAATTTCAGGAAGCCTGTCAGGATCCTTTAACAGAGAGAGCCCTTCCAGCTCGTCGGAACACATTTCGCAATCGGCCAGATGGGCTTCAATCCGGTGGGCTTCTTCATCAGGAAGCTTACTTTGCAGATATAGCTGAAGATCCTCTCCGGAAGGGCATCCTGACGATGAAAATATT
>CAZXQU010000001.1:0-201501 GCA_964642545.1 uncultured Prolixibacteraceae bacterium | reverse complement strand
GGTATTTTGCGGAGCACGAATCTCAGAAGGAAAATCAGGGAAAGTAGCGAGGTCGTTGCCGGCGAAAGCAGCCGATTCTGAGAAGAGATTTCCGGAAAATTGCATCCCATCGCCCGAATCACCAACAAATTTTACAACGATAGATTCCCGTTCTTCAACAGGTCTGTTCTTTTTTGTCATGGCAGGTTAATTTTTAAGTCTGCAAATTTACGGTTTTAACACTCAATTGAAAGAAAAATGCGATTTCTTTTGTGTATCTCAAAAAATTGTATCTTTGCCACCAGAAACCTATTCTTTAACCGATTTCCCGGATGCCGGGATCATAAAACTCACTGAATCATGGCCTATATAATTAATGACGATTGCACCGCTTGCGGAACTTGCATCGATGAATGTCCGGTTGAAGCAATTTCGGAAGGTGATATTTACAAGATCGATGCAGAAGCATGTACCGATTGTGGCGCTTGTGCAGATGTTTGTCCGGTAGAAGCAATTCATCCGGAATAATGATTGTTGTTTGACCTTCTAGGTCCGACAAAAAACGTGGAATCCCAGGGGTTCCACGTTTTTTTATTGGAAAAACTGTAGCGTTATATCTTCACCGTCAAATACTGCATAACTGAAATGGGTTAGCCAGTCACCTAGAACAAGTTGCCGGCAGTGGTCGCTCAGTTGAATCTCAGAAGGGAGGTGATAATGGCCATAAATCAGAAAATTAAGATTGGGGTTTTTCGCCAGAATCTCTTTGGAGTGGGTCACCAATCTCTTTTCAATACCACGTTTAGTGCCTGCATCATTTGGCTTATCATTTTTTTGGGCTGCATTTCTGCTTCTCCGCGACCAATAGAGAGCCATCCCGATGCCGACATCGGGGTGCAACCACCGGAAGAGCCACTGATTAAACCGGTTGGAGAAGACCCGTTTGAGGAATTTGTATCCATTATCGCCCGTACCCAATCCATCGCCATGAGCAAGATAAAACTGTTTTGAACCAAACGTTTTAAACTCCGGTGCACGGTGCAACTTAATATTAAGCTCTTCTTCGAGGTAGTTGAAAGCCCACATGTCGTGGTTTCCCCGAAACAGGTGGACAGGGATGCCCGAATCGGTAATCTCTGCCAGTTTCCCCAGCAGACGTGTGTATCCTTTCGGAATTACAGTTTTATATTCAAACCAAAAGTCAAACAGATCACCCATCAGATAAATCTCCGATGAATCGGAACATACCATGTCTAACCATCTGATAAATAGAGCTTCACGTTCAAGGCTATGGGAATGATCCGGAATCCCGAAGTGAAAATCAGAAGCAAAATAGACCTTGTTTCTCATGGCGAAATGTTGAGCCAAACTTACTCATTTTTATTTTACCTCTTTCAACCATTGATGAAAGAAGAGGGTATGCCGGTTGTCAGGATAGTTTGCCATCAACCCACTATCAACTCTCCTGTAGTCTTCGGCATCAGCCTTTGGTGATAACACAGGCCTGACGCCAAAGTGATAGTTAACAATCAGCAAGGTCGAAAAGTTGCCGGCATGCTCACGGATAAAGTTTTTTTCATAACTCCGCTGTCTCTCCCAGATTTGATTGAACAGGGAGTCTACTTTTACTGTTAACTCGTAAAAATCATCCTCTCCCTGGTTCATGCCAACCAAAACCTGAAGCGAGTCGACTTCACGGATATTTCCGGCCGAATAGGTATAAAAAGAGTTGATCAGGTCTGATTCCTTGTTCCCTGAAACCTGAAAAAGGGATGGATATTGGTTTAAAGTTCCTGAGATAAGAATGGAATCTCCCGGCTTTGCAATAAAAACTATCTTATCGTCAGGAGTAACCCAAACCGAGTAGATACTGGTCTCATCAGTTTTAGGGTGCCAAAAGAATTTTCCTTTGACATCAGGCACCATGGAATCAATTTTCAGCAGCTCAAATGTTTTTTGTTCCTGCAGAAAGATCATTCCCGAGACCCCCTCAATTTCACCCGCGATATAAATTCTGTCCTGCTTGTGGTGATTGCAAGAGGAGGCGATGAAAAGCACGAAAGTAAATAGTGAAATGGCGAAATGGCGAAATGGTGAACCGGAGCGAAGCGTAGTTCGGCGGAGCCAAATGGTGAAATGGTGAAATAGCGAAATAGCGAAATGGCGAAATGGCATAATATTGGAGTTAGGTTGATTCTAAAATTAGTGAAATCACCCGTTTATCGATTGGAAACGTTACATCCTCCTCTGTTAGTGTATCGAGGGGGAGCCATCTGAAACACTGCGCTCCATCAACTATTTCGGGAAATGAGAATGGCTTATCAGCAATGGGAAACCGCATGGGTTCAACCGCCTTAACATGATAGTAGATACTGACCAACTGCATGGTAGAGGGGAGGAGTTTGGTTGGCTGAAAGAAATCGGTTGTGTAGAAATGATCAACAACCTCAATCTTCAGATTCAACTCTTCAAGAAACTCACGTTTCAGGCAGTCGACGGTTCCCTCGCCGAACTCGAGAGCGCCGCCGGGAAACTTTGTCATTAACGTCTGCATCCTGTATTCATCTGTAACCAGAATCTTCCCATGGTCGATCAGCAATCCGTACACCCTGATATTGAACTGGTGTTCACTCATACGTATAAAGTATCATCAGGCGTGGTGTGTCTGGTTTCGTTTCAGTCTCAAAAGTAGGTAAAATCTATCACTTTTTTCGGGCGCGTAGCATCTCCCACTTTCCCGGCGGGCCCGGAAGCCTTTTGATGGAAAAGCCCGCTTCCTTCAGGTTCTGTTTCACAATCCCTTTGCAGGAGTATGTAACAAGGATTCCATCGGGGCGAAGAAAACTGAACATTTTTTCAAAGACGGGAACGGTCCATAGATCAGGTTGTACATTTGGGGAAAAGGCATCAAAAAAGATCACATCGAAAGTCGCATCCTGAGTGACGAACGACTTCAAATCAGCGTTGATCTTTGTAAGCTGAAAATATGGATTCAGCTGATGCGGTATTTCCCAGGGAGTCTCATGGATTCTGACAAACTCTTCATGGGCATCAGGTTCTTCCAGGAATGATGTATAATTCAACGATTCAAGAATAGAGCGTTCAATGGGATACAACTCAATACCAGTGTATTGCACTTTGTGTCTTCGTGCCTTCGTGGTGAAGAGTGTCAGCAAGGCATTCAACCCAGTTCCAAACCCTACCTCAAAAACAGAGACCTGATCAACCATGGCATCAACAGCCATCAATCCATTCTCAATAAAAACATGCCTCGACTCCTGCACAGCCCCGAAAGTGGAATGGTAGTGTTCTTTCAGCTCAGGAACGAACAGGGTGTCGGAGCCATCAAGTGTTCGCTTTAGTTCAACCTTCGGAATCATATCTGGTAGAGGGGTGATATGATGAAATAACTTATTATTTACTGCACACTGCCAACTGCCGACTGCCTAATAGAGCCTCGGATACTTGTTCGGACTGTATTCGTGCATCATGTCGTAAACAACCTGGAACACATCTTCGGCATTAGGATTGGAGAAATAGTCGCCATCGTTGCTGTATGCCGGGCGATGGTCGGTAGAGGTGAGCGTGCGTGGAACGGCATCCAGGAACTGATATCCTCCCTGATCTTCCAGCACCTTCTGCATCATATAGGCGGTGGCTCCCCCGGGGACATCTTCATCGAAGAAAACGATCTTGTTGGTCTTCTGCAACGACTTCAGGATGTCGCTGTTAAGATCGAAAGGAACGAGAGACTGCACATCGATCAGCTCCACCGAAATTTTAAAGTCTTTCAGCTGTGGCAGTGCCTCCTCAGCAATCTTCACACAGGAACCGTATGTCACAAGGGTTACATCGGTTCCGGGTTCCAGCACCTCAACGGTGCCAACCGGAATTCTATATTCGCCAATGTTATCAGGCAGTTGCTCTTTGAGGCGGTAGCCATTGAGTGGTTCGATAATCAAAGCGGGGTCATCGGATGCCATCATGGTGTTGTAAAATCCTGCTGCCCTTGTCATGTCCCTTGGTGCCAGCACATATACGCCTCTGATGGAGTTGATGACCATGCTCAGTGGCGATCCGCTGTGCCAGATGCCAACAAGTCTGTGCCCACGTGTGCTTATGATCATCGGGACCTTCTGGCCTCCTTTGGTCCGGTATTGGGTAGTGGCCAGGTCGTCGCTCATCACCTGAAGTCCGTAAAGGAGGTAATCGAAATACTGTATCTCCGAAATAGGTCTTAATCCACGTAATGCCAGCCCAATACCCTGTCCGATTATCGTCGCTTCCCGGATGCCGGTGTCGAAAATCCGGTCTTCGCCATACTTCGCCTGTAGCCCCTCAAGGGTTTGGTTTACGCCACCGATCTTTCCCACATCCTCGCCATAGATGACAGCAAGAGGATTGTTTTTGAACATGTAGTCGTAATTCGCCAGAAGTACTTCCCTGCCAGTAACGATGGGGGATTCCTCCGTGAAACGAGGAGGAACGCCTTCAATATTCAATGCTCGTTGCTCCGACTCGCTGTAGAGATGGGAGTTGTATCGGTCATAATTCTCTTTCAACTGCTCATCCAGCCAGGTACGCAGTTCGGCAACCATCGGTTTCTTCACTCCACAACTGAGGCATACATCCCTGAGAATCTTTTTCGCAGCAGAAATCACATCTCTCCGGATAGGTTCTCCAATCAGGCTCAGCTCTTCAACAATACGGTCGATCCGGTCTTGTTTCTTGCAGGGGCAGTGTGTGGTCTTCACCGTTTCAATCAACTTCTTACGCTCCGCCTTGATGGGAGCCTGGTAGTGGTTCCAGGCATTCTTGCGGGCATCACGGGCACGCTGCACAGCCTCTCCTTCAATCTTGTCCAACTCTTCGGATGTGGCTAATTTGCTTTCAATGATCCACGTTCGCATTTGCGCAATGCAGTCGAACTCTTTTTCCCATTTCAGGCGCTCTTCTGATTTGTAGCGTTCATGAGAACCTGATGTTGAGTGTCCCTGGGGTTGGGTCAATTCTGAAACGTGAAATAACACCGGGATGTGATCTTTTCTGCAGATGTCGATTCCCTCTTTAAAGGTCTTCAGAAGAGCAGCATAATCCCATCCTTTCACCTTGTAGATCATAATTCCCGGGTTCTTGTCATCCTTTTCAAAACCCTTGAGGACCTCTGAAATACTTTGTTTGGTGGTTTGATATTTCTGAGGGACAGATATCCCAAATCCATCGTCCCATACCGACATTGCCATGGGTACCTGCATCACACCGGCGGCATTCATGGTTTCCCAGAAGTGGCCTTCAGAGGTAGAGGCATCTCCGATCATCCCAAAGGCAACCTCATTCCCATTGATCGAAAATTGTGTAAAGGGTTCTAATGTGTTGTTGCTTCTGAAGAGCTTTGATGCCAGTGCTAATCCAAGGAGCCTTGGCATTTGGCCGGCGGTAGGGGAGATGTCGGCTGAGGAATTCTTCTGCTTGGTGAGATTCTTCCAGTTTCCTTCGTCATCGACACTCCGTGTGGCAAAGTGGTTGTTCATAATTCTCCCAACAGTACCCGGATTGACATTGATATCTGTGTCACCGTATAACTGTGCGAAAAATTCTTCTGGTGTAAATAAGCCCGCTGCCATCATAAAGGTTTGATCGCGGTAGTATCCCGAACGCCAGTCTCCATCCTGGAAGAATTTGGCCAATACCAGTTGCGGAACCTCTTTCCCATCACCGAAGATGCCAAAATTGGCTCTTCCTCCCAATGCTTCCCGTCGTCCCAGTAAACTCAGTTGACGGCTTAAATTCGCTAACCGGAAATCGGCCAGAACCTCCTGTTTATTAAATGTTGATTTTGTCATAATTCATACGCCATATTTACCCCTAAATCCCCTGAAGGGGACTTATTCCGCTTTGCGGGTGCCTATACACCCCTCATGTGAGGGACTTACTCCCCCTTTAGGGGGCTGGGGGGTATTTAATAATTCTCCGCCTTGATCTCAAAGAAAGCCATCGGGTGATCACAAACCGGACATTTGTTTAATGCTGAATTCCCATAATGAATGTGTCCGCACTCACGACAGATCCAGACCTCTTTCTCTTCGCGTTTGAATACCCGGTCTTTCTCCATATTTCCAAGCAACTTCAGGTACCTGGCTTCGTGGTGGCCTTCAATTTGGGCAATCAGTTTAAAGGCCGTGGCAATCTTGGAAAACCCCTCTTCCTCTGCAACCTTGGCAAACCCAGGGTACAAATCTTTCCATTCATCGTGTTCTCCCATAGCGGCTTCTTTCAGGTTCTCGGCCGTAGTTCCGATGACTCCGGCGGGGTATGATGCTGTGATTTCTACCATACCGCCTTCCAGGAATCGGAAGAAGATCTTGCCATGCTGCTGCTCGTTCATGGCGGTTTCGTTAAAAATAGCGGCAATTTGCTCGTAACCGTCTTTCATCGCCTGTTTGGCATAAAACTGGTAGCGGTTTTTTGCTTGTGATTCCCCTGCAAAGGCCTTCAGCAGGTTCTGCTCGGTTTTGGTCCCCTTGATACTTTTTTCCATAATTCTATCTGGTTTGATGGTTAATTTTCCATCTCAAAGGTAGTTATTTCATGGGAGATTCCGCAGATTCGATAGAAATATCAGGTGTGATACGATGTTAATCCATCAACACATAATCTACCTTCGTGACCTGGCAGATGGGACATCTCCAGTCATCGGGAATATCTTCAAACAACGTTCCTGGAGAAATTCCCGAATCAGGATCACCTTCCAGTGGATCGTAAACATGTCCGCACACAGTGCATTTGTACTTCATCATTCCAGGTTTTTTTTAATGCATTTTTTACCGCAACCAGACTTGCAGCATTTCTTCTTTTTCTCCTTTTTCTTCTTGCTATTATTCCCCATGGTTTTAATTGCTTTTGGTAATCCACTCCACAATGGTTTCACTCAACGGTGATTCTCCCGGTGGAACCATACCGGCAAGGGAACCATCTTCATTGATCATGAATTTCTGGAAATTCCATTTTATTTTGGAATCCATTACGCCATTGAGGTCCTTTTCGGTAAGCCACTGATAGAGGGGTGCTATATCATCGCCTTTAACCGAGATCTTCTCCATCATCGGGAAAGTGACACCATAGTTTAACTGGCAAAATGCCTTGATCTCTTCATTGGTACCCGGTTCCTGGCTTAAAAAGTTGTTGGCAGGAAAGCCGATTATCGTAAAATTGTCCCCGCCATATTGCTGGAACAACTCTTCAAGCTTGGCATATTGGGGGGTGTATCCGCACTTGGAAGCAGTATTGACCACCAACACTTTATTCCCTTTTAACTGACTAAGCGGGAACTCCTTCCCATCAATACTTTTTACTGTGTAGTCATAGAACGACTTACTCCCCTGTGCATTTGCTGCTGTTGTCATCATAAACAAGATTAGAGACGTGAATAATATCTTCATTTTCCGTACTTTTAAAGTTTATTTGTATCGAAATGCAAAGATATATAAAATATTTATTATTTATACTTGTTCTAAATTATATCTTACTTTCCTGCTCTGATAATGCAGAAAACCAAATAACTTCTGATATGGCAAAAGATGATAAGATCGATTCGGGAAGTATTGCTCCCGGATTCACCCTGCCCGATTTGAACGGTAAGCTGGTCAGTTTATCCGATTTTCTGGGGAAATCCAACCTGGTGGTATATTTCTATCCGAAAGACGAATCCTACGGTTGCACGAAAGAGGCTTGCAGTTTCCGTGATCAGTATGAAGATTTTAAGGAGGCAGGGGCAGAAGTTATCGGGATAAGTGCCGATGATGAAGCGTCTCACAAGTCTTTTGCAGCCAATCACCGCCTACCCTTTATCCTGCTTTCTGACTCGGATAAAAAGGTCGCTAAGTCCTATGGTGTTGGGAAAACGATGGGTCTCTTACCGGGAAGAGTAACCTTTATTATTGACAAGCAAGGAATCATTCGTGGAAAGTTCTCATCTCAGTTACAATTCCAGAAACACATTGACGAAGCGCTCACAACTTTGAGGAACCTCGAATAAAGCTTCCGGGTGAGGAAACCCGAAACCCGAAACCCGAAACAGTTTCGCTATCTCGCTACCTCGCTTCTCATTACTCCCATGCCAAACAGGGCAAAGTCATACTTTACCGGATCCGCCGGATCGAAATTACGGAGGTTGGTGGTTAACTCTTGGGCGGCTTGCCAGTCATTGATTTTCCTTTCGAGTAATCCCAATTTACGGGCAACGCGTCCACTGTGAACATCCAGCGGACAGATCAGGTTAGCGGGATCAATGGTTTGCCAGAGACCGAAATCCACGCCTTGGTCATCTTTTCTTACCATCCAGCGAAGGAACATGTTAATTCGTTTGGCTGCCGACCCTGACTGTGGGTTAGCAAGGTGTTTTTTGGATCGCGGAAAGTGGAGTGTTTCAAGGGCGGCGTTCCTGAATTGGGTGATGGCGTGTTGCGCACCGAACTTGTTCATCTGCGAGAAGAGAGGTTCAAGCCCCCCTTTGTCGCGGTAGATATGCTGAAGAGCCCGAATCATGAAATCAGCATCCTCTCCCTGGAAGGTTCTGTGAACAAAGCCTCTGAGTTGGTACAGATCACTGGGGGAGGCATGGCAGATGAAATCGTAGGGCGAGTGGGACATCAACGACATGAGTTTACACGCACTTCTCAGGATGGATGTTCGATTGCCCCAAGAGATCAAGGCGGTTAGCAGTCCTGAAATTTCAATATCCTCTTTGCGGGTATACTGATGGGGTATCGAGATAGGGTCATGCGAAATAAACGACGGATGGTTGAACCGCTGGTAATTGAGTTCCAGGAGATCTCTCAACTCCTTAAAGCACATGTATCGGCTGGATCAGATCCTGTCCGATTGCAACTGCTTTCTCGTTCTCCGGGATCAACTTGTGGTGGCGTGAAGGAAGCGACTTCTCAAGTCCTTTGCGGATATTCTCCATTTTGACGATGGGTTTCAGTTTCAGGAAACCACCCAGCACCATCATGTTGAAAACCTTTGAGAGTCCCATTCTTCCAGCTTCATCCGTTGCAGGAATGGAATAAATATTAATGTCTTTCCGTTCGGGATGCCGGGTTATTCCATTGGGGTCATAAATCAGCAACCCGCCTGGCTTGACAGCATTTTCAAACTTGTCCATCGACTGCTGGTTCAGGATGATGGCTGTGTCGTATTTGTTCAGGATCGGTGAACTGATCCGTTCGTCGGATACAATTACCGTTACATTCGCAGTTCCACCCCGCATTTCTGGTCCGTACGATGGCATCCAACTCACTTCCTGGTCCTGCATCACGCCCGAATAGGCCAGGATCTTACCCATTGAGAGAACACCTTGTCCCCCAAAACCCGCTATAATAATCTCTTCAGTCATAATATCTTAATTTTCGCTATCTCGCTATTTCGCTATTTCACTATTTCGCTTCTCGCTTCTCGCTTCTCGCTACTTATTAACTAATTTCCCATCTACCTTAATGTCTCCCAACGGAAAGTAAGGGAACATGTTCTCTTCCATCCATTTGTTAGACTGTACCGGAGTCATTTTCCAACCAGAGTTGCAGTTTGACACAACTTCCACAAACGAAATACCTTTCCGCTCATCCTGAAGGTCAAATGCTTTTCTCAACGCTTTTTTCGTCTTTCTGACGGCTGTGGGTGTTTGAACGGATTGACGTGTAACATAATATGTTCCGGGAAGTTGAGCAATCAGTTCTGTAATTTTCAGTGGATGTCCCATGATTTCAACATCCCTGCCGTAAGGTGAGGTTGATGACCGCATGCCAGGGAGAGTGGTAGGAGCCATTTGACCGCCAGTCATTCCATAGATACCATTGTTGATGAATATGATGGTAAAATTTTCACCTCGGTTGCAGGCGTGGATAGTCTCAGCAGTTCCAATGGCAGCCAGGTCGCCATCTCCCTGGTAGGTAAATACGTACCGGTTGGGCCATAATCTTTTGATCGCTGTTGCCAGGGCGGGTGCACGGCCGTGTGCAGCGCCTTCCATATCGATATTCAAGAAGTCGTAGGCCAGCACCGAGCAACCCACGGGGCTTACTCCAATAGTATTTGATGCGATATCTTTTTCCTCGAGAACCTCCATCAGCATGCGATGAACTACGCCATGGCCGCAGCCTGGGCAGTAGCTTAAGGGGCGGTCAACCAGGAGATCGGTACGTTTGTACACCAGATTTTCCGGTGTCCTAAGTTCAGGATGTGCAAATTTTTCTTCCATATCAGCCTCCTATAATTGTTTCTTCCAGTGCTTTGACTACCTCATCCGGCGTTGGAATAATTCCGCCGAAACGTCCGAAATGTTTGATCGGGATGTCACATCCCAAAGAGAGTTGAACATCTTCAATCATCTGTCCGGCATTCATCTCCACCACCAGCATCCCTTTTACCTGTTTAGCGAGTTGGTGGATCTCTTTTTTCGGGAATGGGAAGAGTGTAATTGGACGGAATAGTCCCACCTTGATCCCTTTTGCCCGTGCAAGTTGCATTGCTTTCTGACAGATACGGGCTGAGAGGCCGAAGGCGACCAGGAGATAATCGGCATCCTCGCAATCAATCATTTCACTCATCACCTCATTCTCTTTAATTTTCTTGTACTTCTCCTGCAGAACCAGGTTCAGCCTCTCTTGTCCGGCTGGATCAAGATCCAGTGAGGTGATGATGTTGTGCTGACGGCTCATTGGACGGCCATTGGATGCCCAGGGGCATCGTGCAATCACCTCATCATCAGTAAGACGTGGAACAGGATCAGCCAGATAAACTTTTTCCATCATCTGCCCGATGGCTCCGTCGGAGAGGATCATCACAGGGGTACGGTATTTGAAGGCGGCGTCGAAACCAATCTGGACGAAATCCGCCATCTCCTGTACCGATGCCGGTGCATATACGATCATGTGATAATCACCATGACCACCTCCTTTGACAGCCTGGAAATAGTCGGCCTGGGATGGTTGAATAGTCCCAAGTCCGGGACCTCCTCGGACGATGTTTACGATTAGAGCAGGTAGCTCGGCGCCAGCCATGTAGCTAATTCCTTCCTGCATCAGGCTAATGCCCGGACTGGAAGATGAGGTCATTACCATTTTTCCGGTCCCTGCACCTCCATATAACATGTTGATGGCTGCAACTTCGCTCTCGGCTTGTAAAACAACCATGCCTGTGGTTTCATATGGTCTCTCAACCATAAGGTATTCCATTACCTCCGACTGGGGTGTGATAGGATAACCGAAATATCCGTCACAACCTGCGCGGATAGCGGCTTCGGCAATCGCTTCATTCCCCTTCATTAATTTTAGTTCACCCATTAGTTATTTTTTTTGAGTTTTATTCTGCGGTGACTTTCGCACGGTATACTGTAATGACACCATCCGGACAAACCAGTGCGCAATTTGAGCAACCGGTACAATCATCATTCACCTTTATGGCAAAATGGTACCCTTTGCCGTTCACTTCCTCTGTCATGGCGATGCACGAAAACGGACAGGCAGCTATGCAAACTTCGCACCCTTTACACCGTTCAATATTCACCACAATGTCTCCTTTGATCTTAGCCATAGTATTTGAGATTTTTTGTATTGAAAAGGAAGTACGAAAGTACAGAAATTAATTCGAACGATATATCCAGAGACGTAGGTTTTTTAGGGAAAAGAGGCTAATTTAGAACTGGTTTAATCTACTGCGTGTAGGCTAATGCACGGAAATATTCTTCGGTGAATTGAGGGTCGATCTGGTGATAAAAATCAATCGTCAACCGTGCCTTATCGCGGATTTTGTAGAAGGTGTCAACAATGAACCAAAATTGCTCTCCGCCGGAGAAAAGATTTTGAGAAAAAACGTTGATATCCTCCTCGAAAGCCGACTGGGAATATTTGTTCACAAATCCATCCTCCAGCAGAGTATAATCGTAATCCATGGAAGCTTCTCCTCTTTTAATCGCCTCAACACCCCCTTTGCCATAAGAAAAAGTTACGGGGTTGATAGATTCCCACGCTTTTTTATCGATATATTTACTGAATCTCCGAAGCAGGACACTTGAAAATTCATGGTGGAAGACACCTTCCACATATTCAGCAGTCCTCTCCAGGTTCGTATCGTCATAGGTCAGATAAATCACATCTTTGGTATTCGTCCCTCCATAAGGGACACCATAAAAGCCAAGTGATTTTAAAACATAGACTTTCCGTAAATATACAAACAGTACATCTTCCGGATACTTTGCAATCGCCTTATTCAGAATGTCCATGGCTTCGGTACGGTTCTCTTTTGGCAGCGAGATTGCTTCTGCCCCGATTCGTTTGCAATACCAGCCAGCAGGAAACATCCGTGGTTCGGTATCAAAAAGTATATCTATTCCTTCAAGGATCGAGCTATTTTCAGGGATTTCAATTGAGTGGGAAGAGGTCAACAGTAGCAGGGGCAAAAACAGAAATGGCAGAAGCTTGTTTAATGCCTGCTTTCGTTTGTTATTATCCTGTCGGATGTTGCTCATAGAATTGTTTTAAACGCTCTTCCAATGCCGGGAACTGGTCACGCAACACGAGCGAAACACAGGCGCGTATGCCTTCATTTCGCGTACTTCCGGTAATGGAAAGTGCAATCGCACTAACCCCGTAATACAACAACTCTTCCAGCAGTTCTTCTCCTGTGAATCCCGGGTAACTGATTGTGAAGTAGAAGCCATCGGCAATGGGATTATCTTCATCCTTATCGTAAACAATGCGAAATCCATTATCGGTAAATAGCTTCTTCATTATTTTCGCCTTGTGGCCGTATTCTTTCACAGCTTCCACGAAGTTGTATGTTCCGTCGTTGGAAGCTTTGAGCATCGAGGCCAGACCATGTTGCGCCGAGTGGGTGACACCTGCGCTCAGCGCATAAACTGTCCCGTAAACCAATGCCCGACCAAAAATATCCGTCGTATAATACCGCAGAAGATCTTCTGACCGGATATCAAATAGTTTATCAGATACAAGCATCAACCCAACACGTTGACCGGCATAACTGAATACCTTGGAACTGCTGATCAGCAGAATGTAGTTGTCGGTATATTTGGCAACGGTGGGTTGGTATGGTGGTACTCCGGGTTGGGAGTAATCCTTCCGGAAGTCCATGGCGAAATAGGCAAGGTCTTCAAGGATAACCACCTCGTATTTGTTGGCCAGTTCTCCGATAATACGCAACTCTTTGTCGGTGAAGCAAATCCAGGAAGGATTATTGGGATTGGAATACAAGACAGAGTGAATATTCCCTTTCGAAAAATAGGACTCAAGTTTCTCCCGTAGTTTTTCTCCACGGTAATCATAGATATCGAACGAATCGAATTTCTGACCAAGGATGATGTGTTGCTGCCGGTGAACGGGAAACCCGGGATCAATGAACAGCGTAGTATCCTTCTCTTTATGAAAACGAGCAAGGGTGATAAAAGCAGCAAATCCTCCCTGCATGGAGCCAACAGTTGGGATGCAATGACTTGGGTCGACATTGATATCGAGGAAGAGTTTGGCAAACCGGGAGGCCTCTGTTTTAAGTTCAGCAATCCCTTCAATTTCAGGATAAATCGCAGCAACTCCCGATTTCAGGGCAGCTATTTCAGCATTGATCCCGATCTCTGATGGTTTCAGGCCGGGGACACCCATCTCCATACGTACATACCTCTTGCCTGATTCCTTCTCTATTCCGTTGATCAGTCGCTTGATCTCTCGTATTGAAGCCTTGCCGATATTTCGGATGTTACTCTCTTTGATGTGCCTGCTGACAACCTCATATGGGATGGGGGTATCTTTCATGTTCGGGAAGTTAGATCACTTGGTTTCTTACAGGCAAAATTGACAAATAATTCCGAAATTTCCAATGTTTTTCGGCACTACAGAGAGTCAGTCCTACTATTTTATTAACAATCGGTTTGTTGAAAAGATCTAATAGCGATTAGCGATCAGGGATTAGTTCTGCCAACTGCCCACTGCCCACTGCCAACTAGAAAGGCGTCTCGCTGCCAATGTAGCATGTAACTCCTTCTTTTTCAAGGATCTTCTTTGTGCTTAGCAACGAATCCATAGAGGGAGTATTCAATACATCGGTATAGTAGGAACGATTGGTAAGTGCGTATTTCTCCCGGCCGAGGTGATGCAGGGGGAGCAGGTTGATTTCACAACGTCCGGTAGAAGAGATAAACGTGGCCAACTGCAGGGAGTGCTCCGGCTGGTCATTGTACCCTGGAATGACTGTCATGCGATAGACCATCCGGCCATCAAAACGCTGTGCCAGCCACGTTGCATTTTCAAGGATCTGATGGTTTGTATGACCCGTCCATTCAGCGTGAAGAGTCGGATCCATCTGTTTCAGATCAAAAAACAGCCAGTCGAGAAAAGACAGTGACGGCTTCAGCCATGATTGAGGAACATCGCCACATGTCTCGGCAGCCGTGTGAATATAGGCATCATGGCATCGTTTTAAGACAGCAGCTGCGAATTCCGGTTGAAAAAAGGGTTCACCCCCGGTAAGTGTTATTCCACCCCGGCTTCCCCAATATTGCCTATCACGCTGGATAAGCCGGTAAAGTTCAGATACTGACATGCGATACCCTCCCTGTTGCAAAGCTCCTGTACAACAGGCTGAAATACAATCGAATGTTGAGCATGCAGCGCATTTTTCGCGGTCAAATATCAGCCCATTTAACTCGACTTTGATAGCATGATGCGGACAGGCATCAATGCAAAGCAGATCCATGGTACATTTCTGACGGCGGTACAATGGTTCGGGAAAGTGGTTTTTCCCTTCAGGGTTGGAACACCACCGGCAGGAGAGGGGACACCCTTTAAAAAATATCAGGGTACGGCATCCTGGGCCATCATGAACAGAAAAGCCCTGGATGTCAAACAGTGTCCCGGTTAGTTCTTCTGAAGCCATTCAAAATCAGCACACTTCGAAGCAACCATATCGGGGTATGCAAGCGCGCTACCCATGCACCTGCCAAGAAACTCTTTGTCTTCCGTGAAGTGAAGACAGAATTTGCATTTCTGAAGTTTCACAGCCTCCTGGCAAAATGCGTCATCCGGAAGTATTTTTGCCTTGCTGATTTTACAGATCCCCCGGAAGACATCGACAGGAAGGTAAAATTTGCAGTCTTTACAGGTATTGGTTATGTTGGTCATTTAGGAAATGTTGTTCAATGTTTTAAATCTCCTCGTATTCCGTGCGGGCAATCACTTCGTCCTGGATTTGTTTGCCGAGTTCAACCCAGTATTGGGTAAATCCTGCAACGCGGACCATCAGGCCTCTGTATTTGTCGGGCTCTTTCTGGGCCTCTTTCAACATCCTGGAGTCCACCACGTTGAACTGCACATGAAAACCTCCTTTTCTCAGGTATGCACGGATGAGTTCAAGAAACTTTCGTGATCCCTCTCTTCCTTTTACGGCAGAGGGATGGATCTTCAGGTTAAGCTGTGAGTTTTGTGATTCGGAGTGATCCCAGCAGGTAGCCGAGTTGAAAAGGGCATATGGCCCATTGCGGTCGGTGCCGGGAAATGCCGACATTGAGGCATCTGAAAAGGTGGTGCCACAGAGACGCCCATCGGCTGATGCCAGGGTAACAGCACCCATGGGCCCATGGGTAGATACAGAGATCTGGCAGGCGTATAACGGTTGATCATAGATCGACATGTAGTCATGTGTCATGTCACAGAACCAGTGCTCCCATTCACGGAGAATACCGTCTACATAAGGATTGTCGTTGCCATACTTGGGCGCTTCTGATGAAAGTTTGTGGATCTTTTTCCAGGCATCATACGCTTCGTTCGGGATCTGATCTATCAGGGAGAAGGAGCCTGTCTCTTTTGCCGTATGGTATCCGAAATTGGCGAGTATCGCATGCCGGTAGTCTTCAAGGCTGAAAGTCTCTTTGTCGTAGACATTCAATTTAAGTGAAGCAAGAGAGTTGACCAGATTTGCAGTGCCGGTAGTTTCAACATTGAAGGTGGTATTGAAACGACTTCCCATCTCGCCGATACCCTTTCCAAGTTCCAGGCAGTCGGGTTTCAGCATGGAGTTGACCAGCGACGGGGCGATCTTGCGCCAGGCATCATGTTGGATATTGTTGGTGAGTGTAAGCACATGGACGGCCCGGCTGAAATAGTCTTTGAATGCCTGCCAAAGCTCTTCATAGCTGTTGAGTGCCAGCCCATGAGAAGGGAATATCCGTTCTCCTGTACGCATATCCATCCCGTCAAAGAGAGCTACTTCCAGGATTTTGGGAAGGGAAATAAAGTGAACTCCTACGCTTGTTGCAGGAGCTGATCCGCCGGGGATCCAATGAATCTTCCCGTCGAATTCGAGAGGCATCCAGCTGCCGGCCGATGTCTCGAGGCATCCGCCAATGGCCCAGGCTCTTGCCTCTTCCAGTGTCATCCCTTCGTGGCCGTAGTTCTTCAGCAGGAATTCCATGGCTACCTGGTTGCTAACCCATGCCGGGTATCCTGTTCCGATCTTAGTACACTCCACACCTTTCATCAGGAACTCTTCCGGAAGTTTTTCATCATACAGCACTGACAGGGTAGGCTGGGGGGTATCGCACCGGATACCTGCTTCCAGGATCAGCATCTCGAGCTCGTTGGCAGCCGAGGTGCCTTCTTTGGTCAGACCGCCAAGACAAAGGTTATTGAATGTATTGCCTGATAGAACTCCTCCAACCACTCCCATAGATGCAAAGCAGTCTATCTCAGTGAATTTCATGCGCATGTATTCAAGGAGTTCCAGGCTCTTATCTGTATCCAGCACGCCTGATTTCATATCCCGCTGCCACCAGGGAAAGAGGACCTGCCCAACACGACCGGGCGACAATCCCGAAATGGCATCTTCATTTAATATAGCGATATGGAATGTCCAAAGGGTCTGCAATGCGTCGTGGAAGTTACGGGGAGGATTGGAAGATATCCACTGGAGTCGTTCCGACATCTCCTCATACTCTTTCTTCTGCTGAGGATCTTTTTCAAGGGTTGCCAGCATGGATGCTTCGCCGGCATAATTTCCGATCCAAGCCTGAACTCCTTGCAGCGTGATTTTCACAGCCTGGAAGAAATAGAGCCGGTCCATATCTGGTTTTCCTGCCACTTCGGCAATCCCCTCATCACAGATTGTAATGATCCCGTCGATGCCATACTGCAATGGGTAATAATAGTTCACCACTTCGCGGCCCTGGGGGAGTGTGTAACCCGAGTCGAACATGCAGATAACCGAACGCATGATCGCCTCTTTCTCTTTGTACCCGGGAACCATCTGTTCATACTTGTGACCAACATCGTCGACCGACTTATCCTTCCACCGTTTGGCCACCTCAATCATAATGGGCATCTCTTCCACCCGAAGTCCGAATTTCCCGGCAATTGAGATCACTTTTCCAGTACTTTGGGTGACATTGCCTCCTCCGGTACCCATAGTGGTGAAGGTGTCGGCGGTGAGTTTTCCCGAATCCAGCGCCTCCTGGTAGAATTTGTCTTCGGCAGCCATGAAGAAGGCTTCAGAGAGCCATGGCATCGGGAATGAACCGCGCAGGTAGGAAGCTTTCCCCATGGTGAGTAATTCACCAGGGTAGACGGTAGGGGTGAGGTGCTCAAAACCCGCTTTCAGGGCTTCAGCCCGGCGGATAACAGGGATCTCTCCTTCAAGTTCTTCCCACCGTCGGGTATACCAGTAAGGAAACTCCATAGAGGCCGACGACCTCGTATCGAAATAGCGCTCCCTTGCTGAAGCGGCCCGGGGTGTTGGGGGTGTTTTTTGCTCCCTGTTTCCGATGGCCTGATCCGGCATCTTTCCGTAATAATTTACTGCGTCTTTTTCCATCTTGCTAATATACTAAAATTCAACATGTGTCATTGCTTTGATTTGATTCCTTATCGTATCTGTTATATTGTTAAAGCTAAATAGCGCGATTCCATTGGCTCCTCCAGCCAGTGCAGCAGAAACCGCCTGAGAGAATTGATCACCCTCCTGAAGTGCAGGCAAATAGATGCCGCAAACAACAGGTATCTCAGGAAGAAGCTGCGCCGGATCGGCATCTCCACGGTTCATTGTCAATATCCAGGCGTGAACTTCCATTCCACAGGTTGAAGCCAGAGAAGCAACTTGTGCCAACGTTGCTGTATCGGCCATGAGGAGGATACCCCTGATCCCCAGCGTATCAAGGTCGTGGAGTACCATGCTCCATTCTTCCTTAGCACGGTTACCCTGAAGCATCCATACCCACCATCGGGGGGGCGGAGGCTCTCCCGAAAATTCAACATAACCCCATTGTTCAGGAATGTGCATGTTGATCACCCCGGTTGGGGACCATACCCAGTTTTCTTCCCTGACGGGTTTACCAGTGGTCGGATCGGTGATCTTCTGGTACGTATTGTCGTTGATTTCCAGGTTCCATTGTACGCGGGAAAAGTTGATTCGCCAGATAGTGCCTGCGTCAGGGGCTGGATCGCTATGGCCCCCCCCTTTGAACGCATTCCAGGGGATGGCGATTTCAACTGTCCATGCGGTATCAAGGTCAGATGGAACATTAAGGGTTCCTTCCAGTTTGACAGCCGAACGAATGCCGTCGAGATTCCAGGTGAGATTATAAATCCCACCATTTTTATATGTGTTGGGCATGAAGAGGTCCATCTCTGTTCCCAATGCATTGATCTCAAACTCATAGTAATTTCGGGAGTCCCCATCAGGGTCAACAAATACCTCAAAATCAGGGTCATGGAATATGATGGTATCTCGTTCGGTAAGCGTTGCAAACAGGTGGGTTTCTTTGAGCCTCGCAGCAATATAGAGAAAACTGCTGTCCCAGGCCATCTTCAAGCGCGTTTCGAGTTGGGGTGATGGTCTGATTGTACCCTCTATATCTGAAAATGGTTCCGACCAGGGAATGTCTCGCCATGCCGGATCACTGAGGTTGCCATCGATTGTGATTGGAGATACGTTGCGGTAACATGTATAGTTGAGCAGGGAGGGCTGTGCCTTTAGATAGGTGCTTGATAACAGTACGAGGAAGAGGTGAAAGAGGAAGGTGTAACCGAATCTTTTCAAAACGAGAAACTATTTTCGGCAAAGATGCGAAAAAAGGAAGAAAAGGTTAGTCAAAAAGCGAAATAAACAGGTTACAATTGGATGAACTTCCCATCTTCCTGCTGAAGGATAAAAATCTCAGTTGATCCGGGTGTGGAGCTTAACACGGGATCCGGGGAGTTATTATTGTTATTAATATAACCGTTATAATCGTAATACTTGAATAATCTCTGTTTATCATCTTTAATCAAATGTAAAAAAATGAATTCTGCAGGTTCCGAGCCTTGATTTGATGCATGAAGGATGTTTTTTATCGAAATCATTCTTACCTGGCCCGATTTGGATTCAAAACAAAACTCCTGAGCCTCACCCGGTTTCAGGGTGTGCGGTTGATGCTTATCGTCGATATAGGTCACTTTCCATTGCAACTGCTCATATGTAGGGACTTTGGCAAACAGTCCGACAGGGATTCGGAAAGTAACATGGCAGGTATCACTGGTATTTCTGATGAAATAACCTTTTTTCTTCGCAGCAAACGAGAGGACCGTAACAGAGATTAATAATACCGATAGGATTATCGTTTTATTCACCATCGATTCAATCTGTTGAGTTGTTTTTCTCTTCAGAGGGCAGGTAGTACCCGTCGCGGGATAACAGATTGTCGAGGTTTGCAACACCATAAACTACAATGGCTGTCAGGATTGATGTGTGTTCCTGGTATTCTGGTATGCTTTTATTATAGAGATCCCGTTCGGTATGCCAGATCTCGCCGTAGCTGAAATCGTATCCTTTCGTATCGCCGGTTGTAAATGTCATCGTGGGCACACCTTCCACAGCAAATGGGCCGCTATCTGTTCCCCATGCTTTTTTCGGGCGTTTCCGGGGTTCTCTCTGTTTAAGTTCAAAGGGAAAATCAGAATTGATTTCATTCAGCGGCTCGCAGATTTTCTCCATATCGTCCCACATGGCTTCTGAAACACTTATACCTGTGGGGACTGTTGGGCCTCCATCGCGGTTGAACATATTCGAAATCATTGGGAGCTTATCCATATTACGTTCAATCCAGCTTTTTGAACCAAGTAAACCAAACTCTTCTCCGGCCCAAAGGCAAACAAGGATTGTGCGTTTGGGTTTCCCTCCGGCCTCCATAATGAGCCTTGCCGCCTCCATAGCGGGCGTTGCCCCTGATCCGTCGTCCACTCCTCCGGTAGCAACATCGTATGAATCCAGGTGACCTCCCATAATGACATATTCATCAGGATATTTGGTGCCCAGAATAATTCCGATAACATTATAATAGGCGACTGGTCCCATCTTGAAATGGTTGCGGATATCAAACTCAAGGAAGAAATTCTGTCTTTCCCTGGCTTTCTGTTCGATAATAGCGTACTGTTGTTCATCCAGCTTGATATCGGGAATGGTAGGAAGAGTTTCGAACGTCATGCTGTCGAGGTTCTTCCGGTCATATAGTACCCGTATAGGAACTGGTGTGGACTGGATGATTCCCAGAATTCCGGCATCCCTCATTTGACAGTAGAACAAGGCAGGTTCTTCGATGTAGGAAGTCATCTCTTTTTCGGGGAGCGAGTCTGCTTTTTCACGATTGTAGGTGCGGATTTCACTATTCTTCTTTGCAATCTCTTCATTCAGCGAAATAATTGAATCACGACGATGATCTCCTTTTTTCGAATAATCGATCGGGAATCCATTACTCTCGCCTGTGATTAGCACCCATGCCCCCTTCAGCTTTCCTTTCATCCGGTCAAACTGATCTTGTGTTTTAGGTTCCAGCAATACATGCCCGGTTTGCATGCCTTTGGTACCGGCTGTGTAAGAAGGTGTTGCAAAATGGAGGTTCATGCCTTCGACAGACAACATCCGGCCAAACCAGGGGCCGCGGTTAAACCCAACAGGTAATTCTCCTGCCTTATCCATCATCACTTCCATACCCCATTCACGAAATTTGGAGGCTGCCCATTCAGCTGCATTATCATAAGCATCGGAGCCGATGGGCCTGCCGCCAAATCTGTTGCAGAGGATGTCGAGATGATTCATCGTTTGGTTATCGGTTGTTCCGATCTCGATGATCTGGCGGATCACTTTATCGTTTTGAGCAAAGGTGGATGAGATGGCGCATGACAAAATGACCCATGCAACAATCAACACGCGTTTCATGAAGAGGTTATACATGATTTTGTTCGCTAATTATTCGGTGTGCAAGATATGAATAGAATTGTTATATCTCGTAGGATGAGGGTTCAGGAGACACAGGCTCCGTGGATTCATCCGGATCAGGAATAATAACATCCACAGGTTGAGTGGTTGCTTCAGCGACAGGTTTAACAACTGGTGGCGCAACTTTCTCCTTAAAAATCTTAACATTGACAGCAGTTGGTCCCTTATGTCCCATCTCTACTTCAAAAGAGACGACATTTCCCTCTTTAATATCTTCAAGCAGGTTATTTGCATGCACAAAAACACCTTGTTTCGTTTCGTTGTCTTTGATGAAACCAAATCCTTTCGAGTCGTTAAAGAAAGAGACGATCCCTTTTCTGATTGGGTCGTCGTCTTGTTCAGAGTCACGTGTTGGGACTCCAATCCTGATATCTTCCAATTTAATGTTTCGCTTTTTACTGGGATCTGGAGGGGTTTCAGAAATCATCCCATTTTCGTCCACATAGGCTATCATATCGTCAAGGCTGCCTGACTTCTCATTATCTTTTCTGGCGAGCCTTTTCTTCTCTTTTTCTTTACGCTTCTTCTCTTTTTTATTTCTTACCTCTTTTTTATTGAATGTCTCTTGTGATCTTCCCATGTGATAGTTTTGTTGGCAAAGGTACGCTTTTATTTTCAGTAACATTACCTTTGCATCACATGAAGAGTTTTGATGTGATCGTTGTAGGAGGCGGACCAGCCGGATTAATGGCAGCCGGCAGGGCGGCAGAACTGGGAGGCAACGTACTTTTGGTGGAGAAGATGAGACAGGTTGGGCGCAAACTACTGATCACCGGTAAGGGAAGATGCAACATTACAAATGATGATCCCATTGGCGACTTCATCAAACATGTTCATCCCAACGGTCGTTTTCTGCGTACTGCTTTCTCCCAGTTCTTTTACGCAGATATTCTCGCTCTGCTCCATCGATATGGTGTTGAGACGACCCTCGAGAGAGGGGGACGCTATTTCCCCACAAGCAATAAATCTGCTGATGTATTGCTTGCTTTGCAGAAATGGGTTAGCGAACAGAAGGTAGAGATCCGCTGTGGATTACGTGTTGAAAAGCTGATCATTGAAAACAAAGTAATCCAGGGCCTTCAGGCTAACGGTGAGGAGTTCAGAGCCAGCCGGATTATCCTCGCCACAGGAGGCAATTCATATCCTGCCACGGGTTCAAACGGGGAGGGGTATGACTTAGCCAGAAAAGCGGGCCATACTGTTGAAAAGGTGAGGCCTTCACTGGTGCCTCTTGAGACTGAAGGAGATGTGGCACAACGGCTTCAGGGCCTCAATCTGAAGAATGTAAAAGCAGTTGTGTGGGTAAATGACAGGAAGGCGGGAGAGGATTTTGGTGAGATGCTATTTACACATTTTGGCCTTTCCGGACCCATAATTTTGACCTTGAGCCGGCTTATTGTAGATGAATTGCACCGGACTAATAAAGTGGAGATAACGGTCGACCTGAAGCCTGCCCTGGATGAACAGAAACTTGATGCCCGATTGATCCGCGACCTGAATGAACATGGGAAAAAGAAGATCGTCAATATCTTCCGCTACTGGTTGCCGGCCACAATGGTTCCCGTGTTCATTGATCTGCTGGGATTTGATCCTGAAAAAGAGTGCCACCAGGTATCGTCGGTTGAACGAAAACAGATCCGCCATCTTCTCAAGAATCTACACTTTCGTATCATCAATCATCGTTCATTTAAAGAGGCTATCATCACAGCAGGAGGTGTTTCGACGAATGAAATTTCATCAAAAACGATGGAGTCAAAACGGGTATCGGGCCTTTATTTTGCCGGGGAGATGATCGATCTGGATGCCGATACGGGAGGTTATAACTTGCAAATCGCTTATTCAACAGGCTGGCTGGCCGGGAACTCCTGCATGAATTCTAGAGAGCAGTAAAATTTTTTCAGGAAAATATCAATTATCTTTGTTTCTTGAAAAAGATGCTGGGCTATATTCTTACTCCAATTTTCCACTTGTACTATGGACTGATGCTGGTATTGTTTCATCCGATCCATGTGCTGGCATTAAATCTTTTTGGTGACCGGGCACGAAAAAGATCGGTTGACATGATGAACTACTGCCTGGTTTATGGACTTTACTTGCTGGGAAGCAGGATTAACTTTTCGGGATTTGAAAAGATACCTGATAACAGACCGGTAATCATTATTTCAAACCACCAAAGTATGTATGATATCCCCCCGGTTGTTTGGGGATTCAGGAAATACTATCCCAAATTTATTTCTAAGATTGAACTTTCACGTAATCTTCCCAGCATTTCTCATAACCTGAAGTATGGAAAATCGGCTTTGATTGACAGAAAGAGCGGGACCCAATCGGTGAAGGAGATATTTAAACTAGGCCGGTTGATCGAGGAGAACAATTATGCTGCCTGTATTTTTCCTGAGGGTACACGCAGCAAAACAGGAAAGGTAAAGAAATTTATGTCGGCTGGGATCAGCACCCTGCTTCGTGCTGCCCCATCGGCAATCATTGTCCCTTTTGTGATCGATGGCCATTATCAGTTGCTGCAGAAAGGCTACTTCCCGATGAAAGTTGGCCAGAGAATTACTTATACAGTGTTAGATCCGGTAGAACCTGAAGGAGTACCGGTTGAAGAACTGGTAAGCAGAGTGCAGGATTCGATCGAACGTAAGTTGGATCTGGCATAAAGAAAATTCGTTGTCAAAATATTACATGCGTTTGAAAATGACAAACCGTTATGCCCTTTTTTCTTCGATCAGACTCGCCACAGATAACAGTACTCCCAGGATAATACTATATATGGCAGCAACCAGTACGCGCCAATCCTCTGGCAGCAGGAAATTCAGAGTTTGGGCTGGTATCCAAAAGAAAGGGACGGTCTTTTTCAGAACAAAGTTCCACATGGAATTCCAGTCAAGGTGGGTTAGCTGATACCCGAATCTGATAGGGGTGAAGAATCCCCTGATCGATCCGCGGTGTTCAATGATATGCATGTCGGTAATCCTGTGGAAAATCATGAACACCGGTGCGAAAAATAGGTTTAGTGTGACACCAACAGCAAATGCAGAGAGGAGCTTAAGTGCAGAAAATTCAGGCGAACGAAGAATATTGGCCGGATTCGGGTCAGGGAATGCAACACCCATTGTCTTTATCATATATGGTGCACCCTCACCGAAAATGATAAATGCCATTTTAAGGGTAATCCCGAGAAAGCCCCAGATAAGAGCCCGCTGAATCAATCCGAATCCGGGCTGGTAGTACCTCCCGGTCCGTATCCTTAGACCGATGCACTCCCCGAAGGTTGCCAGAATCGCAAACTTCACAAAAGCCATCACATACCCGTGTGCTGAGTTCAGTGTGTGGTATTCTTCATAGACTGACGGGAATAAAAAAAACGGCAACAGAATGACTGCCACCGCAATAACAACAAGGATATCTGACAACCTGATACCTGCCCTTACTTCTATCATTGAATACCTTTATGAAAACGCACCCCGCCCGTATTTCTTATTTGGCTTCGCCGAGCTTCGCTTCGCTCCGGTTCGTATTTCTTATATTCTGACTTAAATGTCAAACGACTTATGTATCACTGTTTGTTTGGTGTCGATGATCCCGGATGGGTCCTTCACCCGAAACACAAACAACCCGTCGGGGAGATAGTCGATCTCGTAACACCTGACGATGTATTCAGCGTCTTTGTCAATGTTCTTCCTGAAGACAACCTGCCCGCGCATATTTGTAATTGTGAGTTCCAGCATTCCTGTATAAGGATGACGCATCTTCATAAAAAACCGATAGAAAAATGGGTTGGGAGAAATCACAACAGGATCGATGAATGGATCATCTCTCGGAATGGAGGCTCGAACCATCGTCCCTGGGAAACACTCCCAAAGGTCAAAGAGATATCCTTCTGATGAGGTTCCGGCTGCAATATATCCACTGTTGTTGATGACGAAACTTACTCCATACCCCCGGCTGGATCCGGGGAAGCGGTCAAGCTGTGTCCAGGTATTCTGGATCGGATCAAACTCCCATATATCCTTGAGAGGACTCATGCTATAATTTACTCCACCTATTACATACCCTTTGCCATTTACTGAAAATCCCATCGCTCCGGTACGTGCCTCTCCTGCCAGATCTTCCATGCGTCTCCAAACATTGGTGGCTGGGGAATACTCCCACCAATCTTTCAGATAGGACGAGCCGTTGTTGCCTAAACCGATATAGATTTTGTCGTGTATTGCAAATACGGTAGCATAGCAACGGCCGCTTCCGGGAAGTGAGGCTTTTTGCTGCCACGAATTGCTCACGGGATCATACTCCCAAAGGTCGTTCAATGGCCTTTCTGTCGCATCAAATCCGGTGCCTACATATCCCCGGTTGCCCATTGCAATGCCAACAGCCGACATCCTTCCCTTTCCTGCCGGAAATGCGGCCCGGGGACGCCAGATATTGGTTCCCTGATCCCACTCCTGCGTCTGATAATTCAAGCCATATGAACCTCCACCAGTTGTTACATACGCTTTAGAACCAATCGAAAATGCTACACTGCCGCGCAGGGGGAAAGGAAGACTCGATTTAAACGTCCAACTGTTCGTGCCCGGATCATATTCCTGTAAATCCTGAAGGAGATGGTCGCTCATTCCATCAGTTCCGGTGGCTATATACCCTTTGTCACCAATGGAAAATCCGACAGCCTGAATCCTCGGAGGAGATGAAAAATCTTGTCGGTGCGACCATGATGATTCCTGTGACTGTACTGCGTTAATACTTACAGCCAACCACATACCTCCTGTAATCAATAAGATAACAGATTGCTTTAATACCATATAATGGCTCTGATAAGAGTGCCGTTGGAAACAAATATAAGAGGAGAAAATTTACGTAAAAGGAAGGATTCCAGGACTTATGAACTATGCATTGTTAATTCAGTGTTGGATCGGATGGAAAGTTGGCCCAGATAGAGTAATCGTTACCCATGTTTCTCAGGTAATTCGTCCACAGAGCTTCAGGATTTTCATTGATTACCTCCTTAACAGAGGCATGAGACAATACCCATGATTTTTCACTAATCTCCCGGTCAAGCTGGTTGGGGTCCCATCCCGAATAGCCAAGGAAAAACCGGATATTGTCTTCACTCAGGAGACCGGCTTCCATCAGGTTTCTGATCTCATCAATATTTCCTCCCCAGAAGAGGCCATCCATGATCTTAAAGCTGCTCTCAATTATGGGAAGAGTGTGGATGAAAAAAATACTGTCAGTCATTACCGGTCCCCCCAGGTAAACCTGGTGTTCAAATCCTGAAAACCCTGTGATAACTTCTTCAAGACGCACTTCAATTGGCTTATTCACAATTACTCCAAAGGTCCCATCTTCATTATGATCGGCTAACAGAACTACCGACTGACGAAAATAAAAATCCTTTAATGAAGGTTCAGAAATCAGAATGATTCCCTGCTTTGGTTTTATGATCTGACGCTCGGTCATAATCTAAAATTTGTTACATTTGCGAGAGCCACCTAGCAAATATAGTACCATTTCATGGAGAAGTCAAACCGTTATGATAAATTCCTGCAACTCAGGGATGAATTTCCTTTTTTTTCCTATGAAGGGTATGATTATAGCTACTCAGGGCATGGATTAGATATTCGTTATTATTTCAACCTGGCCGATCGGTACCATTTTTCACCAACCATTTTTATTCCGCACAAAGAATTTTTCATTCCCGAAGAGGAGGTCATGGATCTCCTCCCGAACCTTGTCTTTCATCTGGGGCTGATTGAACTCATCAGTTATTGGAAGTCAGCTTGTCCGAAACAGCTGATAATCAAGGCACATGCCATCACTCAAGAACAAATATCATGGTGGAAAAAATGCTGGTTTAACGGTTTGGGAGAGTTTTTTTTCCTCAACTCAATCCCGACAGATATTGACCAATTTATGGATGTTATAGTGGCTTCTGACGAATTTCTTTCTCCAATCCAATGTGTATTAAAACCTGATGTGATCGTCCCTATTGGCGGGGGTAAAGATTCTATTGTAAGCCTTGAAATACTCAGGAAACTTCCTGGTGTCACACCTCTTATCCTCAACCCACGGGGAGCCAGTGTACACAGTATATTCATAGCTGGGTTCGCCCATTCGGGAATGATTGGGATCAATCGTACTATTGATCCTCTTCTTTTGCAATTAAATGATCAGGGATTTCTCAATGGTCACACCCCCTTTTCGGCTTTACTCGCGTTTATTACCATCCTCTCTGCTGCACTCTCCGGGAAGAGAAATATCGCTCTTTCAAATGAATCAAGCGCCAACGAATCAACCATCCCAGGCTTGCCTGTCAATCACCAGTACTCTAAAACATTTGAGTTTGAGAAGGATTTCCGGGATTATGTACGTAAATGGATCAGTCCCGAAATCAATTATTTCAGCCTTCTCCGACCACTAAACGAACTTCAGATTGCCAGCATTTTTTGTCGCTATCCGAAATATTTCTCTGTTTTCAAAAGTTGTAATGTAGGAAGCAAAACTGATTCATGGTGTGGAAAATGCCCAAAATGCCTTTTTACGTGCATTATGGTGGCACCATTCCTGCTTCCTGATCAACTGACAGGGATCTTTCACAGGGACCTGTTTAACGACATAGACCTGGTCCCGATCCTTGATCAACTTACCGGAATAGCCCCCGAAAAACCCTTCGAATGCGTAGGCACTATCTCTGAAGTCAACGCTGCCCTACAAGAAATAATCGCACAATTTGGAAACAAACCGTTACCCACACTCCTTCACTACTATGCAAGTATCAAACCCCTTGTCTTTGCCAAGAGCATAGCGACTAAGCAACCTACTGACATACTCCCTCCCTCCCTCCCTTCCCTCCTCAAAGCATGGGACTCTCAAAACTTCCTTCCTCCCCAATTCGAAGAACTGCTGAAAGGAGCCGTCAATGGTTGATTTACTTCGCCGGCGATTGGAAGGGAAAAAAATTCTTCTCTTAGGCTTCGGCCGGGAAGGGGAGTCATCGTATCAGTCAATCAGGAAACTGTGTCCCCATCAAAAGATATGGATTGCCGACAGCAACCCCGATGTGGCGAAAAGTTCACTTCTTGTTGATGATCACAACATTGAATTCCAGTGCGGCAAAGATTACCTCTACGGATTGGACAGGTTCGAATTAATCCTTAAATCACCCGGCATTTCACTCGCAAAGTTGAAGCCCTCCGTTGACATGTCCAGAATCACTTCTCAGACGGATATCTTCCTTGAAGCCTTTGCTAAACAAATTATCGGTATTACGGGGACCAAAGGGAAGAGTACAACAAGCAGCCTGATTGCACACATCCTAACTACCGATGGGAAGGAGAGTGTCTTGCTGGGCAATATCGGAACGCCAGCCTGGCACTTCCTGGATCTGATCACCCCACAAACTTTCATTGTCGACGAACTCTCATCACATCAACTTGAATATATCCACCGTGGACCGCACATCGCGTTGTTGCTCAATATTTTCGAAGAACACCTGGATGCTTACAACTCATACTACGATTACCAGAAGGCCAAAATGAAGATAGCAACAACCCAGGCTATCGGCGATTTCCTTCTTTACAATGCCGACGACCCAATCATTGCAGCACATATTCAAACTATCCCCCCATCACTCATCCCCCTTTCCCTGCAGCACGAATTCGAAACAGGCGCTTTTAAAAGGAGAGACGAACTTATTATCAGGGTGCCGGGGAGGGATGAACTTGTTGTACACGAATTCCACAACCGTTATCTGAAAGGGGAGCACAACTTCAGGAATATCATGGCAGCTGTCACTGCCAGCTGGCTTCTGGGAGTCAAAGAAGAAGCGATCCTCGATGGACTGGCTTCCTTCAAAGGGCTGGCTCATCGGATGGAATACGTGGGGTATCACCACGCCATTCATTGGGTGAACGACTCTATTGCAACGATTCCCGAAGCTTCCATAGCCGCTGTACAATCTCTCTCCGATGTGGATACCCTGATCCTGGGAGGATTTGACCGAGGTGTTAGCTATGAGGCGTTTGCCCGATTCCTGATCCATTCACAGGTGCGTACGTTGATTTTCATTGGAGCAGCAGGCCGAAGGATTGGAAACGTAATTGAAAAGACAGACGAAACAATAAAATCGAGGAAAAACCTGTTTTATATCAACCGATTCGACCACCTCTTACCACTTGCACTGGAGAATACGAGGGCTGGGGCGACTTGCCTGCTGTCACCGGCTGCATCTAGCTACGACGAATTCAGGAGCTTTGAAGAACGTGGATTCAGGTTCATTGAACTTGTAATAGGGGACGTAAGACGTAAGACGTAAGACGTAAGACGTGAGATGTGAGACGTGAGATGTGAGACGTGAAGAGAAATACGAAATACGAAATACGGATAACCGTTAACTAGTGAACCGAAACACGAAACCCGAAACACGAAACCCGAAACTATGACCTCCTTCTCCCGCTACCTCCTGCTAATCCTGGTCTTCTCATCCCTCTCAGCGCTTTCTCAATCCTCGTACGATGAGAAGGTTCGTGCATACATTGATGCCTATAAGGGAATCTCGATACAGGACATGCGAACGTATGGTATCCCTGCCAGCATCAAACTAGCCCAGGCTATTCTGGAGTCAAGAGCTGGCCAGAGTACACTTGCCAGGGAAGCCAACAACCATTTCGGGATCAAATGTCATAATGAGTGGACGGGTAAAACCTACCGGATGGATGATGATTCACCAGATGAATGCTTCCGGAAATACGATAATGCAGTTGAGTCATTTCGCGATCATTCAGAGTTCCTGTCAACCCGTGATCGGTATAATTTTCTCTTCTCAATTGATGTTCAAAACTACCGGGCATGGGCTTATGGACTGAAAACAGCTGGCTATGCCACTAACCCTAAATATCCTGATCTGCTGATCAGTCTGATCGAACGTTACTCCCTTCAAGCATATGATCTTCCCGAAGGAGAGGTTCCGGCAATAATAACTACTGTGGCCGATGGCAACCTGATGGAGGCCTACAAGTCCTTATTTACCTACTTTGGCCCGGGTCCAAACAACCGGAAAGTCTATATCAATAATCATGTCCAATGTACCTTTGCCCTCGATAACGACGACCTTCTGAAGATTGCACGTGATTTTCGGCTTAGTGCATCAGACCTGATGGATTTTAATGATCTAAAACGTGCCGGTGGCTTGAAATCAGGACAAGCGGTTTACCTTGAGAAAAAGAAGCGAAAAGCCATCCAAAAAGTGCACGTTGTTGGAACCAATCAAACCTTGTGGGAAATTTCCCAGGTTTATGGAATCCGCCTGGAAAACCTCTATCGTAAAAATCTTCTTCCTGACGGTTATGAACCTCCGACAGGAAAAGTATTGAGAATGAGATAGATAGAGACTAGGGAATGGTTCCCAAACTAAATCTTTTTACACTCCTGTTGCTACCAATCACAAGGTCCAGAATAGAATCATTGTTCATAAACCCGATGTCAAATGGTGTGGTTCCTTTGACACCTGATTCAATCTCAACATATCCTTGCCGGTCAAATAGAAATACCTCATTCGTAGTTTGGGATGTAAATCCGATGTATGTTTTGCCATGGATCTTCTTTATCAGGCATGGCGGAGAAACATTGTGCCGGAAAGTATAAAAATAGATCAGTTTGAAAAACCGGTTGTAATAATAGAGGGTATTGTTGTCGAAAAAGATAAACTCAGGCGCGCCGTCACCCAGAATATCTTCGTAAAGGAAATGATGATTTGCAGAGAAAATGTTAAAGCTGACACGGCTGACACGTCCACTCTCTTCAAAATAGGTCACCTTCCCTTGCATATCCGTTGTTAACCATGGAGATTTTGAGTTGGTATGGTTCTGGTAAAACGCCGAATTTGGGGAGTTGTTGAATCCTTTGTCAGGATCCACTTTCTTAACACCAAAACCATCTGTGATCAGTATCTTCCCACTTTTCATCGTTACAACCAAGGTTACAGAAGAACCATTGTCCTCATGGTAGGCAGTGCCAGGAAGTAACCTGCCTCCGCCCTTTAAAACCTGAACAGGGGTTATGACCAACTCCTCCACCGCAGGAGAGGTCCAACCCTCACTCAACAATCCGTCCAAATTAAAACTGTAAATACGTTTATTCCTGAATGCGATTATAACCTTGAATTCGCCTGGTGTAATGATGGATAACCCATTTGAAGCTTGTGTGGGAAACTTCATGGGGAAACGTGGGGAAATTTTGCCATCACTTCTGATCAGATAGAGATGGTTTTCAGTGTTGAACAGGTAAAACAAGGTGTCGCTACTGGGGAAAACCACTTCATGAAAACTTCCGAGCACTTTTCCATAGAGTTTCTGCTTCCAGGCTATTTGCCCTTCGGGATCAATTTTATACAGGGTGTTCATGGTGTCTGTAGCCAGCACTGCAAAGGTGTCTCCGGCACCGGAAAGGACGATTTGCGGGCGTCCCGAGACGAGGGTGTCAAGATTCGATTGCCATAAGAGAGGGCCCACTTCTGTTCTCTTTGGATTGAATCGTAACTGAAAACTGGTGTAAAACATCCCATCCTCAGCAGATAGTTGAAGGGTAAATGATTGAAATTTCTTTAGCGAGTCGAGGATAGGGCTGAAAAGCGAAAGGTACTCAGCATTAAGCACTGCAGGAAGTTCATCAAGAATATGGTTGGAGTTGCAGTAGAAGGAGAAATTGGCCTGATCGGAAATATTTTCTGAGATATCCTGATATACTTTGTTCTCAATAAGTAACTCTTTATGAAGGTTACTTTTGAGCATCGCTTTCAACGTTTCACTGCTGTGTGAAAAACAGACAAAATCACCGATAATAGTAAAATATGTAAGCTCCTCCTGTTCAAAAAGCGGGCTGAGCCAGATGTTTAGAATCTCGGAGAGGCCGGTTTGGTAAATCGGCACTCCCTCATAGAGGGTAGAATCAGTTCTCTTTCCGGTTATCAGTGCGAGGGAGAGAAGGCTCTTGCGGGCTGAATCGGGATTTATTGCCTGGAGGATTGTTACAGGAAACAGACCATTTCTCCTTTGTGATGGCTTGATCCAACACCTTCCCAACTGCCCGCCGATCCAAGACTCAAGGAAGGGGAGAACCAACGTGTCATACCGGGTATTCAAACTTTTGAAAAGGTCAATGTTGTCAGCCGAGAAGACAGCTCGCTGTAGCCTGAATTGCCAACGTTGGAAATAGTCGGGATACCCGATCATGGCATAGAGGAGGTAAGCCTCAGTATTGGAAGGAAGAATGTTGGTCATCGTCAGGAGGAGAGGTACCTGGTCATTCATCAAAGCCAGAGTTTGCATAGCACTGTCGGATGCAATTGTATACCCGTTGAACAGGAGTTCATCCTTTTTAAGATAGAGGTCCATCCCACTCCAGTCAGCATAACGTGCAAATTTTACCAATCCTTTATTATGTGTTTCGTTAACACCTTTCCAGAGGGCAAGTGAGAGGTAAGGAAAATTGACATAGAGGTTGGCATCAACTTTCTTCCCGGTGGTTAGTGAAACGGTATTGAACCCTTTCATCACCGATATCGTTGTATTCAATGATAACTGGTCAATCGCTCGTTTCACCAGTGCATCGGTGAAGCTGAAGATACATACTCCTTCCCAAACCGAGGCAAAGAGTGTGTTTCGCTGGTTCTCAAAATGAATCCTGCAGATTTCTGTCTGGCCATAAGGGCTTTGGAGAATGGTTACCTTTCCCGGATAGTGTTCCTCAATAAAAGAGGTAAAGGAGGCTCCTTCGAGTGAAGATGGAACTGGCATTAGAAAAAGAGGATCGAACTTCGTACGACTATGCAGAGAGAGGGCTATAGTTAACGGTGCGTCGTTGAGGATTTCCCTGATGTTGGGGCTCCAGCGCGACATGGAGTCTATCAGTAGCAACTGGTCCTGGATAGGTCTGATTCCCGGGTAAGTAAGAAGTTCTTTCCAGATGAGGTTGTTGCGCGTCAACTCACCCAAAAGTCCCAGTGGATTGTTAACCTGTATGATGAGTGCTGTACGGTCGGGGATCGCCTGAACCGGGTCTTTGACGGGGCGATCCAGGGATACATAGAGTAGATAGCAGAGATAGGGGATCCCTACAATAAGAATCATGATGATGGTTGCCTGAATTATACGCCTGATGATCCTCATTGTTTTGGCTGATAGAAGCGGAAACAACAAAGGTATTAAAATAAAATTTTCACTTGAGGTTTCAGCCGGAAGCTGATGCGGTGATGCGGTGAGATTCCGTGTGTCGAGATGGCTTTCCTGTGTGCCGGCGTCGGGTATCCTTTGTTCTCATTCCACCGATAAACCGGGAAAGATTCGTGCAGAAGCTCCATGTAGTCGTCGCGGTAGGTCTTGGCAAGTATCGATGCAGCAGCGATGGAGAGGAATTTCCCATCGCCCTTCACAATACAATGGTAAGGAATTTCAAGTTTTGTCCGAAATCGGTTCCCATCAATCAGCAGAAATTCTGGCGTCAGCGTTAGCTGTTTGACGGCCTCCTCCATCCCCAGGAAAGAGGCATTGAGGATATTAATTTCATCAACGGTTTGAGCCTCTATACAGCTGATTGCAAAAGCGAGGGCATCTTTCTCTACCTCCTTCCGTAATCTTTCGCGTTGGAGTTTTGATAGTAGTTTAGAGTCGTTGAGCAAAGGGTGTTTATACCCTTTTGGGAGGATCACGGCAGCAGCAAACAGTGGCCCGGCCAGGCAGCCTCTTCCGGCCTCGTCACACCCCGCTTCAACAAGATCTTTGGTATAGTGGCTTTGGAGCATCTTAACTTACCGGAAGATAAGGCCAAAGGGCCATGTTGGAAAAGAGAATGATGATCAGGAGCCAAAGCAGCAATTCAAACCAGAAAAGCTTCCTGAGTCGCAAGTAAAAGTTGGTGACAAAGATGGAGAGGCAAATGCTGAGCAGGGCTGGAAAATAGATCAATAGTGAGCCGGCATAAAGGAGGGTTAGTATAGACCAGAAAAAGATCCACAACACTACGATATTCTTTTTCCTTTGCTCAACGTTCTTCTCGCCGATATGTCGTATAGTATCCCATAGCCCCAAAATGGAGAACAATCCCATCATGCCAAAAAGAGTCCATGTGTTCCATCCTGCTTCAAACAGAGTGACATCCAACTGTCCGAAATAATCGGAATAGAGCGCGACTAGTCCTGGCAGGCGGTCGGTAAGAAAAAATACTACCACAAGGTAAAGAAAAGGGGTAGCCAGTCCGATAAAGGAACTAACCCACTCCCGCCATTTCATGGAACGGTAAACCAGGAAAGAGATGATCAATAAGCCGTAGAGAAGCAAGGAAGGGAAGTAGAAAAAGGATGAGAGGGCTATAAAGAAGCCGGCAGTATAGACCAGCTCAATTGGTTCGGTCTGGTTATATGCTTCTAAAAGAGCGCGCAGGATAAAAAGCAGGAATAGGGTGCTGATGTTCACAGGTGTGAGCGTCAGGTAGGAAGGAAGAAGGCTGATGAAGAGCAGGAATAGCAGCGCTGCAAGCGAAGTGTTGTGTGGAACCAGGTCGTGGCGTAAAACGATGTAATTGAGCCAAAAGGCTTGAAAAAGAACCAGCAAAAAGCCAATACCCATTGCGAGATATGGAGTACCCGAAAACCAATCGAATAAAATGGTATAGAGTGGTACCGGCCCCTGAGGTTCAGGCATGGCAGGGGGATGGAGAGCCCCGATGCCCCAAAGCAACAAGCCGATCACACCAATGGTGATGAACTGCCCTGGAAAACTTGATTTAAAATAGCGAACCACTTTAAATTACGAATTACGAATTAAGAGTTACGAATAAGCTCCTAAAGGGGATTTTATTTTTCACAAATCAAAGCCAATATCCCTTCGGTAATATTTTCCCTCATAATGGATTTTCTCAGCATTTTCGTAAGATTTTTTCAATGCTTCTTCCATTGTTTCTCCGAAAGATGTGACGGCAAGGACCCGGCCGCCGTTGGTTACAATCCGTCCATCGGCGTGTTTGGTCCCGGCATGAAACACGAAACTTCCGCTTACACGGTCAAGGCCGGTGATCTCTTTCCCTTTTTCATAAGCACCCGGGTAACCTTCTGCAACCAGCATCACACTGGCGGTGAACCGAGAATCCAGTTCCATGACAACTTGATCAAGGGAGCCATTGGCCACAGCCTGACAGAGTTCCACGAAATCGCCCTGGATCCTAGGCAATACCGACTCGGTTTCGGGATCTCCCAAGCGGCAGTTGTATTCAATTACATAAGGTACGCCCTTAACATTCATCAATCCGAAAAAAATGAAGCCCTGGTAAGAGATTCCTTCGGTGTTGAGCCCCTCCAGCGTAGGGCGTATTACCAGTCGTTCCACATTCTCAAGGAATTCCCCCTGTGCAAAGGAAACGGGAGAGACCGATCCCATCCCTCCGGTATTCGGTCCAGTATCTCCTACACCGATCTTTTTATAGTCTTTGGCTTCGGGAAATATACGGTAATGAAGACCATCGGTAATCACAAATGCCGAAAGTTCTATCCCATCCAGGAATTCTTCAATCACCACTTTGCTTGAAGCTTCTCCGAATTTGGCATCCGAAAGCATTGATGTTAGCTCTGCAATGGCCTCATCCAACGAAGAGCAGATCACCACCCCTTTGCCCGCAGCGAGTCCGTCGGCTTTCAAAACATAAGGGGGATTAAGTGACCGGAGAAAAGAGATTCCTGCATCAAGGCTCTCTGGCACAAAGGTCTCATAACAAGCAGTTGGGATGTTGTATTTCTTAAGGAATGCTTTCGCAAAATCTTTGCTTCCCTCCAGCATGGCTGCTTGCTTTGTGGGACCTATCACCGGGATGTTACGGAGATAAGGGCTTGCGAGGAAAAAATCATGAATTCCGTGAACGAGGGGGTCTTCCGGTCCAACAATCACCATTTCGATTTTGTGAAGCTGACAGGCTTCATTGATAGCGGGGAAGTTGTTGACAGCGATGGGGAGGTTGGTTCCTACGGTGGCAGTCCCGGCATTACCAGGGGCGATAAAGAGGGCTGTCAATCGAGGGCTTTGTGAAAGTTTCCAGGCGAGGGTATGCTCCCGCCCTCCCGAACCTAATAGGAGAATGTTCATGCAATTATTTGGTTTTCAATGCTTTTTGGATCGATTCCCATAGATGGTCGGTGGTATTTTGCCATGTAAAGAGCCCTTCACGGGCATGGCCTCTTTGGACAAGTTCCTCACGCATGGTTTTGTACTGGTAGATCTTATACATCGCCATAGCGATGGTTTCGGGATCAAAAGGGTCGACCAGAAGGGCGCCATCACCGGCAACTTCAGGCATGGAGGTGACATCGGATGTGATCACGGGGGTGCCACAACGGAAGGCTTCGACAATGGGAATGCCAAAACCCTCAAAATAGGAGACATAGGTGAGTGCAGTCGCAGCACCCAGAACATACCGGAGGTGTTCGATATTGAGACGGCCTGTGAAAACCACATCCCTCGAATAGATCATCCGCTGGTATGCTGAGTCGATCTCGGGAGTCCACCACTTCCGTGCGCCAACGATCAGCAGCTGTATGTCTGAGGGATTGGTCTTTTTGAAAAGGTCGAATGCCCTGAAAAGGTTGGAAAGATTTTTACGTGGGTGAAGTGACCCGATGAAGAGAAAAAATGGCTTGCCATCAGAATAGAACTGCCTGGTCATCACCTTCTCCTCTTCAGTAAGCGGTTTGTAGATCTCATTGGCTCCGTCGTAGACGATGTCGATTTTGTCTTCGCTCACATGGTATTGCTTGACAATATCCTGGCGAGAGTATTCTGAAACGGTTGCTATCCGTACTGCCTTCTGTGCATATTTTGGAAAGTAATGCCGATAGTATCTACGTGTAAGAAATGGAAGATCTTCGGGGTAATGTTCGAAATTGAGATCGTGGATCACATTCATCGACTTTCCTTTATAGCGAAGGGAAAGAAAACCGTCGGGGGATAGAAACAGGTCGGGCTTCAAACGGTTGAGAAGAGATGGAAGGCTGTATTCGAACCAGGCATAATAGAGAAATGGATGGCGTGCCGGTGGGTACTGGACCAAGGGTGTGATGTTGTCAGAGAAGATAAAATCACCTGAAAAGGGCCGGTCAAAGATAAAATAAAAATGGTGCTCGGGATGTTGTGTGGTGATTCGTTTCAACGATTCATAAGTAAACCACCCGATCCCTTCGAGTTTGTCTTTCAGCAGCAGTCGGGTGTTAACCGCAATATTCATCAGGATAGTACGTTTCTTGGTTCAGAAAATTCTTAACTTTGTAGCAAATATCACACTATTTTTTTGAAAAAGAAACCCTTTCCCCTTCTTCAAGGGATTTTTCATAAAATCCATGCAACGTAAATTTCTGACAAATCTGGGACTGCTTCTTTTTTTGAACCTTCTCGTGAAGCCTTTCTGGATTTTTGGGATCGACAGAACCGTTCAGAATACTGTAGGCGTGGAGGATTATGGCTTCTATTTTGTGATCTTCAACTTCTCTTTTCTTTTCAATATTCTGCTGGATCTGGGAATCACCAACTTCAACAACAGAAACATTGCCCAGCACAACCACCTGCTGAATAAACACTTTTCAGGCATCCTGGTGCTGAAATTCCTGCTGGGAATTCTTTACATCCTTATCACCTATGTGATCGCGGTTTTTATCATGGGATACTCCGGCGATCAGCTTTTCTTGCTTGCTTTTCTGGCATTCAATCAGTTTCTCTCCTCGTTCATCCTCTACCTTCGGTCAAATATCTCTGGACTTTTGCTTTTTAAAACAGACAGTCTGCTTTCTATTCTAGATCGACTGCTCATGATTCTCTTTTGCAGCGTGTTGCTTTGGGGGCAACTTACAGATATACCTTTCCGCATCGAATGGTTCGTTTACAGCCAAACGGCCGCTTATTTTTTTACTGCCCTTATTGCGCTGTTTATCGTTATTCGAAAATCGAAGTTCCAGAAATTGAATTGGCATTGGCCCTTCTTTCTGATGATTATCAAGAAAAGCATGCCGTTTGCGTTGATGGTTCTCCTGATGACATTGTACAACCGTCTTGATCCGGTCATGCTTGGGAAGATTCTTGGCAAAACACTGGGGAGTGAACAAGCTGGTATTTATGCCCATGGTTTCAGGCTGCTGGATGCTGCTACGATGATCTCGTTTCTCTTTGCTGTACTCCTGATTCCAATCTTCTCCAGGATGATCAAGCTCAAAGAGTCGGTGGAAGAGATGCTGAAGCTATCCTATACCCTGATCATCACCGTGGCGACTATTGTTGCCGTATTATCATTCTTTTATAGCAGCGAGATGATGAATCTGCTTTATGACTCCGACACCACTCAATCGGCACCAGTATTCCAGCTCTTGATGCTGGGATTTATAGCAATTTCTACTACATACATTTTCGGAACCCTCCTTACCGCAAACGGGAACCTAAAAGAGTTGAATATCATCGCTGCCATTAGCCTGATAATTAACCTTGCCGTAAACATCCTGTTGATCCCTCGACTTATGGCTTATGGAAGTGCGATATCCAGTCTCTCAACACAGATTTTTGCTGCTTTTGCACAGGTTATTCTGGTTCAACGGATCTTTAAATTCAAGGTAAATTACCGTTTCCTTTTAACCCTCTTCTTCTTCGTTTGTGGAGTGATTCTCTTCACCTGGCTTTCACGCCAGATTACGATCACCATTCCCGGACTCCCGGCAAATCTGGCCTGGATTTCTAACTTTACACTGGCGCTCATCATCTCCTTATTCCTTGCTGTCATTCTTCGGCTTCTTCACTTCCGGGCACTCATTGGCATCCTCCGCAGAGACAGCTAATTGGGAATATCAAATATGGCAACTCCTCTTGTTCATTTCCCAAAATTCTCTACCTTTGGCAAAATTTTGATCAACTTGCTATGATCCATGACCCTATAAGAAGGGAAGATTTCGACTCTTCCAACATCGTGATCTTTCTTTATAAATGGCGTAAACCCCTCTTCATCGTAATGATTGTGGCGTTCGCCGGTTCCTGGTTTTTCTCCCTGCCCTGGTTTATTACACCAAAGTTTAGGTCAACTGTCATCATGTTTCCGGCGAGTACCAATTCGGTATCCAAAGCGCTGTTGACTGAGAACAATCAGAAAGGTGAAGACCTGATGTCGTTTGGTGAGGATGAGCAGGCCGAACAACTGATGCAGATTCTCAATTCCAACAAAATTCGCGACCGTGTGATTTTGAAGTTCAACTTGATGGACCATTACGGGATTGACTCTGCTACAAAATATAAATATTCCAGGCTCTTTGATGAGTATGACCGGAATATTAGTTTTCGCAGGACACCGTTTATGGCCGTTCAGATCACAGTCTACGATACCGACCCACAGTTGGCTGCTGACATTGCCAACACCATTGCAGCTTTGCTTGACTCTACAAAAAACGATATGCAGCACCTTCGGGCCATCCAGGGGTTATCAATCGTGGAGGAAGAATATAACAATCTTCAAAGCGAGATTTATGTCGTTGTTGATTCCATTGTTACCTTGGGTAAACTGGGGGTGAATGATGTAGAGTACCAATCTCAGGTTATGAACCAGCAGATGGCTATCGCCATTATGAACGGCAACGTTGAGGCACAAAAAGCTCTTCAGAAACGATTAGATGTACTAGGGAAATATGGAGGCATTTACATGTCGTTGAAGAATTCCCTGGAGTTCAAAACCGAACAGCTTACCCTCCTTCAATCAAGATTAAAAGAGGCAAAAGTTGATGCCCAGGAGAATATCCCTCAAAAATTTATCGTAAGTGATGCCTACAAAGCGGAAAGAAAGTCCTATCCGATCCGTTGGCTCATTATGCTTGTTTCTATCATCTCCTCACTATTTTTAACAATCATCATTATCATGGTTGTTGAGAAGATCTCTGCCGCTAACGCCCAGAAGAAATTTCAGTTAGGACAGTCGTAACCAAACCAATTTTAGTAAACTCAAAAGAAATATATATGGAACCCTTTTTCAACAGCAAGAATATCGTTGATATCCTATTCCGGTGGAAGATTCACCTGGCGGTCATCGTAGTCCTTGCTCTCGTCATTTCGATTATCTTCTCGGGCCCTATGGTGATTACTCCACTCTATAAATCCTACGCTGTGGTTTATCCTTCCAACATAGCGCCATATTCAGATGAGAACGAGACTGAACAGATGATTGAGATCCTCAGCTCCGGAGATATCCGAGATAGCGTGATTGGAAAATTTGACCTTGCTGCACATTGGAAGGTCGACTCTAACTATACCCATTTCCTCAGCACTCTCTATTGGATCTATATCCAACGGGTGAAGATCAGTAAAACTCCCAACGAGGCTGTGAATATCGAGGTGCTCGATCCTGATCCCCGGATGGCCTGTGATATGGTTAACGCCATCCTTGACTTCTACAACATGAAAGTGAGGAAAATGCATAAGGATAAATTTTATGAGGTATTGATTAACTACGAGATTGTTGTCAATGAAAAAAAGCTGAAAATCGACTCATTGCGGCAACGCGCTGAAGAGTTGGGAACAAAATTCGGATTGATGGAGTACCAGGCACAAACCCGTGAGGTGATGCGTGCCCTGCTGGGTACCGGAACCCAGGCCGGACGTTACAATGAAGCGATTAAATACAAAAAAAATATTGAAGAAAAAGGACCGGAGATGCTGCTCATCCAGGAGATGCTGGTTGCAGAAACGGAAGAGTTTGCCTTCTTCAAACTTGACTATGACAGGGCCTTGCTCAATTATAACCGTGAATACACCCACATGAACATTCTCACCAAACCGTATGTTTCTGATAAGAAAGCTTCTCCAATCCGTTGGCTCATCGTGGTTGGCTCCATGTTGGCAATGTTCGCACTGGCTCTCATTGTGATTGGACTTATTGAACGATCCAGATTTTCAAAACAGTTTCCACCGAAACATGCCTAACATCCTTTCAGGAACGGGAATCTCCGGACTGATGGAGAGATATAAAGTGGTGTGGGTATACATCATCAGCCTGGCCTATATCTTGCTTAATGCCTACATGGTGTATAAGGATATTTATTATTCACTGGCCATCCCTGTTTTATTGGTGCTTCTCTACTTTTATTTCACAAGACTTGACTGGATTCTTTTACTGATCGCCTTTACTACGCCGATTGCTGTGAACATGGTGCAGTATGAGTTAGGGGCAGGGATCTCAGTTCCTACCGAACCGTTACTTTTTGGAGTGGTCCTGATCTTTATCCTGAAACTGTTTTATAAAAATGATTTCGACAAAAAGATTTGGACTCATCCGGTAAGCATCATTGTTATTGTTTCACTTACCTGGATGTTTATCACCAGCTTAACCAGCCAAATCCCCCTGGTATCATTCAAATACCTGCTGGCCAGGTTATGGTTTGTGATTCCTTTTTATTTCCTCGGCATCCTTCTTTTCCGAAAGACACTTAACATCCGCCTTTTTATCTGGCTCTATGCTATTCCTCTGATGGGGGTGATCTTTTATACGGTCATACATCATTCATCCTTTGGCTTCGAAGAGGAGGCCGGGCACTGGGTGATGGAACCGTTCTACAATGACCATACTGCATATGGTGCGATATTGGCCCTATTCCTGCCTGTCTTTGTTGGTTTTACCTTTAGCAGGGTTTATGGAAAAACCACACGCTTTTTTGCTTTCATTGTCATGGTAATTCTGTTGGCAGCTCTTTATCTCTCCTTCTGCCGGGCTGCCTGGATCAGCATTGTAGCTACGCTGATGGTTTATTTCGTGATCCTTTTCAGGATTAAGTTCAAATGGATCGCTGTGATCACAGGTGGATTGCTTATTTTCTTTTTTATGTTTCAGCAGCAGATTTGGGATGGTCTGGAACGAAATAAACAGGGAACCTCCGGCGACTTTACCGAACATGTACAGTCCATGTCCAACATTTCTACAGACGACTCCAACCTTGAACGAATCAACAGGTGGCAATCGGCTTTCAGGATGTTTAGCGAAAGACCGGTTTTCGGTTTTGGCCCAGGTACATATCAGTTTGAATACGCCCCATTTCAGCTCTCCAAAGAGAAGACGTTGATCAGTACCAACGCCGGCGACAGGGGGAATGCACATAGTGAATTCATTGGCCCTCTCTCAGAGGAGGGGTTGCCTGGTATGCTAATTATGTTAATCCTGGTCATCATGGTAGTCGTATATGGAATCAAAGTCCATAAACAGGCGACAACCCCTGAAACGAAACTTATAAGCCTCACCGTACTTCTCGGATTAATAACCTACTTCCTCCATGGAACCCTCAACAACTTCCTCGATACTGATAAAGCTTCTGTCCCTGTGTGGGCATTTATTGCCATGCTTGTCGCATTAGACATGTACCAGAACAAAGCAGAGGAGCAGTCTTCAGTTGGCAGTGGGCAGTAGGCAGTACTTTTTTCCCTCGATATTTTCCTTTAACTTTGCACCCCTTTTAAGAACCAGTTACGATTAATTTAAGTTATGGCAACAACCTCAGATATCCGAAATGGATTGGTAATAGATTTTAACAACGATCTCTTTTCAATCATTGAATTTCAGCATGTGAAACCTGGTAAAGGCGGAGCTTTCGTTCGTACAAAACTGAAGAGCCTGCGCACCGGCCGGGTGATTCCAAACACCTTCAACTCCGGCGAAAAAATTGATATCGCCCGGGTTGAACGCCGACCTCATCAGTACCTTTATAAAGATGATACAGGGTATCATTTCATGCATACAGAGACCTTCGAGCAGACCCCTATTCCAGAAGGGATTATCAGTGCTCCTCAATTCCTGAAAGAGGGACAGGAGGTGGAGATTGTTTTTCATGCCGATACGGAGACACCTCTCAGTTGTGATCTCCCTGCCTACGTTGAACTTGCCATTACCTATACCGAACCTGGTTTTCGGGGTAATACTGCTACCAATGCCCTGAAAGAAGCTACCATGGAGACGGGCGCAATCGTTAAAGTACCTCTCTTTATCGAAACCGGTGAGGTCATACGGATCGATACAAGGACGGGAGAGTACGGGGAGAGAGTTAAAAGTTAATTATGAAATTCCCCCAACCCCTCACAGTTAAAGAGCTCGCCAGTTCCCTCGGTGCCCGGTTTATCGGGGATTCTGCTCATCAGGTTACAGGGATCAATGAGATCCATATGGTTGAAGAGGGCGATCTAACCTTCGTCGATCATCCCAAATACTACTCCAAAGCACTCAACTCAAAAGCAACAACGATCCTCATCAACAAGGAGGTTGATTGCCCTGCTGGGAAAGCATTAATCATCTCCGAACGGCCATTCGACGACTATGTTTCGCTAGCAGTCCGGTTTCGCCCGTTCGAATTTGCAGCAGTCATGGTAAGTCCCTCGGCTACTATTGGTGAAGGAACTGTGATCCAGCCTGGTGCATTTATTGGAAACCATGTCGTCATTGGCAAAAATTGCCTGATCCATGCCAATGCAAGCATCTACGACTATTCGGTAATTGGCGATCAGGTGATCATCCACTCAGGTGCTGTGATCGGTGCCGATGCCTACTATTTTCAACGTCGTCCCGATGGTTGGAAAAAGTTGGAATCGTGTGGCAGGACTGTGCTGGAAGAGAGGGTTGAAATAGGAGCCCTTACCTCTATCGACAAGGGTGTTTCAGGGGATACAATCATCTCTGCCGGCACCAAAATTGACAATCATGTGCAGATCGGCCACGACACGTTTGTTGGCCGTAACTGTTTGATAGGTTCCCATTGTGCCATTGCCGGTGTCACCCGAATTGAAGACGATGTCATCCTCTGGGCACGTGTCTCAGTCAACAAAGACCTAGTAATTGGCAAAGGTGCAATCGTTTACGCCATGTCGGGCATCGACAAATCCATCGAAGGTGGAAAAACATACTGGGGTGTCCCTGTTGGTGAAGCCCGTAAAAAGTGGAAAGAGATGGCGAAACTGAGGAGACTTATTGGGGAGGAGTGAGACGTAAGACGTGAGACGTAATTCGAGATATTCTTCTCCACTGCCCACTGTTCACTGCCCACTGCCCACTGATTTCGCTACTTGTAGTCTTCAATCCGGATCTCCCTTTCACAAAATCTACTCTCAACCAACTGCATATTTGAGCAAACGAGGATGGTACGGCTTTTAGCGTGGTCGTCGACCAGCTGAAGGTAGAAGTCAATCCCGGCTTTGTCGAGGTTGGTTGTTGGCTCATCCAGGAAGAGCAAGGGAGTATCACTCAGCAGGGCGCAAACAAGTTTTACCCGTTGCTTCATGCCGGAAGAGTATTTTAGGATAGGTTTGGTCTTTACCTGAGAGAAGGAGAGGAGATCGATGATTTTCGGGATTGTAAAGCCTTCGACCAGCGGTTTGAATGAAAAGTGGAACTCCAGCATCTCTTTCAGGGTGAACTCTTCGATCAGCTCTTGGTAGGGGGCAACAAGAGCAAGGTGTCGAAATATCTCTGTGTCGGGGATTACCTTTCCGTTTAGTTTGTATTCAATACTTCCCTGAGTGGGGTGAATGTTCCCGGCGATAACCTGTAACAGGGTTGACTTTCCCGATCCGTTACGGCCTGTAATAACAGTTCGCTCTCCTGCTTCAAACTGGCTGGTGAGGTTCCTGAAGATCCACTCAGTATTGAACTTTTTACCTATCCCGTTGAGGGTGATCGTCATACAGGAAATAGCTTATTTCTCTCGGTTATTTTTTCCAAATCCCTTCATGATGCCTCGGCTTGAATTGGCAATGAAACTGAGGATCTCATCCCGTTCCGGTGTCGCCGGCACATCTGCTTCGATCATCTCCACAGCCCGCGAAACGTTATATCCTCTCAGGTAAATCGTTCGGTAGATATCCTGGATCTGGTTGATCTGTTCGGCAGTGAAACCGCGACGGCGAAGCCCGATAGAGTTGACACCAACGTAAGAGATTGGTTCCCTGGCTGCCTTGGTGAATGGCGGAACATCTTTACGAACGAGGCTCCCGCCCGAGATCATGGTATGAACGCCGATATGCGAGAATTGATGTACAGCAACCATCCCGCCGATAATCGCCCAGTCATCGATCTGAATATGGCCAGCCAGGTTCGTCGCATTCCCTAAAATAACGTTGTTTCCTATAATACAGTCGTGAGCAATATGTACGTATGCCATCAGTAAGGTATTGTTGCCGATTACGGTTTCGTTGTTGGCTTTGGTACCGCGGTTAACAGTTACATATTCACGGATCGTGACGTTATCGCCGATTTTAACGGTGGTCTCCTCACCGGCATATTTCAGATCCTGTGGGATAGCGGAGATCACAGCTCCAGGAAAGATTCTGCAATTTTTACCGATCCGGGCTCCCTCCATGATGGTAACGTTTGAGCCGATCCAGGTGCCTTCTGCGATTTCAACGTTTTTATCAATCGTCACAAAGGGTTCGATCACTACATTCGGGGCCAGTCTGGCTTGCGGGTGTACGTATGCTAGAGGTTGATTCATTGGTTGTTATTTACGTTGGATCTGTGCCATCATCTCTGCTTCCATCACCACCTTCTGGCCTACATAAGCAATGCCTTTCATGGAGATCAAACCCCTTCGGATAGGTGCATTGAGCTGGTTGTAAAAGATGATCGTATCACCAGGGACAACTTTGTGCCTGAATTTTACATGGTCAATTTTAAGAAAGAGTGTGGTATAGTTTTGGGGATCATCCACGGTTTTCAATGCCAGGATGCCACCGGTTTGAGCCATTGCTTCAATCTGGATCACACCAGGCATCACTGGATCGCCGGGGAAGTGACCGACAAAAAAGGTTTCGTTCATGGTCACATTCTTCATTCCTACAACATAGTCAGGGCCCATCTCCAGGATGCGGTCAATGAAGAGAAACGGAGGGCGATGTGGGAGTAGTTCCTGGATCTGTTTAACATCATAGAGGGGAGGCTTATTCAGGTCAAACGTTCGGATCGCCTCACTTTTCTTAGATTTACGGATCTGATCCTTTACAAGCTTGGCAAACTGAATATTCGAAAAATGCCCGGGCCGTGTTGCGATGATGTGTGCCTTGATAGGCATTCCCACCAAAGCCAGGTCGCCTATGATATCCAATAATTTGTGCCGTGCGGGCTCGTTAGGATGAAGCAACTCCAGGTTGTTCAGGATCCCCTCTCGGAGTACCTCCACCCGGGGTTTGTTGAAGATTTTAGCCAGATTATCCAGTTCATCCTGCCCGATAAGCCTGTCCACGAAAACGATAGCGTTGTTCAGGTCACCCCCTTTGATGAGGTTGTTATTGAGCAGGTACTCCAACTCATGAAGAAAGACAAAGGTGCGGCAAGGGGCAATCTCTTTCGGGAAATATTTAATGTCGCTGAGGGTGGCATTTTGGGTAGTAAGAATCTTCGATTCGTAATCAATCATTACAGAAACCTTGAACTCTTTTGATGGAATGGCAACAATTTCAACCTTCTTCTCAGGATCAGAATAGATGAGGTTTGACTTTAATTCAATATACCTTTTAAGAGCCTTTTGCTCCACGATGCCAGCCTTCAGCAACTTATCCACATAAATTTTAGCGCTCCCATCGAGGATGGGCGTCTCCGAGGCGGTTAACTCTACCAACACATTATCGATCTCAAGACCTGCCAGCGCTGCCAGCACATGTTCCACCGTGTCGATACGAACTCCTTCATGCTCCAGACTCGTACCCCGGGAGGTGTCAACAACATTGTCAACATCTGCATCCACGAGAACTCCGGAGTTCAAGTCGGTTCGGGCAAACTTATATCCGTAGTTCTCAGGGGCTGGTTTGAACGTCAGCGTGACTTTTTTTCCCGTATGCAGACCAATACCATCAATGCTGATGGAATGCTTGATCGTCTTCTGTTTTTCACTCATCGGGCATTAATTTTTTCACCTGTTTCTCTAATGAATTCAGTTTTCTGACGATATCGTCGAGGTTTCTCCAATGCACATAGTTCTTTCGGGCCCGCATGACATCTATGGCAGGAGCGCCGAAAAAGATACCTCCCTCTTGAGTCAGGCTGTTTTCAACACCCGACCTTGCTCCAACCTTAACGTTGTCGGCTATCACGATATGCCCGACAAAACCTACCTGGCCTCCAACCATCACGTTCTTTCCCATCTTCAGCGACCCGGATAATCCCGATTGGGCAGCGATCACCGTATTTTCGCCAATCTCAACATTGTGGGCAACCTGTATGAGGTTGTCAAGTTTTACCCCGCGACGAAGGATGGTTGAGCCGATGGTTGCCCTGTCGATCGTTGTATTGGCTCCGATCTCAACATTGTCTTCCAGAATTACATTTCCCACCTGTGGAACCTTCCGGTAATTCTTGTCATCCTGTGGCGCAAAACCAAAGCCATCGCTTCCGATCACAGCACCTCCGTGAATAGTGCAATCTTTCCCGATGATGCAATCGTGGTAAATTCTAACTCCCGGATAAAGTTTTGTTCCGGCACCAATCTTTATGTTATCGCCCAGGTATACCTGCGGATAGATTTGTACCCCATCGCCAATCACAACCCCATCGCCAATGTATGCAAACTCCCCGATGTAGAGGTCGTTGCCAAGCTTTGCTGATGGAGAAATGAACGATTGGGTGGAGACTCCCGATTTCTTCGCGGTCATACTTGCATGGACCTCAAGGATACTGGCAAATGCATTATAGGGATCCTCAACACGGATCAGCGTAAGACCTTCCGGTAGTGGTTTATCGGGAGTAAAGTTGTTCCTGACGATAGCCAGGGATGCTCCGGTTTTGTATATGTACTGAGTATATGCAGGATTGGCCAGGAATGTGAGTGTGCCGGGAGTCCCCTCTTCGATCTTTGCAAGGCTTGAAACCGTTACATCTTGATTCCCTTCTATGGTGCCTCCAAGCAGCTCGGCAATTTGTCGGGCAGAGAATTCCATTTAACTTGATTTAGAGGTTTTTACTTTGTAAAAGAGTGGCGCAAGATACCAAAATATTTCGATACAGGAAGGATTTTTTTCCAACGCAATGGCTACTTAACAGTTAATTCCTTTGGATAAGAGAGCAGATACTTTTTAGTGCGTGTTGAGAGGATTGAGATGTTCAGTTGGTCTGAAGATTCTGAGATATCGAGTAACTCTCCGTCACGTGTCCTGATCTTGATTCTGTCGTGATCAGGATCATATGATTCGTTGGATACTGCCTCTTCCGTTACGAGATAACCAGTATCCTCAGGTTTGATTCCAAATTTATTAACAGCATTCTCTTTGATACTGGCGACATAGGGGGCATCAAACGGTTGGTTACGTAATTCGGCACGGAAAAGATGCCGGTCCACAAGGCGCTTGCAGAGCAGGGATAAAACGGGATCAGGGTGAGCACTCCACACCTTCATTGCCGAGAAAATATCAAAATCATCAAGCTGTGAGAAGGTCTCCAGGCAATCGCCCCTACAAAGCATCTCTTTCCCCTTCACAGGATCTTGAAGAAATCGTTTCAGGGCAGGCGTAGCGAAAAGGTCGCTTCCCTGCCCCCCCAGATATTTTGAGCGGCGAAGGATGTTGGAAAGCATGAAATCGGCAGCCAGCACCGTTTTATGAAGATATACTTGCCAATACATCAGACGGCGGGCCAGGATGAATTTTTCAATCGAATAGATCCCTTTCTCCTCCACCACCAATTCATCGTCAACAACTGTAAGCATGTTGATGATCCGGTCGGTATTGATCACTCCTTCGGCCACTCCTGTAAAGAAGCTATCGCGCGACAGGTAGTCGAGCCGGTCCATATCAAGCTGACTCGATACAAGCTGGTGCAAAAAATGTTTCGGATAGGTGTCTGAAAAAATACGGATTGCCACATCCAGTTCCCCCGAAAACTGTTGGTTCATTTTTTCCATGAAGAGGAGGGATATCTCCTCGTGTGAAATACCCGTGACAATCGACCGTTCCAGGGTATGGGAATAGGGCCCGTGCCCGATGTCGTGCAACAGGATCGCCAGCCAAGCCCCCTGCTCCTCTTTTGGGGTAATTTCTACTCTCTTTTCGCGAAGTAGTTTGATAGCCTGCTTCATCAGGAAAAGGCATCCGAGAGCATGTTGAAAACGGGTGTGCGTTGCAGAAGGGTAGACATAATCTGTTAACCCCAGCTGTCGGATCCGCCGCATACGCTGGAACCAGGGATGCTCCATCACATCAAACAAAAACTCGTTGGGGATAGTGATGAAACCGTAGATCGGGTCGTTTATGTTTTTCTTTTTGTTGATGATTTCGGGTATCTTTGTTAATAATACGTAAAATTACGGTTTCCGGGCAATAAAAAGCCGGATAAGGCATTTACTCTTACAAAAGTAAGGAGAACAATGGAGAAGATAACAATATTGTGGGTGGATGATGAAATAGATCTTTTAAAGCCTCACCTGCTATTCCTGGATCAGAAAGGATATACCGTTCATACTGCCAATAACGGGCACGATGCACTGGAATTGCTGGATCAACATAATTTCGATATTATTTTTCTTGACGAACAGATGCCAGGGATGTCGGGAATTGAAACATTGGAGAAGATAAAGAACCGAACCACGAACCTGCCGGTTGTGATGATCACAAAGAGCGAAGAGGAGTCAATCATGGAAGAGGCAATTGGAAGCAACATTGCCGATTACCTCATTAAACCCGTCAACCCAAACCAGATACTACTCTCCCTGAAGAAAACCCTGGAGAATAAAAAGATCGTAAGCGAAAAGACCAGCTTCCAGTACCAGCAGGAATTTCGCAACATCGGGATGGAGATCAGCAATCGGCTCGACTACAAGGAGTGGATCGAAATCTATAAAAAGATCATTGGCTGGGAACTGAAGTTGGAAAGGTCGCAGGATGAAGGGATGAACCAGGTCCTCCAGATGCAGAAAACGGAAGCGAATCAGGTCTTCAGCAAATTTGTTGAGCGGAACTACATCGATTGGATCAATGGCATAAAAGGAGAAAGGCCGGTTCAGTCACATACTCTTGTCAAGGATTGGATCTTCCCACTTCTGGAAGATAACCGTCCCACTTTCGTGATCCTGATCGATAATCTTCGTTACGACCAGTGGAAGATTCTACAGCCTGTTATTGAGGAGGGTTTCAGGGTGGAAGAGGAAGAGATCTACTACAGCATTCTACCCACTACTACTCAATATGCACGGAATTCACTTTTCGCTGGACTCCTGCCTACTGAGATTGAGAAGAAATATCCTAAATATTGGGTGAGTGAAGATGAGGAGGGTACTAAAAACAATTACGAGTCGGAACTGCTGGGCGAGCTGCTGAAACGCTATGGCCGCGATATCAGGTATTCCTATTATAAAGTCCTCAACATGTCATACGGTAAGAAGTTGGTGGAGCTAATGCCAAATCTGATGGTCAACAAGCTCAACTTCATCGTATACAACTTTGTGGACATGCTATCGCACGCCCGTACGGAAATGGAGATCATCCGAGAGCTGGCCAGTGACGACGGTGCTTACCGTTCTCTCACCCTCTCGTGGTTTAACCACAGTCCGCTGATTGAGATTTTCCGCTACCTCGCCGAAAAAGATGTGAATCTGGTCATCACCACTGATCACGGCTCTATTCGCGTCAGCAATCCCGTGAAGATCCTGGGCGACCGCAACACCAACACAAACCTTCGTTACAAAACAGGAAAAGCCCTTAAATATGAGCGCAACGAAGTGTTCGAGGTGAGGAATCCGGCCGATATTTTCCTTCCCCGCACCAACGTAAGTTCCAGCTTTGCCTTCTGCCGCAACACCGACTTCTTCGCCTACCCCAACAACTATAACCACTTCGTGAACTATTACAAGGATACATTCCAGCACGGCGGTATTTCGATGGAGGAGATATTGATACCGTTTATTATTCTCAAGAATAGGTAAATAGTATTGAAGGAAATGGCACACGAATATTCCGCTAAATCCGAAAGCGACCTTCCCGAAATTGCGAGGAAGCTTATAAGTGCGTATCCCGAAGATCGGATTTTTGCCTTCTATGGAGAAATGGGAGCAGGAAAAACTACATTCATAAAAGCAATTTGCAGGGAACTCGGTGTTGAGGATAAAGCCTTGAGTCCAACGTTCGCCATTATTAATGAATACCATACCTTCAATGGAATTCCTGTTTATCACTTCGACTTTTACCGGATCAACAAACTGGAAGAGGTATACGACATTGGTTACGAAGAGTACCTCTATAGCGGTAACTACTGTTTCCTCGAATGGCCTGAACTGGTGGAGGAATTGCTACCTACGGAAACCGTGAAGGTTAAGATTGAGGGAACAACATCCCGGATAATTACTTCCTCCCTGGACAACATGGCAGGTCGAACATCTCCGAAGCTTTAGTGTAATTTGCATCGGCATAGTCGTTCGCCGTCATCTACAGCCACAATTGAGTCAAGCTCATCCATTTTACAGATCGAAGGGATGAACTCATCGGAAATCCCCTGAATTCGTTGCATGTATGTATTTGTCATGTGATTTACGTTGTTCTTTAATGTGATTTAGCGCACATTATAAGGTCACAAAAATAGCAATTATGAACGTATCTTTTTATATATTTGAGAACTCAGAACAAAAAAGGAGGTTAAGATGAAAGAAATTAAATCACATTTAAGTTTATGGTTACTTCTTCTCGCCATAATCATGATGGCACCATCTTGTAATGAAGAGATGCCGGATCCTGCTAAAGGGGAAGCATTGGTTTATCAACTCTGGGACGCCTTCAGGAACCAGGATCTGGAAGGGATTAAGCAAAACATGGCCCCTGGTTTTCAATCGGTGCACGATTTCGGGGCATTCAACTTGGATGAAGAGCTGGAGTTGCTTCGTGGGCTCGCTATCACTGAATTTGAGATCAGCGACCTGAAGATCACCAATGAGGAACATCTGATCATTGCGACCTATTTTGTGGCCGTGTCGGAGACCATTGATGGCGAGCGTCTTTCTCACGACCCGGCACCCCGGATGACAATCTTTGTAAAGGATGACGGCATCTGGAGATGGGCTGCTCATGCTAACCTGAAACCCGTGAAGGAGGAAGCACCTCAAGGAGAAACCGGGGAAGGTGAGAGGTGAGATGGTGAGATGGTGAAATGGTGAAAAGCCTATTTGTGTATTTCCTAATTTCCTAATTTCTTAATGACCAATCACCCCATCACCCCATGACTTCATGACCAACATTTTTTGTATCTTCGTTCAAAATTTCCCTTTATGGAAGATCCGTTATCGGAGCTAACCAGGCGTTCTAAAGCTGAACGTCTGATGCCTCAGGAGGAGATGCTGGAGGTGACCCATCGGAAAAGCCAGATGGTTATTGGCGTTCCCAGAGAGGTTACCCTGGAAGAAAAACGGGTTGCATTGGTTCCTGATGGAGTTACTCTGTTGACTCATCAAGGACATCATGTGTTGGTTGAGGCGGGAGCAGGAAAGGCTTCCCATTTTCTTGATCATCAATACAGTGAAGCAGGCGCTCAAATCGTTTACTCTCCGGAAGAGGTCTACAAGTCGGATCTGCTCCTTAAAGTGGCCCCACCTACACCTGACGAGGTTGACCTGATGCATCCGAAACAAACACTGGTGTCGGCGCTTCAGATGGCGATACAGAAGGAGAGTTATTTCCGAACACTGATGACCAAAAAGATCACAGCTCTTGGTTATGAGCTGATTAGGGATAAAACGCAATCGTTTCCGGTCGTGAGAGCAATGAGTGAGATCGCAGGATGCACATCCATATTCATTGCAGCTGAGTATCTGTCCAGTCCCGACTATGGGCGTGGAAAGATGTTTGGAGGATTTACAGGAATAGGTCCCTCGGAGGTTGTGATCCTCGGCGCCGGAACGGTGGGAGAGTTTGCCGCTCGTTCTGCGCTTGGCCTCGGTGCCGTTGTCAAAGTATTCGATAATTCGGTTTACCGGCTTCGCAGACTGCAGAATAACTTGGGAATCAGGATATTTACGTCGATACTTCATCCGAAGGTGCTGCTCGAATCTATGAAGACGGCCGACGTAGTGATCGGAGCCATCCACTCACCCGGAGGAAAATCCCCTTGCCTGATCACCGGGGAGATGATAAAAGACATGAAGGATGGGTCGATCATTATTGATGTTAGCATCGACCAGGGAGGTTGTTTCGAAACCTCACGGCCCACAACGCACAGCAATCCGGTTTTCAAAGAACATGGGGTGACACATTACTGTGTCCCCAATATCGCTTCCCGTGTCCCGCATACGGCTTCACAGGCACTCAACAACATTTTTGTACCGGTCATACTCGATGTCTGTTCCGAAGGAGGCATCGAATCCCTGATTAAAAAGGATTATGGTGTCAGACAGGGGGTTTATCTTTATAATGGGACCATTACTAATCTTGCAGTCAGCAAAACCTTTAAACTACCCTTTCAGGATATCGAACTCCTGATGGCAGCTTTTCGCTAATATATGAAGCTTTCAATCCGTACCGTAAATACCTCCAAATACCCTGTCCTGATTGGCGATGGGATTATGGAACAATTTCAGAAGGATCTGAAGCGACTTAGGAAGTTGAAACCGCGGATTTTTATTCTTACTGATGCCAATACCCAACGTTTCTGCCTTCCCGAGCTCCTCGGCCACATCCCTGAGTTGGATACTGCAACAGTATTTAGCATTGATACCGGAGAGGAAGTTAAGAGCCTGCGAACCGCAGAGTACCTTTGGAAAGAGTTGGGATCTCATCAGGCCGACAGAGATTCTCTCCTCATCAATCTGGGTGGTGGTGTGGTGACCGACCTGGGAGGTTTCGTCGCATCCTCTTATCATCGAGGTATTGACACCATTCATGTCCCTACATCTCTGATAGGACAGATCGATGCTTCAATTGGAGGAAAGACCGGTGTAAACATGGATGTCCTGAAAAATCAGGTTGGAACTTTTTATACCCCCAGAGCGGTTTATATCTGGCCAGGATTTCTAAAAACACTTCCTGCAGAACAGATACGATCCGGGCTAGCCGAAGTTCTCAAAACAGCATTGATCCGGGATGAGCAGTTCTGGAGATGGCTTTCACGGAAGCCATTATCAGAGATCCTTGAGATTCCGTTTACAGAGAATTTCTGGAAAGATATTCTTCTGAAGACGATCCGGATAAAACTTGAGATCGTGAAGCATGATCCATTTGAACAGAACCAGAGGAAATTACTGAACTTCGGCCATACCATCGGCCATGCGATTGAGTCGCTCGCACTTCGGCGGGAAACTCCGGTTCTGCATGGTGATGCAGTGGCTGCCGGCATGCTCTGCGAGGGCTTTTTATCCATACAACGAGCCGGATTCGACCCCCAACAACTGGAAGAAGTTACTAAGTGGATTATCCAGGGATTCGGTAAGCTTCCACTCCTTCAGGAAGATGAAGCGGTACGCATGGATATGATGCAGCACGATAAGAAAAACAGGCAGCAGGAGATCCGGTTCACCCTGCTCTCCGAAATCGGGAAAGGCAGGATCAATCAGGTTTGTACACCGGATCAAATCCGTGATGCCTTTGCAAGCTATTATAACCTCTGATAGCCGCTCAATGACCAGCTACACGATTACAGGAAAAAATATCCACGAAGTTGAAGGGGTAAACCTGGCTGGCAGAATATCACTCCCTTCGTCAAAGAGTATCAGCAACAGACTCCTTATCATCCGCGCACTGGCTCGTTCCGACTTCCAGTTTGAAAACCTCTCCAAAGCCGAAGATACCTTATTGCTTCAGGAGTTATTGAAGCAGATTGAATCGGCTCAGCCCAATCAGCATATTTCTCTTAACTGCTGCAATGCCGGTACCGTGATGCGTTTCCTCGTTGCATACCTCGCAATTCAACCGGGAACATGGCTTCTTTCCGGCAGTGAACGGATGCAAAGAAGGCCAATCGGCATCCTGGTGGAGGCACTCAGAAGCCTGGGTGCAGAGATCGACTATGAAGGAATAGCAGGGTATCCTCCGCTGCGCATCATTGGCAGGCAGCTTTCTGGAGGGGAGGTGACAGTAGATGTTTCGGTGAGCAGCCAGTTTGTTTCGGCTCTTCTTTTAATAGCTCCGTTACTTCCCGAAGGTCTCACGATCCGTATGGTGGGTGATCAGGTCTCTTTTCCATATGTAGATATGACGCTGCGCATTATGGAGGAGTTTGGAGCAGTTATCAAGAGAAACGAGGAGCTCCTGCTCGTCAAACACGGAAGTTACCAGGCTGAAGCACGACTAACAGAAAAGTACACTGTGGAGGCCGACTGGTCCTCAGCCGCTTTCTGGTATGAAGCTGCAGCCCTTGCCGGCTCCGCGGAACTCACACTACCCGGTCTGCATAAAAACAGCCTGCAGGGAGATGCCGTGTTGGCAGAGCTTTTCCGGCCATTGGGAGTAGAGACTGTTTTTGAAAGTGATGGAATACGATTGATCAGTGGGAAGTGGGCAGTGGGCAGTGGGCAGTTAGCAGTTGGCAGTTGGCAGCCTGCTTTTGACCTTGCTGCTTATCCCGATCTCGCCCCATCCCTCATTGTAACTTATGCTGTGCTTGGGATAGCTGCCCGATTTACCGGACTTCATCATTTGAAAACCAAAGAGAGTGACCGCCTTGAAGCCCTTGTCAAAGAGTTGGGCCGATTGCAGATTGATATCCGGCATCCGGCATTCGGCATCATTGAAACCGACGCATCTCAATCTATTGACCCTGCCCCAGGAGCTTATCCTCAAGAGATCATAAAGACCTACAGTGACCACCGCATCGCAATGGCCTTTGCATTGCTTGCGATCAGAACCGGAACCATCCGCATCTCAGACCCTGCGGTTGTAGCAAAATCTTATCCTGGCTTCTGGGAAGAGATGGGGAGGTTGGGGTTTGAAGTAAGCGAGACGTGATGGAAATTAGGAAATTAGGAAAATATGAAAATCGCTGAGATGATCAATGATAAGCAATGATGAGCAGTCCTATAATTTTACTAATTTTGTCCCTAATCCCTAATCGCTAATCCCTTACAAATGCTTGTCGACATCTTCATCCCCTGCTTCATCGATCAGGTCTATCCCGAAACAGGGATTAATATGGTAAAAGTTCTGGAGAAGCTGGGTGTTTCGGCACATTACAATGGAAACCAGACCTGTTGTGGCCAGATGGCATTCAACAGTGGCTTCTGGGATGAGGCAAAAGCGATGGGAGAGAAGTTCATCAGGGATTTTCAGAACGACCGGCCAATTGTTGGTCCGTCGGCATCCTGTATTGGCTATGTGCGGAACTACTTTCCGATGCTGTTTCACAATACGGCATTGCATTACGAGTACAAACAGTTGCGGAAGAACATTTATGAATTTACCGATTTTGTCGTGAACATCCTCAAGAGAGAAGATGTTGGAGCCGTATTCGAACATGTTGTGACCTATCACAGTTCTTGCGCCTCATTGAGAGAATATGGACTAAAAGATGAACCTATGAAGCTTCTTTCACATGTGAAAGGACTGGAATTGAGGGAGATGAAGGAACATGATGTTTGCTGCGGCTTCGGTGGGACCTTTTCGGTGAAATTTGAACCTATCTCAACGGCAATGGCTGAACAGAAGGTCAAACATGCGATGGAAACAGGGGCTGAATACATCGTTTCGACTGATTCTTCCTGCCTGATGCACCTTCAGGGGTACATCAACAAACATAACATACCAATCAAAACTATTCATATCATTGACGTGTTAGCATCTGGTTGGTGATGTTGTACTGAAAGGAACTGTTACTCTGGTAAAATGAGCACCGAAACATTTTCGAAAATTATTGCCACAGAACTTAGTGTGGCTGAGACTTTTATTAAGAATACCATCCAGTTGCTGGAGAGTGGAGCCACGATTCCCTTCATCGCCAGATATCGGAAAGAGATGACCGGAAGCATGGATGAGACCATTATCGCACGGGTACGGGACAGGCTACAACAACTCAAGGATATGAATGCCCGCCGGGAGACGATCCTCAAGTCGCTTCGGGACCAGGAGAAGCTTACGGATGAACTGGAGAGTGCGGTGATGAATGCTTTTACCATGGCCGAGTTGGAAGATATTTACCTTCCATACAAGCCCAAACGAAAGACCCGTGCCAGCATCGCCCGTGAAAAAGGACTGGAACCCCTTGCCAAACTGATCATGTTGCAACGGTTTGATGACATTGAACACCGCGCCGAATCCTTTATCGACCCCGAGAAAGGCGTCAACAATGTTAAGGAGGCGCTCCAGGGTGCCAGCGATATTATCGCCGAGTGGGTCAATGAAGATGCCTATGCCCGGAAACGAATCCGGAGCCTTTTTCAACGGGAATGTGTGATTACATCCAAAGTTGCGAAAGGAAAGGAAGAGGATGGCGTAAAATTCGAAACCTATTTTGACTTTCATGAACTACTCAACAAAGCGCCATCACACCGGATCCTGGCGATGTTTCGCGGGGAGAAAGAGGGATTTCTCAAGGTGAGCCTGGAGGTGGATGGAGATCGGGGTGCCGAAATCCTTGAACGGATCTTCATCAAAGGAAATAATGCCTCAGCCGAACTGGTTAAGGGAGCCATCACCGACAGTGCCAAACGTCTCCTCTACCCATCAATGGAGACTGAGATGCGGCAGTGGATCAAAGAGAGGGCTGATGAAGAGGCGATACGCGTCTTTGCCGAAAATCTCCGACAGCTTCTGATGGCATCCCCTCTGGGACAGAAACGGGTGCTTGCCATCGATCCCGGTTTCAGAACTGGTTGCAAGATTGTATGCCTTGACGCCCAGGGGAAACTTCTGCATAATGAAACCATCTATCCCCATCCACCGCAGAATGAAGTGAAAGAGTCAATCCACAAGATAAAAACTCTCGCCAATGCCTACAAGATTGAAGCCATCGCCATCGGAAATGGTACTGCCGGCCGTGAAACCGAGCGCCTGGTTCGCGCTATCCGGTTTGATACCGACCTGATAGCCCTGGTAGTAAATGAAAGTGGCGCTTCGGTCTATTCGGCTAGTGTGGTGGCAAGACAGGAGTTTCCCGACTATGACATCACCGTCAGGGGATCGGTAAGCATCGGCCGTCGTTTGATGGACCCATTGGCCGAGTTGGTGAAGATTGATCCGAAATCGATTGGAGTTGGGCAGTACCAGCATGATGTAGATCAGATAGCGCTACAGCAAAGCCTTGCCGATACCGTGGAGAGTTCTGTGAATATGGTTGGCGTAGAGGTGAATACAGCCAGTGAACAGCTGCTTACCTATGTTTCGGGGGTTGGTCCTGTACTGGCGAAAAACATCATCACCTACAGGAATGAACACGGACCATTTTCATCGCGGAAGGAGTTGATGAAAGTGCCGCGGTTTGGCCAAAAGGTATTTGAACAGGCAGCAGGCTTTCTGCGGATCAGGGATGCCAAAAACCCGCTTGACGGAAGTTCAGTGCATCCCGAAAGTTATCACGTGGTTGATAAAATGGTAAAAAAGTTGAATTGCTCAATTTCCGATCTTATATCCAAGAACGAATTACGCAAACAGATAGACCTGAAGGAGTATGTGACAGCGAAAACCGGTCTTCCAACCCTCCAGGATATTGTGTTGGAGTTGGCAAAACCTGGTCGCGATCCACGAAAGCAGTTTGAGATTTTCGAATTTGACCGCAATATTCATACAATCGATGATCTGCACCCTGGCATGAAACTTCCCGGCATCGTGACCAATATCACGGCATTCGGTGCTTTTATAGATCTTGGCGTGCACCAGGATGGGCTCGTCCATATCAGCCAATTGGCCGACAGGTTTGTGAAAGATCCTAACGACATCGTGAAGATCAATCAGAAAGTGATGGTAGAGGTGCTTGATGTGGATATCAATCGCAAACGCATTCAGCTTTCGATGAAAGGGATGAATAATAACGGGGAAAATTAGACGTTAGACAAATTACGAATTACGAATGAAGAATTACGAATGAAGAAATTTTTCCTTTACCTGACACTCCTGCTGCTTCTTCTATTTACCTCTTCGGTATTTTCCCAACGATTTTTGGGGGCTATTTCGGCGGGGATAAATCTCTCCCAGGTTGATGGTGACGAAGTTTACGGATTTAAAAAAATAGGCTTCAATGGAGGCCCCTCTGTTATCGTACCATTCGGGAAAGATGGAAAATGGTCGGTAACCATGGAGATTCTCTTCTCTATGAATGGTTCTTACGAGAAAACCTACGTCCCCGACACGGTTGTCCCTGATACCAATCAGCCGGCTTCATACTATGGCTACAAGCTGAACCTGAATTATATACAGGTCCCCTTACTGGTCCATTTTACCGACAAGAAAATCATTGCGGCGGGGGCAGGTTTTGCCTATGGGCAACTTGTAGGCGTGTCAGAATGGGAGGATGGTGTTAAAACCACAACGAGTCTGCAGGGGCCTTATACATTAGCCGATTTTCAGATACTCGCCGATGTCAGGTTACGAATCTGGAAACGACTGTGGGCGAACCTTCGATACTCTTACTCACTGGTACCAATCCGCACGCGTGATTTTACCAATGAAACCGGTCATCAGGTTTGGGAACGCAAGCAGCATAATAATGTGATCACTTTCAGGCTTACCTATATCTTCAACGATCCTTATGTAAGGCCGCGTGATGCAAGATCGAAAAAAGCGAAGTAAAAATCAATCCGCATCCCTGTAATTTACCACCAGGATCTTTAACGTATTACTTCTCGTCATTGTTTCAAACGCTCGTTCCAGTTCGATTGGATCATGCGGGTTTACCTCACCGACGATTTGCTTCCGGTAGGGGGCCAGACAAAGATCCAGTGCTCCGGATGCAATCTCCTGTCCACCGGTAGTTACTGCTTTACCATTGTCGAGAATCACCACCTTTAGAGGCAGGTCCCGGAGCTTGGCTTCGAGCAAGGCTAATGGTCCGGCCGAGATGAAGGAGAAATCACCCATTATGGCCCATACATTTTTCCTCCCGGCGAGGGATGCCCCCATTGCCAGAGGGATGCTGCCTCCCATGTATGTCACCATGTCGATACAGTGCCAGGGATTCGCACAAAATTGACTGGAGATACCGGTCTCACCAGTTACAATATTTCCCCTGAACTTTTTGTATACGTTGAAGAAAGGGATATAGTTCTCAACCGCTCTCTTCCAGTTCTCGGAGGTTCCTTCCGGTATATTTGGGATAAATGGTCGGGAAATGGATTGCCACGCCTGGTCTTTCATCTTGGCATCATAGACGTTGCGCTGATAGGGATTGAAGAGTGGGCAAAGAACATGCTGTACGATATCTCGCTTGTATACAGGGGAGGGTTTTGCATATCGTGGAATATACGGCCTGTTGTTATTGATATCATCGGCATCCAGAATAATCCCCCAAGGGAGACGGTATGTCTCTGATAGTTCATATGCCCGATGGATGTCATCGTAAATTTTCTCCGGCGAGCTCCAGAAGTTGGGCATCCCGATGCCGTCGAGGAAGGGCTTGGTATCAATGATAGTATCGGAGTGGGTTCCTCCTTTGTCCTCGGAGATGATCACAACCATCCCGGCTGTTGTTCCGCACTGTAGGGCGTCGGAGAGGCTGTTGGCTGCTTTCATGATGCCATGAGTCTTGCACAACAGTGCCGAGCGGGTTCCCACCAGACTGGCCCCATGAGATACGGTAAAAGCCACCTCTTCGTGGAAAGAGATGAAACCCGGCTTCCCGGTCTTTTGAGCCAGCGCTTTATAGATAGCTGTCCCACCGTATCCCGGGACATAGTTAATTACCTTGACGTTAGCGTCGATTAAAGCCTGGGCGATGAGGTCGGAGAGAATCATATTATCAATGACGAATTACGAATTATGAATTACGAATTATGATTATTGACCCCTCCTTAATCCTCTCCCGAGCACTCAGGAAGGAAATCCCTCTTAACAGGAGTAAGTACCCTTTAGGGGATTTAGGGGCTAAATTATCCGTTTGATAAGCCGTAGCTTATGCGTGTACTTTTCCTGTTTTCCATCGAAGATGCCCTGGTGATCAATGGCATCGAAGCGTACACTGCCGGAGGCGTGAATCACGCGGAACCTGTCGGCCAGGATTCCTACATGGTCGATGTTACCCTCTTCATCATCAAAAAATACAATGTCGCCAGGTTCCGCTTCATCGAGTAACGAAATTACTTCACCCTGCGTTGCCTGTTGTGAAGCATCCCGTAGAAGCTTGATCTGACGCAGTCGGTAAACCATCTGAACCAATCCTGAGCAATCGATTCCGAAAGGCGACCTTCCTCCCCAGAAGTAGGGGGCGTGAAGGTACATCATGGCATCTTCAACAAGATCATGGCAGAACTCTTTCTTCTCCTGGGGTGTCTCTATCTCCTCGATGCCGGAGGTAATGGATACTTGTCCCTCAAAGCGGAAATTCTCGCCGGCGATCGTGAGAAACTGCCCTTCCAATCCTGGCAGAGAGCTCCCAAGCGGGATAGCAAACATCGTCTTCTGTGTTTCGTTGGCGATCAACTGCACGAGGTCCATCACGAACGGCGTGTCGGCATTCAGCAGGCGTAGAAATTCCTGTTCGTCGATCATGCAGACCTGTTTCTCTGGGATCCACCCTTCATAGTTGTCCCAGGCAAGGCGCACCTGGTGCCAGCCATCACGTGTTTCATAGATGCGAAAGAGTTCGCCAAACAAGAGCTGTGTTGTGATCTCAGAGAGATGTGAGGGTTCTTTCCTGACGGAAACGATGCTTTGTAAGTTGATGCCGAATTCCATGGAGGTTTTTTTAGATCATCAAAATTACGAACATATGAGCAATATCAAAGCCTTTTCACTTTTCAACTGTTGTCGGAGGGGTGGGGAAGAAGGCGATGCTTACCGGGTCTATCTCTCCCAGATTATTGATATGCAGCATAACCGACTGATAGGGTTCAAAAGTAAGGGTGCCATTTACAAGATGTCCGTTGAAGTTAATTCTCACCTGCCGCGTTACGGCCGATTCAGTGTAGGACTGACCATAACTTAACGGGTATTTCAACTCCCTTGTTTTAGGGTTGGCGAAGAAGATTAGCAGACCGTCAGCAGTCTCTCGACACCAGAATTCGGGGATGTCAACTCCTTCGATGAGAGGGGGTTCCGGAATGATAGCTTGCAGGTCGGTGGAAACATTGGGTAACGACTTCAGTGCTGAAAGGGCTTGCATGTATTGGGGAGAGAGCGTGGTTCCCGGTTCAGCAGGATCGCGTTTCAGGCAAATGGGCAACCGATGTTGCGCCAGGAGCATGATCCAGCGAAGCGATTTATACTCCATATACTCCACATCGATATACAGTGAGTTGATCCGGGCGTCGCCACAGGAAAAGTTTCCTGCCTCATCCTGGGTGATGGAGAGAAGGAAGTTCTGGTTGATCCAAACAGGTTGGTAACCGCGGGTCTCTTCCGGAGCCGAAACATAGCGAAGTTCATACTCGCCCCATGCCCAGGGAAGTTGCAGTGAATCGGGATATTCAACACCCATCCAACTGTCCTCCAGTGGCAGGTAAATAGCCATTGAAGTGTAGGGTTTGCCGGCTCGCATAAATGTGGTTACCCGTTCCAGGTATTTGTTGAATGGCGGAAGTTCCTGAGCAAATGCGGCATCCTCGCCCACATATACTGAAGCATAGAACTGGTTTATTCCACCCTTAGGATTGAAGGGCATCCCGTGCCAGATGATCTGGTTCACACCATTGGCGAAGAGTGCATCAGCGACAAGTTTCATATCAGCAACCTGCTCCTGTTTCTGGTATGGACCCGGACCGGGCCAGCCTTTCCAGCCATAGAGACAAGTAAACGCTTCGGCCGAAATAACTGGTTTGGAGGTTAGGATTGCTGCAGAAGCTGGTATCCGGGCAAAAGCGGGTTGAAAAAGCATTGCTTCAGTTTCCGGGATATCAACCAGGGAGAAGGCTGTTAGCAGGTCGGTGGGTGACCCGCCACATTGCACACGAGTGAAGGCACCATACCGATGTGCTACTTCGGTAAACGGTGCATAGAAATTGTTCAGCACATAGTCGGAGAGCTGCTTCATGTAATCATAGTAGACTGGTTCGAAGCCTGGTTTATACAGACTGTCCATCAACGGCAGAATGTTGTACCCGAACTGTCGGGTGAACTCTTCACCGAATCCTCTTGTCCATAGCTTCCGGGTCTCTACTTCCCAAGAATCACAAAATAGTCCGGAGTAGCTGCCCAGAAGAGCCGGCCTGAGTTCACTGATCAAACGTTTGGAATAACGTATCATGGCATCCCGATCGAGGTGGTTTACTACCCTTCCTTTCAGAGGATGTTCCCATGTGAGCCTCATAGAAGGTTTCGAAATCGTATCATCAGAGAAAATTGTTCCATCTTCGGTTGGTACCTGGCTGTCGCCGAATGGCCAGAGTGTGCCTAAGGTGAAGTCGCAGGCAAGCCCGATGCTGTTGGCATACCTCTTGGCGAAAGTAGTCGTGCGGGTCCAGTTGTGCGATAGCCAGGAGTCACGTTTCGCAGTTGAATTACCGCCCTGAGGATAGACCCAGGCGATCTCTACTCCACCGAATTCATTTGCTTTAAGCCAGTCGAGTTGGTATTGAATATCATTGGTGTCGATTTCAGAAGCAAACCACCACCAGCGCGTTAAGGGTTTGGCGACAGTAAAGTCGGTGTATTCGGTATCTTGAGCCTGCAGTGTGAAGGTTGCCGGAAAAACAAACATAGCTATCCACACCAAAATCCGGGAAAATCTAAAACTCATAGGGAAAATATTTGTTTCGCGAAGATCGGGAAAAAAAACGTCTCACGTCTCACGTCTCACGTCTCACGTCCTTCGTCCCTCGTCCTTCGTCCCTCGTCTTTTTCAACTCCTCAAGGGCGCAGCCCCCACATGAGTTGGCGCAGTTCTTGCACTTCCGAAGGGGATCAGTGAAATATTTGATCAGGCGATAAACTGTATAAGTTATTGCAGCAGTGACAATCAGTCCGGTGATGAGGTATTGCCACATATCAGGTGAGAAGGCTTCCCAGTTGGTATACAGAAAAAGATAAGAGCCAGGCTAGAACCGTTGTATAGAGGATTAGGAAAAGGGCCCACTTCCAGCTTCCCGACTCACGGCTAACGGTGATGATCACAGCAACACATGGCATGTAAACCAGGATAAAGAGCAGGTATGATATACCGGCAAGTGGTGTGAAAATCGGCTTGCCGATCTGAGGCCCGTCGGCATACCTGGCGTTCTGAAGGATGAGTGGGAGGTTCTGTTTCGGGCTGCCATCGGGTTGGTGGTTAGAGCCATAAAGAACTCCCATGGTGCTTACTACAACCTCTTTGGCTGCTGCCCCCGTTATCAGACTTACTCCCATTTTCCAGTCAAAGCCAAGAGGCTTTATCACTGGTTCAATGAACTTTCCGATTTTGGCGATATAGGATCTTTCCAATCGTTCCTGGTGTGGCACCTGGCTTCCGGCAGGAAAATATTCCAGAGCCCAGATGATGATGACAGCAACAAGGATAATCCCACCCATCTTTCTAAGGTATTGTTGCCCTTTTTCCCACATGTGGCGCAAACTGACGCGAAGGGTTGGGATGCGGTAGGGTGGAAGTTCCATCACAAAGGGGGCTTCAGTACTTTTAAAGAGTGTTTTCTTGAAAATCAGTGAAACCAATACAGCCAGGACAATCCCAGTCAAATAGATCAGGAATATGACTGTCCCGGCGTGGTCGGGGAAGATGGCTCCTGCAATCAGTATGTATACTGGTAACCGTGCACTACAAGACATGAATGGGTTGATGAGCATTGTGGCCAGACGGTCATTCCGGTTTCGGATGGTTCGTGTGACCATGATGGCGGGGACATTGCAGCCAAATCCCATGATCAGGGGGATGAAAGATTGTCCGTGAAGCCCCATCTTGTGCATCAATTTATCCATGATAAAGGCTGCCCTGGACATGTACCCGGTATCCTCCATGATCGAGATAAAGAAGAAAAGTATAAGGATATTCGGCAGGAACACGATCACACTACCTACCCCGTTGATTACCCCATCTACCAGCAGGTCTTTAAGGGGCCCTGGAGGCATCAGGGTACTAACTTCACCAGCAAGCCATCCGACACCAATTTCGATCCAATGTTTGGGGTACTCTCCCAATGAAAAAGTAGTTTGGAACATGAACCAGAGGAAGAACAGAAAAAGTGGAAACCCGAAGTATTTGCCTGTTAATAGCCGGTCAATGGAATCGCTCTTTCTACGAATTTTCTGACCTGATGCATCCACTTTCAGCGTCTCCTTCAAAGCACCTGCAATAAACCCGTATCGGGCATCAGTGATGAGGGTATTTGAGTCTTCACGATAGATCCGCTCCAGGCGCTCTATTTCCTGATCAACAACTCCCAGCAATTCATTATAAATACTACTCTTCATCAGATTTCTGGAGATATTAGGATCTTTCTCCAGGAGTTTGATGGCATAATATCGTGATGAGACCTTTAGTGTTAGTGTTTTGTCTTGCCAGATTACATCCTGTATTCTAGCTAACGAGCGTTCTATCTCAATACCATAATTGATATGGATGTGACGCATCACCGGGTCGCGGTCTTCATATACTTCAATGATCCGGTCGAAGAGCTCCCTTACCCCTTTGCCTTTGGAACTCACGGTAGGAATTACCGGAATCCCGAGTAGTTTCCCAAGCTCTTCATGATCCAGAATATCACCGCCGCCGGTTAACTCATCGTACATGTTAAGCGCCAGTACTACCCGAATATCCATGTCAATCAGCTGTGTAGTGAGGAAAAGGTTTCGCTCCAGGTTTGAAGCATCCACAACGTTGACCACAATGTCGGGCATCTCCATAAATATATGGGTTCGCACGAATAATTCTTCTGGTGAGTAAGCCGACAGCGAATAGGTGCCAGGCAGATCGGTGATCTCGAACCTGTATCCGTTTTGCTTAAAAGAGGCTGTTTTAGAGTCGACCGTTACTCCGCCGAAGTTGCCAACATGCTCTTTCGACTTTGAGATGAAATTGAATAACGTCGTTTTTCCGCAGTTTGGATTTCCAACCAGGGCGACCTCAATCGTCTTTCCCTTTTCCCTGGCTTTAGCTTTCTGTAACTCTTCCTGAAGTGTCACATTTAAATTTCCGACAGTTTCCACGGACTCTTCATCATGCCTTGTATCGTTCACCTTGAGTACTTCAACAAGTTGGGCTTCACTCTGCCTTAACGACACATGATAACCCATTAATTTGTACTCGATTGGATCCTGCAGGGGTGCTGATTTGACTACGGTGATCTCTTTCCCTTTTACAAATCCCATCTCCATCAGGCGACGGCGGAAATGCCCCCGCCCTCTGATCTTGATGATCTCTGCAGATTCACCTTGACGTAAATCGAGAAGAGTTGACAATTAATTTAGATTAAATAAGGGAGTGCAAAATTACGAAAAAAGAAATCATCAAGAGATAATTTTTTCTCCTTTTGGAAGTAAGCCCTTAGCGCCGTTATACGTTTTTATAACATCGTTATACAACTCTTCCATTGCATTAATTGAATTTTCTATTCTGTATTTTTCAGCACCCAAAAGTGTTTGCTCTCTTACTTTAGGAAGAGAGTCTCTGTTTTCGTACCAATAATCAATTTTTGCAGTAAGTTCTTCAATCGTTTTGAAGATAAAACTTTCGTCTATTGCGAATTGAGAAGTAGCACTAAGAGGCGAATCTTCTATTAGGCAAGGAAGTCCACACCCGATTGCTTCTAAACAAGATAGACTTTCCAATTCAATACCAGAGGTATGAATATACATATCAGCAGTATTTAAGAAAAGATGTTTTTCTTCCTCTGAGATGTATCTGACAAGAGGTTTTACACGAAGCTCATTCCCACGGTGTATGAGACTGTCACTTGTTTCACCTTTTCCACAGATTAATAGTTTGATGTTGTCCTGGTATTTCGATTTAAGGACAGCATCAATCATTATCTCCTGGTTTTTCTCCAATGCATGACGACCAACGTTCATCAGAACAAACTTGTCTTCAAAAAAATCAGGTCTGACAGGATTTTCTATTGGGATAAATCTCTTTGGAATGCCGTTAGAAATAACTCTGAAATGAGAATTACTACCCTTCGACTTAATTAAATCTGCTGCAAATACCGAAGGACAGTGTACTGCTTTTACTCTTTTGAAAAGTTCAAAGTTGAACCAGGTATTAAAGAACCAATCCAAAACTTTGTTATCTTTTCCCATGGCCCCAGTCATGTTCTGAGACTGGATATGGCAAGCTCCAATCACCGGAATATTCATTTTATTTGCAACCCGTACTGCATATTTGGCAATAAAATAGGGAAATTGAATTTGAACGAGGTCGGCTCCTTTAAAGGCTTTTTTCAGTGTCTTTTTCTTTCCTTTTGCAAAAAGAAACTCCATATTTTTCATGGATTCTTTTACTCCCGGAAGATAAAAACCGGGGACTTCATAAAAAGGCCCATTAAACTTCCGTGCCTCTTCTCCTGAGGTAGATACGAGTGATACCTGATGTCCTCTTAACTGTAGCTCATCCACCAATCTGTGTGTTGTAACAATACATCCATTTCCTTTATTCCAACTGTCTATTACAATAACTATTTTCATTCATTTTTTCATTTTAATAAAACAAGCATTTTATGAGAATCTATGCAAGTGGTGAGGGTCAACAAAACAAAAGGGGAGGGAAAAAAAGTCAATCTCACTGTATATAAATTGATGCAAATATAGGGTAGTTGTTTTAAAATCTGATTAAAGAAATATCAAATGAATAGCTTATTCGAGATAAGCCAAGGTCTCCGGACCTAAATTAAACAGCAAATCCACGATACTCAGATCTTTAAGAAACCCCTGTCGGTCAGCAAACACTTGGTAATACTCCGGAAGACCGCCGACTGCTGACTGCCGACTGCCAACTACCCATTGATTTCTGAGGTCGGTTATACCTGGGGGGGCATCCTCAAATGAATCTGTTGTTGTTACAGATTTGTAAAGGCGGATAGCCTGGAAGAGAGTTTCAAGAAGTTGCAGGTTAAAATCCAGGAGAAAATCAAAGTTCTTCTCGTAAAATGGAACAAGATAATCCTGGTAATAAAGGAAAAATGGTGATTTGTTGTATGCGGCCTCAAACGATCTCCAATGGATCTTCTGCCAATGGAGGTGAGAAGCAATCCTGACATCCTTTGTTTTGGTACGATTCCCGTTGGGTTTGTTAACCGGAATTGTCAGCCTTAATCTGCCGTTGGGCCCGCCAATTTCACAATGGTTCCGTAGTGTTTGTTTGGGATAGGTTTCCCACGCTTCAATCAGGATCTCATCCGCAGCAGCACAAGTGGAAATGTATGAGATGGGAGGGAGATAGGCGGTGGGGAGGAGTAGGGTCATTAGGGAATTAGGAAAATAGGAAATTAGGAAAATACGAAAGTAAAAAAAAACCGCAGCAGGCACAAGTCCCACTGCGGTATAAAGCAGCTAGTGTAGTATTTTGGTGTAGTTTATTAGTTCTTTGTACTCAACAACACGTCATCAATTGCCTTTATTAATGAGTCTTTCGGAAGGGCTCCGACTGCCATCTGGGGTTGTCCGTCTTTCGGGCAGAAGAGCATTGAAGGGATGCTACGGATGCCAAAAGCGGCCGAAAGCTCCTGCTGGTCTTCAGTATCTACTTTGTAGATGTTGATCTTTCCATTATACTCTTTTGAAAGTTCTTCCAATACCGGGGCTACCATTTTGCATGGGCCACACCAATCGGCATAAAAGTCGATGATACAGGGTAAATCCCCTTCAAATTTCCAGTCTTTGTTTGTTTCAAAGTTGAAGACCTTTTCTACAAAAGTCTCTTTGGTTAAATGTTCCAGTGCCATTGTTTGATATTTTTTATTGTTATTTTTTTATTGTTAATTCTTTGTCATGAAGTCATGGAGTGATGAAGGTGATGATATCTACTTCACCATTAAGACATCAGTGATCGCTGTTACGAAAGTAGGTTTCGGAAGGGCGCCAACCGACATCTGTGGTTTGCCGTCTTTAGGAACAAAGAGGACTGCCGGAATCGACCGGATGTTAAATAATTGTGCAAGTTCTTTTTCCTTGTCCGTATCTATTTTATAAACCCGGATCTTTCCTTTGTATTCGGCTGCAAGTTCATCCATGATAGGCGCTACCATTTTACACGGGCGACACCAGTCAGCATAGAAGTCGATAATTACCGGTAGATCTCCTTTAAATATCCAGTTGTCAGCATTTTTGCTGTAATTCCAAACAAGTGATTTAAATTGTTCGGCATTCAGGTACATCACTTTTCCCTCATCAGTGAGGTTTTCGTCACCAACAGCTTCAGTTTTGGATTCAGAGTTGGCACTCTTGGTCCCATCGTTACTGCTGCAAGCCGTAAGGCTGATTGCCAGTGCAAATCCTATAAGAAATGAGTATTTTTTCATAATTTTTGTTTTAAATGACACTGCAAAGATAAAACATTTTTAAATATAAATCGCATAAGTATCACTAATTATTTTTATTTTTGTAAAAAAATGAAATTGAAACATTTGTTCAAGTCTCTAGATATTGAAAAATTTGCGGTCCGATTTGCAACCGACGAAGAGTGCCTTCAGTTTCTTTCCGAGCAAAAATGGGCAAAGGGATTTGTCTGTAAGAAATGCGGACATTCAAATTACTGCAAGGGAAAGACACCTTACTCAAGACGTTGTACTCGCTGTAAAAGCGAAGAATCGGCTACTGCGAACACCATTTTTCACCGATGCCATATCCCTATTACAGAGGCATTCAACATGGTCTACATGGTTTGCTCCAACCCGAAAATATCCTCATACGAGCTCTCCCGTCAACTTGAAATCCGCCAGATGACCTGCTGGAAACTTAAAAGCAAGTTGATGGAGTGTCTGGAGAATAAGGGGGAGATTGATATCCTTTATACGCCGGAGAGTGAGTAGGAAAGTAGGAAAGTAGGAAATTAGTTAACCACCAGCTTCTCTACCGCTGTTCCCAAGTCACCTGTAAGTTGCAGGATGTAGATTCCAGGCTTTATCTCTGAAATATCAGTCTCTTTTGTATTCTTCCCTGAAATCGCTTCCAAGCTTAATTCACGAACGATACGCCCATCAGAAGAGAGAAGGGTCAAGTGAATGTGTGATGTTTTGGCTGAAGTGAAAGAGATAGTAACAACCTCTGATGCCGGATTTGGGAAGAGCTGAAGGTTCCGGATGCCGTTTTGTTCTGTGATGCCGATGTTGGACTTTTTCGGGTAGTGGATCTTCCAGCCATTAAATGTAATGGTACTATTCGTCGTGAAGATGAGAAACATCTTTCCGCTGGGTGAGGTAACTGAATCAGGATGGTTGCCCGAAGTGTATTCTCCTGATAAACTCACCAGAGTATCTCCTGTCTCCAGGTCGTAAATGGTCAGGAAATCATGATTAGCCTCGGTATCAAAATAGTCAAAGTAGATGGTAAGAGGGTCCCCTGTTTCGGTCTCTAATCTCCATTTACAAGAGGAGTTGTTATAATAGTTGAAATCGAAGCTACCATCCGAGACTTCCGCTGAGTCGGCAGTTATTGTAGTGGTTCCGCTGCACCAAACCGGCAAGTTGGCTTTGTAGTGGGCTAGAAAGCCATTATCTGGAGGTTGTTCCCCTGCTTCAAAAGTGACCAACATGTTATTCCCTGAAGAGGTGATTTCGGGAGGAAGAAGGCTTCCGGAAAAGGAACCCAGAACAGGCGCGCCTGTTGTTTTCCCGTCATACACAGTAACAAAATCTGCCGGATTGGTGGCAAACCGGTCGAACGTCAACGTGATACTGGTTACCGAGTCGATCAAAGTTTGGGGGCCAATCATCCAGCTGCAATTGGCATCAGGGGAGTAATCATCAACTGGACCACTTCCATCTTCAAATGAACCCACTTTTGCAGTAAACTCCAGGTCGCCGGCGCACTGCGAGGGGTAGGTGTAGTTTACCGTATCGGGGAAGCAGTTGATCACAACTTCCTGGGCCAGGTTGAAGTTGTAGCCGCCTGGGGTGAGGTCGCTCGTGTAGAAGTAGCCATCACTACTACCACCCCATCCAAAGTTAAAATGAAAGAAGGAGGAGTCTTGGTAACCGTCGCAAACAAAAGCATGGCCGTCGCTATTAGGAACCGACCAGCCCGCATAGTACATCGGGATTTTTCTGTCGAGGTGTGCAATCAAAACGCTGTCCCAGTTGAGGGTGGTGCTGTCGCGGTATAGGTATTGGGTTTCGGGAGCATATTTGAAATATGTCCTTAACGAAAAGGCAGCCTTATGGTTATACATGCCCGATCCAGATGGGGTATACTCCAGATCACATGAGACTCCCAGGTGATAAATAAGCTCAGCGATGGCCAGGTTACTCCGGTTAATGCTGGTGGTCATCTCGTTCCACCGGTAGGTTGTGGCCCCGAAATCAGCAGATAATACGCCAAATGTTGGTTCAGTGTAGGTATACGAACCCACTCCGGTTTCGGGCCATCTGAAGTAGTACATGACCTGGGCCATGCAAACGGGAACGCACCCGGCCGGACAATGGCTTCCATTGTCACCCGGACAAAGTTCATTGTACCAGGGGCTCTGGTCCCAGTGGGTTGTTATCAGGGGCTCGATACTGCGATGGACGATGGACGATGGACGAGAGACGAGTGGATTAGATCCGGCATCCGGCATCTGGTATCTGGCATCTGACAGCCTGTTCCACATCTCTACAGTCTCGGGGAAAGGGGAAACGTTTCCGCGGATCGCATACAGGATCTGATCTTCGTATTGCTTCATCCAGGCGAGGAATTGTGGCGCCTGACGCAATTCATCATACCTGCCTTCATAGGAGTATGCAAGAATTGGGAATACTGCATCATTAGCAGCAACGGCAATCCACCCTTCAGGCATCAGGTTGAAAATATAATAAAGAGGTATCTCCTGATCCTTGATAATAAAACTTTCCGTAACGGCAACATCACCAACATCTGATAAAAGATCCGGGGAGATCCGTTCAGAGATAAACCGGATAGCTGCCATGGAAGCCTTGTCGGCGGATATAGTACCTGGAAACGTGTTGAATCCCAGAGTTGTGATGGCGACGAGAAGCAAACAAATCCTTTTCATGTAAATTACAAAAAATTCTTCTCAGAATGCTATTGTACGACTACTTTCGTATTCGATACTCCTTGCTCGCTGGTAATCCGGAGCATGTATACGCCTTTTGAAACGCCACTCAGGTTGATACGCTCTTCCACCTGTCCGTTCACATTCGATCGAACACCACTGTAGATTTTCGTTCCCTTCAGCGAGTAAAGATCGATCTGAACCGTACGAAGCGAAGTTCCGTCAAATTTCACCATCAGATAATCATGGACCGGGTTGGGATAGACATAGAGGTTATCCACGGCTGCCGACTCTTCAGTGCTTACAGTAATTGTATAGCTTGCTTCCCAACCAATACCTCTGATGGTTTTGTTACTGCTCCACAAGAGTAACATCTCGCCACTCGGGGCAACAAGTCCTGTTGGCGGGTTGGTCATATTGCCGGAGAAATTACCTAAAAGAGTTCCGGAGCCAAGATCATAGACCTGGATTCTGTCATTCGTCTCTTCCGTATTGATACTGCTAAAATTCAGAATCACGGTTTCAGCATTGGTTGGTTTGATGTACCATTTGCACAATGTACTATTGCGGTAATCTAAGTCGCCGCTTCCGTCGCTGATATCTCCTGACGGGTCAGTAAGGTTGGTGCTGGATGCGCAGAAAGTGATCATGTTGCAGTCATACTCAGCAAGAAATCCTTGTGCGGTTCCTGTTTCATTGGTAGTAAAGGCAATAAACATTTCAGGGCCGGTAGAGGTGACAGTGGGAGGCAACGAGGTGCCGGTGTAAGTTCCGATCAGGGTAGCGCTGGCAGAGTTGCCATCGTAAATGTTGAGTTCATCGCCCGAAGCCAGGTCGAAACGAAGGAACGAAACAGATACACTTTCCACACCATCATCCGGGGCGATCAACCATGAGCAGTTGGCATCGCTCTCGTAATTTTCCAGTGGCCCGCTTCCATCCTCAAATGCTCCGAAATCATTTGTGATTAGGTCGGTCTGCCCACTGCAATAGGTAGGGTACATCGAAGGATCAGGATGGATCTGCAATACGGCTCCTTGGTCACTGTTGAACGTGTATCCTCCGGGATTTAGGCCATTCAGGTAGAAATAGCCGTTGTAGTTACCACCCCAACCCCAGTTCATATGGTAGTAATCAGTTCCCTGATATCCGTCGCAAACCCAGGCATGGCCCTCGCCGCCACCAGTTCCCGAATATTCAATTGGTCTGCCGGCATCCAGGTCAGTTTTAAGTAGGTTATTCCATTGTGTGGTGGGATAAGCATATTTATGAGCGTAATAAGCACTTGTGGAGTACTTGAAATAGTTCTTAAGGGCATTAGGTACGTCGTCAGTGTATGCCCCGGATCCGGTTGGTCCGTACATCATATTCACCGAGATGCCGCAATGCCATGAGAGCAAAGCAACAGGATCGCACTGTTTTGAGGTGTGATCAACTATTCCGTCCCATTCGTAGGTGGTATTGCCAAAATCGGCGCACTGTTGTCCATACTGAGATTGTGGGGGTGTGTAGCAGTGCGAACCAACTCCTGTTTCGGGCCAGCGCCAGTAATGCATGATCTGGCTCATAGCCGTGGCAACGCAACCAACCGGTACGTGTCCGTAATAGGAACCACCCGGTGCTGGGTCTTCCGGACACATTGCGTTGTAGGGGAAGTCCTGGTTCCAGGTGTTGGTGATCATTGGTTCCACATCCAGTAATGGTTCATCGGGAAGGGTAACGGGATTGGGTGAACTGTAACGTTCCCAGGCACCAGTGATCTGTTGATCAGCAGGATATCCCTGAGTAATGGCTTCAAGGATTTCGCCTTTGTAGTTGTTAAGCCAGAATTGCACGTGAGCAGGTAACTCTTCATTCGACCAGGATGTCTCGAAAGAATACCCGATCACAGGATAAAGCTGGTCGTCGGCCGTAACGATGATATATCCGTTGTCACCGATGTCAAAAATGTAGTAGGCCGTGATATCGTTTTCTGTAACAATTGTTTCACCGGTAATCAGCAGGGCATCAAAGGATATGTTCTGATTGATATTGGCACGTTCGTAATAGAAGTTCAGACCGGCCTGACGGGCCTGGCTTACCTCGACTTTTTTAGCAAATACAGACAAGGTGATCACTAAAAATAAAAGGGAAAAGAGAAGGGTGATTCTTTTCATTATTAATGATTTAATTTAGGATTATGGCTTTGGGTTTCAATTGCAAAGGTAAAGAAAAAATCAAAATTCTCTACCTTTGCGTCAACTCCCTGAAATTTAACAACCATGAAGTCGATCCTCATCACCAACATCAAAGAGCTTGTTAACATCGAAGAAAACCCCAAACCCCTTGTGGCCGGGAAAGAGATGTCGCATCTGAAAACACTTAAAAATGCCTGGTTGCTGATCGAAGGAGACAAGATTAAGGATTTCGGATCGATGGACACGATACCATCTGAAATCCAATCCAGTCTCTCTGCTACCGGAATAAAGCATTATGAACTCTTTGAAAACAACTCACCACCTTCACTACTTTCTCCACCTACTTCACTTTCTCCACCTTCACCGCCAGTCATGGGTCACGAGTCACAGGCCACAATATTCCACAACCTTCGTCAATACAATGACATTCAGATCGTCGACGCCTCCGGTTGTTTCGTCTTCCCCTCTTTCTGCGACGCCCATACACACTTGGTCTACGCTGGAAGCCGGGAGATCGAATATGTTGATAAAATCAAGGGGCTGAGCTATGAAGAGATCGCCAAACGGGGAGGAGGGATACTGAACTCGGCAAAACTGCTTCACCATACCTCTGAAGAGGAACTGGTTGAGCAGGCGATGGGGCGATTGAACGAGATCATTGCTTTTGGAACAGGAGCAGTTGAGATCAAAAGCGGTTATGGGCTGACTGTTGAGGATGAACTGAAGATGCTCCGGGTGATCAGGAAATTAAAGGAGTTATCACCGTTGACGATCGTCTCTACCTTTTTGGGAGCTCATGCCGTTCCGGCTGAATACAAAGGGAGGCAGGGGGAGTATGTCGACCTGGTGATCCATGAGATGATTCCACAGGTGGCCTCCGAAGAGTTGGCCGACTATATCGACGTATTCTGCGACAAAGGCTTCTTTACCGTGGATGAGACTGACAGGATACTCAATGCCGGAATGAAGTATGGGTTGAGGCCGAAGATCCATGCCAACGAACTCGACTACTCAGGTGGCATCCAGGTAGGGGTGAAGTACAATGCCCTTTCGGTCGACCACCTCGAATACACAGGCAAAAGGGAGATAGCCTCCCTGGCAAATTCTGAAACCATGCCGGTTATTCTTCCTGGCGCAGCCTTCTTCCTCAACATGATCGCCGCACCAGCCCGCAGGATGATCGATGCTGGATTACCGGTTGCCTTCGCAAGCGATTTCAATCCAGGTTCCAGCCCTTCCGGAAATATGCAACTGATTCTTTCCATGGCCTGCATCACCTACCGGCTTCTTCCCGAAGAGGCCATTTTTGCCACTACCCTTAATGGCGCTTATGCAATGGGAGTGAGCGATGAGCTTGGAAGCATCGCAAGAGGGAAAAAGGCCAACCTGTTTATTACCAAGCCAATGTCGACCTATGAGTTCATGCCATACGCGTATGGAAGTAATAAGGTGGAATCCGTAATACTCAATGGAAAGGTCGTTCTGTAAGTAGATACCGGATACCGGATGCCAGATGACAGATGCCTAATATAAATCCCTAATCCCTAATCGCTAATTTATTCCAACACCAGCTTCCCCGTAGCTGTTCCCAGATCGCCTGTCACCTTCCAGATATATAAACCATTGGGTATTGGCGGTCGATTTAGTGTTACCTCATTCTGCCGGATGACTGTTTGGTAGACTTCCCTTCCCAGGAAATCGTATAAAATGAAATCGGTGCGGATTCCCGGTTTAAATCCTTCGATAGTCAACGTCATCTGGTTATGAAGAGGGTTTGGATAAAGAAAAACCTGAAACCAGGAACCTGAAACCTGAAGCTCATCTGTTCCCAGCAATTGATCGCAATCAGCAGCAAGTCGTGTTCCCCACTCTTCATCTCCTTTCCTATAGTAGACAAGCTTATCTTCGTAAAACATGCGTAGACCGACTGTTGTATATTCAACACCCCATCCATCGAACAAACAGCCAATCCCTTCTGCATATTCATTCCAGCCACGGTACGCCTGTTCAGGGAGCCAGCAGCTATCCTGGCAACGGTAGAAATTTTTTCGGATGATTTGCCTTTGTCTGTTGTTTGGACCATTGAAATCCCTCAAATAGTTATTTGCAGCCACGCTGAAGTCATTTCTAAAAAACGTTCCAGGTAGTTTCAGTCGTGAAGTATCAGTAATGGAAGAAGAGCGTGGGAACACGAGTATAATAGTGTCATGGTAATTTTCGACATAGGGAGGTCCCCAGGTAAAAGGAGGGACGATATCCAAGTGTGTGCATCGCTTTGCCTGGTAAATAAAAGCGTTACCGGTGGCTGAAATCTGCTTGGAAAGGATCGTAATTATCCTTTTCCAGTAGGTCCAGGTAACATGCCCAGTTTGGTATGTATCAGCACCCTGGTAATGGAACTCGTCTCCCACATTAAAATCATAGACCAACCGCTCATTCAGATTTGGGATACCGGCTTCCGGAATTGTAGTTCCTGCAAGTTTATACTTCGAAAAGGCACCGGGGAGGAGGTAGACCTCTGCCATCACGGTCATGCCATGAGATTTACTGAGGGAAACTGTCCGGCCGTTGATGACATGAGTTAAAACATTCCCCGTGGAGTCGTAGGCTTGAAAAAGAATGGTTTTCACTGAATCAGCCATGCCCAGGATGGTGTCAGTCACGATCTCTGAAACTGTTGCCTCAACGAAACCTGAATCCGGCAGGTTACAGAATTTCCAGGAATCACTTAATGATGCATTGGTGTTAATCTTCAACGTATCCCAGGATTTGTTAAAAAAGTAGAACCAGCCATTAGATGTCTTGTATACCTTGAACCCCAGGACGGACCCATGGGAGGTGTCGGCACACGGTTGCGTCTCCCTGATGGTATGGTATGAATAAAAAATGGTATCCCCATTGCCTGGCACCTGAATGGAATCCAGCCTGAATGCCTGAATCTCTCCTCCGGAGTTTTGATAGAGTGTCACCCCTGGCGAACAGATATTCTGCCAGTTTTGGGCTGATAATGCAAAGGGAAAGCAGAGAAGAAGGATGTATAGGATCCGTTTCATGAAGATTATTATTTACTCCATAAAGATACAGCTAAATTCAATAATTAGGATAATATAAATGTAAAACTACCACCTCCTGACTCCCATCGCGTATCCCGCATCTCGTATCTTTCAATTACTTGACAACATTAAGCGCTTCCTCCGTGGCCTCCAGCAACGGCTGAATACTGATCGGTGAACCTACTGCCTTTTGCATCCAATACTGTGGGATGATGTCGCCCTGTGTGTATATCCTGAGTACTTCATCGGCAAAGTTCTTCCTTTTCAGGTAACCATCCAGCTGGAAGTCGATCAGGTGGCCTACCGGGTAGTTAGAGAGGTAAAGTGGATTGTCGATCATGTGGGAGTAGATCGCAAGGATTGGGGAATCGGTTACACCGAAAGCTTCTGCAAAGTACTTGTTCCACACCTCTTTTGCAGTGGTGATTACAATCTCTTTCAGCTCTGATGCAGTGGCATCCGGGTGCTCATAGAGCCATTTCCATACGGCCATGTCAACCAGCGAAACACCCATAATCTCATAGGCGCCCCAGAAGATATCAAGCGCCTCCATAGCATCCTTGTTGGGATCCCTGTTGGGAAAACCCAGCAGCTCCAGATCGCGTTTCTGGAATGTAAAAGCTAATGCTTCAGTAAAAGCGGTGTTAGGAACCCCCTGCAGCATGTAATAATCCACAAAGTAGAGGGAGATGGTCTGCTCCACATTATGTCCCAGCTCATGAATGGCAATATTATACCCTTTGTAGTCCATCCCATCAGGACCGATTCGTGTGCGTAAATGCGCCTTGTCCCCCTTCATGGAGGCTCCCCAGGCATGGCCCGAACCCCTGGCGGGATCTACGGTGATATGAGAGGCGATCTCTTTGGCTTTGTCGGGTTTAAATCCTAGCTTCATCAGCATATTCGGAATGTCTTTTTCAAACGCTGCCGTATTGGGATATTTCTCCCGGGTCATCCTCGTGAGCATCTCCTGGTCGAGTCCACTGCGAGCCTTGAAGCCGTCGTACCAGATATCGAAGGGCTGCAGGTCGCGACCCAGCCGGCTTTTGATCAGATCAGCCACTTTCTTTACCTGCTCCGAAGAACAAAGCTCCGTGAAGGCCTTTTCTACATCGGCTTGGGAGATCTCCATACCCCCGTCGAATGCCCGTTGGATGAAAGTAGGATAATCGGGCGTATATGGGTCAACAAGTTCCATGGCCTTAAAGTTGTTCAGAAGCGTCCGGTACCGAGTATCCGGTTCAGGAGTTACTGCCTCTTCCTGTCCATCCTTGTAGACTTTGTTTGTAGTTGGATTCCACTGAAGGTCGGGATTATCGATTACGGCTTCAGGGATCTCCTGGCTGATGATACGGAGCATCACTTCATAGATCATCTGCTGTTTCAGCAGTCCTTCGTCGCCGCCATTATAGTTTGCCTTCAGCTCGTCGCGGAGGTTCCAGTGGGAGAGGAGTTTCATATCCTTTGCAAAATGGGTCTGCATCTGGTCGTCCACCAGGTTCCCTACCCAAATGTTGTATCCGGAGATGTAGTTGTCGGATGCCGAAAGGGCTTCGGCGACTTTCTGATTGACCTCTGCAGGAACCCGTGATGTAAACATGTCTCCCATCCGGACATATCCCCACTCGAGGCGTTTCCACCGGTCTGCATATTTGGTCTTTTGCTCCAGCGTATAGTTCGGGAAGTTGAGTGCCGTGATGAATGCGATCTTGATGGCAAAAAAGTCATCCGTAAAGTGGGCTCCAGGCTCATAGGCGGCAAAGGTCTCATCTACGTCCAGCATCTCGTAGGTGGAGAGATGCACAGGCTCTTTCAACCGCAGGCTGACCATATTGTTGTGGCCGAAAATGGTCTCGAAATTAGAGGAGAGCCTGAGAAACAGGTTTCTGCGTGCAACGCCGTCATAGATGTAATTCTTCTCACAGAAGGCCTCAAAGTCGGCAACAGTCCCGTCACTCTCCCGCCAGAGGTTCGCGACCTGGGTTACGCCCATGGAGACATAGAAATACTCTTCTTCGTCGTAATTTGCCACAATCCGGTCGACAACAGAGTCGATCACGTTTTGGGTTATATACCGCACAGTTTGCTCTTTTTTGGCTTCCTGACATTGGGTAAGAACGAAGATTGCCGGAATCAGCAATAGGAATAAATACTTTTTCATGGTTTTGTTTATTGATTGGGGCTCAAATTTAAGAATTAAAAAAATATGGAACACAGATGGCACAGATGAAACTGATTTTCACAGATAATCCCTTTTTACTAATTTTGCTTGAAATATTGAATTCATAATTTCGCTAAATCACTATTTATAATCATCACCTCATCACTCCATCACTCCATCACTTCATATTATGAAACAACTCATCGAATGCGTCCCCAACTTCTCAGAAGGCCGCGATATGGCCGTCATAAAACAAATCACCGACGAAATTGAGAAGATCGAAGGGGTGAAACTCCTGGATGTCGATCCCGGTAAGGCTACTAACCGCACTGTTGTGACATTTGTAGGAACTCCGGATGCCGTAATTGAAGCTGCTTTTCAGGCTGTTAAAAAAGCAGGCCAGATCATTGACATGAGCAAGCATCATGGGGAACATCCCCGTTTCGGGGCTACCGATGTATGCCCTCTGGTGCCAATTGCAAACATAACCATGGAAGAGACTGCTGCGTATGCACATAAGCTGGCCGAAGGGGTTGGGAATGAGTTGGAGATTCCAGTCTATTGCTACGAAAATGCCGCCTTCACTCCCGAACGCACCAACCTGGCTACCTGTCGTGCCGGTGAATACGAAGGGTTGCCCGAAAAGTTGAAAGATCCGAAATGGAAACCCGACTTCGGCCCTGCCAAATTCAACCCGCATACTGGCGCAATCGCCATTGGCGCCAGGGATTTCCTGGTTGCCTACAACATAAATCTTAATACCACTTCTACACGCCGTGCTAATTCTGTCGCTTATGATATCCGCGAGAGAGGACGCCCTGTACGGGAAGGGAATTCGATTACCGGGAGAAAGAAACTGGATGCAAACGGGAAGGAGATATGGATCCCTGGGTCATTGAAAGCATGTAAAGCAATCGGCTGGTTCATCGAGGAGTATGGCATCGCCCAGATCTCGATCAACCTCACCAATATCAGCATTACTCCCGTGCATGTAGCCTTCGAAGAGACCTGTAAAAAGGCCCAGGAGAGAGGAATGCGCGTCACCGGATCGGAACTGGTAGGGCTCGTTCCCAAAAAAGCGATGATTGATGCCGGAAAATATTTCCTGGAAAAACAGAATCGGTCAACGGGTGTCTCAGAAGAGGAAATCATCAAAATCGCAGTGAAGTCGCTCGGGCTCGATGACCTGAAGCCATTCAACCCGAAAGAGAAGATCATTGAATACCTGCTGGAAGATCCCTTGCAGGAGAAACTGATCAGCATGACCTGCAAAGGGTTTGCCAACGAAACCGCTTCCGAATCTCCGGCACCTGGCGGTGGATCCGTTTCTGCTTACATCGGAGCGCTGGGAATCTCTCTCGCTACAATGGTAGCTAACCTCTCCTCACATAAAGCCGGTTGGGACGATCGGTGGAAAGAGTTCTCCGACTGGGCCGAAAAAGGTCAGAAGATCAAGGACGAACTGCTCTACCTGGTAGATGAAGATACCCGCGCATTCAACCGCATCATGGATGCTTTCAGCCTCCCTAAAGGAACAGACGAAGAGAAAACTGCTCGTTCTACTGCCATCCAGGAGGCGACGAAATATGCCATCGATATTCCCTTCCGCACAATGAAACGTGCTTATGAATCAATGGAGATCATCCAGGCAATGGCTGAAACAGGAAATCCGAATTCAGTTTCCGATGCCGGCGTGGGAGCCCTCTGTGCCCGTTCTGCTGTAATTGGCGCCTACCTCAATGTGAAGATCAACGCTTCCGGACTGAAAGACAAAACATTCCTGGATGCCTTGCTGAAAGAAGCTGACGAAATTGTGGAAAAGACAAAAGTCAAAGAGGAGGAGATCCTGGGGATTGTTGCTGCAAAAATCGCATAACTCCTAAATCCCCCGACTCGCCCTTAAATCCCCTGAAGGGGATGACTTCTCATTTTTGGGGGTTAGTTTATCCAGATCGGATCCTCATTTACACCATGACAGGAGTTGCAATCTCCTGTATAAGCCAGTATAGGCATTGTCTTTACTGCCCCTGAGATACCTCTCATTTGTAGATAGGCTCCCTCGCCGGGCAAGAGTGAGGATGTTGTGAAAAAATTACCGTTGGCATCAACCTGTAGCGTAGCAATAAGGTCTCCCGTGCCACCTGATCCCGACCAGAAGTACAGAATCCCGTTTGGTGACGGTGTGGAAAGATCTTGTTTAAAAACAGACCCGGCAATAATAAAGTTGTATTTGCCGGTTCCTCCAGTCCTGTGACAGGTTAAACAAACCTGACCATTATTATGGCTGGTGGTCCCGCCATTAACAGAGTAAACTGCCGTAGAGGGGGGAGTAGGGTTATTTCTTGAACAACCCGACCAGAGAAGCAGAACGACGGCTGCAATGGCGAGGAGATAAAATACTATTTTCATGGGGGGTATATTGAAAATTGACATACAAAATACGTAATACGAAATTAGGAAATTAATTCGTCATTCTTAACTCTTTTTCGTCATTAATCTGAAGTTTTATTTGCATATTCTCCAGACATGTATTATATTTCGATGCTTTAACTATAAGCATTGTTAGGTATGAAATTACGTTTACTCCTGGGACTTCTCATTGGGATCCCAATGTTTGCCATTGCTCAGTGGGTGGATGATCCCGATGTTAACACCATGGTTTTGGGGACGGAATACGCCCACACCTTCCCGAAAATTGCTACCACCTCTGACGGGAATTTTTATATTTCGAGCTGGAGGAGTGTTCCTGATACAAATGTATATTATGAGGTGTGGTTGCAATATCTCAATCATGATGGGTATGTTCAATGGGGGACTGATGGTGTCCTGATCAGCGATAATCCAAGCCGTTCATGGATCTCGGATTATTCACTGGTAACCAATCCAAACGGTAATGCCATCCTGGCTTTTGAAGATATGCGGGGAGGAAGCGGGTTCAGCCATGTTTCGGTTTACTCGGTAGCTCCTGACGGTCACGCAGTATGGGATACAAACGGGATCCAGTTGACTACCGATCCGTTAATGGCATTCTCCCCAACCATTTGCCTTACGAACAGCAACAACGTTCTTGTTGCCTGGAATGCAGACATTAGCGCCAAGGATACCAATGCCGGAATTTTTATCAAGGTCCAGAAACTCTCTCCTGCAGGTGTTCCTTTATGGACCGAGCCATTAACAGTAGCAGGACCCGACAGTAACTATATCTTCCCAAACCTGATGCCTGTTGGAACGGATGATTTTATCATGGTATGGCAGAAGAAATTTGAGATTGGCATGGGCACAGGATATGAGATGTTCTCCTACATTTATGCTATGCGCTTTGGTGCAGATGGATCGATGGTTTGGCCTGATGTTGCGCGGATTTGCGATCACGGTGATTCAGCATACGTTGTTCCGGAGTTTCTGAAGCTGAGACCTGTTCAGGACAATAACCAGGGTGTTTACGTCACTTGGTTTGATGGAAGATCCAAAAATAACTTTTCAAATGTGTATGTGCAACACATTGATACATCCGGTAAACTTCAATGGCCTATGAACGGTATAGCCGTCTCTCCTGAAAATTATGGATACGATCGCGTGGACCCGATGGTTGGATTAGACCCAGGGAACCAGGATTTGTTTGTCTTTTGGGAAGAGTACAGGGCAGTGGGAGCTTTTGATTCATTCGGGATACTTGGGCAGAAAATCAAGCCCGATGGTAGTGTCGCATGGGGTGATCTGGGGAAACAGATGTCGGTATTCATCATGGACACAATGTGGTACATCGAAGGTGTTGCGCCTTGCCCCAACAACAAGTTTGTACTGCTGATGGACCAGGAGTATGACTCCATCGTTGGCCCCGACACGCTACTTTTCGACCAGCTTTTTGCCACACAAATCGATACCTCAGGCTTACAGACCTGGACCAAACCCACGGTATTGATGGCTGCGACCCGTGGAACCAAATTCTATCCGGATTTATCGGATCTCTCAGAGAATATTTTTGTGGTTACCTGGGCCGAAAACCGTGATGATGCCTTCAATCCGAACGGGGTGATCTTAGCCCAGAACATCAGCCTTAACGGACAACTTGGTCCGCTTGGTATCCCAGTTTACCCTGCTGACGAATCGGGTATTTTACTCTATCCAAATCCGACTGGCAGCAATTCCTGGTTGGAATTCACTGAGGCGGTTTCGGGAACGGTAGAGGTTGAGGTATTTAACTCCTTCGGCCAACCGATAGAACACTTAACAAGAAGTCTGGACAGGGCAAATTATTCAATCCCTCTTTCCGCTAATAGGATCCCATCGGGAATCTATCTTCTCCGGGTTCGTTTCAACGAGAAAGAGAAGGTGGTTAGATGGGTAGTGCTTAAATAGAATCTACTGAAGGGTCTATGATATATCCCACTTGTCGAAGTCGTAATAAATATTTTCAAGGATATTCGTGATTCAACGGTGTCATCCAGGAGGTTCATTTTGTATCTGCATGACCGGATATCTATACCTTTGCAGATGAAAATGTAATCCTTCATGAAAAAAGCCCGCGACACCAAACCACACATCGGCATCTTCGGCCGGCGAAACAACGGGAAGAGTTCCCTTATCAATGCATTGACCGGACAGGATGTGGCCATTGTCTCTGAAGTGGCAGGCACCACAACCGACCCGGTTAAAAAATCCCTCGAAATCGCCGGCGTTGGACCAGCCATCCTCATTGATACAGCCGGAATTGATGATAGCGGTCCCCTTGGCGAAAAGCGAATCTCGAAAAGCAAAGAGATTCTCAAAATTATCGACCTGGCAATCCTGGTAATCTCCCACAACGACTTTGATGAAACAGAGAAAAAGTTGATCAGTGATTTCAATCATCACGAAGTTCCTTTCCTCATCCTGCATAATAAATCAGATGAAGAACCAATAGACCCTGATCTCGAGCGCGTCATCGTGGAGAAGTACCAGGTCCCGGTCATCAATTTTTGTGCTACTCACCCAATGAATCAGGCTCAAGTGGCTTCTCTGATCCGGGATACGATTCCTGAAACTGCTTACAGAAAACGGACACTTGTTGGGGACCTTATCAAACCAGGTGATACGGTTGTTTTGATTACCCCTGTTGATACGGAAGCCCCCGAAGGGAGAATGATCCTGCCACAGATGCAGGTGATCCGCGACGTGCTGGATTATGATGGTATATGCGTGGTTCTGAAAGAGGGCATGGTGGCTGACTATGTAAAAATAATGAGCCCGAAGCCGGTGCTCGCGATCACCGACAGCCAGGTCTTCCCTAAAGCCAACGCAGCGATTCCCAACGATATCATGCTCACCAGTTTCAGCATCGTTTTGGCACGCCAGAAAGGCGACTTCACCGAGTACCTGAAAGGGACACCAAAAATAGAGGATCTGAAGGATGGCGACCGCGTGTTGGTTCTCGAATCCTGCTCTCATCATGTCACCTGCGACGACATCGGGCGGATAAAGATCCCGCGATGGCTTCGCGACTATACAAAAAAGAGACTTGAGTTTGACGTAGTGGCCGGACTGAGCAATATTGAAAGACCGATTACGGATTATTCATTAATCGTCCAATGTGGTGGTTGCATGATCACCCGTAAGCAGATCCGTCAGCGCCTCAAACCAGCTATCGACGCTGGCATCCCTGTCACCAACTACGGCATGACAATCGCCTGGGTGCATGGAATCTTTGAGAGGGCGGTGAACCCGTTTCAGGGCGTTCCCAACGACACCTGCAACACCTTCCCATTGTAGTGTTTCCAGCCATTCAGGGCGAAGTCGGCAATATATTGTGCCATGTGATTGGGACTATAGGAGGCTTCCGCATGAGGGAAAGCCCGCTTGAACATTTCCGTCTCAACTCCGCCAAGAGCCAGGCAGTTGACCCGGATCTCCTCATCTATCAACTCCTCAGCAAGGGCTTCCGTGAGGACGGCAACAGCACCTTTACTGGCACTGTAAACTGATAGACCTTTGAACTTCTTGCTTCCCTGCACTCCTCCTATACTGCCGATATTTACGATATGTGCTCCTTTGCCCATCATAGGCAGGATAGCTTGGGTGAAAAAAAACAGTCCTTTTACATTCACATTGAAGACTTCATCGAAGGAGTTCTGATCGATCTTCTTGAACGATTTTTGGATCAGGTAGCCGGCATTATTAATCAGGATATCGCAATGCGGCATGTAAGTTTCGATACGTTGGATCACCAGTGGATAAAAATCGAACTGAGTGAGATCAAACGCATAGGGCGTTACATTGGCTTCAGGATTATTTTTTTTGCATTCGTCAACCAATGCCTGAAGTTGTTTCTCGTTGCGTGAAATGGCAATAATATGATTTTTCTTCGACCTCGAGAAAACTTTAACGATTTCGTTTCCAATACCTTGACTGGCTCCTGTGACTATAATATTCATACAAAAATCTGTTTGAGAAGATAAAAGTACATCTTTTATGTGTAGAATCATTCCAAACAAGATTTATTTATCTTTGCAGTGGATTCTTAAAACTTAACCATAAAAAATTATTCTTTCTCATTATGGGGATGGTGATCTCCATTGGAAGTCTATTTGCTCAGGGGGAGGCCTCCCAGCCTATTGTCTCAAAAGCTGTTTATTTCAATATCTCATCTCCATTGCGTGACATCGTTCAGATGAACCCTGGAAAAGTTGATAATACCTGGAAAGATGGGGTTGTAAAGAATATTCTTTATCCGTTTGGCAGGCCTGCTGATGTTAATATGCAAGGTAATGATCCGGTACGGCAATTCTTTTTTGGCGATGCAGTGACCGATACCATCATCGTAAATATTGCAGGTGTCTCAGGTAGCGGTAATTTGGTTCCTCCTGACACAGATGGAGATGTTGGCCCCAACCACTATTTTCAGTGTGTCAATTTATCTTTCCAGATTTTTAGCAAGAGTGGAGTCTCTGTACTAGGTCCTTCACTCAACAAGACGATTTGGAATGGTTTCCCCGGTCCTTGGTCAAATTCCAACGATGGAGACGCTATTGTACTCTACGATGAGGATGCTGATCTGCATATAGCTTATTGCCATCTGATTGTGATGGGGATCTACCCCCCCTGCCGGCACCCCCAGTTATTTTATCTATCTCAATGATAATCCTGATCGTTTGGGTATTTATGAATTTGAAGTAGATTGGAACAACACAGCGAACTCAACCTTTACCCAATGGGGTTATCTCAATGTCGCAACCTTCTCCGGAAACATTCCCAATGGAATTCTGCAGAAGAACACGACTGTAAAACTGGACGATTTTGGTCGCAGACGAAGTAATCATCTTCTTCGTTCCTGGTGTCGGCGTACCGGAAGCCGGAGCAGATGCCTTTAGTCTTTCTCTGATGCCAAATCCTACCAAAGGCCTTGTAACGATGAACCTGAAAGGTTTGGGTGGATTCGAGACCGCCGTCTCTATACCACTATCCAGGGCAAGTATGTGCATCGCGAAATGATCCCTTCCGGACAAAATGCAACAATCAATCAGGTTGACCTCAACGGATACCCAGGCGGGATTTACCTTGTAAGGATTCAAAGTCAGCTTGGTAACATAGTTCAGAAACTGGTTATTGAATAATCCTTTCACGAATCATAATAAAGAGGTTGTCTTAAAACATCGGGACAACCTTTTTTATTACTGTAAAAACGATAGATATCTCCTTTTTTTCTTTTTTTTCACTGCCGCCTCAGAGGTAAATTTTTTACATTTGCATCTCATCATCTAACTATGTACATGTATGAAAAAACATTTACTCCTTCTCAGCATCCCGGTGCTTGTAACTAGCCTGATGCTCTTCTCTTCCTTTGGTGGCAACGAAAACTCTGATTACCCCAGCGGCAGTCCGGCCGGCTATACCGGGTCACCATACGATGCCAAAGATTGCCACAACTGCCATGGTGGCTCTACTGCATTCGTGGATGGCTGGATCACCTCTGATATTCCACTTGAAGGATATACGCCTGGAGCCAGTTATACAATGACGGTAACGGTAACCGGATCGGGTGAAAAGGGATTTGAGGTTTCTCCCCACGACTTGAGTGGAACTCTCCTCGGAACCCTGGTTGCCGGCTCGGGGAACAAACTGGTAGGCAGTGGCAAATATGTCACACAAAGCTCCGGTTCAACAGCTAATCCGAAAGTCTGGAACTTTACCTGGACAGCTCCCGCCCCCGGAACTGGTGAAGTGACTTTCTGGGGCGCATTCTGTGTTAACAAGTCAACGACAAAGACATCCACGCTCATCGTCGCAGAGAACGTGCTCGTTCCTTTGACTGTAAATGCAACAGCCGATCCCACCAACGTGCATATCGGTGATTCAACCCATCTTGGTGTAACAGTATCAGGAGGATCAGGCTCCTACACCTATTTTTGGACATCTAATCCAGCCGGGTTCACCTCATCCCTTCCCGATCCATGGGTCATCCCGGAAGAGGATACATTCTATTTTGTAGAGGTATCTGATGGGTTTACCTTAGAAACTGATTCAGTTGAAGTGACCATCTACGGTGTTGGAACTGAAGAGATGACTTCAGGGATGGGACTCTCACTTTACCCAAACCCGGTCACCCATTATGCGAACATCATGGTATCGGGAACTGAGATGGTAACTGCAGAGATGACCATCTATTCTCTGTCAGGAGAGCCCCTCATTTCCAGGCGGCTCAGGATTGAACTGACCGATTCATCTGTTCAAGTTGATTTGAGTGCATTGCCAGCCGGATCCTATATCCTGCAAATCCGGGACGGCAAAAAACAAATCAGCCGGAAGATTATAAAAACTAATTGAATATAATCGTATCTTTGTAGCCGTAATTTGTCGGGGTCAATCTCACATGATGTTCTTAGCATAAATTAGTTTCTTCAGGGCAGGGTGAAATTCCCGACCGGCGGTATAGTCCGCTAACCCTGTTTTGTAAAGACGCGGCATGCTTCGTCTATACAAAACAGAGCCGAGCCGTTGCAATTACGGCACCGACAGTATAGTCTGGATGGAAGAAGAATAATAATGGGATTGCTCTTATTGGGCGATGCTGATATATAAGTTATTATAGCCCTGGAAATGCGCTGAAATGCGATCAATTTTCAGGGTTTTTTTATGAAGGATGAGGTCAAATACATGAAGCTGGCGCTGAAGCTGGCAAAAAAAGGTGCCGGGTGGGTCAATCCAAACCCGATGGTGGGAGCCGTTATTGTAAAAAACAACACCATCATCGGAAAAGGGTATCACGAGCATTTTGGCGGTCCGCACGCCGAAGTAAATGCCATCAACTCCTGTATCCAATCTCCGCATGGAGCTACGCTGTATATCAACCTTGAGCCCTGTGCTCACATGGGGAAGACACCTCCCTGCGTTGACCTGATTATAGAAAAAGGCATCCGGAAAGTTGTAGTTGCCATGAAAGACCCGAACCCAAAAGTGAATGGGAAAGGGATCGAATATCTGATCAATCATGGCATTATCGTGGAGACCGGCCTTCTGGCCGACGAAGCTGCCCTGTTAAACGAAACGTTTATCAAATTCATTACTACCCGGAAGCCATTTTGCTTGTACAAGGGAGCGATGACCCTGGATGGGAAGATTGCCTCAGCAACTGGCGACTCTCGCTGGATTTCGGGAGAAGCCTCCAGGAAACTGGCACACAGGCTTCGGCACGAATATTCGGCGATCATGGTTGGTATTGGAACAGTATTGAAAGACAACCCGAAACTGGATGCCAGAAGAAGCAGGAAGATCAGTAAGAACCCCCTAAAGATAGTAGTGGACTCAATAGCCAGAATATCACTGGATGCTAACGTACTTAAATCGAATCCGCAGTTGACATTATTAGCCGTTACCCAGATGGCTGACCCGGCGAAACTTGCCGAAATCAGCAGAACGGGAGCCCAGGTGGTTGTTTGTCCGGAGAAAGATGAGCAGGTTGATCTGGAATACCTAATGCTGGCATTGGGGATGATGGACATCGACAGCGTGTTTCTTGAAGGGGGCGGAACACTGGCTTTTTCGGCGGTGAGAGATAAGATTGTGGACAAGGTGATGCTCTTCATTGCACCTAAATTCATTGGAGGGAAAAAGGCCCCAACAATACTGGAGGGAGAAGGTATCCGCCGGATCTCCGATGCGATACCGTTTCACGTATCCAGCCTGAAGCTTTTGAAAGAAGACATAATTATTGAAGGATACTTATCATGTTTACAGGAATCATAGAGGAAGTTGGTGCGCTTAGCTCCATCCGAAGAGGAGGGAAAGCGATTGTGCTGAATGTGCAGGCTCAGCGGGTTCTGGAGGGATCAAAAGTTGGAGATAGTATCGCCGTGGAGGGAGTTTGCCTCACTGTCACATCCATTAATGAGCGTGGATTTTCAGTTGATGTGATGCCGGAGACAATGATACGAACCACCTTCGATTACTTTAAATCGGGGAGTAAAGTTAACCTTGAACGGGCGTTGCGGTTGAATGACCGTTTGGGTGGGCACCTCGTTTCAGGTCATATTGACGGAACCGGACGAATTATTGAAAGAGGTCGGGAAGACAATGCTGAGTTGTTTCGGATAGAAGCCGGTGCGGCAGTTCTCCGGTATATTGTGGAGAAAGGATCTGTGGCCATTGATGGGATCAGCCTCACAGTAATTGATGTGGACTCCCGCTCCTTCAGGGTGGGTATCATCCCGCTCACTCAGGAAGAGACAACCATTCTTGCCAAAAGAAAAGGCGATAAGGTGAATATCGAATGCGACATCATTGGAAAATATATTGAGAAACTGGCGAAGGGAGAAGCGAAAGGGGCTGGAGTGACCCTTGAAACTCTGGCAAGAAACGGATATATATAATTACGAATTACGAATTACGAAATGCACCACAATAGACACAGTAGGTCACAATAGAAAATAATGGAACTAATGTGTTCTACTGTGCCTAATGTGGTAAAAAACACGAAACGCGAAACGCGAAACCCGAAACTAAAAACTAACATGTACCAATTTAACACTATACTAGAAGCAATCGAGGATCTCAAACTAGGGAAGATGGTTGTGATTGTCGACGATGAAGACCGGGAAAATGAGGGAGACCTGGTGATTGCAGCTGAAATGGCAACTCCGCAAGTGATCAATTTCATGGCAAAATTTGGCGGCGGACTCATCTGCATGCCTGTACAGAAAGATCGTTTGGAGGAGCTTCATATTGACCGGATGGTTGCCAAGAATACTGATCCCAACCGTACAGCTTTTACGATCAGCATTGATGCCACCGAGTGTACAACCGGCATCTCTGCAAAGGAGCGGGCTCTAACTATCCAGAAGGTACTTGACCCGAACTCGAATGCCAAAGACTTCACACGTCCGGGGCATATTTTCCCTATTGAATACCGTGAGGGTGGAGTTCTGGTAAGGGCCGGCCATACCGAAGCATCGATTGACCTCGCCACCATGGCAGGACTCTATCCCGCCGGTGTGATTTGTGAGATCATGAATGAAGATGGATCCATGGCACGCGTTCCAGAACTTATCGAGTACTGCAAAAAGCATACGCTTAAAATGATCACAATCGCCGATTTGATTGACTATCGGCGAAAGAATGAAAAGTTGATTTTCTGTAATACAATCGTCGATCTCCCAACCCGTTATGGCTATTTTAAGGCGCACAGCTACCAGAGCAAACTCACAGGGGAAGACCACCTGGCTCTTGTCAAGGGAGACATCACTACAGAGGAACCTGTCCTGGTTAGGGTTCATTCGGAGTGCCTCACCGGAGACGTATTTGGTTCTCAACGCTGCGATTGTGGTGAACAATTGGATATCGCATTGCGGCAGATAAGCCTGGAGGGGAGAGGCGTGTTACTTTATATGAGACAGGAGGGCAGAGGAATTGGACTGGCGAACAAGATGAAAGCGTACCATTTGCAGGATAAAGGGATGGATACTGTGGAGGCAAATCAGGCTCTTGGTTTTTTGGCCGATATGCGGGATTATGGCATTGGGGCTGAGATTCTGGCCGACCTTGGGCTGAAGCAAATTCGTCTACTCACCAACAATCCGAAGAAGATCAGTGGAATTGACGGGTTCGGTCTTGAAATAGTGGAACGTGTGCCCATTGAAGTAAAACATAATGAGAATAACAAGCTTTACCTGATGACCAAGCGGGATAAGATGGGACATATGCTGAGTTTTACGGATGAGATCAAAATTTAATAACAACCAACAACCATAAAATGAAAACAATAGAAGGAAAACTGGATGCGAAAGAGTTGAAGTTCGGGATCGTAGTTGCCCGGTTTAACGAATTCATCAGCAGCAAGTTGTTATCAGGCTGTCTTGATGGTCTCAGGCGCCACGGAGCCGAGGAAGCCAATATTGAATTGATTTGGGCCCCCGGTGCGTTTGAGATCCCTTTTTTGGCTAAAAAGATGGCCACTTCGGGGAAGTACAATGCGGTAATCTGTTTGGGAGCCGTCATCCGCGGAGCTACACCACATTTTGATTATGTAGCTGCAGAGGTTTCAAAAGGGGTCGCCTCGGTTAGCATCGATGCCGGCATCCCGGTGATCTATGGGGTGCTCACAACTGACAACATCGAGCAGGCGATTGAGCGGGCTGGCACTAAGAGTGGGAACAAAGGCTTCGATGCTGCCCTGGCTGCGATCGAGATGGCTAATGTATTGCCGCTGATCTGATTGCGCATAGCCCGATGTCAGGGTGATTACCACACCACCCATTCCACTCCCTAGAAAGAGACTCTCCTCCTGGAGGGCGATGTGTTTATCATTTTCTTCCAGGCATTTTCCTGATTCCTGGCTGGTTAGATTCAGGCCCATTGATATAGCCAATAACAGATATATATTCATCCCCATCTCTTTTTTTATTTGTGGTACTAAAATAGGGGATGAAATTCCGCCAGGCAATACGTCAAATTACTTAATTTATAGGAAAATTCCCTAAGTACTGGAGCTTAGAAGAGAAGGAAAAATCTAAGTATTTTCTAAGTATTTGCTCTGAAACTAGCGAATGATAAGCTTTTCCGAGAGGGTGAATTCGTTGTGTCCAACCTCTATTACGTAGACCCCTTTTTGCAGACCACTTACATCCAACGAAAATTTCTGACGATCTTTTCTGCTTCAGTTACCATCTCTCCGGATGTGATGATGACGCCATCCGATGTCATCTTCAATACGTCGTTGCCAGGAGAGGAAGGGAAGCCGTTTTTGGGTTTCGTGTAAGAGGTTGTGCCATGACATGAAATTTATCCCAATATGTAACAAATTCAGCCTATCTTATTTTTAAATGCATACCTTAATAATTCGGCTGACGAGTGAAGGTTGCATTTTTTGAAAATGTTAAATCTGTGAGTATGTAGTGTTCTAGGGCTGATAGCCAGCTTTTGAATGATGATTTCCGCACTGTATCCTTGAACAATTAGCTCCATCACCTCCAACTCGCGACGTGTAAGCAGGTCCATTTTTTGTTTTTCAGACACTTTCGTTGGTTTTTTGGGAGTGACTTCATCATCAGGGACGTTGATTGAGGACTCCACTATCAGATGTTGTTTCCCATTCATCACCTGATGAATTGCTTCCAGGATCTCTTCGGCCCCGGCTGTCTTGGATACAATACCCATGATCCCCGAATTGAGCAGCGCCCGGATGTTCGCTGATGAGATGAATCCTGAAATCATGATGATCTTTATTCCAGGAATATCCTTGATCAGTTGGCTGGCAGCCTTATGCCCATTGAGTTTTGGCATGGAGTAATCCATCAGGACAATATCAGGCTGGAGTTTCGGAGCATAGATAACGGCTTGGATTCCATTGATTGCCTCATATACTTCCCACATGGGATTGCAGCTCATGAGCAGAGATTTAAGCCCTCTCCTGATCAGAGCATGATCATCTACGATTAAAATTTTCATATTTCGCTATTTTACTGTTTCGCTATTTTATTATAGACTAACTCTCCCCTCAAATGGTTGGGTCAATGGCAGAAAATAATAGGAATTCTTTTTGGATTATTTTTGGGTGATCACAAAGCAGGTGCGGCGATTCATCGCACGGCCCTCCTCAGTGTCGTTGGTGGCCAGGGGATTTGTCTCCCCAAACCCTTTGTACGTGAGCCTTGGGGTAGGAACATGGTTGGCAATAAGGTAATCATAAACTGATTTCGCACGGTTTTCGGAAAGGATCAGGTTGGCTGCATCGTTACCTATGGCATCGGTATGGCCTTGAATCTGGATAGAAAGTTTGTCGTTGAGCTCCAGAAATTCGGTGAGTTGATCAAGAACCACTTTCGACTCAGGAGTTAAGTCAAAGGAGTTGAATGCAAAATAGATATCGTTGATTCGGTAAGATTTATCGAGTTCGATTGGCTGGATCTCCATATCCACGGTAGCTGGTTTTGTGAATGCAGTGTCGACTCTGGAGATGTATTTCGACTCATATACATACCCCTCTTTTTTGATGGTAATGATGTAGTCATTATCAAAGGGGGCAACCGCAACATATTTGCCGGTATTTGTATCCAGTGAGACTTCATTGATTTTTTGAGTCTCCACATTCCTGAGTTCAATACGGGCCTTTAATGGCTCAAAGCTGTTCTCGTCCTTCACCATACCCTTGATAAAAAGTACCTTCTCGGGACGGGCTTTATCGTATAACTCAAAGGAGTAGAGGTCCCATCCTCCCTGCTCTTTAAGCTTGTTGGAGGCAAAAAACCCTTGTGTGCCATCTGTACTCACAAAAAAGCCAACCTCATCTTCTGGCGAATTGATGGGGTATCCTATGTTTTGAGGCTTCTTGATGCTGCCATCCTCAAGAAGGCGTGTATAAAACACATCGTAACCACCCATACCCATCCATCCGTCGGAAGAAAAATAGAGTGTTTTCCCATCGGGGTGAATGAAGGGTGATTTTTCGTTACCAGTTGAATTGATCAACGGTCCCATATTTACCGGTGCTCCCCATTCACCTCCCTGGTACCGCGTGGCTTTGTAGATATCGTAACCTCCATATCCACCAGGCCTGTCACTAACAAAGAACAAGACAGTGCCATCTGTAGAGATGCTTGGCTGAGACTCCCAGGAGCCAGGTTTGTTGATCCGGCTCCCGGCACTTTTTATCTCTTTCCACTCATCATTTCGATATTCTGAGAAATAGATGTCACAATTGAGGTAGTGTGTTGTTTTATCATATTGACAAACAGTGTAATAGAGGGAATTGTTGTCGGCAGTCAGTGTGGCGCCCCCTTCATTGCCGTTGACATTAAACGGCTCCGGCATCTCCTCACCAGCCGTGAAACTCCTATCGTAATCACGCAAACTGAACATGAATCTTTCTTTGTATCCAGGTGTCTGAAGCAAGGAGTTTCGATCGGGGAGGATCTTCTTTTCCCTGGTGAACATAGCGATCTGATTGTCGGGACTCAGGATTGCCAGGTATTCATTCTCAGCAGAGGAGATCCCTTCAACCACTTCGGGATGGAAAGGGACCGGATTTGTGAGCATCTCCTTGTAGAAGCTTGAGTAGTCAAGCAAACTCACGGCCCGGTTGTAATCCTCATCGTTTTTGATCTTATCCACATCCTTCAAAAAGAGCGTGAGGTGGGCCACAGTGGCTCCGAAATCCTCCTTGCTGTAATAGATTTCTCCTAAGTAATAATGAATATAGGGATTATAATGGGGACAGATCTCCAGTGCTTTTTTGAAATATCCCTCTGCCTGTTTGAAGTCAGAATCCTGCCGCTTAATATATGAACTCCCCAGGATAAACCAGGCATCAGCAAAGTTGGGGTAACGGGTAGCCAGGTCGCGCATCGTTTGGGCTGCGAGTATAAAATTTCCCCGATTGAAATATGTCATTCCGGTTTCAAAGAGTTTCTGGTCTTTTTTTTCCAGTTCTATAGAACAGGTATCCTGAGCCAAAAGAGATTCATCTCCTATTGTCAATATGCAAAGAAGGATCATGAAAACGGTGTATCGTCTAAGTCCGGAGGAGCTTGGCATTAAAGGAATTTTTATCAAAGATAGGTGAATTTATTATACCTTTACTGTGATTTTTCCCTTTATATAGAACTATGAAAACTCCACTCCTGGTATTCGTTGTATTCTTTTTTTCGATGAGTTTCTTTTCCTACGGGCAAACACCCATCCCCAATTCCGATTTTGAACAATGGAACACGTTCCCCGATTATGAGGATCCTGTAGGGTGGGATACGCCAAACGAAGAGATCAGTGCCATCCCAATTTTCGGGACAACAACCGTTACGAAAAGTACTGATCATTATACAGGCATTTATTCGGCCCGGCTTGAGTCAAAAGATGTTTTCCTGATAGGTGGAATTCCGGGTTTTATGACATGTGGCACACTCAACATTGATAGCTCGACACTCTTGTTTGAGGTCACTGGCGGCGCCCCGGTTTATGATATACCCACACACCTCAAAGGATATTACAAGTTCTTACCCAAGGGTGGAGATAGTTGTGCCATTGGGATAGGGTTGTTCAAGACCTATATTGATACGGTCAGCGGAAATACCACCGTTGTGGTTGGTGTTGGCTCATTCTCGACAAAAGATACTATACCCGACTGGACCTATTTCTCGGTCTGGATCGACTACTTCATTCCAGATCAGCCTGATACCATGAACATCATTGCACTCTCTTCTGCCCAGGAGATTCCTACTGCCGGCACTGTTCTTTTCGTGGATAACCTTTTCTTGGATTATACGGTCGGTATTGATCCAACTGATCCGGCATCCGGCATCAACATCTACAATGATCAGGAGACGAAACGGTTGTTGGTTTTTTTCGAGTTTGAAAAAGCGGAGACCACACGCGTCAGGCTTTATAGTATCACTGGTCAACCATTGATTGACATCCCTGAAGAAGAATTTCAGAATGGCAAGGTGGTGGTTCCATATGGTCAGTTCAGAAAAGGAATATACATCCTGGAAGTGATGCATGATGGGAAACGGCTCGTAAAGAAATACTTTTTATAATGTCAAAAAACGTTCATGTAGGGTTGATCCAGATGTCATGTACGGCCCAAAAGAGGGATAATATTGACAAGGCCGTTGAGAAGATCCGGGAAGCGGCATCAAAAGGGGCTCAGATCATTTGTTTGCAGGAATTATTCTCATCTCTTTATTTTTGCTGGGAAGAGAATTACGACTATTTTTTACTGGCTGAAGCTATTCCCGGACCTACCACAACCATTTTTCAGGAACTGGCGAAAGAGCTTGATGTAGTTCTGATTACCTCCCTGTTTGAGAAACGGGCGCAAGGGGTCTATCACAACACAACGGCTGTGATTGATGCAGATGGAAGCTATCTGGGCAAATACAGGAAACATCACATCCCCGATGATCCTGGATACTACGAGAAGTTCTATTTTTCGCCGGGAGATGAAGATTATCAAGTATTTGACACAAAATACGCTAAGGTGGGTGTATTGATTTGCTGGGATCAATGGTATCCTGAAGCCGCCCGCATCACCAGTTTGAAAGGGGCTGAAATTCTTTTCTATCCCACAGCTATCGGATGGGCAACTTCCCAAGATGAAGAGACAAACAGGCAGCAGTACCAGGCATGGCAGACAGTGCAGCGTGGACATTCAGTGGCAAACGGTGTGTTTGTGGTTGCAGTGAACCGTACAGGCAGGGAGGGGACTATGGATTTCTGGGGAGGCTCGTTTATCTCCGACCCGATTGGAGATCTTCTTTACCAGGCACCCCATCACGAAGAGACCCTCCACGTTCATGAACTCGATCTTGCCCGCATCGACGAAATTCGCGTGCACTGGCCGTTTCTGAGGGACCGAAGAATTGATAGCTACAGACCTATTCTGAAGCGGTACATTGATAAATAGCGAAATAGCGAAATAGCGAAATAGCGAAATGTTTGACGTTGAACAATATACACCAAAAGAACTTAGTTATCGGTTTCCGGCTGAGTGGGAACCTCACAGGGCTACCTGGCTGAGCTATCCACATGGAGGTTCCTATTCGTGGCCCGGGACACTCCCGAAGATTTATCCCTTTTACAACCGGTTTATCAAAGAGATCTCCAAGGGAGAACAGGTTTGTATCAACATTCGGGATAACAAACTGAAAGAGCGGCTAGCAAAGGAGCTGGATAAAATCGGAGTGGATTTCGATCGTATAACGTTTTTTCTCAATCCCACCAACGATGCCTGGTGCCGCGATCACGGACCGGCTTTTCTGGTCAACCCTGAAGCCAAAGATCCTAAAGTGATAGTTAGTTGGCGCTACAACGCATGGGGCGACAAATACCCTCACGATCTGGATGATAAAATCCCTATGCTTGTTGGCCAATACCTGGATCTGCCGGTCTTCTATCCGGGTATCGTAATGGAAGGTGGCGCCGTGGAATTTAACGGTAAAGGAACCCTTCTTACAACCACCGCCTGTTTGCTCCATGAAAACCGCAACTCCAACCTTTTTCAACATGAAATAGAGGAGTATCTGGGCAACTATTATGGTGTTGAACAGATTCTCTGGCTGGATGAAGGCATTGACGGTGACGATACCAACGGACATATCGATGATATCACCCGATTTTTCAAGGAAGACGGTGTGATTACGGTTGTGGAGCCCAATAAGCTGGATGCAAACCACAAACCACTGAAAGAGAATCTTAAAAGGCTTAAGGGTTTTCGACTCTCCAACGGGAAGCAGCTGGATGTGGTTGAACTTCCCATGCCCAAGCCGGTCGTCTATGAAGATCAGCGGCTCCCGGCATCCTATGCCAACTTCTACATCTCCAACCATGCTGTGATCGTTCCCACATACCGCTGCCGGGAGGATGACGTAGCTCTCTCCATCCTTGAACAATGCTTCCCCGATCGCCAAGTGGTAGGTATCGATTCGGTAGAGATCATTTGGGGACTGGGGAGCTGGCACTGCCTTAGCCAGCAGGAACCTGCTTGAAGCACGAAGTCAGAAGTTAGAAGTTAGAATTTCCTAATTTGGCTCCGCCGAGCTCCGCTTCGCTCCGGTTCCTAATTTCTTCCATTCCTTGACTTTCATATTTAATTGATGTAACTTTATCCAAATTTTTCCTACAGATGAAGAAGCATACATTGATCCTGCTGGTTTTACTGTCAGTACAGGCTTATGCCTCCTGGTCGCCTTTTGGACCGGAAGGGATCCAGGCCAATCGTATTTGTTTCACTATTGACCAGCATCCACACTGGGGCATTTGTCATGACGGCGGATTGTATCTGTACGATCTCATTTCACAAACATGGACAGATCATCCCACAAGTTTACCTGTAACAGATGCCTGCTACCTCGACGGACAAAACATTCTGGTAATTATGGGGGATGGAACATATTCTGATGGGATCTATCAGTTCGATCCTGTTTCTGATACCTTTGAATTGCTTCAATTCGTTGATATCCCGAAATTTATCTGTTATGACGAAAACCAGCAAACTTATTACGTTGGTCATCACATGGGACTTCTCACCTCTCCCGACGGATTGACATGGACCTCCATCGATACCTTTGTAAACCGGTCTATCGTATCAATGGATATCTATGAGAACCATTTTGTGGTTTCAGAGATGGATAATCTTTACGGGATTTGGGGCTCTGAAGATGCCGGAGTTACCTGGACATTGTATCCCTACAGCCCTATGATCAGTTGCCTGGGATTCGATAACCAGGGGAAACTGTACGGGGTCTTCCCGGATAACAGCTATTCGTCAGGTCTTTGGTCATCAACTGATTTCGGGGAGAGCTGGGATGTTGAGTTCTGGTCTGTTGGAATGAGTTGCGTCGGGTTTGATTATACCAACGTGTTCGTGGGTTGGGGCGAGGATGCGTACCCTCCCCAGGAAGGTGTTGCCTGGTTTCATCCGGGAACAGGGGATCTGACATACATTAACTCAAACCTGCCAAACCTGGCAATTAATCAGATCACCCACAACCCGTCGATGAGCGCCATTGCCCTGTTTTGCTGTACCGAGAATGGAGCGTATGTGTCGTACGATTATTTTCTCGGTTTGCCTGAATCCCCTAGGTTGGCTGTTTCCACACTCTCCATTCATCCAAATCCCGCTACGAACCAAACAGTTCTAACGTTTCAACCAACTGTGAATAAGTCGCAAGGAACCCTTTCTGTTTTCGATATGAAAGGAACGAATGTATGGCAAACTGAGACAAATCTTTCGACCGGGACTATCGTTCTTGACTGTATCGGGTTCACTTCAGGAATCTATCTGGTTGAACTAAAAGGGAATGAAGTTATCCTCTCAGGGAAACTCATCATTAACTAATCACCTTATCCGCCAGCACCAGTGCCGCCATGGCTTCCACAATGGGAACGGCACGCGGAACCACACATACATCGTGACGGCCCTCGGCTTTGTAGGTTATCTGGTCGCCATCGCGGTTAATGGTCTGTTGTTCCATGCTCAGGGTGGAAATGGGTTTGAAAGCGACGTTGAAGGTGATGTCCATCCCGTTGGAGATGCCTCCCTGGATGCCGCCGTCGTGGTTGGTTTTTGTTCTGATCAGGTTCTCTTCCAGGATGAATTCATCGTTGTGCTCTGATCCTTTCATGGAGGCGGCTTTGAAGCCCGATCCGTATTCAAATCCTTTTACCGCATTGATGCTCAGCATCGCTTTGGCCAGGTCGGCCTGGATTTTGCCAAACAACGGATCGCCGATTCCGGCGGGAACACCTTTGATGACACATGAGATGACACCTCCTGCTGTATCGCCCTCTTCTTTCAACGTGTGAAGGAAATCAAGCATTTTTTGGGTCGTCTTTTCATGCGGACATGCAAGGGGAGAAAGTTTTACAAGTGCACGATCGGCAAGACTAAACCCTGTTGGTAGCGAATGTGGCCCGATTTGGGAAACATACCCGATAACAATGATTTTATTCAGGGCAAGAATCTGTTTCGCAAAGGCTCCTCCGGCAACAACCGAAAGTGTGGTACGTGCCGAAGCCCTTCCGCCACCACGCGGATCCCGGATCCCGTATCTCGCCTCATAGGTAAAGTCGGCATGCGAAGGCCGGTAGAGGTCTTTCAGGTTATCGTATTCCTCGGGCCTTTGATCATGGTTATAAACCAGAAATGCAATTGGAGCCCCTGTTGACTGCCCGTCATAGATACCGGAAAGAATCTCCAGTTTATCATCCTCTTTTCGTGCTGTGGCAAACGGATATTTGGCAGGATTACGCCGGTTGATTTCCGATTGAATCATAGGAATGTCGATCTCAATCCCTGCAGGAAATCCATCTAGAATCCCTCCAACAGCAGTCCCGTGAGACTCCCCGAAAGTAGTCAGTACGATGTTTTTTCCTATGGAGTTGCTGGACAATTTGACCTCCGATTAATTATTCACAAATTACTAATTTCATTGGTGTTCATGAGTGCTTCGCAGTTCGATTTACGATTTACGTCTCACGTCTCACTTCCCACGTCTCACGTCCCACGTCTCACGTCCTTTATTGCTGCCGTAATATTTTAACCTTCGCCTCCATCACCTTCAGATCATTTTTAGCCAGGTCAATCTTCTTTTCGAATTCATCTTTAAGAATGTTGGCGTTTTTTGAATTGGCGAGGAAGCCGATATTATTTTCCCAGAGATTAATGTCTTCACGAAGCTTGCTGATCTTGGCTGACAGGTTTTCCTTCTCCCGTATGATTATCCGTTTGGACTGGGGATCGTTCATCATTGACTCCATCTTCGATTGGTAACTGATGGCAGTCATCTCAACTTCACTTATCTTAAGTTTATCAAGATGTTCATTCACCAGTTTACGGAATTCATTTTGAAGGCGGTCACGCTCTTTAAAAGGGACATGGCCAATTTGAGTCCATTCTCGTTGGAAGGTTTTCAAGTCATCGAGATTTTTGCTCTTATCTTCGGTGAACTGATGACTTTTAAGCTTGGATAGAAGCTCCTCTTTCGCCTTCATATTCTCATCCTCATGGGTATGGATGTTGGCGAAGTAAGCCGATTTGGTCTTAAAAAAATCATCACAGGCCGAACGGAACCGTTTCCAGATCTTGTCAGAGTGTTTACGCGGTACGGGGCCAATTTTTTTCCACTCCTCCTGCAGATGAATTAATTCATTGGTGCTCTTTTTCCAGTCGGTGCTTCCCTTGACGGCTTCAGCCTGGGCACAGAGGTCAACTTTCATGTTGTAATTGTGCATCTGCTGATCCTTCACGCGATCGAAGAACTCTTTTTTGCTGGCAAAAAAACTATCAAGGCACCCTTTGAACCTTGTCCAGATTTCAGCATTATTTTTTTGAGGAACCGGTCCTATACTCTTCCATATCTTCAGGAGTTCATTGACTTTGAGCGTTTGATCCTGCCACTCTTTGACCGTCTCATTTCGATTCGTCAAGACCTCTTCGGCCTGTTGGCACAACGCGTTTTTGGTCTCCAGGTTGTTGTTTTGCTCTTCTTCAAGAGATGCATAATACTCGCGGCGACGCTCATTGATTTTATCGGTAGCGTTCTTAAAGCGATCCCATACCTCATCCTTTTTATCCGTTGGAGCAGGCCCAATATCCTTCCATTCGTCATGGTATTTCTGAAGTTGTTTGAAGGACTTCAAGACGGATGGCTCCAGTAGCAACTCTTCTGTTTTTTCGCAGAGTTCAATTTTGGCTTCGAGGTTCTTCCTCAGGTCGAGGTCTTTAAGCTCTTTATTCAGCTTGACTTTTTCGAAAAATTTCTCAACAAGGAAGTGGTAATTTTGCCAGAGATCGTTGATTTCACCTCTCGGCACCATCCCAACCTCTTTCCACTGGTCCTGTAGGATTTTGAACTCATCGTATGTTTTCTTAAGCGTCTCGTCAGAGCTGATCAGGTTTCGCAGCTCTTCAAGAATCTGGCGTTTTCGCTCCAGGTTCTCTTTTTTAAGCTTCTCCTGCTCTGCCATGAAACGCCCTTTGTTGGCTTTGTAAACACTAAACAGGGCTTCAAACCGGATATTTAACTCGTCTTGCTCCTTGTTTTTTACAGGTGGGTTGTCCCTATCTTCATCTATATCAACCGGTTCATGCAATTCGTCACGTTTCTTCAGGAAAGCCATCTTAATCATGGCAATCCGTGCCTTTACGGCATTGAGATCGGCTTCGGCGACAGCAACCTCTAAAAGATCAAGAAGCTGAGCCTGGCTATACTGGTTGATGTTTTCGTCTGTCAATTGAAGGTGAAGATCCTCCTCATCTTCATGCGTTTCCTCCTCCACTGATTCAGTGGGCTCATCAATAGGAGGGACCTCTTCAACAGCTTGCGGCTCGTCCACTGCTATCTCTTCAGGAATGGATTCTGATGTCTCTTCTTCGGCAGCGGTCGGAATTTCTGCCGGTACAACTGGAGTGTCAGTCTCATTCTCAGTTGTTTCTGGTTGGGAAGGTTTTTCTTCGGTAGAATCAGTTGCCGCCGGAACTGTTTCCGGGGTCTCTGTGGATGTTTCCTTTAATTCAACAGGTGAAGAATTCTCCTCCTGAACTGGATTTTGTTCCAGATCAGGATTCTGATTGGTGTGCTCTTTGTTTTCCATGAGTTAACAAACGTCATATAAATAATACTCTGAAGGTTCCGAACGATGCCGGTAAGTCGTGTTTTCAATTGCAAAAATAGTATTTATTCTGATACCGCAATATAACGGTGATTATGGTAAGGCACTACGATTAAAGATGATATACCCGAAATTGAGATTGAAGGTAAAGGGATCTTGTAATTTGTCATAGAAACTAAAGCCGGCACTCAATGGCCCAAGAAACGTGTGGTAAACGAGCGTTGCTGCTGCAATGTATGATCGGTCACTCAGGATTGGCCCATGGTACGCGGTATAATCAATGGGGCTTTGCAGGATTTGTTGATATGGTTGAAATATATAACCTTCGGCTCTGATTTCCAGCTTTTTATAGATTGTTAAAATGGCTTTCAATCCACCTGCCAGGTAACTAGAGGCCCTGAATTGAGGCAGGAATAAAGACTGCATTTCCGGAAGCGGTTGGAATGCTGGTGAATACATAATAGAGGATGTGTAGTTTAAGAAAAATGGCTGGTTGGTTATGCAAACTTCTCCAAAAAAGCCAAGTTTGAGCGGACCTATGGTTTCAAAATAATTATCGTAAATTCCTTTGATCTCAAGCCATTCATGATACACGGTTTGTTCTGATTTGTTGGCTGACTGGGACCCGGGAATGAGAATCTCCCTCCCGTTCACATATGTCAGTGAAATGCTAAGACGGGCTCCGGCATTGGCGTATTGTTTTCGATTCAGACTATTCAGCTCAAAACAGATCCTGGGAGTGAAGTAATTAAATTTGGTTTGATCAGCTGTATCGAGTCGCGAAAAATCATTGGTTTGGTAATAATCAGAAGAGGTAATCGCATTGATTAATCCCAGGGTAAGTTTCCCTTTGTTCGTAATAGGGATACCCCCTTTTAGGGAAGTAAAACTCTCCCATTGCTTGATATTTGAGGGTGTCAGGTCATCAAAGAAATAGGTCGTATTATTGAAATAGTTGTAATTGTTATATGTGTAGTAAAGTTCCAGATACCAGGGTAGTTTTGATGTGAAGTCAATCCGCCCGCCAACCTTAGCAGAACTATAGAATCTGCCAAAATATCCGTTCGCCAGAACCCTGATCGCATGGTTCCAAAGATATTTGTACCGAAGCTGAAGAAATCCTTCATTGCTGGTCCCCAGGGAGAGGTTTCCGCCAAATTGCACGTTGAAACCTGGAGCTTTTTGAATATCCAGGTAAAGGTCATAATATCCAGTTTGTGGGTTGTACCTTGTAGTAGGGAAAATCGTCTTGACAAAACCTTCATCAATGAATCTGAAATAGGCCTTTTTTAATTCATTGATGGTAACAGTCTTTTGGTTGTGCTTCAATATTTTTTGGACATACTGAGCCTGCGCTTTTGTGAGTCCTGTTACAACGATAGAATCAAATAACATCTCAGGTTCTTTGGCCTTGAAGATAGTCCTCTTCCTGAGGAGAACTTCGGGAGTAATGGTGTCTGCTACCAGCTTTCGAATCTCAGGGATCATTGAGATAGCCGCCAAATAGCCACTATCAGCCAAAATTTCAGTCTGTGAAAAATCAAGCAGGTTGATTTTGGGAATTGAAGGCACGATCATCACTGAGTTTGGGTAGGTAATGGTGTCATTCTGTCGTTCCATCAACATGATCATAAGCTGACTGATCACATCGTCGGGGTCAGCTTTGCTATAACGCTGGGCCACCCTTGATCCAATGATAACATCCGGATGAAAGTCCTCCTGTGCAACATTTGCCGGGAAATTGTTGTACATGCCACCATCGAAAAGTAATTTATCATTATATCGTAAAGGATTGTAAATCAAAGGAATAGACATGGATCCCCGAACTGCTGTACTGAGATTCCCCCCTCTCATTACCAATGGTTGTGTGGAATCAATATCTGATAAAACACACCGGAATGGGACCATCAGGTTATCGAAATTATAACAGGCTGCCGCTGCTGCAGGTCCCAGCAGGCGCATGAACTCAAAATCAATCTCATATGGATTGATCAGGTTGGTTGGAATAACTGTACTTAATTTCTTTTTGGGATTGAAATCAAGGGATACCCAGGAGGGAGTAGGATCATCTTTCCTGAAATAATAACGGTACTTTTCGTCAATTGAGCCGGATGCCCAATTGGAAAATTCAGGAGAGCTCATCAGTTGCTCGATCTCATCAGGAGTGTAACCAATGGCGTACAGAGCTCCAACGATGGCACCTATAGAAGTACCAACTATATAGTTGATCGGAATCTGGTTCTCTTCGAGTGCCCTGATTACCCCGATATGGGCTGCCCCGCGTGCTCCGCCTCCCGAAAGCACAAGGGCTACCTTCTGGGAGAAACCAGGAGAAGGAAACAGTGTGATTAATATGACCAGAAAGGATATAAGTATCTTCAGCTGGCGGATCATCCGAATCAGTTTACGTATCAAACGGACAAATATACGCGATATTTTTGATGCTGGATGCCAGATGCTGGATGCTGGATACTGGATCAGGGTCTCTATTCCCCCAAGGGATACAGCCAAAACACAGAATCCCACGTTATGCCCGGGGTACTTAACCCATGCTACTTTGGGATGTGCTTCTAGGTATTCGGCAACTTTCATGGCATTCTCCTGTGCCCTGTGCCTTGTGCCCTGTGCCTTATTCTCTTACAACAAGGGTTTCGACCTCAATCTGGTCAGACAGATGCCGTTTCACAGCACACACATTGGCTGCATTGATCAGGGCATTATCATATTTCTCTGGAAAATCCATTGGAACGATAATCTTAATAATGATCTTTCCAATCATTTTGTTCAATGGATCATATATTGTATCCATTGTAAGGGAAACCCCTTCCGAGAAGAGCTGACGTGAGTCACAGAAAGCTTTTACATAATAGCCGGCACAGGTTGCAAGTGATGCAAGAAATAGTGAGAAAGGAGCAGGGGCTGTACCCTCTCCGCCTCCTCTGACAGGCTGGTCTGTGGAAATTACAAATGGTTCGATAAGGGCGTCTACTTTCACTCCGCCTGGAAATTTTACTTCAATTGACATAAAGAATCAGGGATTAGGGATTAGGGATTAGAGATTTGGGATCTGGGATCTGGGATCTGGGATCCAGCTTTCGGTTTTTCTGCAAAAATATGATTTTCTCCTCGATGAATTTACACATGGGGATATGAATTCTTTTACACCTTGCTCAACTGACAATTAAACCAGGGAATAAATAAGGTGAGAGGTTTAAATCTTATCGTGTAAAAAGATATTGTCATCAAAAATTGTTTCCCATTCCATGAATTCTGGGTATTTTTGGCTTGTAACAGAAGTCTAACGCAATTTTATGATAATGAAAAAACTAGCTATTACGCTCTTTGCATTCCTTCTTCTCGGAGTTGTCAGTGCACAGGATGAAGCCCGGTTACTCCGTTTTCCGGCAATCCACGGTGATCAGATCGCGTTCACATACGCAGGAGACCTCTATACTGTTGCTAAAACAGGAGGAGTTGCACGCAAGCTTACCAACGATTCCGACGGCTATGAGATGTTTGCCCGGTTTTCGCCGGATGGTTCAAACATTGCTTTTACCGGACAATATGATGGAAATACAGAAGTCTTTCTGATCCCTGCTCAAGGAGGAGTCCCTAAGAGATTAACATACACTGCAACACTGGGACGGGATGATATCTCTGACCGGATGGGACCCAATAACATCGTAATGACCTGGCGCGACAATGACAATATTGTTTACCGATCGAGAAAGCAATCGTTCAACAGCTTCAAAGGCCAGCTGTTCCTGATCAACAAGGAAGGCGGCCTCTCTGAAGAACTTCCCTTGCCGGTTGGTGGTTTCTGCTCGTACTCACCGGATAAGACAAAGCTTGCCTACAACCGTGTCTTCAGAGAATTTCGTACCTGGAAGTATTACCGAGGAGGCATGGCCGACGACATCTGGATCCATGATTTTAACAGTCAAAAAACAGAGAATCTTACCAACAATCCTGCCCAGGATATCTTTCCGATGTGGAGAGGGGAGAGGATCTATTTTTGTTCCGACCGCGACCGTACCATGAATCTTTTTGTCATCGACCTGAAAACAAAGGAGACTAGAAAACTCACCAACTATACTAACTATGATGTGAAGTTTCCCTCAATGGGAGATGCTGCGATCATTTACGAGAATGGGGGATATCTCTATACTTTTGACCTGGTTACTGAGCAGTCTTCAAAAATAGATATCAGCATTGCAAACGACTTCATCACAGGAAGAAATCAGCTGAAAGACGCCAGTAAGATCATCAACTCGTTTACAATTTCCCCTGATGGCAAACGACTTGGATTTGATGCACGGGGCGATATCTTTACTGTCCCGGTCAAATCAGGAATAACAAAGGACCTGACACTCTCTTCAGGTGCTCATGACCGTGATGTGGCGTGGTCGCCTGACGGAAAGTACCTCTCTTTTGTCTCAGATCAAACGGGTGAAGATGAAATCTACATCATCAACCAGGATGGAAGTGAACCGGCGGTTCAGATTACAAAAAATGCCGACACGTATAAATATTTTCCTATGTGGTCGCCCGACAGAAAAAAGTTGATGTGGAGCGATAAGATGCTACGATTGCAGTATGTTGATATTGAAACGAAAAAGGTGGTGACTGTTGCCCAAACAAAAGCATTTGAATACCAGGATTATACATGGTCGCCTGATAGTAAATGGATTGCATTTACAGAGCCTGTTCAACGCGGAGAGTCAAAGATCTTTCTGTATGAACTGGCTTCCGGAACTTCCACTCCTGTCACTGACGGATGGTATGATGTTGGAGAACCGGCTTTCTCTTCGGATGGGAAATACCTCTTTTTTGCATCCAATCGTGATTTCAATCCGATATACAGCTGGACAGAGTGGAATCATGCATACAATGATATGAGTAATATCTATTTCGTTACCCTGGCGAAAAGTACTCCCTCTCCCTTTGCTTATGAGAACGATGAAGTGGAGGTAAATGAGGATGGAAATTCGAAATTAGGAAAAGAAGCGAAGAAGAGTTCGGCGGAGCCAAATACGAAAGAAAAAGATGACAGTAAACATCTGGATATGAAAGTTGATCTTGATGGAATTATGGCCCGAACGGTTAAACTTCCGCTGGATGCCGGGATCTACTGGGGAATTAGTGCCCTTGATGGTGATGTGTATTATGTCAAAAACAAACGTGGCGATCAACCTACACTCTGTTTCTTTAACCTGAAGGATAAGAAAGAGACGGAACTGGGTGAATATGGGAACTATGAAATCGCTTCCAGCCATAAGAAGATGTTACTGGTAAAAGAGGATAAATATGCTGTGATAGACCTTCCCAAATCCAAGATCACTGAAAAGGATTATGTGGATCTTTCTAACATGAAGATTATGGTGGACCTGCAGGCTGAATGGAATCAGATCTTCAATGAGTCGTGGCGTCAGATGAAGTATTTCTTTTATGCCCCAAACATGCATGGCTTAGACTGGGATGTCATCCGGGCGAAATATGCTCCCCTGGTACCTTATGTGAACAACCGGAATGATCTTAATTATATCATCGGTGAGATGATTGGTGAACTCAACGTTGGACATGCTTATGTAAGTGCTGGAGATAAGCCCAAGCCCGAAAGGATCAAATTGGGGCTTCTGGGAGCTACCATCACACGGGATAAATCAGGTTATTACCGTATTAATGAGATCCTGCAAGGTGAGAATTGGTCAACAAAGAACCGCTCCCCTCTGTCCGAAATGGGTGTTACTGTGGCTAAGGGTGATTTCATTATTGCCGTTGACGGCATCTCCACAAAAGTGATGAACGATTTCTACCAATCACTTGTGAATAAAGCCGGCGTTCAGGTTGAGCTTACAGTGAACGGAAAGCCTGATGCGGATGGGTCACATAAAACAATTGTTGTGCCGGTCGCTGATGAAGCTGATCTGTACTACTATAACTGGGTGCAGGAGAATATCATCAAAGTGAATGAGGCAACAAACGGGGAGGTCGGATACATTCACATCCCTGATATGGGTCCGGGCGGACTAAACGAATTTGTGAAATATTTCTACCCGCAGCTTACCAAACGTGCGCTGATTATTGATGACCGTGGAAATGGCGGAGGAAATGTCTCCCCTATGATTATCGAGCGCCTAAAGCGAGAAGCAGTGATTATGCGGATGGCGCGAAATACCGATCCCGTTCCCGGAAGGATCCCATTTATGTGGGGTCCGAAGATCTGTTTGATCGACCAGTATTCTGCATCTGATGGTGACCTCTTCCCGTACCAGTTTAAACAATTGAACCTTGGTAAGCTGGTTGGTACACGCACCTGGGGAGGTGTGATTGGGATCCGCGGATCCTTGCCCTTCATCGATGGAGGGTCATTGCAGAAACCCGAATTTGCCAACTATGATTTCAGGGAGAACAAATGGGCGATGGAAGGCGTTGGTGTTGAACCGGATGTGTGGGTCGACAATGATCCTGCCAAGGAGTATGCCGGTGAAGATGAGCAGCTGAACAAAGCCATCGAACTGATCATGATTGAACTGGAAAATTGGCCAAAAGAGTTGCCTGAAGTGCCGGAGTTTCCGGATAAGACAAAATAGAGAGATTGATATCCCGAATTGGAATAAATAGTCTTCTGCTTTTATTTACGATCCTATCGGTGTTTTCTGTATCCGGTCAGGATAAGCGAGCACAATTTCCATCCGTACTGAGAAATTCATACGTTGAGATCAATCTCGGATATATCAATTATCCGTTTGGTCACTCAAGTATGGAGCCCGGATTTACAATGGAATCTGTAAAGGTTCCACATGCGGCAGTTCGTTTGGTCCTCTTTGGTCATGAGTTTAACAAATACCTCTCAGCTCAGATAACCTACATGCGCCCTGTGATGTGGGCCGAATACGACTATATTAATGATTCTTCGTTGGTTCGTGACCATGGATCAGTTTGGATGAATGTTGCAGGGTTGTCATTGAAACCGCAGTTGCCGATAAATGACCGGTTTTCAATATACGGGGAGATTGGTGTGTGCGTGGTCACAAGAAATGGGATTGATGATATCTATACCTTGAAACCCGTTGTGAAGGATGCGACCAACATGGCTTTTTTAGTTGGGGGAGGGCTGAAGTACCGATTCCATAGAAATTGGGGATTGATGGTGAGTGCTTCATATACTCCTCCAAACAAGGCATCGAAACAACCCCATACGATCTTCTATTCAACCGGATTTTCGTATCAATTACTCCCCCTGTCAGCAAAACGTGTTGAAAAATCTGAACGAACAGGATATATTTTTCCAAAGCAAATGATTCAGGTTGGCTTTTCGACCAATGTTTTTGGGTATGGGGTCAATAATTTTCTGTCAAAGATATTGTTATTCTGGGGTGGGGATGCTGAAGTCAGACGTGGGCTGACCATCAACTATCAACGAAATATTTACCATGGAGTAAAGGTGTTCTCTTTTGATTGGGGAGTAAGTTTTTCGTGTTGGCAATCGAATCTGGGAAATAAATTTTTTTATACCCTATCTCTGTATCCGGTACTCCGATTCACTGTGTTTCATACAAAACCGCTGGACTTCTACTTCTTTTATTCGGTGGCAGGTCCAACCTATATCTCAGAAAAAATCATTGATGGCGAGAATACCGGTGAGCATTTTACTTTTCAGGACAACATGGGAATTGGAATGTTTTTTCGAAAAAAAAGAGATCTGAATGTTGAAATCAAAATCGGACACTATTCTAACGGAAACATTTTTCCGAACAATGCCGGGGTGAAAATCCCGCTTACCTTTTGTTTAGGATTCCCATTCTAGCAATTTTCACCAGGAGGAAGGATCAATCCATTCTATTTTCGTCCCATTGCGTTCCATGCGGCGGAACCAGGTCATCTGCCGTTTGGCAAACTGGTGAATGCCGGTATTTAATTGAGTCATCATCTCTTCGTAGGTGAGTTCTTTCATAAGATAAAGGGTGATAAATTTATACTCTAATCCATAAAACGTCAGGGTTTCGGGACTGATGCCTGATGCCAGAAGCCGCTCAACCTCTTCCACCATACCCTGTTCAAGACGATGATGCAACCGTTTGGTAATTCGTTCACGGATAATCTCCCGGGGTGGTGCGATTCCAATGATAATGGTTTCAATCTCCGGAAATTCCTGGTGGTGTTCGGTTTGCCGCGACTCCTCCAATCCGATACGGATCGCTTTGATCAATCGTTTCCGGTTGAGGATATCCGTTGTATTGTGTTGTTCCCGTAAAGTATTCAACAGATCCATCAGCTCTTCCGTGGATTTTGAAGCAAGCATTGCTTCCAACTCAGGATTGGGTTCCAACCGTGGAAGCCGGTATCCTTTCAAAACCGACTCAATATATAACCCTGTACCACCACAAAGTATCGGGATTTTCCCTCGCTGAATAATTTCGCTGTATGCTTTCAGGAAATCCTGCTGAAACTCATACACATTGTACTCATATCCGGGATCCACAATATCGATCAGGTGATATGGGATAGCTTTCCCATCCACTGTATATTCTTTCAGGTCTTTACCAGTTCCGATATCCATCCCCCTGTATACCTGCCGCGAATCAGCCGAAATGATCTCCCCGTCCTGCTCAAAAGCCAGGCGGGTAGCCAGTTGTGTTTTACCTGATGCTGTTGGACCGAGGATTACAATCATTTTATCAATTACGAATTACGAATTATGAATTACGATTTCATCACGCCTATCACCTTTAACCGCCGTAGCTTCAGCGAAGGTGGCCATCACTCCATCACCAAATATTTCACGAATGTAAAAGTTTTTCTGCACACTGTCTGACATTCGTTATTTTTGCTGCAACAACTAATAACTTTATATGGCATCAACGATTTCAGACGTTTTTAATACAGAGAGTTTCAGGAAAAACGGACATCGACTGGTCGATCTGCTCGCTGATTATATGGAGCAGGCAAAAACCGGACAGGATATGCCGGTTCTGGATTGGGTTGAACCTGACCAACAGGTGGAATTCTGGAAAAACTACACCATTGAGGGAGATGACCTGACGCCATTCTTTCATGATATCATCGCCCGATCCATCCATTTGCTTCATCCAAAATATATGGGGCACCAGTTAACACCTACGGCTCCGGTAACTGCCCTGGCTGCTTTCCTGGCCGGTGTTGTAAATAATGGTATGGTAGGGTATGAGATGGGGAGTGTAACTACGGCGATGGAGAAACTGGCCGTTCAGGTATTTACACATGCCCTCGGATTTGGGAAGAACGGAGATGGTTTCTTTACTTCTGGTGGGACCCTTGCCAACCTCACGGCTCTGCTTTCTGCAAGGAAGGCGGTTTCGGGGAGGAATATCTGGGCGAATGGAAATGACGGGAAACAATTGTCCATCATGGTTTCGGCTGAAGCCCATTACTGTGTGGACAGGGCCGCCCGGATCATGGGTCTTGGTTCTGATGGAATTATCCTTGTTGAGACCAATACTGATTTTCAGATGAAGGTGGATCTTTTGGAGGATTCATGGCAAAAAGCAAAATCAGAGGGAAAAGAGGTATTTGCAGTTGTTGGAAGCTCCTGCACCACTGCCACAGGTTCCTATGACAATCTGGAAGCCATTGCAGCATTTGCAGCCAACAAGAACATCTGGTTTCATGTGGATGGCGCCCATGGCGGACCCGTAATTTTTACAGAAAAATACAAGTACCTGGTGAATGGGATTCATTTGGCCGACTCTGTAGTGATCGATTGCCACAAGATGTTGATGACTCCGGCACTCACCACAGCGTTGTTGTATAAACATGCCGACCAATCCTATCATACATTTCAGCAGGATGCACAGTACCTGTGGCAAAAAGATGTAGATCCCGAGTGGTATAATTATGGCCAACGGACGTTTGAATGTACTAAGTTGATGATGAGTCTGAAGTTCTTTACCCTTGTAAAAGTTCACGGTGTTGAGGTCCTTGGCGAAAATGTGACGGTATTATATGATCTTGCCCGGGAGTTTGCCAATCTGATAAAGAGGAGAAACAGGTTTGAACTGGCGATGGAACCGCAGTCCAACATTGTCTGTTTCAGGCTCAATGATTCATCACTCTCATTGGAAGAGCAAAACAGGAAGAATTCGCTGATACGGAAACAAATCCTGGAAGAGGGGGAGTTTTATATCGTCCAAACCACTTTACGGGGTGTCATTTACCTGCGCACCACACTGATGAACCCGTTTACTACGGCTGAACATCTGGAGAAGTTGCTGGAAAGGATTGAGGAGTATTAATCCAACTCCTCATACACTGAATTCTGGCTTAAGTATTCCGGGATTATCTCCTTCAGCTTCCTGACAAGATCCATGTCGGTGTGTGTAGTTGTCATTGCGATTAATTCAGCATTATGACGCTTGACCTCCTCCAGATCATATGCCCTGACCTTGGCAATCAGGATTCGCTTATGATGGGTAGGCAACGTGTTCTCCTCTTTGTTCAGCAGCTCTTCATAAAGTTTTTCGCCCGGACGAAGCCCTACGTAACGGATCTGGATATCTTTTCCCAGGGTAAGCCCCGAAAGCTGGATCATCTTTTTTGCCAGATCCAGGATTTTAACCGATTTACCCATGTCGAACAGGAAGATTTCACCTCCTTTCCCCATGGCACCTGCTTCCAAAACCAGGCGACACGCTTCGGTGATTGTCATGAAGTAGCGGGTGATCTCGGGATGCGTAATAGTGATAGGACCTCCACTTTCTATCTGGTTCCTGAATAAAGGGATCACTGATCCGTTGGAGCCAAGGACATTACCGAATCGGGTAGTGATGAATCTCGTTTCACCACTCCCGTCGAGCGCCTGGATGTAAATTTCGGCCATCCGTTTTGTGGCCCCCATCACCGAGGTCGGATTTACTGCTTTATCAGTAGATATCATGATAAATCTCGAGGCACCATTTGCCACAGCCAGATCAGCGATGATACGCGTCCCCAACACATTGGTCCATATAGCCTCCACCGGGTTGGCCTCCATCATCGGAACATGCTTGTAGGCGGCAGCATGGTATACAACATCTGGTTTGGCCGACTCAAAAACTGCTCTCATCCTTGGTTCGTTGGTGATGTCGCCGAGGATGAACTCAACTTTCGATTCAGGAAAATTATTCATCCATTCCAGTTCAAGGAAATGTAGCGGGGTTTCAGCCTGGTCGATCAGTATCAGTTTCTTCGGATGAAATCTGACCAACTGGCGAACAATCTCACTTCCAATAGAACCAGATGCGCCGGTTACCAGGATTACCTTCCCGGAAGTCTCCTGTGAGATCATCTCATCATTGAGATTGATCTCATCCCGTTCCAGCAACTCCTCGATATTGATCTTTCGGATCTGTTTAAAGCTCAGCTCTCCGTTAATCCATCGAATCATGGGAGGGACTGTGAGTACCTTCGTGTTATAATTCAGGCAGAGGTCGACCAACCAGTCCCGTTTGTCGGGATCAAATCGTTGTACCGAGAGGATCACATGTGCGATCGTATTGGTCTGTAGTAAATTCTCCAATTTTTCGGGCCCGATAATGTCAATCCCTTCAAGTTTTTTTCCTGATTTTGCCGGGTCATCGTCAACGAAAGCAAGTACTTTGTATTTGGTTCCTGCATCCCGGGCCAGAACCCTTCTGGCAGTAATACCTCCCTCTCCTGCTCCGTATATAATCACATTGACTTTTGACCGAACCGGGTTTTGAAATTCCAGGAAGGCGAGTTTTACCACCATCCTGAAGGTGATCATGCCAAAGGTACTTGCCAGCAGGTCAATAATAATGATGGAGAATGGGATAAAGAAGGTGTGGTTATAAAGATATGTGCCGATGTTTGTAAACCCAAAACAGATACTCCCTGCGAGAAGGGTAGCTAACACTCGCAGCGCATCTGCCGTACTTGTATGCCTCACAATGCCGGTATACGATTTTGCGATCAGAAAAGTGATAGCCCGGATAGCCATCATATAGGCCAGAATCTGCGGAAGGGGATCCAGTTCAATCTGGGGGATATCGAAATTGAATCGTAAGAGATAGGCGATAATCACAGAAGTGAAAACGATCAACATGTCGATCAGGAAGATCAGCCACCGGGGCGTGTTTTGTCGCAGGTTTATCATGGCCGACAAAGTTATTATATAATATGAACATCGCCATTATACCTGATAATTTTTTCTAATTTTGCACCGATTTCCTGAATCGCTTTTCCAACTAATTATTACACATGAAACATACTGCTTTTACAAAATTTCACGAAGAAATGGGTGCCAAAATGGTCCCATTCGCCGGCTTCTATATGCCGGTGCAATATGAAGGCATCAATGCCGAGCATGAAACCGTGCGCAATGGTATTGGTTTATTTGATGTTTCCCACATGGGGGAGTTCTGGGTAAAAGGTCCTAAAGCTCTTGAATTTGTTCAGTGGGTAACCTCTAACGACGCATCAAAGCTTGTTGACGGGAAGGTTCAGTACTCCTGTTTTCCGAATGAGCAGGGAGGCATCGTGGATGACCTGTTGGTATACAGGATCAATGCAGAGACATACTTGCTGGTAGTCAATGCTTCCAATATTGACAAAGACTGGGCATGGTGCAACAAACAGAACAAGATGGGGGCAACTCTCTATAATGCCTCCGACGAAATCTCACAACTGGCTGTTCAGGGGCCCAAAGCCCTGGAAGCGATGCAGAAACTTACGGATACTCCCATCCTCGACATGGAGTATTATACATTTAAAAAGGTGACGTTTGCAGGAGTGAAAGATGTAATCCTCTCCACTACGGGTTATACCGGTTCGGGAGGTTGCGAGATATACATGGCAAATGAAGACGGACCCCATGTCTGGAAGGCAGTAATGGAAGCCGGCGCCGAATTCGGGATTAAACCGATCGGTCTTGCTGCCAGAGACACTCTGAGACTTGAGATGGGCTTTTGCCTCTATGGAAATGACATCAACGATACCACTTCACCCCTCGAAGCAGGATTGGGATGGATCACAAAATTCACCGATGAGAAAAATTTTATTAATAAGGATGCGTTATTAGTTCAGAAGCGGGATGGCGTATCAAGAAAACTCATTGGTTTTGAGATGATCGACAAGGGAATTCCACGGCACGATTACGAAATTGTGGATGATCAAGGTGAGGTCATAGGTACTGTAACCAGTGGAACGATGGGTCCCGCCGTTAAAAAAGCGATTGGTATGGGGTATGTCCCTCCGGCATTCGCAAAGGAAGGAAGCGAAATCTATATAAAAATCAGGGATAAAGCCCTCAAAGCAAAAGTGGTTAAATTTCCATTTTACAAATCATAATAAACTGAATCATGACAAATATCGTAAACAGATTAAAATCCTTTGGCTGGCAGCAGGTTGTTGTCTTCACCCTCGTCGCCCTGGTTGCGGTGAGCTTTGATTCCTGTAAGTCGACTGGTAAACTGACAAAAAAGGAAAAAAAGGCTCAGATCGAGATGTATAAAAAACAGATGAGAGGGATTATCGATGGCACTACAACGATGACCCTTGAAGAACAGGATAGAGCTATCTCAGAAGCTATCAATAAAAACTTTGGAGACAATGAGCTGAACCAGCTTATTTTACAGGCGCAGCAGGTGAGCAAGAAAGCCTATGCCGAACAGGCTAAGATCAGGGAACAGAAGGTCGCCGTTGCCCGAAACAAACTTTACGACTTGCTGGTCAATAAGCAGAACCTCACTGCCGATCAGCTGGAAGTGGAAATGAATAAAATTAAGGCTGAAAATCTTGGTGATGACGAGATCAACGAGTTGCTTGGGCGATTGGAGAAGAAGATTGCTGATATGAGAACAATGGCTTCAGGGGAAATGTCGCTGAAGACTAAGCTCGAGAGTTCATTTCAGTCGATTGCCGATGCCGCCCGGTCGGGCAATACCAGTACGGCAAACAGCCTGATCGACGGGGCTCTCAATTACTTCTCGGCGCCCGACATCCCTGTTTTGATCATCATCAGCCGCGAAGGATCTATTGTGGATTATGATAAACCAACAACCATCAATAATTACTTGAACTTTCTGAAAGATCAGAAGGAGAACCGTAATGCTGTGGATTCGTACAAGATGGATACAGCTGGAAAAATCAAAGAACTTGACTTAATTAAAAAGTAGATTCATGAAACGAACAATGGTAATAGTTGGCCTGATTGTGTTATCAGCAGGCCTGTTTGCACAGGGAAATGATGATCTCTCACCACAACGAAAACAGGCAATCGATAGCCTGGCACTTGAAAAAGTCAGGGATTTGAGTAAATATGTCAGTATCATCGGGAATAAAGATACCCCTTGGTCCGAAGCTCAGCGAGTGATCGAACGGGCTGTTGAACTTTTTATGCCTGGAAGTGAAATGGGTGTTTCATCTCTGGCCAAACCTGAAGTTCACTATTATAAAATCCGTGAGTACTTTGACCGGTTGATGCAACTCAATTACGATCGGGTAGTGATCGAATGGTATAAGATTCAGTATGTCAGTGATCTGGAGCGTCAGCCCGACGGGACCTATGTTGGGGTGATCACGGTTTTCCAGCGTTTTCAGGGTTATGACAAAGAGAAAGGACTCGTATACGAGGATACCACAAAAAAAGATATCACAGTATATGTCAAACGTAAAGAGACACAGATCGGTGGTCGCATGATTGGCTTCTGGGATGTGTTGCTGGGAGATATCCGGGTTAAAGAAACCTCGAAGTAACTAATCTGCCAATGAAAATGCAGGATGCAGAAGATCAACCTCACACTGCATGCTGCATTTTTCATATCCCTAAGTTGAACAAAATGAAAAACTCCCTGTTAATACTGATCCTGCTGATAAGTTCCTTATTTTCTCTCGGACAGGTTCAAACCTTCCAGGGAGATGAGTCGATGCTCTATGCTCAAACCAAACAAATCAACCAATTCTTCCATCGATTCAACGGAGAGGAGGATGTTACGGGAAAACGGCTCTACGACACCGATGGAGAGTACCATTCCGTAAAATTGCGCAATAAGTACCTCAATATCCTGTTCGACCTCTCCAGCCCACTCATCACAAAGGATGCCAGAGATGTTTTTATCCTGGATGTAAACGGCAAAAAAAATCCGGTGTTTCTCGACTTTCATGCCAATAGCTGGTTTGCAGAAGTGAGCTCCGAGTTCACATACAATCGTCAGCCAATTCATATGATTCTCTACTTCAAACTGGAGGCAGAGCGCCAAGGATACAAATGGGTCCTCTCAAATGTGCATTGCAGCGCGTTTGAGAAATATTTCAACCATGTTGGCGACAGTGTTAGTGGAGAGAATTTTCTGCACCCAATGAGTCATGAGCTGGATTTTATGACTCTGCGCAAAATGTTTACAGATCCGGCCAATATTGGGTACTACCTCGAAAAAGATTACTATCCCGACCAGCTTGCCATCTTCCTGAAAGAGTACAAGGATGGAAACCTGAAGTTTGTCTCTTCAAACAATGTGAAGTTTCACTTTTTTCAGATCCCCCACTGGTACTTCGAAGTCTCCTATTTTAACCGCTACCAGAACAACTCGGGATGGCTGATATCAAATCTGGTCCGCGTGAATGACCAGGAGAAAAAAGAAATCATCAGGAACTATACACATGAAAAGTAAATTTTTCCTATTATCCTTTGCTCTGATACTCTCCTTCGGTTTTTGCCTGATTCAAAATTCAGTATTCGGTCAGAAAAAGAGCACCGGAAAAACTACGAAAGTTACCGACGAGCCCAAGGCATCTTCCATACCGGAAGCGGAGATGGAGGTCTACCGACAGCAGGCCAACCAGATAGTAAAATTTTTGGAGAGCACGCTGAACTTCCTGGCCGATAAACAGAATTCGGTCAAGGAGAAAGAGACCATTATCAACGAAAGTTACAAGAAATTTTTCTGGGACAGTGAAGTGCAGATCGAAGACGATCTGGATGTCAAACGACTTGTTCCACTCTACAAAGATGTTCAGGCATACCTAACAGATGTGGACTTCTTTTTCAAAGGGGCGAAGTTTGAATATCAGGTACAGGATGTGAGTGTTATGAGTAACCATGCCGGGCAGAGCTATTTCAAGGCAACTGCCAACCGCTCCCTAAAAGGATTAACCCTCGATGGTGATTCGGTCAATACCAATATGGTTCGTTACATTGAGATCAATTACGATGAGAACAAGAAGCAGATCAAGATCGTTAGCATTTACACTACGAAACTGAATGAGAAGGAGGACCTGAGAAATTGGTGGAACGGCCTTTCGCAGGAGTGGCACGATATATTCGGGAAGGATATTAAAGTAGATGATGGTTTGATGCTGAGTCAGATAGAACACTACAACGATACGGTTGCCATGGTTGACGATGTCCCTCTCACTATTAAGGATTCACGGATTTACGGACTTTTTCTGAGGATCGCGGATAGTAAAACACTTGACCTTTCAGGCAATTCCAATATTGCAAATGTGGAGCCACTTTCAAAACTCTCTCATCTCACCACACTCAACCTTGCCAACACCCTCGTCTCCGACATGATGCCTTTGAGAAATCTAAATGCGCTGGAAAATCTGAACATTTCCGGGACCAAGGTGATCACACTCGATCCTCTGAAATATTGCAATCAAATCAGGGAGTTAAACATAAGCAATACTGCCATCACGGATCCCTCTATCGTTGCAAGCTTTCCATTGCTTGAGGTTTTGGATATCAGCTCCACGGGAATTTCTGACCTGAAACCACTTGCCGAACTTACGAATCTGAAGGTGCTTCGGATGAACCAGACCAAAGTGAAAGACCTGACTCCGCTTACAGGACTGAAGAACCTTTTTGTCATTGATTTTTCAAACACACCGGTTACTGCACTTGAGCCACTTAAAAACCTGGATGCACTGGAGCTGGTGACCTTCAATAACACCCAGGTGAATAGCCTTGGGCCTCTGGCTTCAATTCCTTCATTGCGAAAAATATATTGTGATCAAACCCTGGTCAGGAAAGACAATGCCGTACAGTTTATGATCGATCATCCTGATGTTGTCGTCAGTTTTGCCTCCTCAGAACTTGAAGCGTGGTGGGGTAAGATGCCCAACGAATGGCAGAAGATTTTCTTTATATACAGGAAGTTGGATAATCCTCCTACACGTGAGCAACTGCACAGGCTAATGACCATCGACAGCCTGATTATCAATGGACGTACCGAGATAACAAGCCTGGCTCCTGTAATGGAACTGCCGCGACTGAGATGGCTGGATTGCTCTCTGACTCCTATAACCACCCTGGACCCGCTTAAAGATCTTCTCAATCTCAGCTATCTCAATGCAAAATCGACGGATGTTACCTCTGTAGCACCTCTTTCGGCACTGGTAAAACTGAAATATCTTAATCTGGATAATTCCAAGGTTACCGATATTTCCCCGCTTACACGATTAGCCGGGTTGGAACTGATTTTGGCTGATAATTCAGGGATTACAAAAAAGGAGGCCAACGATTTCATGTCGAAGAACCCCGGTTGCCTGGTTATCAGCCAGACGTATGAAAATACCAATTGGTGGAATTCGCTGCCAGGCGTTTGGCAGGAGGCTTTTCGCCAAGAGGTACAGTTTAAAAAGGATCCCGATAAATTTCAGCTGCAACAGATTGTCAATATTAAAAGTCTGGTAGTCAAAGATGATCAGTCGATTGTCACACTTCAGCCGGTTGTATTTCTTTCACGCCTGGAAGAGTTGAGGTTTTCCGATACGAAAGTAACAACACTGGAACCATTGACCAGGATGACTTGGCTCAGGAGACTCGGATTCTCTAAAAATGCCATCAGTGATCTTTCTCCTTTGTCGGGCCTCACCGGCTTGATCGAAATTGATGCGGAAAATACCCAGGTAGATGATTTGCGTCCCCTCGCAAACCTGGTGAACCTGGAGGTACTTAAGCTTTCGGGAACACCCATCAAAAACCTCAAAGATCTGGCGAATCTCAGGAAGCTGGAAGTGTTCGAGATCTACAATACCAAGATCAGCAATATAGATGTGCTGAATAACATGAAGAACATTAAATCAGTTAAAATATTCAATACCAGAATCTCATCCAGGCGGATCGCCAAGTTCAAATCTGAGAACCCGGGATGTAAAGTGTATGACTACTAAAACCAAGATGTATGAAAAAGACGATCTACTTAATTGCAATGACTATGATGGTTACAATGGTGGCCTGTAACGGCACAAAGAAAGAGGAGAATAGTGAGTTCAAATGGCAGGCCGAACAGTTTGCCGACCTGCGGATTCTTCGGTACCAGATCCCGGGATGGGATGAACTTACACTAAAACAGAAGGAGCTGGTCTATTACCTTTCACAGGCTGCTTTGTGTGGACGTGACATTACCTATGATCAGAATTACAAGAACAACCTCCTCGTACGAAAAACCCTGGAAGCCATTTATCAGAACTACAAGGGCGACCGTACATCCAATGATTTTAAAAACATTGAAACCTATATGAAACGGGTATGGTTCTCCAATGGAATTCATCACCATTACAGTACCGATAAATTCTTCCCTGACGTATCAACCGATTATTTTACAACACTTCTTAACGGAGTTCCTGAGGATCAGCTGCCAATGAAAGAGGGCCAGATACCTGAAGAGTTTACTAAAGAGATCACAACGATCATCTTCGATCCTACAGTTGCAGCAAAGCGCATCAGTCTGGATTCGGGGACCGACCTGATTGAAGCATCAGCCTGCAATTTCTACGAAGGAGTGACCCAGGATGAGGTGGAAGATTTTTACGCACAAAAGAGGTCGGATGACGCTAAGGCAGGCAAGGATACACGGGTCTCATACGGCTTGAATTCAAAACTGGTTAAGAAAGATGGCAAGATGACCGAGATCGTGTGGAAACTTGATGGTATGTACCATCCGGCAATTGAACAGATTCTTTATTGGCTGGAAAAAGCTGCTACCGTTACCGAAACAGCCGAACAAAAAGCGGCCCTGGATAAATTGATAGAGTTTTATAAAACCGGCGACCTGGTTGCATTTGACGATTACAGCGTTATGTGGTTAGCCGATCAGAATTCGGATGTCGACTTTATCAATGGCTTTATTGAAACATACGGCGACCCGATGTCGATGAAAGCAACCTGGGAGTCGGTAGTGAATTTCAAGGACAAAAAAGCAACAGAACGTACCATCACACTGGCCGACAATGCACAGTACTTTGAAGATAATAGCCCTGTAGATCCCGAATTTAAGAAGAAAGAGGTTAAAGGGGTTACAGCTAAAGTAATCACCGTGGCCCAGCTCGGAGGCGATTGCGATCCCACCACTCCAATTGGCATCAATCTTCCCAACGCCGAATGGATCAGGAAAGATCATGGCTCTAAATCGGTTACCATGGGAAATATCACCTACGCATATGACCAGTCCTCATTGGGGAACGGTTTCCTTGAAGAGTTCGCCTCGTCGCCTGAAGAGATTCAGCGGCAACGGGAATATGGCTTCCTGGCAGGAAACCTGACCACAGATATGCACGAGTGCCTTGGCCATGCGGCCGGACAACTGTTGCCAGGTACCAGTCCTGATGCTATGAAGAATTACCACTCAGCATTGGAAGAGTCGCGGGCCGATTTGTTCGCTTTATATTACATTATGGATCCCAAGCTGGTTGAGCTGGGACTGATACCTTCGTTGGAGGTTGGGAAAGCTGAATATGATAATTACATACGAAATGGCTACCTCACACAACTGGTTAGAATTGAACCGGGGAAAGACATTGAGCAGGCACACATGCGCGACCGGAAACTGATAGCCTCATGGTGCTACGAGCAAGGGAAAGATAAAAACATCATCGAACTGATTGAACGAGACGGGACAACGTACATCAAGGTGAATGATTATGAAGGGTTACGTGAACTTTTCGGCAAGTTGCTGAACAAGATCCAGCGAATCAAATCTACAGGCGACTACGAGGCGGGGAAAGAGCTGGTTGAGACCTATGGCGTTAAAGTGGATCCCGAGCTGCACAACCAGATGCTGGAGCGCTATAAAAAACTCAATATCTCTCCTTACGGTGGATTTATTAACCCCGTTCTCACACCGGTTTACCAGAACGATTCGTTGACAGATATCGTAGTCACCTATCCGGATGACTTTTCGGAGCAGATGATCTCCTACTCGAATGAATTCTCATACCTGCCAGCCCGTTGCAAGAATGATTAAACTACTAATATTTGACTGGGGTGGTACAATTATGATCGACTATGCACTTCCGGGTCCAATGTACCTCTGGGATCAGGTAGATTGGGTTCCCGGAGCGCAAAATTCATTGAGTAAATTATCTACTCAATATCAGCTTTGTATTGCTACCAATGCCCCTCATTCGGGAACAGAAGAGATGATAAAAGCGCTTGCACGTGTTGGAGCAGAGAGTTTTTTTGCGAATTTTTTCTCTTCAAAAGAACTTGGCTATGGGAAACCCGATCCTCGGTTTTTCCTCACTATTGCCGAGAAACTTGACGTTGCACCTGAAGATTGCTTGATGGTTGGGAATCATTATACCAAGGATATCGTAGGGGCTAAAAGGGCTGGAATGAAGACGGTTTACTACAATGAAAATAAACTGACGGGGATATTTGAACAGGCTGATCGGGTGATTGACAACATGGGAGAACTTTCTGAAACTGTAAGTAAGTTAGCAGACAATGGGCAGTAGGCAGTTGGCAGTAGGCAGTAGGCAGTTGGCAGTTGGTGTTTCCCTCACTCTCCTGTTGTTATTAGTCACTCTCACCGGCAGCTCTCAGACCAACTATTCTCAAACCCTGTTCCGGTCCCCCGTCGATTTTACTCTTTCACTATCAGGATCTTATGGTGAGATTAGACCAAATCATTTTCATTCGGGAATCGATATTCGTACTGCCGGGGTGACAGGCAAGCCAGTTTATTCTGCTGCAGATGGATACGTTTCCAGGATCTTCGTCTCCCCCTGGGGCTTTGGGAAAGCAATTTATATCAGTCATCCTTCCGGTTACACAACGGTGTACGGGCATCTGGATCGTTTTCGCGGAGAGATAGCTGCTTATGCATATGAGCAACAGTATGCAAAGGAGTCATTTTCGATTGATGTCACTGTTCCGTCCGGCAAAATTCAGGTGCGGAAAGGTGACGTGATCGGGTATTCAGGAAATTCAGGCTCATCAGGAGGCCCTCATCTTCATTTTGAGATAAGAGATGGCCGAAGTCAGGATCCTTTGGATCCCCTCTCTTTTGGAATCCGAATTCAGGACAACCTTCAACCCCAGATCAAATGGGTAAAAATCTACCCTTATGGCCAAACTGCAATGGTAAACTATACTTCCAATCCGAAAGCACTGCAGGCTGCCGGAGGTAATGGGAAATATGGAGTCGTTTCGTCCGATACAGTCATGGTTTCAGGTGATATCATCTTTGGGATAGAAGCATACGATTTTCAAAATACATCATCCATTCGTTGCGGAATTAAATCGATCGAGTTGAAGGTTGATGGAGAGAAGGTATTCGGCCAGCGTATTGACAGGTATGCCTTTGCTGATACCCGGTATGTTAATGCGATCCTTGACTATCCCCAGAACATTAAGAACAAACAGCGATTTTTCAGGTCATATATCGCTCCCGGAAACAATCTGGAAATTTTCGATGGAGTAGTCAACCGGGGCATTGTTAATTTTACTGACCTGAAGGCGCACAAAATTCAATATGTTGTTAAAGATTCTTATGGCAATACATCTCAGATTACATTTTGGGTGAAAAGTCATCCGCCCACCTCTTCTGGTGTAGGGCCAACTGAAACAACTACGCCTTCGAATAGTTTCGCCTGGGATCAGGAAAACGAATTTGAAAATACCTACCTTAACTTTATGATGCCTGAAAATACCCTCTATGAAGATCTGGATTTTCAATACACTACAAAGCCTCCAATAAACGGAAGTTACTCCCGTGTTCATTATTTGCAGGATGAAGAGACTCCGATGCATCTTCGCTGCACCCTTTCAATCAGAGCCGAAACTCTTCCAAGATGGCTTGAATCAAGAGCACTTCTTGCAAAGGTTGAAAAAAGTGGAAAATTTGTCAGTCAGGGAGGGAAATTCAACGATGGCTATGTGACTGGAAAGATACGCGAGTTTGGAGCTTACACTATCAGCGTAGATTCAATGCCACCTAAAATCAAGGCAGTCAATATTTATAACAACAAGAACATCAGCAAGCAGAGTACAATCGTACTCACAATCTCAGATGATTTCTCCGGAATCAAAAGTTACCGTGGGACATTGAACGGGAGTTGGATTTTAATGGATTATGATGCCAAACAGAACAGGCTGGAGTACAAATACGATAGCCGGATCAAAGCCGGTACGAACAAATTCCAGCTGATCATTACTGACGGTGTTGGAAACCGCACTGAATACAATGCGACCCTGATCAGGTAAAATATTTTCTTATTTTTGTACCATGGAAGAGACCATCCTTATACTCGATTTCGGCTCTCAGTATACCCAACTGATTGCGCGCCGGGTCAGGGAGCTTAATGTCTTTTGCGATATATACCCGTACAACAAAATTCCTCCTTTAGGTGCTCATATTAAGGGGGTTATATTATCCGGAAGCCCTTTTTCTGTGAGGGATAAAGATCCCTTGATCCCCGATCTTTCCGAAATCCGCGGAAAGTATCCGATACTGGCTGTCTGTTATGGAGCGCAATATCTCGCACTGGCATCAGGCGGAGAAGTGATGCCTTCTAAAATTCGGGAGTATGGTCGTGCAAACCTCTCTTATATCAATCCTGAAAGTGACCTGATGAAAGGACTTTCAAACGGGAGTCAGGTTTGGATGTCACATGGAGATACTATCCTGAACGTTCCTGAGAATTTCTGTGTGATCACATCGACCTCCAGTGTTGACATTGCCGGATTTCGGATCACAGATGAGCTAACATATGGCATCCAGTTTCATCCCGAAGTATACCATACCACAGAAGGCGCTGTGTTGCTTAAAAATTTTGTAGTGGATATCTGCGGATGCCATCAGTCGTGGACCCCCGAGTCTTTCATCGAATCTACAATCAAAGAGTTGCGGGATCAACTTGATAAAGAACAGGTGGTTCTTGGTCTTTCGGGGGGTGTCGACTCTTCCGTTGCCGGGATGCTTCTGCATGAAGCCATTGGTTCCAACCTGCATTGTATTTTCGTCGACAATGGGTTGCTGCGGAAAGATGAGTTTCAGAAAGTACTCGACTCCTACGAGCACATGCATCTGAATGTAATCGGTGTCGACGCATCTGATCGTTTCCTCAATGAACTCAAAGGGGTCTCTGATCCAGAGAAGAAGCGAAAAATTATCGGACGCGTATTTGTTGAAGTGTTTGAAGAGGAAGCCAAGAAAATCAAGAATATCAAATGGCTTGCCCAGGGAACCATCTATCCCGATGTGATAGAATCCCGATCGGTTAAAGGACCCAGCGCAACGATCAAATCGCATCACAATGTTGGCGGACTTCCCGCTCATATGAACCTGAAAGTTGTTGAACCGCTGAACTCGCTTTTTAAGGATGAGGTTAGACGTGTGGGCAACGCGCTCGGGTTAGATCCGTTGATTCTTGGACGTCATCCTTTTCCCGGACCGGGGCTGGCTGTCAGGATTCTTGGCGATATCACAAAGGAGAAGGTACTACTTCTTCAGGAGGCCGATAACCTCTTCATTGAGGGACTCCGTGAGCATGGCCTTTACGATAAGGTTTGGCAGGCATTTGTGGTACTGTTACCCATTCAGTCGGTGGGCGTTATGGGAGATGAGCGGACCTACGAAAATGCCGTGGTTCTCAGAGCTGTTACCTCTACTGACGGTATGACAGCAGATTGGGCGCAATTGCCATTTGAGTTTCTGGCTTGGGTTTCTAACGAGATCAGCAATAAGGTAAAAGGAGTAAACCGGGTTGTCTACGATGTTAGCTCGAAACCTCCAGCCACGATCGAATGGGAATAATTATCAGATAATGAGATATATACTGATTATTGGATGGATCTTTTTTTTATTTAATACCCATGCCATCGCTCAGGATGGGTATGATCAGATTCATTCAGACAAGCTTCGAACCATCAATGGCAAGAATTTTTTTATCCATCAGGTTAAAAAAGGCCAAACTCTCTACTCCATATCCAAAGCCTATAACGTCACGATGGAGGATGTCATCGCTGCCAATCCTGAGATTAAAAAGGGCCTGAAGGCCAACCAAACCCTGTTAATTCCTGCTCCAGAAGCCGAGATACATGTTGAATTACCTACGTTGATTGAACCTTCCGTGATGGATCCACCTATCGTCGAAGAGTATGCTCAGCCTCTAGAAGATACCTTCAACACCTTGGGAGAGTCAACAAGTAAGCTCCCCTGCGGAAAGGGGCAGGATTCGAAAAAAGAAGTTTATAACGTGGCACTGATGATGCATCTATTTCTTAATGAAGCCGACTCTATCAATACCAGGGGCCCCTCACAGAAAGAGATTGATAGCTATAACTCACTACGATACATTCAGTTCTATGAAGGCTTTCTACTTGCTGTTGATTCTCTTCGGAAGATCGGGTTAAATCTCAATTTGTATGTCTATAGCCTGGAACCGAACCCGAGCGCCACATATGCCCTTCTTAAAAAGCCTGAAATGGCTGAGATGGATCTGATTGTCGGGATGCTTTTCAACCGTAATTTTGAGATTGTCTCCTCCTGGGCCAGGGATCGTCAGATCCCCATTGTGAGTCCGATTTCGGAGAGGGAGTCGCAGGTTGAAGGGAACCCCATGGTTATAAAGCTACGCCCCTCTTACACCTCCGAAGGGATAGCTCTTGCAGAATTCCTTGCAAACAGTCATCGGTTTACACATACGTTGTTGATACGGAGTTGGGAGGAGGAAGGGAAAAAGATGGCTGACCAGATTTATGCCAATTGCCAGGCTCTTGGATTGGATATCGAAGCTGTTTCTCAGGATGATTTAATCGGCAAACTTAACAGGGGAGTCGAAAATATTGTCGTTGTGGTCTCCCAGCAGAAGTCCTTCGTGATGAACGTCCTTTCCCAATTAAATGCCGATACCGACGGGTATCAATTCACCGTATTCGGTTTGCCCAGATGGGATCAGTTTGATGGGATCGATTATCAATATTTGGAAAAGGCTGGGGCACACATTTTTGTTCCATCATGGATTGATTATAACGATCCAACTGTTAAACGGATTGTAATACTATTCAGGGATGAGTATAAGACAGATCCTGAGAGTCTTGCATTTCAAGGGTATGATGTAGCATGGTATTTTCTGAATGCATTGAAGCAATATGGAACCGAGTTTTACAACTGTTTGACGGAGATTTCAATCAGGCCGTTACAAACCTTCTATAAGTTTCGTCAGATGAATGGGGATGGATGGGAAAACCATCACTGGGAGTTGTTCCGCTATGATAATTACACACGGATGCCCCTGAATTGAGATCAGGATACTTTATTGGACGGGAATAGCGAGTAAAGGAATATTGGTCGAAAAGAGGTTTTTCTTCGTGATATTTTTGGTAAAGAGATTGTAAAAGAGATTTCTCTTATGCGGCTGAAATACGATGATTTCGATTCCATTGCTTGCCACATAATCATCCAGAGCCTTCTGGTTATCATCTCCAATTTTCACTAGCTCGAATTGGATCTTCCCCTTTTGTTCAAGATCACTGAATTCCGCTCTCAATGTTTCCATCTTTTGGTTTCCATCATCTTTTTCTGTCTGAAAATGAACTATATACAGCGAACTCTGGAAGGGTTTCATCAGGTTCAGCAGCTGAAGGATGGCAGCTGCATTTCCCTCCGATAAATCTGCTGCATACATGAGATTCTGAAGACCCATAAAGGTTTTAATCTCGGGAATAGTCAATACAGGTACCTTGGCATGGTTGATGATGTATGTCGATACCCGCCCCCATACATTAACATTTTGACCAATCCCACGCGTACCCATGATTACCATTTGAGGGTGATACTCACTGCATACCATTTTTAGTTCCATCTCGATATCTCCTCCAACAACGGTACTTTTTAGCTGGACATTCTTGATTTTTTCATCAGTCATACGCTTTTCGATAGCCGCATGGAGCTTTTGCATATTCACTTCAGCCTGGGTGTGCATTTCCCTGATCAGCTCTTCGTTATAAACAGCATTCATGTTCATGCTGTCGGGGAAGGTTGTATCGGTGAGGACAACCTGGTCAAAATAGGTGTGAAAAAGCATTAATTCTGCCTGGTAAGCATCTGCTATTTTCAGGGCATAGGAACAGGTGATATCCGTGTGCTCGGAAAAATCAACCGGAACGAGTATTTTTTTCATAGAACAAAGTTAATATATCCGTTAGGCTTATACAATTTTTTTTATTGGAGTATTTTTCCATGATTATAGCCTCACGGTGGGCTATCATCCCAGCGTCGAAATCTTTCAAGAAAAGGGTGCCAATCTCGTCACGGAATTGTTGAGGCGTTTTTGCTGTTGTGCAAACATCATTCAACCCTGTCCCCACAAGCATTTCGGGATTCACCAGGCAGTGCCGGCCATGAAACAGCGCATTTAATAGTTTCAGCTTCAATCCGGTTGGTTGCGATGTCACCAGGAGGTTGATCTGTGCATCCCGAATGAGTTCAAACATTCTGTCGTCATCGGGGTTGATCTCCAGTCGAATGTTGGGATGCTTTTCAATTAGTTTAATGAGATGCCCAGGAGGATTCATCCCGGCGATAATCAGATCAGGAAGAGAGTCAGTGTAGATATGATTGATGATATATTCTGCGGCACGAATATTTTCCGGAACACTTAATTTGCCCTGGTAAAGCAGGTAGGAACTCCGGCCAGGTTTTGAACTTATTTTGTCATCCAGGTGAAATGATGGCAAATACCGGATATCCTTTTGTGGAAACTTGAATTTCAGGTACTGTTCGTCTGCTTTTGAGACTGCCAGCATCAGGTCAGCATGTTTAAGGATCCTTTGGAACCAGCGCAATTTCATGCTCTCGGCCAGGAAAAACACTTTGTCAAGGATATTTCCTGTCGCCTTATAGAGGTGATAATAATAGTCGTGTTCAATGTTACTCTCCCTGTAAATCTTTTTACGGTCCCGAAAAGCTCGATCATTCAGGATATTGCAGGTATGCAGTCCTTCAAACAGGATTGGATACTCGTCCTGCAATAGCCGCTTTCGCAGGGATTCTGAATTCCGGCTGGCAACGATGTAAGGTCGCAGGGACATGAGATTCAGGATGCTCTTTTGACGCGGATAGTAACATACCTCGGTACATAGTTTCTTAAGTTCAGGATTTGGATCCCTTTGATCCTGGAAACAGTGCAGGATTACATTTACCCCGGCTTCATGGAGCGCCCGAATCTTGTAATAGATATCGATCACCCCCCCGTAATTGGGAGGAAACGGGACGTCAAAGCTTATGATGTGAAGTGTTAGTTTCAAGTTTCGGGTTTCGGGTTTCGGGTTTCAATTCATTGATATTCAATTCATAATTCATAATTCGTAATTCGTAATTCATTCCTCATTCTCTTCCAGCATCTTCTTCAACTTTGGCTCCTCATTCTCCCAGCAAAGTTCTTCTGCAGCCGAAAGAAGGTTCTCGCGAAAAAGCGCCAGCCGGGTTTCATTCAATAGCATCCCGTCAATCTTCTCTGCGATATGTATCGGGTCATGGCTCTCCAGCACCTCCCCGATAAAATATTTATCGAGGATTGCTTTCATTTCAGGGAATGGTGAGATCAGAAGGGGGACATTGGCCTGAATATAATCCAGGAACTTGTTTGGTAATGCAAAATGGTAGTTTAGGCTTACGTCCTTCTCAACCGATAATCCGATATCTGCCATAAGCGTATAGCGATAAAGATCCTGGAATGGAATTGGCCCGGTGAAGATTACTTTGCCCGGTACCTTCTCCTGTTTCACAAATGCCTGAAGTTCATCAAACTTATCACCCGTTCCTACAATCACCAACTTTGCATCACATCGTATATATTTCATTGCCTGGATAATCTCTTCAAGTCCTCTGTCCAGGTTTACAGCTCCCTGATAGAGAATCACCTTCTGATGTGGAGATATCCCCAGTGATTCTTTGGAGATAGCTTCTCCGCCATGCTTGCGGAACGGGACGTTCCTGATCACGACAATCTCATTGCCATACTCTTCCTTGTAGAGTTTTGCAACGGATCCATTGACTGCAGTTATCAGTTCCAGACGTGGAAATATTCTGTCTTCGATCCATTTCCAAACACGTGTGGTCCCTTTCCGCCCAACCAGTTCCGGCACCCCGCGAAAGTATTCGTGACAGTCGTGGAGGAGTGTCACCCCCCTGGTTTTTATTTTATATGCCAGAAAACTGGCAGGAAGGGTATCAAGGTCGTTGGAGACGATAAGGCTGAATTTATGGGTAATTAGATATAAAAACAGGCGAATATTGTAGTTAGCATAGAAAAACGGGCCTTTGTTAAACCATAACGGCATCCGGTGCATCTCATACAAACGGGGTATCAGTGGAAGGCTTTTATTCAGTTTCCGGCCTATCAAAATCACGGAATAGCCTAGTTCCATAAGGGTTATGCATGTGCGGTCCACCCGTTGATCGGTGGTGAGGTCATTGGTAACGCATACGATGGCACACTTGACCGGCATAAGATGGTTTATAGTCCAACGGAGACGCAAGTTAATTATTTTTATACTTTTGATCCATAATGGTTATTCAGGAGTATAAATCCCTCAAGCATGAACATACCTTTGGCATCCAGGCCAACGCCAGGTATTTTATTGAGATCGACCGGGAAGAGGATGTTTTGACGGTATTAGCATCTCTGAATGAAGATCATCAACCATTATTGTTGCTGGGAGATGGCAGCAATATTCTTTTTACGGATAATTTCCCGGGGACGGTAATTCGTCTTGATACAAAAGGGATTACCATCGTTGAACAGGATGATGAATCCATCACTATTCGGGTTGCTGCAGGGGAGATCTGGGATGAAGTGGTTGAGTATTGTGTGCAAAAGGGGTGGGGGGGAGTCGAGAACCTTTCCCTGATCCCTGGTCGGATGGGTGCCAGCCCAATCCAGAACATTGGAGCCTATGGGGTAGAACTCAAAGAGGTTCTTCAGGAAGTCGATACCGTTCATTTGACGACACATGAACAACGTACCTTCTCCAGAGATGATTGTCGTTTTGGATACCGTGAGAGCATCTTCCAGAAAAAGCTCCGAGGACAATACCTCATCACTAGCGTAACGCTAAGGCTTGACAAAAGACCTGTCCTGAAGCTGGCTTATGGATCTATTAAATTGGAGTTGGACCGCTCTGGCATCTCCTCGCCAACAATCCAGGATGTACGGGATGTTGTTTGCAGGATCCGGAAGAATAAACTTCCTGACCCTGCAGTTGCCGGGAATGCCGGCAGTTTCTTCCGGAATCCGGTCATCCGTTCCGACCAGTTTGTAAGGCTTAAAAATCAATACCCTGATATCGTTAATTATGCTGACCCCAATGGCGTGAAGCTGGCTGCTGCCTGGCTGATAGACCAGTGCCACTGGAAAGGCAAACGCACTGGTGACGCAGGCGTTCATCCTGATCAGCCCTTGGTACTGGTGAATTATGGAAACGCAACAGGCCAGGAGATCCTGACACTGGCATCCCTGATCCGCCAATCGGTGTTAGCCAGGTTTGGGATATTATTGGACCCAGAGGTCAATATTCTGTAGAGACGAGGCATGCCTCGTCTCTACAGGCATGCTCCGTCTCTACAGATTACAACACCACAATTTTTCCCGAAATTTTTGTACGATTCCCCTCAATCACCACCAGGTAGATCCCCGACGGCATCTGGTTTATATCTCCCAGATCTGTTATCCTGATTGAATGCTCTCCCCGTTGAAGATCTCCGATAATTTTTGAATCAGCATTACTTACTATTCCATTCATGTTGATGATAGAACAGGTAAGATGATCGGCTTCGGGAAGAAAGAACTGAATAGAGGTATTGGTGGTTACAGGGTTTGGTGTAGTAGTAAGGCGCCCTTTTCGTTGGATTTTTTCACTTTCTGCACCCACCAGGATTTCATCCATGCTGGCCGAATAAGTGGAGAGCCCATAGGTGCCGGCAACGATCGTTCGTGAAGGTGCATGTACCTTGAGCGCATAGGTAGGAACAGCAGGAAGGTCAGTCCAAATCCACTCCCACGTGATACCTGCATCGCCCGAACCATACAAACCGGCATCAGTCGCAACAATGATTTTGTTAGCAACATCGGGATCCAGTACGATATCATTTACGGGGAATTCCGGCAGATTTCCTGAGATCGCTGTCCAGGTTTGCCCCAGGTCAGTAGATTTGTAAACATGGGGGAGTGGCTCATCCCATCTGAAACCAGAGAGGGTGGCATAAATCGTTTGACTGTCGAAGGGGTCCGGGGTTACGCGTGTTACCCAACGGTTCGGAAGCCCTGCCGAGACATCAGTCCAGGTGAGGCCATCATTTGTCGACACCTGGACTTTCCCATCTCCTGTTCCAACAAGGATAATAGAAGGATCAACGGGAGAGATGGTGATGGTTGTAATGGTATGGAAATACTGGTCGATGCCTTGTGTCAGATCTTCACTAAAAGGAGTCCAACTGTTCCCCCTGTTGAAGGTCTTCCATATCCTGTAGGTGCCGAAATAGAGAATGGTCGGGTCTTCGGGGTGCATTGCAAGAGGTGACGACCAGTTTGTGCGTTCGTTTTCCCAATTCTGGCCGATATCAATCATATTATTTCCACCATTGTCGGACCGGTAAAGGTTTCCCCACTGGTATTCAGCATAGATGATATTCGAGTTGGTGTAATCAACCAGGGTGTACATGCCGTCGCCACCAAGAATCGCTTCCCAGTCATTAACAGCGCCTGTGCGTGTCCGGATGGTGTTGTTGTCCTGTGTACCACCGTATATGCGCTCAGGTTTCAGGTAATCGATATCGATGGCATAGAATTGCGTGATGGGAAGGTTGTTGATTTTCAACCATGAACTTCCGTAGTTACCGCTGACATATAAACCTCCGTCATTTCCTTCAAAGATCGTGGAGGTTGTCTCGTCAATTACCATTGCATGATGGTCAACATGGATGTTGTTGGTAACTTCATACCATGATTGTCCTCCATCTTGAGAAGCGTAGAGTGGAACTCCCATAACAAACACTCTGTTTGAATTTATCGGGTCAACCCGGATCTGCCCGAAGTACCAGCCGAAATTACTGCACATTCCGAAGAGATCCCCATCATTTGTACGCGTCCATGTATCTCCCCCGTTATCTGTTTTAAAGACAGCTACCTCGAAGTTGGGCAGATCATAAACAGCATAAAGGATATCGGGCTGTGACTTGCACATGGAGATTCCGATTCTGCCTACATCCTCACCAGCCATGAGGCCATTGGTCAGCTCAATCCATGTATCTCCACCGTCCATTGTTTTCCATATCCCTGAGGTGGCTCCGAAAGAGTTCCGGTATTCCAGCCCGCGGCTTCGTTCCCACATAGCTGCATAAAGAATATCAGGATTGGTGGGATGCTGCACTAAATCGATAGCAGCAGTAGAATCAGTCAGATATAATGTCCTTTCCCAGGTCGTTCCACCATCTTCACTGCGGTAAACCCCCCGTTCATCATTGTAGGAGAAGAGATAGCCACAGGCAGCTACAAAGACACGCTGTGAGTTGGCATTATCCACCAGCACCCTTCCGATGTAGGCCGAATTTTCCAGGCCTATATGTTGCCAGGTTTGGCCTGCATCGGTCGACTTGTACATTCCGTTTCCCCAGAAGCTGAAGCTGGAGGAGTTTGCTTCGCCCGTTCCAACGTAGAGGACATCGGAATTGCCCGGATCAATCGCAATATCTCCAATGGATACAACGGGGATATTTTTAAACAGGTTGTTCCAAGTGATCCCACCGTCTGTGGTTTTGAGCACTCCACCTGTAGAGGCGCCAATATAGATTGTCTGGAGGTCACCATCAGGAATCTCGATGTCGGTAATTCTGCCTCCGATGTTGGTTGGACCGGTAAAAACCCAGGGGGTACTTCTGACCGCACCGGCATCAATCAATGCCTGAGCCTGCTCAACAGCAGCCAGGTAGGCATCAGGCTGAATCCGGTCATAGGGATAGATCCGCTGCATTGCCATCCAGTCGTTGGGGGTAACAGATGGGGGTTGGAAGTGGCCCCTAATGTTAAGATTAGAGGAATGATCAAAGCGATTGGCTTGCCAGGAAATGACTGATAGCAATGCAATGAAAGTTATCGAAAAAAGAGGTTTAACCAACTTTTTTTTTGAAAACAGAGTATTATAGATCATAGTGAAGGAATAAATAGTTTTTGCAAAAAAAGAGATGTTGACATTAATCAGTCCGCAATCCACCGATCAGCTCATTTACGTCGGTAATACAGTGTTTCAGCATATAAGCTTCAATGCCTTCCACAATTTTGACGGAGACTGCCGGATCGATGAAGTTGGCAGTTCCAACCTGGATGGCAGAAGCGCCGGCTAGCATGAATTCAATGGCATCGGTAGCGTTCATGATACCGCCAAGACCAATTACGGGCAGGTTTACAGCATTGTGGACCTGCCATACCATCCGTAAGGCAACAGGCTTGATGGCCGGACCAGAGAGTCCTCCTGTAATAGTGGAGAGGATAGGGCGACGACGATCGGCATCAATAGCCATTCCCAAGAGTGTATTTACGAGTGTCAACACATCTGCGCCACCGTCGGCCACCGCCTTTGCGATTTCGATAATACTGGTGACATTGGGTGAAAGTTTGACCATCAGCACCCCCTTGTAGACATCCCTCACAGCCCGGGTCACTTCCGACGACATGGACGGCACGGTTCCAAAAGCCATCCCGCCCTGTTTGACATTGGGGCAGGAAATGTTCAGCTCAATGGCAGATACATTCTCCAGTTCATTCATCCGGGCGGCTACCTCCACATATTCTTCTAGTGTGGAGCCTGAAACATTGACAATGATATGGGTGTCAAAATCTTTGATCCGGGGATAGATCTCTCTGACGAAATGGTCAACGCCTTTGTTTTGCAGACCCACCGAATTTAACATCCCCGACGGAGTTTCAGCCATACGGGGATAGGCGTTTCCCTCCCTGTTGGAGCCAGTTACCGCTTTGACAAAGATACCTCCGATCTTACCAAGATCCATGAAGTCTCTGAACTCATCTCCATACCCGAATGTGCCAGATGCCGTGGTAACGGGATTTTTGAAGGTGAGTCCGGCGATATTTACTTGAAGGTTGGTCATTGGTCATTAGGAAATTAGGAAATTAGGAAATACGTATTTCATCTTTCGTATTTCAGTTTTATATTACTTCCACTTCAACCGTTTTGTATTAAACACGGGCCCCTCCACACAAACGCGTTCATTGCCCCTGTCTGTGGGTGTGACGCAGCAGAGGCAAACCCCAAATCCACAAGCCATGCTGTTCTCCAGCGACACTTCGCAGTCAATTCCCTGCATTGTAGCAATCCTGGCAACAGATTGCATCATGGCATCCGGGCCGCAACAATAGATCTTTTTAAATGGGAGGCGCTCTTTTTGGAGGATCGAGTGATCCACAACTAGTCCACGTTCGCCTTCTGTTCCATCATTGGTAGTGATATGGACCGTACCATATTTTGAATATGTGTCAATCTCAGAGACCTCCTCTTTGGTTTGGAATCCTACCAGGATAGTTGGTCTGACGTTGTTCTGGTTCAGAAACTGTGACAGGAAGAGCAGGGGAGCAACACCGCATCCGCCTCCAACAAGCAACACCTCGCTGGTTATGGGTAATGAAAAGGAGTTGCCCAATGGGTAGATCAGGTTTAGCGTGTCTCCCTCTCTGAGAAGGCTCAGGTGACGAGTCCCTTCACCTTTGATCTGGATGAGCAGCCGGAGTGCATTACGGCTGTAATCCACCTGGTGAATTGAAAAAGGACGCCTTAGAAAGGTAGTTGGAGAATCCTCAACCAGTGCCTGAACAAATTGCCCCGGAAGCATCATTGGCAGAGGCTCCGGGGCAATCAGGTCAAGCAGGAAATGTCGTTTGTTCAATGTGATATTACTCGCAACAGTAAGATCCTGAACAGATTTCTTAATTTCCATGCAGTTATTTCACAGTTAGTAGGCCAAACGTGACTGGCACTCAAATACAACCTCTTTGTATTTTCTCAAAACGCGATCCCATTCACGAAAAAGTTCATCGCTTTTCACACTTGTTTGAGGACTCTGAGATTCTTCGCTAACAAGCTTAATCTTATAGGATAGGGGGGTTGTGTTCCCGAGTTTAACAATCATTCGTGTACGGATTGTGTTCTTCTTAAAGGTTTGCACAGTCCATGCTGTTCTTAAATATCCTGTTTCGCGGTCGGTTACCTCAATTACATCAAAGTAGGAGGTAATGATCTGGCTTAGAAGCTGCCATGCCTCTAACTCAGGTTTGTCCGTTTTGATCTCAAGATCAATATTGGCCACATCTGTAGCTTCTGATGCATCAAAGGCATCGTCTTTTTGCATCATCAAACTGTAATTCTTTGGGGGTGGGGAGAAGTCGGGTTTGTTGCAGAATTCGATATTCTCTGTCAGGTAACCAACTTTTTCTACTCTTATAACGATGCAGGCATAAGATGGAACAATGATATCCAATTGTCCTGATCCCATCAACCGCCCATCAACAAAAATTTTAGCATCTGATTCTGAGGCGACAAAATGCATTTTTTTCTTGCCGGCCATGGCATCAGCACCACTCAGGATGATGAGCAGGACAACAAGAATTAAGGGTAAAGCGAATTTTGTTTTCATATTTATTAATTTAATGATTTTGTTTTACTTGATTAAACATTCAAAGATAGTCAATTAATCACTTTTTGCCGCACCCTCTTCAATAGTTTTCTCCTCTTCTGAAGAAGTTTTTTCCTCTTCATCAGAGAAATCAAGAAGTTGGTTTGCAAGCAAAAGATTATACCAGTTCAGAATTTTCCTGATATCTGATGGATAGACCCGCTCCTGGTCGTATTCAGGGATCACCTCAAGAAAGAATTCCTGTAGGATCTTATTGTCTGATTTTGGATCAATAGTCTCGTTCTCCTTTAAATTGTCATGCATCTTTCTGAAGATATCCTTCAGGAGTATGTCTTCCCCGGTAGAGAATACACTAATCTCCTCCAGTGAACTCATCTTTTCATGACCAAATGCAGGAATTCGTTTCTGGTCGATCAACGACTCAACGATGACAGCATTTTTCGCTTGTGATATAACTTTAAAAAGACCAGCTCTTCCAGAGATGGATAAGATCTTGCTCAGGTCCATAGCAGTGATTTTTTACAAAAGTACAAAAAAAAGTGATGACGATTTAATCGGAAATCAGCCTGTAGTTCCTGAACTCCCCGATCCTCCAACCGGTGACCTTCTCGATTCGGTCGAGCAGCTGGTGGCGAAGACTCAGTGGTTTGACATCCGGTTTGGGTTCAAACTTCCAGTTTTGTTTTGCGATACGGTTCTGCATCAATGCAGGATGTTCTCCGATGAAGTGACTAAGCGCGTTGATAATCGAATAATCGAACTCCTCATCCGGGGATATATTTTCACGGATCCATCCTTCATCATGCCAGAATTTATGAAACTCTTGCTGTTTGGCCTGCTGAGCGCCGGGTGGTTTGACCCATCCGTAATGATAGATCCATGCATCGATTGGTTTAACCCTGATTTTCCTGCTGCCAATTCTAAATCCTTGTGCATCTTTAAACGAATTGATCCCCCTGTGAGGCCGAATGATTCTCACCTCCCGGCGATACCATTTTCGTGAGTCGCCAACCCAGTCGTAGGATCCCCAAAAGTGCAGGTAGTTGAAAATGAGGCCTTCCACTTCGGGATTCCCTTCCCATCTTTCCATCCCCGCTCTGATCTGGCCCATACATGATTCGTGGACTACCTCGTCGGCCTGAATGTAAAACGCCCAGTCAGCATCTTTTGAAACCGCAGCCAGAGCTTTGTTTGTCTCTGAAGCCAGTACAACTCCTCCCTCCCGCAGAGATTCATCCCAAATGGTATCAATGATGCGGATCCGATTCGGATCGATAGAGGCAACCAGGTCGCGCGTGCCATCATCAGAGTTCCCCACTGCTACTACTACTTCATCACAGAAGGGCAGGATGGAGCGAATCGATTCCACAACCGGGTAGTCGTATTTGATGGCATTCCGAACGATGGTGAAACCGGAGACTTTCATGATTAGGCTGTAGGCTGTTAGGCTTTTAGGCTGTAGGTTGGAAGTATATTGGATATTTGTTATAGCTTGATAATCCCGATGTAATTTTCTGGTGAAATTCGTTTCAACTCATCCTTCAGGCTCTTTTTGATCTTGAGTCCATCGATGAATGTATGGAGGGTTTTCTGGGTGATAGCGGATTTTCCGCGGGTCAACTCTTTCAACGCTTCGTAAGGGTTTGGATACCCGTCGCGTCGCAGGATGGTTTGAATAGCTTCAGAAACTACAGCCCAGTTGCCGTTCAGATCTTGTTTGAGTTTTTTCTCATTTAAGATAAGTTTGTCAAGTCCCTTGAGAAGGGATCTCAGTCCGATCATCATATGTGCCATGGGAACTCCGATGTTGCGGATTACTGTAGAGTCGGTAAGGTCACGCTGCAGGCGGGAGATGGGTAGTTTGGCCGAAAGGAATTCGAACATGGCATTGGCAACACCAAGGTTACCTTCGGAGTTTTCAAAATCGATTGGATTTACTTTGTGTGGCATGGTGGAGGAGCCTGTCTCCGTCTTCTTTACCTTCTGCTTGAAATACTCCATCGAAATATAACTCCAGATATCCCGATCCAGGTCAATCAGAATCGTATTGATGCGTTTCAGGTTATCAAAAAAGGCTGCCATATTATCGTAGTGATCGATCTGCGTTGTGGTTTGAAGCCGTTCCAACCTCAGGCTGTCAAACACAAACCGGTTGGCAAATTTTGCCCAGTCGACCTTGGGGAAGGCTACTGCATGGGCATTGAAATTCCCTGTGGCGCCTCCAAATTTTCCTGAGAAGGGGATAGTCTCCAGCAATGCCATCTGCTGGGAAAGTCTCTCCACAAAAACATAAAGCTCTTTGCCTACTGTCGTCGGAGAGGCAGGTTGCCCATGGGTATGCGCCAGCATGGGGACCTGCTGCCAGTCGGCGCTTTTATAAAGGAGGTTATAATGTACCTCTGTAAGCACCGGTTCCAGGATCTCTTCCCAAGCGTCCCGCATCGCCATGGTGAACGCGTTATTGTTGATGTCCTGAGAAGTGAGTCCTAAGTGGATAAACTCTTTGTAGGTTCCGAGTCCCAACTGATCGAAACGCTCTTTCACGAAATACTCAATGGCTTTTACATCATGGTTGGTCTCTGTTTCAATAGCTTTAACCCGAACGGCATCTTCGGGCATGAAATTTTTATAGAGTTTCCGGAGCTTGGCAAAATCCCGTTTATTGAACGTATTCAGCTGAGGTAAAGGGATGCCGCACAGGGCGATGAAATACTCTACTTCAACCCACACACGGTAGCGAATGATAGCGGCTTCAGAAAAATAATCGGAGAGTTTCTCAACAGATTTACGATAACGACCGTCAACCGGAGAAATTGCAAATAGCGAAGTATCCATATCAGGAATTATTAAAGATTCCCAAAAATAGTTCAATTTTCGCTATTTCGCTATTTCGCTATTTCGCTATTTCACAATCGTACTCCCCCACGTATTGGAATAAGCTGAGAAGAACCCAATCCCCCCATTGCTTATATTGCCCTGAACGTTGGCTGGAGGGCCGGTAAAGAAAGGGATGTTGAATCCCGAGAGTTTCACCTGGTAAATAAAATCGTAATACTCTTTGGTGATTCCCGACATTTGGAGAGTTACTTTATCGCCTGGTTTAAATGTCTCCCATGGATTTTCGTTATTGATATAGATCGCTGTAAGTCCATTGATGTAGCCGCCGTTGATATACTTATCATCAGATATTTCTACTTTCCAGATCGAATCGCTCATCAGTGTGTCGTTCCGGTAGTATCGGAACATGTAATAATTGACTTCATCTCCGGGTTCCTGGGCAAAAACTCTGATCTCCCAGATGCCTTTAGGGCCCCAATCTGTCTGAAATACTACCTGGATGGAATCAAGGCGGGCCACATTCATCATCTTGCACGAGGATGTGTAATTGGTCTCATTATCGATTGGTTGATCCAGATCGATGTCGAGGGTATATGTCTCTCCAATGATCCCATAAAACGATGAATCGGTCTCATAGATCCCGGATATTCCTGGCTCAGTTTCGTGAAGGAGATAGGAATCTGAGTCATTGTTCAAACTGACGGTAGCATTGACAACACGTGGAGCTGGTTCGTTGTAGAAATAGTCGGCTGTTTTGCTCAGGGTAACCTGGTAGCTGCCCGTATCATTCGATATGTCACCATCAACCACCAATCGTGTATAGGTCTCATCCAGATTCAACTCAATCCGTTCAGTACAGGCTGCTGCGACAATGACAAGGAGCAGTAAATAGATTATAAGTCGTTTCATTTATAGGGAAGCATTAAAAATGGAAGTTAAATGTGACGGATGGAACAATTCCAAAGAGATAAATTTTTTCGGCATAGGTAACATTCGGGTCCTCATTATCCTGTACAAAGTTGATGGACCAGGTGTTATGACGGTTATACACATTGTAAGCAGAGACATTGATATCCCACTTGAACCGTTTTCCCTCTTTAACTTTAGAGTAGAATGTAATTGACATGTCGAGGCGATGATAATCCTGATACCTGTAGGCATTTCTGTCGCTGTAAATTGGGATTACCTTTCCACCAATCTCAGCCCGGCCTGTGGGGAAAGTTACCGGGTTCCCCGTTGCATATACCCAGTTTGCAGAAACCGACCAGCGTGGGAGAAACTGGTAATTTGCGACAATCGCCACGTTATGAGGCTTGTCATAAGGGGCAGGGTAGGGGTTGCCATTGTTGATTTCCGGAATTTTCCGCATGCTTCTTGATAGGGTATAACTAACCCATCCACCCCATTTCTTCTCACTTAAACGTACCAGGAACTCGGCACCATATGACCATCCCTTTCCTTCCCTGATTTCTCCCTCAAGCTTATCATTCAGAAGCAGTTCGGCAAAATCCTTGAAGTCGATCACATGATTCATGTGTTTGTAATAGACTTCAACAGATGTTTCAATGGTATTTCGACGAAAATTCCGGAAATACCCCAGAGCTCCCTGGTCGGCTATCTGTGGCTTCACATTGGGACTGGCCGGAAACCAGATGTCGAGCGGAGTGCCTGCTGTAGAGTTCTGCGCCAATTGTAAGTATTGGTTGGTACGGGAGTAACTAGCCTTGATAGATGAAATTTCGTTGAAGGTGTATAATATTCCTATCCTGGGCTCTATCCCGATGTAAGTGTTGTAGAACTCACCAGATGGATAAACGGTCGAGTCGATCGGATTGTAGAGTGAGTCATAATTGAAAACCGTTCCGGGTCCTACATTCTGGAACATCGAGAAACGCAAACCATATTTAAATGTCCAGTGTTCACCAACCTTTTGTTCATTGCTGACATAAATACCTGTTTCAAGGGAGTAGTTATCAGGTACTTTGACCTCTGTATACGAAGATTCACTTCCTGTCCCTCCCGCAACGCCGGGGTTGATCATATGGTAAATTCCTGAAACCCCGAAATGGAGGGTATTGTTCGTATTGAGGTAATAGCTTAAATCACCTTTAAAGCCGGCATCCCGCAAATTCGAATTCCACTCAAAAGAGGAGGTAGTCCCGTCGGGTGTACCAAGCATATAGCGGTAGTCGCTGTAAACAAATGTGAAATTGGCAAAGAGCCTCTTGTTGAACAGATGGTTCCATCGGATAGTTCCGGTACCATTGCCCCAACTCATCTTGGCAAAATCGTTCTTGAAGACATCCCTGCCAAAATATCCGGAGATAAACAGCCGGTTGTTATCGTTGATGCGGTAGTTCACCTTCGCATTCAGGTCATAAAAATAGAGCTTGTTGTCTTTGAGAGCTTCCTCGCTTGAAAGCGCCAGAAACAAGTCGGCATAGGTACGCCTTCCCGACACGACAAATGAAATCCTGTCTTTCCAGATAGGCCCCTCAACAGTAAGACGGGAGGCGATGATCCCGATACCTCCTGTGACCTCAAATCGTTTTGAATTTCCCTCCTTCATGCGCACATCCAGAACGGAAGAGAGCCGTCCGCCATACATCGGAGGAATGTCTCCCTTGTAAAGTTTTACATCTTTGATAGCATCGTTGTTAAAGACCGAAAAGAAACCCATCAGGTGTGAGGCGTTGTATACGGTAGATTCATCCAGGAGGATGAGGTTCTGGTCAGGGGCCCCGCCCCGAACACTGAAACCACTTCCACCTTCGCTTACCGACTGGACTCCAGGCAGAAGCTGGATTGCTTTTATGATATCCACTTCACCCATCAGAGAGGGAATACTCTTGATGGTCTTGATATCCATCTTGAAGGTGCTCATCTCTGGCCGTGCTACATTTTTATTCGCTTGTTCACTGGTAATCTCAACCTCTTTGAGTGTCTCTGAAGAGGGGTTCAGCTCAATATGTATCACCATACTCTTATCAAGAAATACTTTTTTCGTCGTTGTCTCAAACCCAACAAAGGAGTAGTGAACCGAATAATGACCTTCAGGGATGGTAAGAGAATAGTTCCCGTAGAAGTCTGATACAGTCCCTGTATTGAGCTCACTGATATAGATGGTAGCTCCGGTCAGGTCTTCCCCGTTCGACTTGTCGCGTATCGAACCACTAATGGTCCATTTTTTTGTAAGTTCAGATTCTGCTTTGATCAACGAGGAAGGAAAAAAGGTCAGTAAAACAACTAGCAAAGGAAGAAGTCTCTTCATCAGATATCATGGTTAAATCCTATTCGAAAACGAAATCAGAAAGATGATAGTATATGTATTCGCTGTTATTTCCTGATGATTTCAAACTCGCCATTACTTTTCAGTCTAATGATGGTGGAAGGTTTTGTCTCCCGAACCTCTTCCCTTGAAAAGTTTACAACGTAATCAACCTGGTTGATGATCTCTTCAGGGATACTTTTAAAGATTAGAGGAGAAGGTTGGCCCGAAATATTGGCGGATGTAGATACAATTGGTTTGCCATACATTCTGATCAATTTTTTACAAAACTCAAACTGCACTACTCTGATGGCAATTGTTCCGTCATCGGCAATGATATTTTTCGCCAGGTTTCTGGCGTTGGGATAAATAATGGTCAATGGGGTAGTGACATTTGCAACAAGGTCGAGGGCAATATTTTGTACTGAATCGATGTATTTATAAAGACTCTCTTTGCGATCAAGCAACACAATGAGGCTCTTGTTCTCCATGCGTTTCTTTATCTTGAAAACCTTTTGTACCGCTCGTATGTTGGTTGCATCACACCCAATACCCCAGATTGTATCTGTCGGATAGAGAATGGTTCCACCTTTCCGAAGTACATCGATACAATTCCTGATCTCCTGTTTCATGCTATGCTCTTGCATCTTAATTCCCGAACTTTTTTACAAATATATGAAACATTATGGATACATGCATGCGATGTTGATAAATTTCCCGGTTTGTCAAAGGCGGGATCTTAGGGTTTCCATATTTATATCAACAGCGCATCTGAAATGGCCCTCCGGACAACTTGTTCGACCATGTAAACCACAGGGTCGGCAGGATAATTCCGTCTGAACCTCAACAATCGCGCGATTATCGGAGAGGGGGCCAAACCCAAAATCAGGTGTGGTGGAACAATAGACTGCCGAAACCGGGGCATTGACAGCAGAAGCCAGATGCATTGGTGCTGAATCGTTGGTAAAGTTCATCCTCGCACCCTGCATCAGGGCTGCTGATTCTAGGAGGGAAAGCTGGCCGGCGAGATTCACGATTCGCGATCCGCGTATCCCATATCCCGTATCCCGTATCTCTTCACAGAGTTCAAAATCTGCCTTCGATCCCAACAAGTAGACCATTGCCTCCTCAGACATCTGCCCGATCAGTTCGGCCCAGCGTTCGGCAGGATATTGTTTTGTGAACCAGAGGGATGCAGGGGAAATTGTATAATAGATACCTGATACTGGATGCTGGATCTTCTCAGGATATAACTTTGGCTTCTCCACATTCTCATCCGTTATCTCAGCGATCAGCCTCTGATTGCGTTGGGTTTCATGAATCCCATTGCCAACTTTATGCGGTATCCTATTGCTGAAGGCCCATGAGAGGGGGTTTTTATCGAATCCGATAGTGGCTTTTGCACCTGAAAGAGCAGTCAGGATACCGGTTAAAGCGAAGCGCTGAATGTTGATTGCAAAGTCGTATCGTTCCGATCGAACGTCCTTGATTAATCGGAAGAAACTGCGATATTTTACTGATTTATCCCAGATGAGCAACCGGTTAATAAATGGATGCCCGTTGAAGAGGGATTGCATGTCTTTTTTTACCAGGAAATCGATGCGGGCATCCGGATAGAAATGATGCAGCTTCTCCAGAAGAGCTGTAGCCAGGATCACATCTCCGATGGAGGCTGTTTGAATGACCAAGATTTTTTTCATACCGGAACGTCGAACTCTCTGAGTGCCTGGTTCAGCGATGTTTTAAGGTCAGTCGAAGCCTTCCGTTTCCCGATGATCAGGGCACACGCTACCTGGAAATCTCCGGCAGGGAAGGATTTTGTATAAGAACCGGGTATCACGACTGACCGCACCGGAATAGATCCTCTCCTCTCAACAGGTTCACTTCCCGATACATCTAGGATCCGGGTTGAGGAGGTAAGAACGACATTGGCTCCCAAAACCGCTTCCCGTTCAATACGAACCCCCTCAACAATTATGGAGCGTGAACCGATAAAACAACCATCTTCCACAATTACGGGAGCTGCCTGAATAGGTTCCAGAACACCACCAATCCCAACCCCTCCACTGAGGTGGACGTTTTTGCCTATCTGAGCGCAGGAACCTACGGTTGCCCAAGTGTCAACCATCGTTCCGCTATCGACGTAAGCTCCAATATTAATATAGGAGGGCATCATTACTACGCCCTCGGCGATGAAGGAGCCGTAGCGAGCTACTGCAGGAGGGACAACACGTACACCAAGCCTCCCATAATCTTTTTTTAACGGAATTTTATCGAAGAATTCGAATGGATCCACCTGGATAGTTTCCAGTTTCTGAATAAGGAAATAGAGGATAACAGCTTTCTTTATCCACTTGAAAGTAACCCATTCCTCCCCTGTATACTCTGCAACCCGAAGTTTCCCTTTGTCAAGGAGATCGATGACAAGCCTGATGACCTGTTGTGTATCCGCATGCTTCAGCATCTCCCGGTCATTCCAGGCTGCCTCAATGAGAGATCTGATATCCTTTGTCATTTCATCGGTTTTAATCAGTCAAAAGTAGCTAAAAAAAATTAGTTTCTTACCTTTGCATTCGACAAGCATATGGGAAGAATTCTTGCAATCGATTATGGTCGGAAACGGGTAGGACTTGCAGTTACCGATGAACTGAAGATCATTGCAACTGCATTGGGGACCGTGCATGCTGCAGATGTGATCACCTATCTGAAGCGATACCTAAAGGATAATACCGTAGAATGTTTCGTGATAGGTGAACCAAAGGACATGGCAAACCGTACCTCCGAAGCGGAACGGTTTATCACGCCATTCATTAAAAATCTTAGAAAGAGTTTTCCTGATATTCCAATCGAACGGCATGATGAACGATTTACTTCCCTGATGGCTTCACGGGCCATTCTGGAGGCAGGAGCGAAAAAAAGAGACCGGCAAAATAAAGCCCTGGTTGATGCCGTTAGTGCCACAATAATTCTTCAATCATATCTTGAATCACAGGCCATTAAAAGCTAACACGAAATACGAAATACGAAATACGAAACCATGTTACTTCCTATTGTTGCATATCCACATCCTGTACTGAAAAAACTTGCTGAAGAGATCAATCCCAATTACCCGGAGTTTGATAATTTCCTGGTCGATATGTGGGAAACGATGTACTATGCTGATGGCATTGGATTGGCTGCACCGCAGGTGAATCGTTCGGTTCGGCTTTTTGTCATCGATGCAACTGCCCTCTCTCAGCATCAACACCCTGAGGCGGATGGATTTAAAAAGGTTTTCATCAATGCTGAGATTTACAACGAGGAGGGTGAAGAGGGACTCCACAACGAGGGATGTCTGAGTTTTCCGGGGCTTCATGAAGATATTTCGAGAAAATCGGTGATTCACGTTCGCTACTTAGATGAACACTTTCAGGAACATGACGAGCGTTATGAAGGTATTCTGGCACGGATTATCCAACACGAATATGACCATATCGATGGCATCACGATGGCCGAGCGGATCAGCCCGTTAAAGAAAATTCTACTTAAGCGCCGGCTGAAAGAGATTGCAGAAGGGAATGTAGAGGTCCACTATAAGATGATTTTCCCCGGAATGAAGAAGGGGAAGAGGTAATACGAAATTAGGAAATTAGGAAATTAGGAAATTAGGAAAATAGGAAATTAGAAAATTAGGAAATGATGACAATATAATATAACAGCTCTATGAAAAAGGTATCGTATATAATTCTTTTTGCTCTTACCGGATTAATTTCCGCTTGTGGTCCCTCCAAAACGCAGACAGAAGATCAGATTTCCTCGATGGAGGATCGGATGTTTACCACCGAAAGTGGCTTCTCCCGTGTGGGAGCTGATTCCCTTATTCAGATGTACAGGGATTTTGCTGGGACCTATCCCGATGATTCACTCTCACCGGTATATCTCTTCAAAGCAGCCTCCATGACAATGAACCTGCAAAATGGGCCGGGATCCATTGCTCTTTTTGAACAAATCCGGGAATCCTATCCCGATTTTGAAAAAGCTCCTCTGTGCCTTTTCTTTACCGGATATGTACAGGAAAATGTAATGGGTGATATTGACAAAGCCAGAGAGACATACCAGCTCTTTATCGATACCTATCCCGATCACGACTTTGTGGATGATGCCCAGGCATCAATAAGAAATCTGGGAAAAACTCCTGAACAGATGATCCAGGAGTTTGAAGCTCAACAAAGCGAGATAAAATAGATGCCGGATGTCACATGCCTGATGCCTGGATAAACATCTTACCTTTTACTTCTCCTTCAACAGCTCCTCCAGGATCTCTTTCAGATGAACAGGTTTGATGTTCATAAAGAGAGTCCCTTCAAGGCTATAGGATATTTCACCTCTCTCCTCGGAGACGATAATTGCAATGGCATCCGTTTTCTCGGTAAGCCCTACTGCAGCTCTGTGACGTAAACCGCAGGTTGCTGGAATATCAGGTTTGTTGGAGACAGGAAGGATACAGCGTGCCGCTTTGATCGATTCGTGTACGATGATCAGCGCACCGTCGTGAAGTGGGCTGTTTTTAAAAAAGATTGTTTCAATTAGAAGATCAGAGATTTTCGCATCGACTGCTTGTCCTGACTCAACATAAGGGGTAAGTTCATTTTCACGGGCAATCACGATCAATGCTCCTGTGTGCATGTCGGCCATCCGTTTGCAGGCTTTCACAACTTTGTCCAGATTGAGGTTCACACCCGTGTTGAGATTGTATTTCCAGAATAGAATTCTCCGACGATGCCCTCTGATAATCCTGGTGTTCCCAACCATCAACAGGAATTGACGGATTTCGGGTTGGAACACGACGACAAGAGCAATCACACCAACACTGATGAACTGACCCAGGATTTCACTGAGCAATGGCATCTGCAGCGCCCTTACAATTTTCCAGACAATGAAGAGGGCAATGATCCCAATGAAGATCTTTATTGCAGCAGTTCCTTTTACGATGTTGTAAATCTCATAAAGCAGCACAGCGAAGAGCAGGATGTCGATGACATCCACAATCCGCATGGAAAATAGACTTTCAAGTATTATCATAACTGTAAATATAACATTCCTACCTCAATCCCCCAACTGCTTCAGTCAACTTCACAGCTTCCATAGCCTCCTTTACGTCATGAACCCTCAGGATGTTGGCTCCTTTAAGCAGTGCAACAGTATTCAGTACGGTAGATCCGTTGAGGGCTTCATCAGCTGGGATGCCGAGTGTTTTCCGGATCATCGACTTTCTGGAAATTCCCACTGCTAAAGGAAATCCAAGGCTCTCAAACTCCTGAAGCCTCTCCAGCAACTCAAAATTATGGTCAATCGTTTTTCCGAAGCCAAAGCCAGGGTCAATGACAATCTGGCTGGCACCTAGTTCCCTGAGTTTCTGTGCTTGGTGGTCGAAAAAATAGGCAACCTCAGCAACAATATCCTGGTATTCCGGATTGATCTGCATGGTGTCGGGCTTCCCTTTCATATGCATCAAAATATAGGGTACATTTGACTTCCCAATTATTTCGAACATCTTGCCGTCATACCTTCCCCCGTAGATATCATTGATCATATCGGCTCCGAGGGATACTGCTTCCTGTGCCACCATTGGAAAAAAGGTGTCGACCGAAAGGAAACATTCAGGGAACCGGTGCCTGATGGCTTTCAGTGATGGTACTAGCCGGTTAAGCTCCTCCGTTTTAGTAACCGGTGAGGCTCCCGGGCGGGTGGATATTGCCCCAATATCGATAATCGAAGCGCCATCTGTAAGCATTTGTTCTACTTGCCTGAGTTGCTTGTCAACGGACCCCCAATTCCCCTGATTAAAAAATGAATCGGGTGTAATATTTAATATCCCCATGACCACAGGGGAGGAGATATCAAGCCGTTTTCCGTTAAAGGCGAGAACCATAGAAGATTTTAGTTTTGCGATTTTCGATTTTCGATTTGGATTTAGCTCCAAAGATACGGGATATGGGATACACGATAAGCCAAAATTCATTAATTTTAACCGCTTCAAGAAAGCTTTTCCAATGGATGACATTCAAAAAACTTCAGACCAGTTTGACTCTGTAATTCAAGCCTGCCGCGAGATCTTCCTTATGAAGTTGAAGGATTACGGTACCGCATGGCGCATCCTGCGTATCCCATCCATTACCGATCAGGTATACATCAAGGCACAACGGATCCGGAGTATTGATACAAAAGGGTCCCAGAAGATCGAAGAAGGCATCCGGTCAGAGTTTATCGGCATTGTAAATTACTCGGTAATTGCGCTGATTCAGCTGGAACTGGGAGCCGTGGAGACCCAGGAAAACCTGAAGTTTGATGATGGCGAAAAACTGTATGACAACTTCATCCAAGCTGCCAAGGACCTGATGTTGAATAAAAACCACGATTATGGCGAGGCTTGGAGAAATATGCGGCTGGGCTCTCTTACCGACATCATCCTGATGAAGCTGATGAGGGTAAAGCAAATCGAGGATAACCAGGGAAAGACGTTCATATCAGAGGGAATTGATGCCAATTATTTTGATATCATCAACTATGCTGTTTTTGCACTAATCAAACTCGACTATGAAGTTCGTTAGGACCCTGTTTCGGATCATTGTAGGCATTGTCTTTATTTTTTCTGGCTTTGTAAAAGGAATTGATCCTCTGGGAACAGTTTACCGGATGGATGATTATTTCCTGGCTTTTAATATGGGCTGGGCAACCGATTTAGCGTTGCCACTTACCATTTTTCTTTGTGTAGTAGAATTTATCCTGGGTGTCAGCCTGTTATTCAATCTTTGGATTCGAAAAACTGCCTGGGTATTGCTTCCCATGATGACCTATTTTACCATTCTGACTTTTTTCGATGCATTCTATAATCTGGTTCCCGATTGCGGCTGTTTTGGGGATGCCATTAAAATGACCAACACAGAGACCTTCCTTAAAAATGTCGTCCTGATGGCGATCGTTGTGCCAATATTCATCTGGCGAAATAAATACCGAAGTACGATGAAGCCAGTGGGCGATATCCTGACGTTGATTTCCGTTACTGTACTATTTACAGGACTAAGCCTTTATTGCTTGTGGCACTTGCCTGTCATCGACTTTAGGGATTGGAAAGAGGGAAGTCATATTTTGAAATCCAATGACGATGCCGTCCAGTTTTATGTCACATATAAAAACCGCTATACCGGTGAGAATAAAGAGTACCTGACGCCAAACTACCCATGGAACGACTCCACCTGGTTGGATGAATGGATATTCGTTAGCCAGCGTGTTGAAGACCCGAATGAGGGAGCGATGATCTTGATGATCGAAGACACTCTGGGGAATGATTTTACGCATGAAATCCTGGATATTCCTGGGTATCATTTCATTGTCGTGGTGTACAATCTGGATAAAGCTAACCGAAAAGCAATGGGTCAGCTTCAATCACTTTACGAGTCTGCCTTCAATGCCGGTTATTCGTTCATCGGACTTGCCAGTACCCTCCCGGAAGAAATTGTTGCATTTCAGAAAGAAACAGGCGTTGAGTTTGAGTTCTACAACTCAGATGATGTAATCCTGAAGAGCATGATCCGCTCAAATCCAGGATTGATTCTCCTGTGGGACGGAGTGGTGATCAAGAAATGGCACTATAACGACTTCCCGGATTGGGAGCAGGTCAGTAAGAAATATATTAATAACTAGATGCTGGTATCTAGTATCCATTATCCAGTATCTATTAACCTATATGTTAAGGTTTATCGTCAAACGTCTCCTTTACGGCCTCCTTGTTCTCCTCGGGGTGATCCTGGTGATCTTTTTCCTCTTCAACGTACTTCCCGGAGATCCAGCCAGGATGATGCTTGGACAACGGGCCGACCTGGCATCTGTTGAAGCTATAAACAAAGATTTGGGACTTGACCGATCATTACCTGTCCAGTTCCTCGGTTTCCTGAATGACTTATCTCCGGTTTCGATCCATAACCGTATCGATTCATCCAATTATTGGTTCCTCGACAGGCAAAAATACAGTTCGGCCAAGGTTCTACTACCCCTGGGGAAACATGTGGTAGTGTTGAAAAAACCATACCTGAGGAAGTCGTATCAATCGAAACGAAATGTTACGGATATACTTTCTGAAGCGCTTGTCAACACCCTGCTTCTGGCTGTCGTTTCAATGACATTTGCCGTGTTGTTTGGGATTGCCATCGGCATCCTCTGCGCCCTGAAGAAGAACAGTTTCACCGACCGGATTGCCTTGGTGTTTTCGGTTCTTGGGATGTCTGTCCCCTCTTTCTTTGCAGCAATCCTGAATGCCTGGATTTTTGCTTTTGTCCTCGTCGACATCACCCACCTGAACATGGTCGGAAGCCTCTATTCAGTTGATGACCTTGGCCGGGGTGAGTTTCTCGACCTAAAAAATCTGATTCTCCCAGCGGTTACACTGGGTATCAGGCCATTGGCAATAGTTGTTGAACTAACCCGGAACTCCATGCTCGAGGTATTGTCGCAGGATTATATCCGCACCGCCCGTGCCAAAGGATTAAGTAACTTTAACATTGTTTTCAAACATGCCTTGAAAAACGCATTGAACCCTGTTATTACAGCTATTTCCGGCTGGCTTGCCTCACTGCTAGCCGGCGCCGTTTTCGTAGAATACGTGTTCGATTGGAAAGGGATTGGCGTTGTAATCGTGAATGCTCTCGATAAATACGACTTTCCCGTAATCATGGGAGCCGTGCTCTTCATCTCAGTCGTACTGATCGTCATCAACATCCTGGTAGATATCGTTTATGGGCTCCTGGATCCGAGAGTCAGGGTGCAGTGATGCGCAATTTCCTTATCTTTGCACAAACCACAATACCAATACCAACTATGAGAGAATTTCTTGTTGCCGGCAACTGGAAGATGAATAAAACATTCCAGGAAGCTGAGGATCTGACAGCTCAAATCACAGAAGCGGTTGAGAAGTTGAACACTGCGAATGTGGAAGTGATACTTTGCCCACCCTCTCTCTATCTGGAGATGGTACTTGACCTGACAGATGAAACCCATGTAGCTGTTGGAGCCCAGAATATCAATGACCATGATTACGGGGCATTTACCGGTGAAATTTCAGCTCCTATGTTGAAATCCATGGAGGTAGAATATTGCATTATTGGCCATTCGGAGCGGAGAAAACAGTTTAATGAATTAAACGACCTTCTTGCCAGGAAAGTTGATTCAGCGCTTAGATTCGGCATAGCCCCGATCTTTTGCTGTGGAGAAGTACTTCCGGAACGGGAAGCAGGAAACCATTTTAATGTTACGAAAACCCAGATTGAGGAGTCTCTTTTCCATCTTGAAGAGAAGGAGTTTCGCATGGTTGTCATAGCCTACGAACCGGTTTGGGCTATCGGAACTGGTGTTACTGCGTCTCCGGCCCAGGCCCAGGAGATGCATGCGTACATTCGACAGCTTATCTTTTCAAAATATGGGGAGAGGGTCGCCGAGGATGCTATCATCCTCTATGGAGGGAGTTGTAACGCATCCAATGCATCTGAACTGTTTTCACAACCCGACGTGGATGGAGGCCTGATTGGTGGAGCCTCACTGAAAGCGGATGAGTTTGTTGAAATCGTTACAATTGCTATTAACCGGAGCGTGGCATAACTCGGCAAAACCAATTTCGCATAGATGCCATGAAGGCATTGCCAGGGATTTTCTTATAGCAGCTTTTCAAATAAAAGGTTGAGTACCTCGATAAGGATTAACAGGATGATGATCCACTCCAGGAAAGCATCCTTTCTATGCAAGGTTAAGCTGGTAAATAGTTCGAGATTATCTGTGATGATCTTGATGTCATCCTGAATGTTTCTTGTCCTTCCCTGAAGCTGAAACTCCTTTTTCATCCCCTGGTCAATTTGATGAAGGTATTCATTGTCCCAGGCTATCTGGGGCATGTCGAAGATGTAAAGGTTGTCAGCTATTCTGTTTTTGATATTCAGGGCCCTCCCGATAAACCGTTTCAGCTTAGACCAGCTGATCTTGAAACTTCCATATTTTTCCAGCTTATGCGTATAGTTCTGAATGTCTTCCAGCAGTTTACCCGTTTGGTTCGAATAGTATTTCAGGGCCACGGATTGAGATATATTTAGCATGATGAGTTTAATGGAAGCTGGATCCTGTTCACCGATTGTAATATGGTTGAACCCAATTTCAAAGGCATCGGGTTTGATTTGAAGGTGGTATTCCTCCTGGATTTCCCCCTCTACGTCTTTGGTGCTGAATTGCTCGATCAGTTTCACCAACTCTTCTCTCTCTCTCTCCTGATACCCTAAAAAGCAGGCAACGCCATAGTTGAAAAGGTAGAGGTATTGATCTCTTTCATTTCGGGAGAAATACTCGTTCGAATCAATCTGGGGAGCTTTGCCCGAAAAGGTTTGAACAAACTTCTTCAGGTCAATTTGTTCACTGATCTGGTAGGCAAGAATTTTCATCGTTTCCATGCTCAAAGATATCAGAAAATTCGATTCCTTAATTCATCGCTCCGACTCCTATTTCTTTCCTTACCTTTGCAAACATAACCAGATGAATTGGTATGGGCAGCCATCAACCCTCCTCACTTTTTCTTGAAATAGCATTTCAGCCTGTTGTTCAGGGCTATTCAGACATTCTGATAGCTGAACTGTCGGAGGTGGGATTTGATAGTTTCAATGAAGAAGATACAGTACTGTTTGCCTACATCAAGGAAATGGATTTTAACGAAGGCGAAATTCATCAGGTCCTGAATAAATATCCTAATCTGAAAGATCTTTTCTGGAGTGTTACAAGGATGCCGGAAGAAAATTGGAACGCGATCTGGGAAAGCTCTTATGAACCGGTTCTGGTCGCTGGAAGATGCTATATCCGCGCTCCATTTCATCCGGCATCCGGCATCCGGCATCCAGCATCCATAATTGACATTGTTATTGAACCAAAGATGTCTTTCGGCACGGCCCATCATGAAACGACCTCCCTGATGATTGAATCCCTCCTGGATGAAGTTGTGATCGGTAAAACAGTTCTTGATATGGGCTGCGGCACCGGAGTACTGGCAATCCTGGCCTCCAAAATGGGGGCCGGCCGGGTAGTTGCGATCGATTATGATAAATGGGCTGTTGAGAATGCCTTGGAGAATGTGATAAAGAATAATACAAGTACTATTGACGTTATTCGGGGAGACGCTTCGGATATTCCACTCGAACAATTTGACGTGATACTAGCAAATATCAACCGAAATACCTTGATCGAGCAGATTCCGTCCTATGCAACTGCATTAAAAAAGGGGGGGGGGCTGTTTCTAAGCGGGTTTTATACAGAAGATCTGCCTACGGTTGAAGCCTATGCAGGAAAGCACGGACTTAGAATCTCCGGAACCCGGGTTAAGAACAACTGGATGGTTGCAAAATTCAATGGATGAAGAGATCTACTACGTTTAGAACTGTTTTTATCTTATTTCTTTCGGCGATCGGTTTCGTATTGAATGGCCAACAATTAAAGAGCTTTTCAGGAGATCCTGACAAATTTATTAGCGAGCTGGACCTACTCTTCACCAAACTCAGCAAAAATGACCAGAAAATAGTTGAAGGAGCCTTGGCACCCTTTAAAGAGCATTGGGTGATGGGTCACTTTGATCTTTCAAAGAAAGAATCGATCTATTCGGTATGCAACAAAATGCTGAATAAACGGATGCATGCTTTCCCCGATTTTTATAACTATTTAGTTGTATTGAACCTTACTTGTGAGAAGAGTCTTTCCAGCCAGCAATTTTTCGACTGGTCGGCTGTACTTGAGTCCCTGGCTGGAGAAAAATATACCCGGCATTTTCTGAGTTTCATCGATTTCAGTATCCATCTTTTTGAGGAGGATATGCTTTACAAGTCGGCATCAACAGCTTGGAAGCTAGTAACACCTAACTACCGTTTTCTCAATGACTCAGTCTCCATTGTGGAGGTCCGTCCTACTGATATCATCTGCTTTTCCAGTAGAGACAGCCTCACCATTTTCAATACGCAGGGTCGTTATTTCCCTATTGAAACAAGGTGGGAAGGGTATGGAGGAAAAATCGACTGGCAACGGGCCGGACTTGATCCGGGGAAGGTATATGCTAACCTTAGCAACTACCAGATTCAGATGCGCTTCTCAAAATATGAAGCCGACTCGGTCGAATTTTTCAATATAGATTACCTTCCCTCTCCGCTTACCGGTCGTATCATCGATAAGATTCAGGCAGATGTTGATGAAGAGAAAGCCTCCTATCCACGCTTTTACTCCTATGAAGGACTGATTGGAATCCAGAATATCTTTAAAAATATTGATTACATGGGAGGATTCTCCATGGAGGGAAGAAAGGTTGTTGGATTTGGCCTGAATGACCAGGATGCCATGTTGGTATTTAAACGGGATGACCAGGAGTTCGTAACCGCAAGATCAAAAACGTTCATTATCCGCCCCGACAGGATCAACTCCAGCAATGCATCGGTAACTATTCACCACGATCTTGACTCGATTTATCATCCCGGATTGGTATTTAAATACCTGGATGAAACGAAGGAGCTTTCGCTGAATAAAGATGAACGGATTGCATTGATCAGTCCGTGGTTTGACACTTATCATAAAATCGAGATATATTGTGAAGCGCTGTTCTGGAAAACCAATGAGCCCAAGATCAATTTTGAGGCGATGCGTGGTCCCGGAACCAAAAGTAAAGCAACCTTCGAATCCAGTAATTACTTTTCACTCCGGCGTTACGAAAAGCTTCAGGGGATCGATGAGCTGAATCCTCTTCAGATCATCAAAACGTTCATCGAAAGGCGGAACTCACGTGAGTTTGAACTGGGGGAGTTGGTGACATTCTGGAGGATGCCTCCGGCCCAGGTTGAGTCACAGTTGCTTCTGCTTAGTGCCAAAGGTTTTTTAATCTATGATCAGGATGATAAAAAAGCGGTTGTCAAGGATAAATTGATCCATTATGTGAATGCAAAAAATGAGAAGACCGACTACGACGAGATCGTATTTACGTCGGAGGTTGAAGGAAAGAGCAACGCTACACTGAATCTCGAAAACTTTGATTTGAAAATCCAGGGAATCCCTGGTGTCTTCCTTTCAGACTCTCAGCATGTTTACGTTGCGCCCCGAAACCAGGAGCTGATCCTTAAGGAGAATCGCAACTTTCAATTTACCGGTAAGGTTGAAGCTGGTCTTTTTGATTTCTATGCCGACAGTTGCTCGTTTGATTACGACAAATTCAGACTTAATTTGCCTGAAGTCGATACCCTGGAATTCTATGTAATCAGTAAAAAGATTGATCCCAAGACAGGGCGCTTTCCTATGAAGAAAGTACAGACTGCTCTCAACGACCTGAGCGGATTCCTTTTGATTGATGATCCAGAGAACAAAGCAGGAATAAAACATTCTCCTGAATACCCGATATTCACAAATCAGGATACAGCAACAGTCAACTGGGGAAAGCCATATATTTACAACGGAGTGTATGATAAAGAACGATTCTATTTTGAGGTATTCCCCTTTATTTTGAAAAGTCTGGATTACATCGATACCGACAGCCTGAAGTTTGATGGACAATTAATCTCCGCTGGAATCTTCCCTGACATCCCTGAACCACTTAAAGTTCGACCAGACTTCTCCCTCGGCTTTGAAAAATATACAGATGCCAACGGATATCCGGCCTACGGAGGAAAAGGTACATTTGTTTCAAAAGTCGATCTCAGCAACCAGGGTTTGCAGGCTGATGGGCAGCTTTATTACCTTAATTCCACTTCAGTATCTGATCACTTCCTCTTTTTCCCAGACAGTATGCAAACTCTTGCCCGTGGGTTCCAGGCTACAGAACAGATTGCAGCTGTTGAGTACCCATCGGTAAACGCCGACAGCGTGAAGGAGTTCTGGCTGCCTTACCAGGACTCCATGAGTATCACCTCCACTGTCAGGGATATGGCAATGTATAACAACCAATCGCTTTTTGATGGAACCCTTGGCTTTACTCCTGGCGGACTAAGCGGTTCGGGAACGATGAAAATCGAAGATGCCGAGATGGATTCAAAGGGATTCAGTTTTCAGCAACATACCTTTGATGCGCTGATTGCCGACTTCAGGATAAAATCGTATGATCTTAATACACTGGCGATTTCGACACAGAATTATCGTGCTCATTTCGATTTTGAAGAGCGAAGAGGTGAGTTCCGATCCAATCTCGGAATCTCCAAGATGGAGTTCCCAATCAACAAGTATATCTGTTCGATGGACCGTTTCGACTGGATGATTGATAATGAAGAGATCGTTTTGACAAACGAGGAGAACCAACGATACGCGATTCCGGATAACCTTAGCCTCGCGCAGCTGATCGATGTGGGCTATACTGGAACCGAATTCATGTCGGTTCATCCAAAACAGGATTCCCTGCGGTTCTTTGCTCTCAGGGCGCGTTACAATATCAGAACGAATATCATCAATGCCGAAGAGGTAAAGATCATAAAGGTTGCGGATGCAGCAATTTACCCCGACAGCGGGAAAGTTGAAATTCTGAAGAATGCTGAGATAAGTCAGCTCACAAATGCCAATATCATTGCGAATACAAGATCAAGGGAACATAGTTTCTACGATGCTTCAGTAAACATACTTGGGAGAAAGCGATACAGCGGATCGGGAATCTACGATTACATTGACAGGACTGGAAGCCATCAGGAGATATTCTTCGATAAAATCTCTGTTGATACTTCAGGAAATACTGTGGGAACGGGAACAATCTCTGAATCCGCCGACTTCATGCTTAGTCCGGAATTCGCTTTTATAGGGAATATTAGACTTGACGCACCTGTCAAAGCTATGACCTTTTCAGGCGCTTTCAAACCAACGGTTGAGTGTTATAACCTGGGAACCAACTGGGTGAAATTCTCTTCCAGGGTCAATCCAGACTATATAAAATTACCGGTCTCAGACCCTATCCAGAACAGGAACTCTGAGAAGGTGGTGCTGGGCATGGTCTATTCAAATGCAGAAAACATTATCTATCCTGCATTTTTTACTCCGCGGAGGAGTTTCAGCGATACGATTATGATCTCCACTTCAGGGATCTTGCAATACCAGATTCCAATCTCTACATTCCAGGCTGGAATGCCTGATACCAATGGTAATCTGGCTTCAGCAGGGGCAAAGGTATCCCTTAATACATACAATTGCATGATGCGTGCGGAGGGGAAGATCAACCTTGGGTTTAATTCGGGCCCGTTGCAGATGGAGAGCTATGGAACAATGGATTATTATGTTCTTCCGGATTCTGCCTCCCTCCGGCTTTCTTTGATCCTTGATTTTCCATTTGAGGAGAGAGTTGCAGAGCATATCAGGACACAGATGACATCTACTAACCTTCCGGGGATCCAACTGTTCAAATCTCCATTTAATTTTGTTTTTAATGAATTGATACCAGACAAAGAGAGAGAGAAACTGAAATCAGAACTCGAGACTGTAGGGAGGTTCCGGAAATTCCCGGAGGAGCTGACAAAGACAATGATTATTGCCGATGTGAAGATGAGCTTTGATACATTGACACGTTCGTTTGTATCAGATGGTGCCATTGGTATTGGCTCTATTCTGGATGGCATGGTAAACCGTTATCTCAATGGAAAGATCGAATTCACCAGAAAGCGGAATGGAGATGAATTTACGATCTATCTCGAGATATCTGCAAATGATTGGTACTTCTTCAACTATCGAAATAATGTGATGAGATTTATCTCTTCCGATTTTGACTCGAATGATAAAATCAAGGAGGCACTGCTGAATAAGAAAGAAAAAAAACGACTAAACAAGGCATGGCGTGGCTACAGCTATACCCTCTCTACCGACCATAAGAAACGTGACTTTATCAGGAAGTTCGAGATGGGGGAAGAATGAAACACGAAACAACAGTTCTCTAGATGATGTGGATTGAAATTATTGGGTTAATTCTTACCGCCTACCTGATTGGGTCGGTTCCAACGGCAGTATGGGTAAGTAAGGGCTTCTATGGGAAAGATATTCGGGAACATGGCAGCGGAAATGCAGGCGCAACAAACACCATCCGCGTCCTTGGCTATAAGGCTGGGATACCGGTTCTGCTTTTTGACGTGTTTAAAGGTTGGTTGGCTGTTCAGCTTGTCGGATGGATACCATTCCCTGACATACTGTTTGAGAACCTGATCTATATCAAAATTGGTTGTGCAGTGGCGACTGTTTTGGGCCATATTTTTCCTGTATATGCAGGGTTCCGGGGGGGCAAAGGGGTAGGTACTCTGGCTGGTGTTGGTTTGGCTCTATACCCAATTGCGTTGTTGATAGTGCTCGGGATTTTTATCATTACATTTGCCATCTCCAGATATGTTTCCCTTTCATCGATTGTGGGATCGGTTTCTTTCCCGTTTATCGTCTATTTCGCTACAAATGAGCGAAACATCGCGCTCCTAGGACTGGCAGTCTTTGTGGCTTTTTTTATCCCTCTTACCCATTTGAAAAACTTCAAACGGCTTCTGAAAGGAGAGGAAAACAGGTTCAATTTCCGGCGGAAAAAAGTTTAGAAACGATAACAACCAACCTGTTGTACTTGTTGGTAATCAAAATGGATTTTTGTATATTTGACCGAATTTTTAAAAATTTACGATTATGAAGTTTATCATCTCGAGTTCCGTGCTGCTGAAGAATTTACAGGCAATAATCGGTGTGATCAATAGTAACAACACCCTGCCTATCCTCGACGATTTCTTGTTTGAGCTGAAGGAAGAGGGGTTGAAAGTGACCTCTTCTGACCTTGAGACCACCATGAGTGTCAGCATAAAGCCCGATCGGGCTGAGGAACCAGGGAGTGTTGCAATTCCAGCGAAAATACTGGTAGATATATTGAAGACCTTTCCTGATATTCCCCTCTCTTTTAACATCAGCGATACGAACCAGCTGATTGAGATCTCTGCGGGTGAAGGAAAATACAAGTTATCGGGCCATAAAAGTGATGAATATCCACGCACACCTGCTCTTGAAGAGACAACATCTATCAAGTTGCCCTCCGACCTTCTTGCAGAAGCGATCAACAAGACACTCTTTGCAACGGGTAACGATGAACTGAGGTTGGTGCTCTCCGGTGTTTTCTGCGAGCTCTCACCTGAGGATATTACCTTTGTCGCCACGGATGCACATAAGCTAGTCAAATACAAACGAACCGATGCCAGGTCGAATGATTCTGCCAACTTTATTCTGCCTAAGAAACCACTGAACCTTTTAAAAAATATTTTAAGCACACAGGATGTTCCTGTTAAACTGGAATACAATAAATCCAACGCATTTTTTTCATTTAGTAACATTGAGCTGGTTTGCCGTCTGATTGATGGCAAATACCCAAATTATGAGGCTGTAATTCCAACCAATAACCCTAATAAACTCACCATCGACCGGGTATCTCTGTTAACATCAATCCGTAGGGTCTCGATCTTTGCAAATCAATCAACTCACCAGATCCGGTTTAAAATTTCAGGCAAAGAACTTGTTCTTTCAGCTGAGGATATTGATTTTTCCAATGAAGCCAAAGAGCGACTGACATGCGCTTATGAAGGCGATGATATGGAGATCGGATTCAATTCAAAGTTCATGGTGGAGATGCTCAACAATGCCGAAACCGATGAAGTGCTGATTGAAATGTCAGCTTCCAATAGGGCTGGAATACTTCTGCCGGTAAATAACGAGAATAAAGAGGAAGATATCCTGATGCTGGTGATGCCTGTCATGCTAGCGAAATAAAAAAAAGGCGGCCCGAGGGTCGCCTTTTTTGCATCAATTGTAATAAAATTATGCTTTCTTTACATTGATTGCTTTTTTACCACGTTGGTCTTCTGTAATATCAAACACAACATCGTCGTTTTCCTGAATCTTGTCGATGATACCGCTGACATGAACAAAGAGGTCTTTTTGACTTTCGTCATCAATGATGAAACCGAAACCTTTTCTCTCATTGAAAAATTTTACTTTACCTGTTGACATAATAGTATTGTATTAAATTGATTAACGGGCAAAGATACAATTAAATTAATAGATAGGAAATTATTTTAACTTTCATTCATGCTTTGAAGCATACTGTGCGTCAACCACTGCAATGGTGGTCATATGAACAACTTCCCGAACACTGCATTCCAGGGGAACCACATGTATAGGTTTCCTCATCCCCATAAGAATAGGACCAATAGCCTCACCACCTCCAATTTCCTGCATAATTTTATAGGCAGCATTACCAGAACTCAGGTTTGAAAATATTAGTGCATTTGTATCATGGTCGGCAATTTTTGAGAAAGGAAATTTGGACTTGCGTAATTCCGTGTTTAGTGCAAAGTTTGCCTGCATCTCTCCGTCTACCAATAACTCCGGATAATTTTTATGTAGATACTGGGTGGCTTGACGCACTCTTACTGGTCCCTGGGAATGTTCTGAAGCTTTGATCGAACCAAAGTTAGAGAAGGAGACCATGGCAATAACCGGTTCGATGCCGAATCTCTGCATCGTTTCTGCTGTTAGTAATGCAGTGTCGGCAAGTGTTTTCCAATCCGGATCAAGGTTGACTGTAGTATCTGCGAAGAAATAGGGACCTTTTTTAGTAATCAGAATGTACATACCTGAAACCCGACTCATGTCCGACCTTGGGCCGATGAGTTGCAGTGCTGGCCCCATTACTGCGCCATATTCACTGGTAATACCTGAAACCATTGTATCGGCTTCCCCCGTTTCAACCATCATGATGCCGAAATAATTTCTGTCAAAGGTTAGCTCCACCGCTTCATCCTTGGTAATCCCTTTACGCTGCCTTTTTTGCCAGATCAACTCTGCAAATCGCTCCCTGCGTGCCTCCTCTGCCTTGCCTCGCGGATCGATAATTACAACACCGTTGAGGTCCAGATGATTCTCTGCGATGATCTGACGGATTTGATCCTCATCTCCAAGCAGAATTGGTTTAGCAATCCCTTCGTGTAACACCTCATTTGCAGCTTTGAGGATTTTCAGGTTAGCTCCTTCAGGATAGACGATCCGTTTCGGGTCGAGTTTGGCCTTCAGCGTAACTCCGCGTAATAACTGGTTTTCCAAGCCAAGCCGACGGCTTAATTCAAATTTATAGGCATTCCAGTCGGTGATTGGTTTGCGGGCAACTCCCGAATCCATAGCGGCTTTGGCAACAGCCGGGGCAACGGTAGTAATTAATCTGATATCCAGTGGCTTAGGTATGAAATACTCACGACCATAAATCAGGTTTTTCACATTATATGCTTCGCTTACATTCTCCGGAACATCTTCTTTGGCTAAGGCTGCAAGAGCATAAACAGCAGCTATTTTCATCTCCTCATTGATGCAGGTAGCCCTAACATCAAGAGCTCCTCTGAAAATAAACGGAAACCCCAGAACATTGTTAACCTGGTTCGGGTAATCAGAGCGTCCGGTCGCCATTAGAACATCTGGCCGTGCTGCCATCGCAGCTTCGTAAGTGATTTCCGGGTCTGGATTCGCCATAGCGAATACGATAGGATTATCAGCCATGGAACGAACCATCTCCTGGGATAATACATCCTTGGATGAAAGACCCAGAAAGACATCAGCATCTTTCATGGCCTCTTCCAGGGTGTGGATATCCCTGTCGGTAGCGAAGAGTTGTTTGTATTTGTTCAGGTCAGTTCTGTCCTTACGCAGCACCCCTTTGGTGTCGAGCATGACGATATTCTTTTTCTTTGCTCCAATGGAAACGAGTAGATTCGTACATGCGATGGCAGCTGCGCCAGCTCCATTCACGACTATTTTAACCTCTTCCTTCTTTTTGCCGGCAATTTCAACGGCATTGATCCAGCCTGCAGCCGTAATGATTGCAGTTCCATGCTGATCATCATGCATTATGGGGATCTGCAACTCTTTTTTCAGTCGTTCTTCTATCTCAAAACACTCAGGCGCTTTGATATCTTCCAGGTTGATACCTCCAAACGTGACAGCAATCTGTTTAACAGTCTCCACAAACTTATCTACTTCCCTGGTTTCGACTTCAATATCAAATACATCGATATCGGCAAAAATCTTGAATAGCAATCCTTTCCCTTCCATCACGGGTTTACCGGCATCCGCACCGATATTCCCCAATCCCAAAACGGCAGTCCCATTAGAGATCACTGCGACTAAATTTCCTTTTGACGTATACTTGTAAATATCGTCCGAATTTTTTTCAATTTCCAAACATGGAAAAGCAACCCCTGGAGTGTAGGCAAGGGAGAGGTCCCGTTGTGTTCGGTGTGGTTTGGTGGGAACAACTTCGATTTTCCCGGGGCGACCTTTTTCGTGATACTTGAGTGCATCTTCTTTGGTGATCTTTGCCATGTCTGTTTTTTTTAGTATTCTGGATGAACAAAGTTATTAAAACCCTGATTCCAATTGATTATTATGTTTATAAATTCTGGTGATAGTTAATTATTTCACAAAGCTATGAATTAATTGAACATAACCTGTATTAAACAGAGAACCTTTTTTCAACAGCAATTAATTGCCTGAAACGGTTAGTCGGACCAATCTGGTGCCATGAGGACTCACTCTCATTTCAAAGTAACGTTCAACGTGTCCCAGATCTCTTTGTTCCCAAAGATCGCGAATTCTGTATCGTGCATCAAAACCTAATGCTTTCAGATCAACCCTAAGATTCTGTGATTTCTCTGTGAGATTGAATAAACCAATAACGGCACTTCCATCCTCCATCTCCTTACTCCAAATCTGATACACATCATTCTGTACCTGCGGTGTCGCCTGCCTTCCCAATGGATCCTGGTTAACCGCCAGCACTTCATCGTTTGTTAGCAGGTTCATTGTAAAGGGGTCGAGCTGGCTCAGGTCGTTCCCCAGAAGTAGCGGAGAAGCAAGCAAGCTCCAGAGAGTCATGTGCGTATACTGCTCGTTTGGACTTAGTCTCGTATAATGCAGATGTGGTCCCCATCCAACCCATCCCAAAACAAGCATATCGGGGTCGTTCCAGTGTGAGGGCGTTGCAAAAGGAGAGCAGATCCCCTGGCTAAATCCAATTCCTGCCATGCTTTCCCAGGTATCGGTGATATCTCCTGTTGTTCTCCAGGAGTTCCCTCCAACGTTGGCCCCCCATTCCCACACCTTGCCCATCCCATATTGGCAAAGGCTGTAATGAATGTCTCGCCCGGTGGAGAGAAGTGCCTTCTCCATAACAAGGTATGGATATTCAAGTTTCTCCTGATCAGGCTTCGGGGCAATCTGGAAGTAAGAGCACCAGTCGTATTTCAGGTAGTCCATGCCCCATGAAGCATATGAGTCGGCATCAGCCTGTTCAAAACCATAGCTCCCCTCGTACCCACCGCATGTGGTTTGTCCGGGAGAAGAATAAATCCCTATTTTTAATCCAAGGGAGTGAACATAATCACACAATGCCTTCATGTCAGGAAATTTTTCATTTGTCACGATCTTTCCATCAACATGGGTATCTTCCCATCCATCATCAATATTAATATAGCTCCAGCCATGATCGATCAATCCACTCTCCTTCATCGCCAGCGCAGAGGATCTTACTTTCTCATCACTCACACTCAAACCCCAGCAATTCCAGCTGTTCCAGCCTAGCGGCGGTGTAAGTGAGATGAGGTCTCCCACTTCGATGGCAAACGGTTGTTTAACTTTTCCTACCGGGTTGGTAACCATCAGGGAACAGGAATAGCTTCCCCGGGTTTTGATTTGCCCGGTAATAATACCTGATTCAGAATCGATGGTCAATCCTGCCGGCAACCCTATTGCCGTAAAGCGGAGGGGAGGGGTTCCTGTAGCGGCAACCTTAAAGAAAAAGGCAGACCCCGGCTTTATGCCAAAGACCCTGGCACCATTGATCCTTGGATGGTCTGGTACCGGTGGGGTTAGTATATAGGGGAGATCCAGTATGCCGGATATCGGAATGCCGGATGCTCCTTCGGTAAATGACACTTCTGCCGATACCGGTGATGTCGGGATGTTATCAATAGTGAATGAGAAGGTGCTGATAGAACCCGGTTCCAACAGGACCAGGGTATCTTTTCTGAAGAGACAACTCCTGTTGCGGGTATTGAATACATTCATGCTCAGCACACCCTGAAATCCTTCGGTAGATGAGCGGTTTTCGATGGAAAAGTTCCTGGTTAAACGGTTGCCCGGACCATAATCAAATCCGGCTGAAGCGGCATCAAAACGGATGTAATCCTCCATGTCAAGCATCGAGAGTTCAAAAGGCCCGTCAAAAAGGCCTCCCAATCCACCCGAATCGTATACTCTGATCGCAATGGTATTTTCTTCATCCCAACGGATTCTCGGGTCATTTACAGACAGCAGGTAGTGCCTTGGTTTGTCCCAGAGACCATAGACCTCAGCAAAGGATGTATCCGGAGGTCTTTCATTATAAATCGTTGTGCCGTTCTCTCCGATCAACTTCCCGTTCAGGAATACCTGGTCGCAGTCATCAATTTTCCCCAGCGAGATCTGAAGGGTATCGTGGAAATATCCTTGCTGCTTCAGTGCAGAAGGGATCATCACGGTACACCGATACCAGGCATAGCCGTCCAGGCTTTTAAAACCTTGTCTTTCCCACGGCTTGGATGGCGATATCAATGCCCAGGTTGTGTCATTAAAGTCAGTTGCAGGATACCTTACATGATCCCCTGGGTAAAACTGCCAGGGTTGATTCATAGAAATGGCTGATTGCTCGTTCTCCCGGGAACACCCGACAAGGATAACGAACAGAAGAGTGATACCCAACAAGACATTAATTTTCATTGAACGGGTTTATTGGTGAGATGTAAAGGTAGAAAAACTTGGGCTTCTGGCCGATATTTTGTACATTCGCAATGCACAACAAAACTTTCCCAAACTAAATCGAATTACTGCAAAGCATGATACAAACGAATCGCTTTTTAATTGAACTCTCAAAGAATGACCTTCTTGAAGAGATGTGGAATGCTGCTCCTGTGATTAAAGGCATCCTGGTGAGCTGTGACAATCCTGAAAGAGCCAGAGATAAATTCTTTCATTACCTCAACGATCTTGAACGCAGTTATTTCAATATCTACACCGAGAAACCCTATACCCTCCACCAGGTTGAGAAGAACCAGGCCAAGGAATGCATTCGGGTTCTGAAAAATATCATCCGGACAGAGAATGAGGACCTTACAGGGTTTTCAGCGTTAAAGACTCTCTACGATCTGGCCCAAAATCAACCAGGCGTACTTGAATCCCTTCGCAAAGGGTTTCTGGCTGAATTTCTGTACCTGTTTCGCGGAATCAACGGTGACTTGTTTATAGCCGACAAAGTAGATATTTTAGATACAAAAGGGCGGTTGGCAGGAAAAGCCCGGTCAAAAATCCTCGATAAGTATTCGAAACTCCTAACTGACAGCTTTGCCAGAATGAAGAGTGGACTTGATCAGGATATCATCGATAAGCGGCTGAAGTTGAAAAATAAGATCCTGAACTATTTTGATGCCAGTGAGGGGGACTGGTCAAACTATAAATGGCAGTTAAGGTATGTGATAAAAGACCTGAAAACTCTGCAAAGCCTTGTTAATCTTGAGGAGGATGAGATCAGGGGTCTTGAACTGGCTAAGAAATACCGTATACCGTTTCATATCACCCCATATTACATGGCACTTTTCAACGAACGTGGAAGAAATAAGTTCGACGAAGGCATCAGGGCCCAGGTGATCCCCAGTGTGACTTACTGTGAGAATGTCAACAAGAATCAGGTTGAGAAGTGTGACATGGATTTTATGGGAGAACAATCGACCAGTCCCATTGACGCCGTAACCCGCCGTTATCCCCAGATCGTAATCCTGAAGCCATTAGATACCTGTCCCCAGATTTGCGTCTATTGTCAGCGAAACTGGGAGATCAAGGACATTGATGAAGCAAAAATCACCAACGAGAAGGTGAAAGCTGCCATCGACTGGATCCGGGAGAATAAATACATCACTGAGGTACTGATCACTGGTGGTGATCCGATGACATTGAATAACAGGATTCTTCTTCAGATCATTCAGTCGGTAGCCGAAATCGATCATGTGGAAAGGATCCGGATCGGAACCCGAACCCTGGTAACCCTTCCCTGCCGCTGGGATCAGGAATTCATCGACAAGCTTTCCAACTATAATCGCCTGGGCAAACGTGAGGTCTGCATCATTACCCATTTTGAATATCCCCCCGAGATAACCCCCGAAGTTCTCACTGTGATCAACCGTATCCGTAAAGCCGGCATCAGTATTTATAACCAGCTTGTCTATACATATTACAACAGCAAGCGGTATGAGCTTTGCTATATGAGAAGGCTTATGAAACTCTCAGGAATTGATCCTTATTATACGTTTAACACCAAAGGGAAGGAAGAGACGATCGATTTCAGGATACCAATTGCACGGATCCAGCAGGAACGTAAAGAGGAGGCCAGGATGCTGCCCGGACTTCTCAGGACCGACGAGCCGGTATTCAATGTACCGAAACTGGGAAAATCACATCTGCGGGCATGGCAGGACCATGAGCCTGTTATGATCACCCCTGGCGGAGAACGTGTCTACCGTTTCTATCCCTGGGAGTCAAGGATAGCGATTGTCGATGACTACCTCTATACCGATATCTCTATTTATGATTACCTGAAACGACTTCACGAAGACGGTGAGGATATCAGCCAGTACAAGTCGATTTGGTACTATTTCTAAAATAGTGAAATAGTGAAATGGTGAAATAAGAGCACCTTCCCTGTCTCATTCAAAATAATTAATCATATCGCAAGTTTTTCATATATTTATAGTCTAATACATGTATATCTATCACATGAAGTCCCGGCTCAGGCAATTCAATATTTTGATGATAGCAACCTTAGTGTTTTTCAGCACGACAGGTGTCGCAATTTATCATCATATCTGCGGATGTCCGGTTCCCATTTCACACACTTCAACAGCCGTTGAACCCGGGCATTCCTGCTGCAGTATTATGGATACCCCTCCGGAACCATCCTGCTGTACCGATGAAAACCATGATGCATGTGATTCAGAACACCACGACAGATGCAAAAACGAAGTTACCTATCTCAAGGCACCAATTATCTTCATGATGCCGGTACAGGAGCTGGCTGTTTCTGCAATATCCTTCGAGATGCCTGATTTCCGGATGCCTGATACCAGATTGGTTTCTGAGAAAGCCTGTGATGAGCAACCGTATATCTGTAACTTCCTGATTCCTCCCCGAGCGGGTGGATCCCTGGTCATCCTCCTTCATTCCATCAAAATTCCCTCCCCGGAAGATCTTTCTTAAGTCACATTGAATTGTTCGGTGTGACCCCTTTGCGCCCATCGCGCCATTTGCGCCTTTGCGGTTAAGTCTTATTACCACGAAGAGCACGAAGGTTAGCACGAAGGACACGAAGAAGAAAGATTTACGATATCATTGATTGTTTTCTGAAAATCTAATTACACAATGCTCAACAAAATCATTGGATATTTCCTGAAAAACCGGTTGGTCTCTATGCTTCTGCTGCTGACCTTCATCGGATGGGGATTGGTTACCGCTCCGTTTAACTGGCCCATCGATTTTCTTCCACGAGATCCGGTTCCGGTTGATGCCATCCCCGACATTGGCGAGAATCAGCAGATTGTTGCCACCGAATGGATGGGACGGTCTCCCAAAGATATTGAGGATCAGATCACCTATCCGCTCTCCTCAGCATTGCTTGGAATCCCCGGTGTAAACACCATTCGAAGCACATCTATGTTCGGGATGTCTTTCATTTACATCATATTTAATGACAACGTTGACTTTTACTGGAGTCGATCCCGGATCCTGGAGAAACTAAACTCGTTGCCTACAGGGACGTTGCCTCAGGGTGTACAGCCAACCCTGGGCCCTGATGCCACAGCCCTTGGACAGATTTACTGGTACACACTGGAGGGACGGGATCCAAAGACCGGCAAACCCACCGGAGGCTGGAGTCCGCAAGAACTCCGCACCCTTCAGGATTTTTATGTGAAATACAGCCTTGCAACCGCCAGGGGGGTTTCGGAGGTGGCTTCAGTGGGAGGCTTCATCAAGGAGTACCAGGTTGATGTCAACCCCGATGCACTCAAAGCATACGGGGTCTCGTTGATGGATGTGATGTCTGCGGTCAAGAAGAGCAACCTCGATATCGGTGCAGAGACGATCGAGATGAACCAGGTAGAGTACCTGATCAGGGGATTGGGTTATATCAAGAGTTTGAGTGACCTGGAAAACTCCGTAATTACTGTCCGGAATAACGTGCCGGTACGGATCAAAGATGTGGCACATGTCTCTTTTGGACCTGCACCACGCAGGGGAGGACTCGACAAGGAGGGATCCGAAGCGGTGGGAGCTGTCGTAGTTGCCCGCTATGGATCTAATCCGATGGAGGTGATCAATAATGTCAAGGATAAAATAAAGGAAATTGAGCAGGGGTTGCCACAGAAGGTTTTGCCCGACGGCACGATCTCCAAGGTCACAATTATTCCGTTCTACGACCGCACCGGTCTCATCCGGGAGACGATAGGCACCCTGGAATCGGCGCTGTCGCACGAAATCCTGATCAGTATCATCGTCATCATCGTTTTGCTGTTGAACATGCGGGCATCCATCATCATCTCGGGGTTGCTTCCTGTGGCCGTTTTGATGACGTTTATCATCATGCGCTACCTGGGAGTGGAAGCCAACATTGTGGCATTGTCGGGGATTGCCATTGCCATCGGGGTGATGGTCGACGTGGGGATCATCTATGTGGAGAATATTGTCCGACACATCGAGATGCCTGAAAATGAGGGGGCCCGGGGGCCAAAACTGCTGAAGCTGATTCAGGAAGCCACGATGGAGGTCTCACCTGCCGTAACCGTTGCGCTTTCAACAACCATTGTCAGCTTCTTGCCGGTCTTTTTCATGATGGCTTCCGAAGGGAAGTTGTTCCGGCCACTGGCTTTCACCAAAACATTTGCCCTAACCGCCTCATTTATTTTGGGAATTGTGGTACTGCCAACATTGGCTTACTTCCTTTTCTCCCTCCGGTTTGATAAGAAACGGATTCGATTGTGGTGGAATGGACTTTTGATCCTTGCCGGCATTCTATTGGTCGCTATCTGGGGAGACTGGCCTGCGCTCGCGCTTTCGGCTATCGGCATCAACAACCTGCTAAAGCCTCAATGGGAAAAAAGGTACACCCACCTCCATACCCTGATCAACATTGCAATCATTTTGCTGTTTGCCATGTATTACCTGGCCGCCGAATGGCTGCCTCTGGGAGCACACAACAGATCGATCGTTAATTTCCTTTTCGTGTTTGGCATCATTGCCCTTATTCTGGGGGCACTTTCTATCGTTGTCCACTATTATGAACCGATGCTTCGGTGGTGCCTGAAACATAAATGGAAGTTTTTATCTCTTCCTGTGATAACCATCCTTTTCGGGGCAGTGATCTGGCTGGGATTTGACAAGATATTCGGGTGGGCTGCGACCGGTCTCCAGGCGATACACCTCGATGTCAGGGAAACAGCCTTCTGGAGAGGTGCGGATAAGAACTTCCCGGGCATCGGAAAAGAGTTCATGCCTGCCCTGGACGAAGGTTCTTTCCTGCTGATGCCGACCAGTATGCCACATACCAGTATTGAGAAGAACCTCGATTACATTGAAAAACTGGACAGAGGACTGATCTCCATTCCCGAAGTGGAGATGGCGGTTGGCAAATGGGGACGGGTCAACTCGGCATTGGATCCCGCACCCGTACAGATGTTTGAGAACACGATCAATTACCGCCCAGAGTTTATCCTGGATGAAAACGGACACCGGATGCGGTTCAAGGTTGACAAAGAGGACAACTTTGTGCTGATTGATGAAACAACCTATCACCCCGACCGGGATGGCTTCCGGATCATCCCGGCAGATTCCCTGATCCCCGAAGATGGAGGAGAGTATTTCAGGCAGTGGAGATCGTTTTTGAAAAGTCCTGACGACATCTGGAAAGAGATTGTCAAAGTCACCAATCTGCCCGGACTGACTTCTGCCCCCAAGTTGCAACCGATTGAGACGCGTCTGGTGATGCTTTCAACGGGTATGCGGGCTCCAATGGGTATCAAAGTATATGGACCCGACTTGGAGTCGATTGAGGAGGCAGGAATGGCGTTTGAACAAGCCATGAAAGATGTTCCCTCCGTAAAGGCCGCTTCGGTATTCTATGACAGAGCAGTGGGTGCCCCTTACCTGGAAATCAACCTCGACAGGGAGGCGATGGCCAGATATGGGTTGACTGTAAGTGACGTCCAGGAAATTTTGGAGGTGGCTGTGGGAGGTATGACCTTGAGTACATCCGTAGAGGGAAGGGAACGATTTCCTATCCGGGTGCGGTATGCCAGGGAGTTGCGTGACAACCCCGAAGACCTTGGCCGGATCCTGGTGCCAACCATGACAGGGGCTCAGATCCCGTTGAATGAGGTAGCCAGCATCGATTATGTGAAGGGAGCCCAAATGATCCGCAGTGAGAATACCTTTCTCGTCGGGTACGTCATTTTCGACAAGCACTCGGGCATCGCTGAAGTAAATGTAGTGGAGGAAGCCGATAAGATACTCAAGCAGAAGATAGAAGACGGAGAGCTCCAGCTGCCGAAAAATGTGACGTATAAATTCGCCGGTAATTACGAGCAGCAGGTGAGGGCCACAAAGCAACTGCTAATCCTTGTCCCGATCAGCCTGATCCTCATCTTTTTGCTACTCTATTTCCAATTCCGCACCATTACCGCGTCACTCATTCACTTCTCCGGCGTATTTGTCGCATTTGCCGGTGGCTTTATCATGCTGTGGCTTTATGGAGAGGGGTGGTTTATGGACTTCTCCTTAGCAGATATGAATATGCGTGATCTCTTTCAGATGCATACGATCAACCTCAGTGTTGCTGTGTGGGTTGGATTTATTGCCCTTTTCGGGATTGCTACCAACGACGGTGTGATTATGGGAACCTATATCCACCAGGTGTTTGAAAGAAAGAACCCGTCTACGGTGTTTGAGGTTCAGGAAGCCGTTGTGGAGGCAGGAAAGAAGCGTGTTCGCCCGGCAATGATGACAGCCGCGGTGGCGATCATTGCCCTGCTTCCCGTACTAACTTCCACAGGAAAAGGGGCGGATATCATGGTGCCGATGGCCATCCCGACGTTTGGAGGCATGATCATTCAGATGATGACGATGTTTGTGGTACCTGTGCTGCAGGCGATTTGGCGCGAAAATGCCGTGAGACGAAGGACGAGGGACGTAAGACGTAAGACGTAAGATGTAAGATGTAAGATGTAAGATGTGTGAAGTAAGAAATTGGAAATTAGAAAGAATTAGTGCGAAATGAAAATATTAAATAGAATACGATCTCACATGCGAAGGGTGATTCACCGGATGATTCCCTGGAGTATTCCTCAGATATTCCTTTTGAGGGTTTATCTAGTGGTAATTGTCCTGTTGGTTTCAGGTGTTATCAGGGGTCAGACTATTATGCACGACTCCCTGGCAGCTTACCTTGAACTTGCGGCAAAGAACAATCCCTCAGTAAAGGCGAAGTTCAACGAGTACCTCGCGGCAATGGAAAAAGCTCCTCAGGCGGGTGGGCTGCCTGATCCTGAATTTAGCTTTGGAGTCTTCATCAAGCCTATGGAACTGCTGGGAGGGAATCAGGTGGCTGATTTTCAGCTGATGCAGATGTTCCCTTGGTTTGGATCACTTCGTTCGGCCCGGGATGAAGCGTCCCTGATGGCGAAAGCAAAATTTGAATCATTCAGGGATGTAAAGCAGGAGGTGTTCTTCAATGTACGGAAAGCCTGGCTCGAACTCTACCTGAATCGGTCACAGATCAGTGTAACACAAAAAAACCTCGAGCTCCTGAAGGCCATTGAACGGATTGCTCTTACACGTTTCTCAACATCGACACCCGGCACCTCTGAATCTGGCTCCAATCAACAAGCGTTGCAGCGCAATTCACAAGGATCGTCGGGAACGGCTTCAGGAAATACAACAGGAGGAATGGCAGGTGGTATGTCTGGTGGTATGTCTGGCAACGCCTCAGGTAGTCAGGCCAGCGGATCAACAGGATCGAATATGGGCCAAACGTCAGGTAATATGACTGGTGGCGGGATGGGTCAGATGGGCAGCTCTTCCGACCTGATCAGTCTGTACCGGATCCAGATTGAAATGGGGGACCTTGAAAATCGCCTGGCCGACTGGAGAACACAACAAACCGTTTTGACCATAACAATGAACAGCCTCCTGAACCGGCGATCCGATATGCCTGTATTTCTTCCGGATACCCTCGGGCAGGAGTTTCCAATCGGATCTTTCTTGGCTACGCGGGACAGCATCTGGTCGAACAATACGATGCTGAGTATGCTTGCTGCTGAGAAGGCAGCCTTTGACGAGCGCATCCGAATGTCGAAACGGATGAGCTATCCGATGTTCGGACTGGGGATCGACTATATGTTGATCAACCCCAGAGACGGAAATACGTCGATGATGAACGGGAAGGACATGTTTATGCCAATGGGAAAAATTACACTTCCCATCTACCGGGGTAAATACTCTGCCCAGAGAAAAGAGGCGGAATTCTTGAGTATGGCTACCGTGAATCAAATCTCTGCCATGAAGAATTCCCTCTCTGTAAATTATCAGAATGTACTAAAAAGGCAGAACGATGCTACAAGAAGAATCCAGCTCTATACCCGGCAATCGGACCTGGCACAAAAAACCCTGAATCTGATGATCGTGGAATTCAGTGTGTCGGGAACCGGACTGGATGAACTGCTGAAAATCGAGCAACAGTTACTCGACTATGAACTGCTTAAAATTTCAGCCATGGTGGAAAATAATATTGCACTGGCCACTCTTGACCGCCTGATGGCGAAGGCTGGTGGTGCTCAAACTGAATAAAGGAGAAAACAATGAAACGGATAGAGAAATTCAAAAAGTATATCAAGGGAATACAAAAGAACAGGGCCAGGATTTACAGGTATATAAAAACAATTAGTTTACTTGGGATAGGCCTTTTTGCCGGATGGTTATTTTTCCATTCCTCAGGTAGCGGTCCGAACAAGAATCAAGAGCAAATTGATAACCATGAACACCAAGGAGTTTCGGCACAGGAAGAGATCTGGACCTGCAGCATGCATCCCCAGATCCGCATGCATGAACCGGGGAAATGTCCGATTTGCGCCATGGATCTGATCCCTCTGATACAGGGCGGTGTGACCCAGGATCCCACAGCAATCCAGCTCTCGCCAGAGGCAATTGCGTTGGCCAATGTTCAGACTTCGGTGGTATCAACAAATCAATCAAAGAGGGAGATTCGTCTCTTTGGTATAGTACAGCCCGATGAACGGTTATTACAGAGTCAACCTGCCCATATCCCCGGTCGGATCGAAGAGCTCGAGGTGAATTTTACCGGAGAGACGGTTAAAAAGGGTCAGATCCTTGCTAAGATTTATTCGCCGGAACTGATCAAAGCACAGCAGGATTTGCTGGAAGCGATGAAGATGAAAGACTTGCAGCCAGCCATTCTGGAAGCCGCCCGGGAACGCCTCAGGCAATGGAAGATGGCACCGGATCAGATTGCGGCTATCGAGCAATCGGGAGAGGTCACTACCGAAGTCCCCGTTCTGGCCAACACCTCTGGTATTGTGATGGCGCTCAGGGTTAACGTGGGGGATTATGTGAGTCGCGGAACAACCCTGTTTGATATTGCCGACCTGTCGAAACTCTGGGTGCTTTTTGATGCCTATGAGCAGGATCTGCCGTTTATCCGCACGGGCGACAAAATTACTTTTACCCTTCAGGCAATGCCGGGGAAGACGTTTCAGGCAAATGTGAAATTTGTAGATCCATTTGTGGATCCTATGACAAGGGTAGCAAAAGTGCGGGTGGAGCTCCCTAATGCAAACGGGCAACTGAAACCCGAAATGTTTGTAACAGGAGTGATTCAGGCACACACCGATCAATTTAAAAACAACCTGGTTATTCCCAGGTCAGCCGTTATGTGGACAGGGAAACGGTCAGTTGTTTATGTCAGGCTGGCTGATGAGAAGGAACCTACGTTTAAGATGCGGGAGATCACATTGGGTCCACGGCTTGGAAACAGTTATGTGGTGGTCGACGGACTGACTGAAGGGGAGGAGATTGTTACGGAAGGAACCTTCAGCGTGGATGCAGCAGCCCAACTTGAAGGCAAACCCAGTATGATGAATCCGGTTGGTGGAACCTCATCTGCTGGTCATGATCATGGCAAGATCCAGATAGAAAAGCGTGAGTCGTTGAAAGGAGAAGTTCCTTCGAAATTTGTTGCGCAGGTAAGTGAAGTATACGATACCTATCTGGCAATGAAGAATGCTTTTGTGGATTCGGATGTGGCCGCCGTTCAAAAATCTGCTGGTGTCGTCAAGACCACACTCGGTAAAGTAGATATGAAACTGTTGAAGGGGAAAGCACACGAAATATGGATGAGTCAAGCATCCACCCTTGAAAAGTCACTTGAAAAGATGATAGGCAGTACTGACCTTGAAACCCAGCGGAAAGCCTTTTCAGGATTCAACCTTTCACTATACAAAGTCATCAAAACATATGGGTTGGCGGGTGAAACGACTTTCTATCAATATTGTCCCATGGCATTTGACAATAAAGGAGCATATTGGTTCAGCAAGTCAGACGAAATCAGGAATCCATACTTCGGAGAAGCTATGCTGAAATGCGGGGAGACACGGGAAACGCTTAAGTGACGAAGGACGGGGGATGTGAGACGTAAGACGTAAGAGGTAAGACGTTCCTTTATTGACCTTAATGACTTAATTTCCTAATTTCAAATTTCAATTATCAATTAATACTAACCTTTAAATCTAAAAAACAATGAAAACAAAATCAATGATGTTAGTTGCAGTGATGCTTTTTATCGGCATGACATCTATGTTTGCCAAAGACGGGAAAACAGAGAGTATTAAAGTATACGGAGAGTGTGGTATGTGTAAAAGCCGGATTGAGAAAGCTGCCAAATCGGTTGAAGGCGTTACCAAAGCCACCTGGGACGCAACTGAGAAGATGCTGAAGGTGACCTATGACGACGCGAAAACTACTGCATTAAAAATTGAAGAGGCTGTTGCAAAAGTCGGTCACGATACAGACAATGTAAAGGCTGATGATAGTGTCTACGCAAAATTGCCTGGTTGCTGCAAGTATGACAGGCCGGAGAGTAAGTAAGACGTAAGAAGTGAGAGGTAAGAGGTAAGTTGTGACCAAATTGCCACTGACATCAGGGCTTGCTGGTAACGAACTTCTTACCGTCCTTTTGACAGATCTTTTTAACGGCCATCCGTCCAGTGATAAGTCCTGCAGGTAATCCTCCTCCGGGAGCTGCCCAATGGCCTACCTGGTAAAAATTATGTAATCCGGGAAGGGTCATCAGGTTTCGCTGACTCAGGGATTTTCGGTCCATCATCCAGCCTTCGTAAGAGCCGCGCCAGTTTCCGGTATACCTGACGAAGGTGTTTGGTGTAGCCACATCTATGACTTCAATTTTCTCTTTCAATCCGGGATAGAGTTCGTTGAGGTTGTCAATCACGGCATCTGCGATTCTCTTTTTTTCGGCAATATATGCTTCACGATCATTTTTCAGCTCCTCCCAGTAATCGAAATCAGCATTGATCATGATGGTAAAGACAGATTTCCCGGGTGGCATCAGGGTTCGATCTATATGGTAATTGCGGAGAGATAAAGAGGTAATCTCATCTTTCCCAATATGGAATGGTTTTCTAGTTTCAAAGCTCAGGCTATAAGGTTCTTGGGAGTAATCGGCATCAATCCCAAGCGAAACATAGACAAGGGGAGGGAATAGGGTATATTCAGAATATGCCTTCGTTACAGCAGGACTTGTATATTTCCCCTGAAGCCAGTTGAAAATAGTAGTATGGCCATCTGCAGCTGAGATGATGATATCTCCCTGGTATTCTGTTCCATCATTTAATCTAATGCCGACAGCCTGGTTGTTTTCAATGATAATGCCAGATACCCGTGATTTAAAATGAATCGATCCACCCAGCTGATTGTATCTCTTCACAATTGATTCAATAAACTCAAGCGAGCCTCCGATTGGGTAACCTGCCTTGTTGTTCCCCATCAGTGCCAGGGTCCAAAGCAGGAAAGCACTGCACATCTCGCCCCAGTCGAGACCTTTAACAAAGAAGTTCTTCAGGATTGGATTGGTGAATTTTTCTGCCAGCTCACGAATAGGCTGACGGTATTTGTATATCATCAGGATACTTCGGATTGCAGGAACAATGCCTTTTAAAGTAAACTCCGGAGGCATTTCATTGTTCATCAAAACCTTGATATCCCTGACAATTTTATTGATCTGTTTTTTGTCTTCGGGAGCGATCCTCATCATCTCCTTACAAAGCCTGTCAGGATCAGTATAAACAGTAAAGGTCCTTCCTGCTTTATCAATGACTTTGGTAAAATAGTCGTACGTGACCATCTTCTTTCCCTGTACTGCACCGATCTCCTCCCACAGCGGGTAGTAGCTGGATGAGGGGTCGCTGCCAACCAGCCAGTGCAGGCATCCGTCGAAGGTGTATCCTTTTCGCTTCCAGCCTGTACAAAGCCCTCCGGCGATGGTGTGCATTTCAAAGATCTCGGAATCGTACCCGTTCATCTGGGCGTAACAGCCTGCCGAAAGGCCTGCGATGCCTCCGCCGATAATCAGGACTTTTTTTGACATATTGCAGTACGCTTTATATTTACACAACAAATATACATAAAAAAGGCCACCCCGGATTGGGACAGCCTTTAATTCATTAGGGATGATTGCTATTTTTTCCCTTTAACCGTTTTCGCCTTCTTCACCGGCTTCGCTACCTGCGCCCTCACTACTGCCTGCGCAGCTGCCAAACGGGCGATGGGTACGCGGAACGGGGAGCAGCTCACGTAGTTGAATCCCTGCTGGAAGCAGAATTCCACGGATGCCGGCTCTCCGCCATGCTCGCCACAGATGCCGATCTTCAGGTCTTTGCGGGTTTTGCGTCCCTTCTGAACCGCGATCTTGATAAGTTCGCCCACGCCGTCGAAATCGATCACCTGGAACGGATCAACCGGCAGGATCTTTTTCTCGAGGTAGTCGGGGAGGAACCCGCCGATGTCGTCACGTGAGAAGCCGAAGCTCATCTGGGTAAGGTCGTTGGTGCCGAAGGAGAAAAACTGGGCCGAACGCGCAATCTGATCGGCTGTGAGACAGGCTCTCGGGATCTCGATCATGGTTCCAAACATATACGGGATCTCTTTGATCTTCATCTTGGTGCAAACCTCCCTATAAACCCTCTCGATCAGTGCAAACTGGTCCTTCAACTCATTCTCCGAACAGGTGACAGGTATCATGATCTCTGGGAAGGGTTTCTTTTTCTCTTTTATCAGTTCAGCTGTTGCTTCAAAGATGGCTTTCACCTGCATCTCAGTGATTTCGGGATAGGTGATGCCCAAACGAACACCCCGGTGACCCATCATTGGGTTGTTTTCATTCAGCGCTTCGGCACGTCGGTCAAATTCGGTACTGGAAATGCCCAGGCTCTCTGCCAGCTGTTTCCGTCCGGATGCACTGTGAGGAATAAACTCATGCAGGGGTGGGTCGAGCGTGCGGATGGTTACAGGAAAGCCGTCCATTGCTTCCATCGTACCTTTCATATCTGCCTTTACATAGGGGTAGAGTTCATTTAACGCTTTGCGGCGTTCGGCCTCATTTTTCGATGCGATCATCTTACGCAAGAGGAAAAGCGGTTTCTCGGCATCCAGGCCATAAAACATATGCTCGGTACGGAAGAGTCCAATCCCTTCGGCTCCGAAAGCTCTTGCCTTTGCAGCGTCTTCAGGAGTATCGGCATTGGTACGGATCTTCATAGTGCGAACCGCATCACAGATCTTCATGAATGCCTGGAAATCAGGATTCTCTTCAGCTGCCTTGATCATCGGCATCTGGCCGTCATAGATGTAGCCTTTTGATCCATTCAGTGAGATGAAATCACCCTCTTTCAAAATTTTATCACCAATGGTCATGGTCTTCTTTGATGCTTCAATTTTAAGTCCGCCTGCACCAACGATGCAGCATTTTCCCCAGCCACGGGCGACGAGAGCAGCATGACTTGTCATCCCACCGCGGGCAGTTAGAATGGCGATAGCGGCACGCATCCCTTCGATATCTTCAGGGTTGGTCTCTTCCCTGACAAGGATGACCTGGATCCCTTTCTTCTCCCACTCAACAGCTGCTTCCGACGTAAATACAATCTTGCCGGTAGCTCCGCCGGGTCCTGCAGGAAGACCTTTTGCAAGAGGTTTTGTAGCAGTTTCGGCAGCTGGATCGAGGATTGGGTGCAGGAGTTCATCAAGCTGACTGGGTTCCACACGGATTACAGCATCCTCTTTGGAGATCAACTTCTCTTTGTACATGGCGACAGCCATCTTCACGGCAGCCGGACCATTGCGTTTCCCAACACGGCACTGCAACATGTAAAGAGTCCCATCCTGGATTGTGAACTCGATATCCAGCATGTTCTTGTAGTGCTTCTCCAGGTTGAGCTGGATCTTGTTGAGGGCTTTGTAAACTTTGGGCATCGCTGTTTCGAGTGACTGCAGATGAATGGTGTGTTCATTCTTGCCAACCTCGTTGATAGGATTAGGAGTACGGATTCCGGCAACAACATCTTCACCCTGTGCATTGGCCAGCCACTCTCCGTAAAAATAGTTCTCGCCGGTTGCTGGATTTCTTGTGAAGGCTACACCGGTGGCAGAGCTGTCGCCCATGTTGCCGAAGACCATCGATTGAACGTTAACGGCGGTTCCCCATTCGTGCGGAATACCTTCGATCAGGCGGTAGGAGATAGCCCGTTTTCCGTTCCAGCTCTGGAATACGGCGCCAATGGCTCCCCAGAGTTGTTCCATTGGATCTTCTGGAAAAGGCTTCCCGAGAACATCCAGTACCTTTTTCTTGTAAATATCAATCAGCTTCTTGAGATCATCTGCCGTAAGATCGGTATCGGACATGTATCCCTTGCTCTCCTTCATTTTATGCAGTTCACGTTCCAGTTGGACGCGGACGCCTTTGCCCTCATTCGGCTCGATGCCAGCAGCCTTTTCCATCACCACGTCGGAATACATCTGGATCAGCCGGCGCTGTGAATCGTAAACAAAACGCGGGTTGCCAGTCTTCTTGATCAGTCCATCACGGGTGATGTCGTTCAAACCAACATTCAACACCGTTTCCATCATTCCTGGCATCGAAGCGCGGGCGCCGGAGCGAACGGAAACAAGAAGTGGATTCTTTTTGTCGCCGAAGATGGCACCCATCTCTTTCTCTGTCTGTTTCAATGCCTCACTTAACTGTTTTTTAAGTTCAGCGGGGTATTTTTTCCCATGATCGTTGAAGTAGGTGCAAACTTCTGTTGTGATGGTAAAACCGGCAGGTACCGGCAGACCTATATTCACCATTTCAGCCAGGTTGGCGCCTTTGCCACCAAGCAGGTTTTTCATTTTTGCAGTTCCGTCGGCTTTCTTGCCGCCAAAAAAGTAGACATACTTCTTCTCTTTCACATCTTTTGCCATAATCGTAAGGGTTTAGCTAATAAATTAAGGGTGCAAAATTACGAAAAATTTTCGCACTTTCGATACGAAGCAACAGGTAAAATCAGTAATCGATCTTGCCGATGTTGTTTATATTCCAGAGGATCCACTGCTGCCTTTCCAATAGATACGGTGAAGGATTTACAGGACTTCGCCTTCGCGGATCGGGGAGGATGGCGGCAATCAGAGCACTCTCCCCGCGGGTCAGTTTGGCCGCTGGTTTATGATAGTATGCCTGGGAGGCGGCTTCAGCACCATAGATGCCTTTGCCCATCTCGATGATGTTAAGATAAACCTCCATGATCCGCCGTTTGCTCCAGGTGAGTTCGATCAGGAAGGTGAAGTAAACTTCCAGCCCTTTCCTTACCCATGAGCGTTGCGGCCAAAGAAAGAGATTCTTGGCGGTTTGCTGGGAAATGGTGCTGGCTCCCCGAAGCCGTTTTCCATTTTGCTTTTCGTTGTACTCCTGCGCATCTTTAATGGCATCCAGATCAAATCCGAAATGTTGGAGGAAACGGTTGTCTTCTGATGCCATAACAGCTGTTTGCAGATTTGGGGAGATCTCTTTCAGTGGGACCCAATCCTTGTAAAGCCTGTGTGTTTGCCCTTTTGCCGGCTCCTCCAGCAACCTGACCACCATCAATGGGGTGATTGGAGGCGGGACGAATTTATAGAGCAGGACAAAGAAGAAGGTGGCGCCAAAGAAGCCGATGGCAAGGTAAAGCGCAATCTTGAAAAACCAGTTGAGGAATTTTTGGAATCTATGCATCGTACTGAACTATCTGGCAAAGGTAAGAGGAATACTGCCAACTGCCAATTGCCAACTGGCATCCTGCAATTCTTTATATTTGCACCCGAAAACGAACCACAGCCATGATCATCCAATGTCCCGGCTTCATATTACGACCTTGGCACGACTCCGATGCCAAGTCCCTATGCCATCATGCCAATAATAAAAGGGTGGCCGATCAGCTTCGGGATTTATTCCCTCACCCATATACCCGAACCGATGCCAAGAAGTGGATTGAACTGGTAAAATCCATGAACAATCCGGAAAAGTATTTTGCTATCGAGGTTGATGGAGAGGCTGTCGGAAGTATTGCAATTACTCTGAAACTGGATGTCTACCGGATGAATGCCGAGATTGGCTATTTCCTTGGAGAGCAATATTGGGGGAGAGGGATCATCACAGAAGCGTTGAAGGCGATCGTACAGTATGGGTTTGAATCTTTTGATATTATTCGGATCTATGCCGAACCCTATGCTGATAACTTAGCTTCACGGCGGGCTCTTGAGAAAGCCGGGTTCAGACATGAAGCGACATTCCGGAAGAATATCATCAAGAACGAAGAGATCAAGGATAGTTGTATTTACGCTATTTTAAAAGATGATTGGGCGCCTGATTTGGCTTCCAGAAAGCGAGCGATTGGAAAGTAATAGTGCCCTTCCCAGTCCCCGATGATGCCTTGATGGTGATCGGGTTTGAGAAGGGCACTTTGTTGCCTGGAACGATTGCGTTTACTCAGGAGTATTCTAAAGCGAAGTGATGAAGTTTCGAGTTTCGAGATTCTAGTTTCAAGAAACATCTGCCCTTACTTCTTACTCTCACACTCTCACACCCTTTCACTCTCATTTTCCTCTTCCGCTGCTGCCAGCCGGACTTTCGGATAGCGTTTTTTCCATCCCCAGATAAAGAATCCAAGGGCATAGAGGCCAACATTGAAAATGCTGATTGAGAAGACTCCCACGCTGAATATTCCCGCGGAGAAAATTCCTACTGAAAACATCCCGGCTGAGAAGACTCCAACTGAGAATTGTCCGACTGAGAAATATCCCAGTGCATAGTCACCGGTGTCTCCTACATTGTATCCACTGTATGCGAGAACAAGTCCGGTAGCCAATAAAATAATTGCGATTCCGATAATCCATAGTTTTTTCATTGTTTGTTTTTTTTTATGGTAGAGACGCGATTAATCGCGTCTGTTCTTTCGCGTCTCCACGGGTTTGATGTTGCAATAATACAGCGGTATTGCTTGCCTGTCAAGGGATTTGGTGTGAGTGGAATAGTTCTGGGACGAATGGCAGGAAATGGGACGAAATGACTAATTCCCCGGGATGAAATGCATGCTGAAATGTTGGACTAGATGCTGAGAAGTTCCTTCAGACGAGTTGAATTACCCCTGGAAACTGGAATTTCAATCGATACGCCGGGAATAATCAATCGGTACCCCTGAGAATTGCCATTGACCTTTGTTATTTGGTCGAGGTTTACTAGATAAGAGCGGTGACATTTGAATACTACGGGATTGGAAGAAACAACCTTTTCGGCATAGGATAAGGTATTTCGAAGAAGCACAGATTGGGGTTTTCCATCGAGTAAATAGGAAATGGTAATGTAGTTTCCTTCTGAATCAACAACAAGCAAATCCGGGATCGCAACCCGAATTTCATCTTTACCATTGTCTGATGCAAAAAGGACCTGGGAACCGGTAGCTTGAGGATGTTGACGATGCCCGATGCCGGCAGAGAGTTGATCGGCGCTTATCCTGTTCCTGCGGTTAAGGTAGTTTTGTTTAACAATGGTCAAAATTGTAATCGGGATGATTCCAATGGAGAGAGTGAAGAGTTGTACGATTACAATGTTTGTCAGGGATAACCTGAGATGAAAAAAGAAAGAGGTGTAAAAGAGGTTGGCTAATCCAATCGAAAAGAGAATCCAGAGAAGAAAAAGTAGTTCTTTCCAGACAGTCCAGGTCTCCTCCTTTAAAAGCCCGGGGAGGAGAGTAGGAATCAGGTATAGATCAAAGAGCAGGACTAAAAGTGTGACCAGCCCATATCCTCCAAGAGTAAAATATTTATTAGGGCCAGAATAATCATTAAGGCCAAATGGTTGGAAAACAACCATAAACAGGCAGACGAACACACTGATTGGAAGGATAATCTTCCAGCGGTTCTCGACCAACGGGTAACTCTGATTCAGATAGTTGAGGATCACTTGTTCGCTGTATGAGATCGACAAAGATATGAAAGATCCTGGATCACGAATAAGGAACCTCAATCAACAGGACATCACTATCCTCTTTCGCCACGACATTGATCTCCCGGGTATCCCAGATGCCTGCTCCATCCCGAATGTTCAATTCCAGATCACCAACGGTTACAGATCCTTCGAAAACAAAAAGATATACGCCTTGTTTCTCCCCATTCAGTTCATACGAGAGTTGTTTCCCTTTTTGCAACGATGTCCTTGAAAACCATGCATCCTGGTTGATCATCAGAGACTGTTCTCCCAGCGGAGATACAAGGGTTTGCCATGCGTTCTTCCGCATCTCCGGATCAAACCACTTTTGATCGTACCGTGGTTTCAAGTTTTTCTCACGTGGGAATACCCAGATCTGGAAAAGTTTAATCGAGGTATTGGGAAGGTTGTTTCGTTCGGAATGGAAGATGCCTGATCCCGCTGTCATCACCTGGACTTCATTGGGTTTCAGGATTTCTGTATGCCCCATGCTGTCACCATGATTCAGCTCTCCATGTTGCATGATCGTGACAATCTCCATGTTGTCATGAGGGTGCGTGTCGAAGCCGGTGCCTCCTTCAATCCAGTCATCATTTAAAACTCTGAGAGCTCCAAATTGAACCCTATCCGGGTTGTGATAACTGGCGAAACTAAATGTATACCGGGTCTTGAGCCAACCATAATCACCCTGCCCCCGAGATGCGGACCTGTGTATCAATGATTTCATAATATCTTGATGTCTAGTTTGTAATATACAAGAATAAGACTAATTCAAAATAAAACGAAATTAACAGGCGGTTATTATTTGTGGAGCAATTCTTCTTTCAACATCACCCCAAGATTTTTTGGGATAAAAAAATGTTGCAATGGCTCAACGAAAATTGCAAGGGAACCCAAGGGGATCATTTTCACCGGTTTATCCTTTTTGAAGATTATGATATAATCTGTAGAGGCATCGATCTCGGCATGGATTTTGGCCTCGTTTGGAGCATTGATTACCAGTTTTTGGCGGAAATTTTCTGCCTGTTGGATTGTCCAGGTCATTCCTTTCAATGCAAGGGTGTCAATGGAAAATCTCTCTTCTGTCAATGAATTCAGATCTTTAATACCCAGAATCTCAGATATGTATTGGTTTAGTTGCCTGTTGGTTATCACTCCCGAAGGCCGGTATTGTCCCGGATGAAAAACCGCCAGTAGGACATCTTCCCCGGTATGACCCTCTGTCGTAAACCCTACATAGGTCCGTTTATTAATGATGTTAGCAACGATGGTTGGTAACTTGTATTTGTCAGTTGCATTTGCTGCAACAAACACCTCCTCAATCTCTTCCGGGGTCAAACGGATCGAGGTGTAGTCAAAAAAGATCTTTTCGACATCTTTTGGGTTTGTTTTGATCATGCAGGAAATTCCTTCTCCTGTCATTTTACAGGCACGAAGTGGTTGGATCAGGTCTTGAATGGGCAGAACATCATAGGTGTCGTTCGAGCGGCTGTTCCCAAAGGTAATGCCTCCACAACCGTGATCGGGAGCTATCACAACAGCCGTATTTCCATCACGATTAGCAAAGCTGATGGCTTCTTTTACGGCTTCATCGAAGGCAAGAAACTCAGTAATGGTACCAATTGGATCATTTGTATGCGCCGACCAATCGATCTTACTTCCCTCTACCATCAGAAAGAAACCGTTAGGGTTTTCGGAGAGGATTTTGATCGCTTTGCGTGTCATCTCTGCGAGCGAAGGAACTTCGGTGGGAATCCTGTCTAGATTGTTTGGCAGGTAATCGTTGGCAAAGAGACCGAAAACCAGTGAGTCGGTTGGTAAGAGCGCTTTAAACTGATTCACCGAAGTAGCCAGTTTATAGTTGCGGGAGCGCAGCACATTCAAGAGGTCCATCCCATCTTTTCGAACAGTTGGATCCAGGTAGTTCAAACCACCTCCGAATACAACATTCAGGTTGTTGTATACCATCTGAATTGCAATCGCCTCTTTGTCATCTCGATTAAATGTGTGTGCTGAAAAATCAGCTGGGGTAGCATGCGTGAACTCAGAAGTCACTACCAGCCCGGTGGATTTTCCCTGAAGTTTTGCCGCTTCAAGGAGTGTGAAGAGTGGATGGTATGCTCGCAGTGAATCTACATGAATCAGGTCTTTATCCTTCCCGGATGAGACCGGATACGTTGCAACAAATCCGTTATTGGAGAGGACTCCGGTAGCGTAAGTACTTCCAGTGGGCGCTGAATCCCCGATAGGGGAATCGGAGTTAAATGTGGATACCAACCCGCAGATAAGGGGATCGATTGCCAATCGGCAATTATCGGCGGCGCAGGTTCCGAATTGGTACCATCTTGCGAGAGATAAAATACTGCTGCTGGTCCCATCGGGGATCATCAGGATAACGTTTTTAACCTTCTCCTGGGCAGACGCGGAGTAGAAAAGAGTAATAAGAAATCCAGAAATAATGAGTATTCGCTTCATCCTTGAAATATTTTGACTAAATTACAAATAATAGATGATTTGAAGTCCATTCTGTCAACGGCGAGCAGGTGGTGACTTCCCTTTTGAAAATGTGTATATTTGTAAAAAACAAGAAATATGAAGAGACTTAACACAATTTTAATTCCTGCCTGTGCAGCTGTGTTCATAGTTCTGATGGCAGGGTTTGGAGGAGGGGATAATACAGATTATCCGGTTGGAGCTCCTCCGGGTTACACAAATTCACCTGCCGACGGCCAGAATTGTTCACATTGTATGGGAGGAACTGCTGTCCCACTTGGTGGTTTGATCACCTCTGATATTCCAGCAACCGGTTATGTCAAAGGAACCACCTACAACATCGTGGTAACCGCAACTGGCACCGGTAATAAAGGATTCGAGCTTTCACCCCAGGATGTATCCGGGAATCTTCTTGGGACTCTTATTACTAGCTCAGAGACCAAACTTGTTGGCGATAACAAATATATCACCCATAAACTTGCTTCTGAGGACAATACGATGCTTTGGTCGTTTCAGTGGCAGGCACCACCTATCGGGGTGGGCCCCATTACCTTTTATGCATCTGTGGTTATCGGTGAATTAAACACCAAAACTACAACATTGATCGCACCTCAAAGTATATTAGGTATTGATGATCAGCAAACGGCACCTGTAGCACTATATCCAAATCCGGTCGTAGACAGATTGAATGTCTCTTTTTCTGCAATCGGATCGGAGTTGATAAACATGGAAATTTTTTCCCCCAGCGGCAAAATGATCTCAAGGTTATACCAGGGTGCATGTTCTCCCGGTGAACAAGCAATAGTGTTTCCCATCAATCTGGAAGCTGGAATCTATTTATTGAGGATTCAGTTGGAAGGCAAAACCCAGGTTAGAAGGCTCGTAGTTTTGTAACGGGGACGTCCTTCAGGATCCACATAGACAAACCCTTTCATTGGCCTCTTTGTAAAATCCATCTCCCTGCGGATGCGCTCGGCTAAATGTTTGCCGTAGGCCATGTTTTTGAATTACGAATGAAGAATTAGAAATACGAAGTTAGAAATCAATTCTTTATGAATTTGGTTCTGATTGTTTTATCTTCCGTTGTGAAGTTGATCAGATACATTCCATTCGTCAGGTTGGTAATATCGATTTTGCTTTCTCCCTTCGACAGATTGATGGTCTGGATAAAGGATCCCCGAAGATCTGAGATTACAAGGGTGCCTGCCGTTTCGCTGACAAGGTTTACGAATGCTGCTGCCGGATTGGGGTAAAGAGTCAATCCTGCATCAGTAGCGATCTTCTCTACTCCGATATAGGTGATCTCAAAACTCTGTTCGGCGGAGAATTCCGAACCCGATAGCGAGTGGTCAAGAGCCTGGACACTCCAATAATAGGTACCGGCCGGAAGGTCTTTCACCAACCAGGAGGTGTTCTGGTTAACATTGCCGATAGCATAAACCCTGTTGTACCCGTTGGAAGAATTTGCTAAAGGAGCAAAAAAGTTAAATGATGATGGCATGTCCCCAAGATAAAGATTATAGGTGAGGGCATCCGAGGGAGTTTTATCGTCTGAAGCGGGAGACCATTGGAATGTAGCATCGTTGAGGTCAATATCAACATCCAGTCCCTGTGGGTGAGAAGGGGGATTGTTGATGCCGAATTGATTTGATCCCATCATATTTCGGAATAGCTGAGTCATCGGCAGTCCCGTTGTCATCTCGGCAATACCTGTCAATATAATATCTGCGTCACCATCATTGTCGTAATCGCCGAACCGGATCTGGCTGAAAGACCTGGCAGGGAGGATGCTGTTAAATAAAGTGAAGTGACCATTGCCATCATTTTTATAGAGTTCGGTCAGCGCTTCGCCGCAGCAGAGAGCTCCTGTGATTGCCAGGTCGGGATCGCCATCGTGATCAAAATCAGCGGCATCAATCTGGCCAACCCATTCGCCTTCAATTTCACTGGGGATTTTTGTGAAGGTGTCATTTCCATCGTTCCGGTAAACACGGGCAATGTAATTTCCGATTAGGTTATTACCCATGTATATGACATCCAGATCCATATCCAGATCCATATCCAAAAAGATCATATCTCCGTATGCCGTGCTGTCGAATGGGATTTGTGTGTCCGAAAAGCTGCCGTTGCCATCATTCCGAAGCAATTTACTGGCATAGGTGAATTCGAAAAATCCTGTCACAAAGAGGTCGTCATCGCCATCGTTGTCATAGTCTCCGAAAGTATAGGATGAATTCAGGGAGGCGGGCAGTTTTGCATCCATTATGGAAAAGGTCCCGTCGGCGTTGTTGTGGTAGAGGCTGGCAGCGGGAGTGTTGTAGGTGGAGTCCCCTGCAACGAAAACATCCAGCCATCCGTCACGGTTCTCGTCGACCCATAAGATCCTTCCCAATGTGATGCCGGTAAAGTCTGTCTCAACGAGAGTAAAAATGCTGGCATCGTTCCTGTAAAGCAGAGTAGCTCCCTCACCCGCACCGTTCATGCCACTGACCAGAAGATCGAGGTCGTTATCATTGTCGTAGTCTCCCCATCGGGCCAGGCCATTGAAAAGTGCAGGGAAATCTCCGGTCACCTCTGTAAACTCACCGTTGATATTTTCATAGACGAGTGTTGCAGAACTCCAGTCGGCAAGTTGTCCGTTTACCACAAGATCAAGGTCTCCGTCGTTGTCAAAATCTCCCCAAGAGGTTCCACCGCTGTTGATACCAGGAATGGTTAGTGGGACCTCCTGAAAGGTTTGACTGAAAAGGAGGGAGCTGAGAAGGAGAAACGTAGCAGAAAAAAGGTGTTTTACTGTCATGGCAGGTATATATGTCAGTTTATGTATGTGCAAAGATACTATTCTAATTTCCTAATTTCTAAAGTATCCCCTCCAGTACCTCAATCAACTTACCCACCTCCTCAGTAGTATTGTAGTGTGCCAAACTCACCCTGATCACGCCATCTTGTTCTTCAAGGCCGAGATCCTGGATGATTTTTTTGGCATAGAAGTCGCCGTAGCGGATGCCAATCTTATAGGGATCCGCACGTGCTACAACTTCGGAACTTTTTAACTGGTCATGTACAAATGAAACAGTGGGAACTCTTACTTCCCTGCTTCCGCTTCTCTCTCCGATAATCCTGATCGGTGGTTTTGTTTCCAGGTAATGAATCAACTGATTCGCCAGTTGCTCTTCATGGCCGGCAATCAGACTGTAACTTCGGCGGTATTTGTTTCGGAAGTCGTTTGATGTCTCTTCAGGGAAATGGTGATCATGCAACCTGGAAAAATAGGCCGGAATGGCTCCGAGGCTATAGGTGAGCTCAAAGTTGACATTTCCCGGCTGAAACTTATACGGAACATCCTCTTTGCTGAAAAAATAATGGTTGAGGCCATCCATCTCAAGCAATAAATCCAGTTTGCCATAGAGGATTCCCAGGTGAGGCCCAAAGATTTTATATGTACTGAACGCATAGAAATCGGCGTCACTCTCCTGCACGTCGATCAGCCTGTGTGGGGCTGCGGCAACGCCATCTACACAAAAAAGTGACCCAGCCTGATGAACCAATGCGGCCACCTCTTTGATTGGATTGATTGTTCCCAGGATATTCGAAATGTGAACCATGGCAACCAGCCTGGTTCGATCGGTCAGTAAATTCCTAAGATCATTCAGTTCAAACCGCAACGTCTCCGGGTTGATCTTCCAGGTCTTAATCACGATTCCATTTTGCTCAAGGTCGGTCCAGCAACTGACATTGGCTTCGTGGTCGGAATTGGTGACGATCACTTCATCTCCCGGTCTCCATTGCCTGCTGATGCAGATGCTCAGGATGCGCAGCAGCATGGTGGTGGAAGGCCCGACAACAATCTCTTTCGGATTTCGGGCATGGATAAAGGTAGCCAGTTCCGCGATCGTATCTTCAAGCAGGCTTCCGGCCCGGGCCGACACTTCGTATGAGGCTCCCAGCTGTACATAATGGTGGCGAAAGAACTCGCTTGTTCGGTCGATTACGGATTCCAGTACCTGTGATCCGCCTGCGTTATCCATGAAGATGAAATCATCCTGCAGGGCAGGGAAGTGGTTTCGGACGAAAGGAAGGTCGAGGGAGTTGGTCATTGGTCATTTGGGAATTAGAAAATTAGGAAATTAGGAAATTAGGAAATACGAAATTAGGAAATTAGAAATTAGAAGATTTGCTATTAGGCTGTGGATTGTTGATAAAATTTGGCTACCTCCCTACCTCACTTCTCACCTCTTTCGTCCCTCGTCACTCGTCTTTCGCCAGCTTTCTGATCATTCCTTGATAGACAGAGCGATGGAAAGGCAGGAGCAGGTACCAGTAGAGCCGGCCGGAGAGGCCTTTGGGTCTGAAGGTGGCGGTTTGGGTAAGCGTGTTATTTTTAATGCTGAATTCCAGCCATGCTTCGCCTGGCATCTTCATTTCGGCATAAAGAAGCAGCCGATGGCTCTTTTTATCGGCAACCAGCACCCGCCAGCAGTCGAGGGTGTCGCCAGCATGTATCCGGTCAATAGAACGTCGTCCGCGAATTAACCCAACACCGCCGATCAGCCTGTCGGTCATCCCCCTGAGTTTCCAGAGCCAGTTGGCATAATACCACCCATTATCACCGCCAATAGACCAGATTTTATTCGTTATAAGTTCAATATCCTCCACTTTAACTGACCGTATGTCTTCAAAACAGCCGTGTTGGGGGATCTCAATATATTTTGACAGATTTGGGCTGACCCTTCCACGTGTCATGGCATCAGTCCAGCTGGAGATGATCGAGTTCTGGCGTATATTGACAAAAGCCTCCTCCACGGCTTCATAGAATGCCATGGGACATACTTCGAGAAGACGGTGTAACCTGTCGTTTCTGGCTACTACTTCAACTTGCATACTGTTGACAAGATGGGTAGCCAGCGAAAAAGAGACAGGAGTGAATAGAAAAAGCCAGACGGAGGAGAGTTTTGGGAATAAAACTGGCATCGCAATCACCCTTCGTTTTAACCCCCTGAACCTAGCCAGTTCCACCAGCATATCCTTGTAAGTCATGACATCCGGACCGCCGATGTCATAGTTTTTGTTGAAGCACTCGGGCTTAAACAACACCTTCTCAAGGCAATAGATCACATCCCTGATTGCTATTGGTTGGGAGCGGGTTAACAGCCAGTGTGGAGCGATCATCACCGGTAGTTTCTCCACCAGGTTTCGGATGATCTCAAAGGAAGCGCTGCCCGATCCGATGATAATTCCTGCCCTAAGTGTTGTGAAATTATATGTACCTTCTTTTAAAATGTCTTCCACATTCTTCCTGGATGCCAGGTGTTTTGAGAGTTTTGGGTCATTAACCATCCCACTTAGGAAGATCACATGCTTGACCTGTGTGGTGTTCATGTAATCTTTGAAATTGTGAGCCGAAATGGCTTCGGCCAGATCAAACCCATTGGCCGTGGAAGTCATCGAATGGATCAGGTAATAGGCTCCATCTATCTCTTTAGGAATGGCTTTGAGGGACTCCTTCTGAAGGAAGTCTACTTCTATAACTGTAAGCCTGGAAGACCAGTCGGGGTCAATAACCATACGCCGTTTATCCCTCACACAACAAATCACTTCGTGACCGTTCTCCATCAGAACGGGAAGTAATCGTTTTCCTATATATCCGGTCGCCCCGGTAAGAAGGATTTTCAAGTCAGATGAGTTGGTTTCTTAAGTCAAAGATACAAATATAAATGTAAACATCTATATTTCTGCATGTTAATTAATTCACAATTTAATATTTCTATCTTTGCCATCCTCACAAAACACCGGAAACGATGAAACCTGTCCTGATTGCCGGCATCTCAATTGTCAACCTTGCCCTGATCTCGTATACCATTGCCATTGTCATTCAAAGCCGAAAAAAAGTGATGTCGTGGAATGTGTTAACGTTCCTGACCATTGGTGTAATAGTTGATATTGCGGCTACCATCTGCATGATCCTTGGCACGGAAGAGGGGCCGATAACGCTTCATGGATTCATTGGATATTCTTCCCTCACGGGTATGGTCATCGACACCATTTTCTCGTATCGTTTTGTTAAGCAAAATGGGATCAATGCCTCTATACCGAAAAGGTTCACGAGATGGTCCAAAATAGCCTATTTCTACTGGATTATTGCCTACATCACCGGGGCGTTGATTGTGGCATTCAGGTAGAAGATTGTATTTTAGTAGGATGAAAAAAATCAACATTTCCGAAAAACTTAAGCTGATCCAAGATCACTGGCATCCACGGATTGCTGGCGAGCTAAATGGTCAGCAAATTCGACTGGTCAAGGTTCAGGGCGAGTTCCCATTTCATAAACACGACCATGAAGATGAGATGTTTCTGGTGATCAAAGGTTCATTGATCCTGGAATTTAAGGAAAAAAAAGTCGATCTTAATGAAGGTGAATTTTTAATTGTTCCGAAAGGGACCCTGCACAGACCAATTGCGAAGGAGGAGGTGGAATTGATGATGTTTGTTACCGCGGGCAATGTGAATACGGGTGACCTGAAGAATGAACGGACCCTGGAGGCTGATTCACTGGAGAGGATCTGATCAATTCTTCGGCAAAATCATACAAAATTTACTTCCTTCTCCCTCAATACTTGCCACTGATATGGTCCCATTCAGGATTTCGATATACTCTTTGCAGAGAATCAGCCCTAATCCGGTACCTGCTTCTTTGTCGGTACCATTGCGCTTAAAGGATTTGTCTATCTTGAAAAGGTTCTGAATCTCGTTTTCCGGGATGCCGATACCGGTGTCAGAAACACAAATCTCCAGTGTATCCTCGTTGATTTCGGAGGATACTGTGATCGTCCCTCCTTTCGGCGTGAACTTAATGGCATTGTTGATCAGGTTCTGGAACAATGAACGAAGCATCTGGGCATCGGCCATCAGATGGACCTGTGGATCGGTTTGGTTGAGCAGTGTATGCGATTTCATATCGGCACGGGTCATCATGGTTTCGAACACATCATCAACCAGTTCGTGTAATACGATCTTTTCGGGGTGGGTTGTAAGTGTTTCCCGCTGGGTTTGTGTCCATTCCAGCAGGTTGAGGATCAGTCCGTAGGTGTTCTGAGCGCTTTTTCGGAGGTTGTGAATGATTCTCCGCCGCGTCTCCTCGTCTATCTCTTCGTAACTCTGATCCAGTTCATTCAGCAAACCAAGCAGGCCGTTGAAGGGACTCTTCAAGTCATGAGCAATGATAGAGAAAAACTTATCTTTTGTCTGGTTCACCTCCTTCAGTTGAATATTTTGTATATCCAGCTGCTTGTTTAATGCTTTTTGTCGATTCCGGCTTCGGAGGATGACGAAAAGCAGGATGATGATCAGTAGTAGGGTTGTAGTTATCCCCGCCACTAACATCCATTGCCGGGTGATGACCTCCTGCTTAATTTCGTTTTCCTTTTGCAGGAGTCGGTTTTCCGCATCTTTTATCTCCAGCCTATGCGAAAATTCTGCTTCTGCAATGCGATCCGTCAATTGTTCACTGTAGAGACTGTCACGAAGCATATTAGCCTGTTGGTAATAGTAGGTTGCAGCCATACAGTTACCTCGTTTTTCCTGGATGTTTGCCATCGTTTCACAGGCATTCATTTCGAACCGTAGGATGTGATTCATTCTAGCCATCTCCAATCCCTTCAGGGAAAATGATTCAGCTTTTCTATGATTCCCCATTCTGAAATATATAGTTCCAAGATTGACAAACAAGGCTGTCTTCTCAATGGTGAAGTTATCGATAAGTGGCGACTGATAAACCAGCAGGTAATACTTCAGGGCTTCCGGATAGTTTTTTTCTTCCATAAAAGTATTCCCGATGTTCAGATTAATTGTGAGCACTGAGGAGGAATTGTTCTGCTCTTCGGCGAGAGATTTAGCCTGGAACATAAACATTCGCGCGGAGTCGTAATCTTTTTTTACATCGTAATAAAGGTATCCCAGGTTATTCAACAGGCTAAGCTGAATTCGCTGGCTCTTAAGCGAATCATTCAACTCCTCAGTTTTAAAGTATGCTTCCCTTGATTTATTAAAATCCCTGATATAACTATACTGAATACCTAGACGTAAGTATGTTGTCGTAAGTTCCGAAAGAAGTTGGTTCTCTTCACAGATTCTTCTTGCTTCCAGAAGGTTCTGTATTGCTTCGACAAAATCGCCCTGGTAACCGGCGATAGAAGAAAGATCAGACAACGTTTTCGCAATCTTTTCTGGATTTCCTAGTTCCTTGGCATATTCAAGTGAAAGGATCTGATAGTGTTTGGCGCTATCCAACAGTCCTTGATTGCCATAAAGTACGCCAATGTTGTTTGAGATGGTTACCAGGTAATTCAGGTCATTTATTTCCCTGGCGTAACCGAGCGCCTTCTGGTAGGGTATAATCGCCTCAGTATACCTGTCTTCCATCCATAATTTCAGTGCTTTCCCATTGAGGCCGCGCATCATCCCGGTTTTGAACTGGAGGCGTTCTGAAAGTTCAAGGCCGAGGTTATTATACTTTACTACCGAGTCGATCTCCGCCGGGAACCAGCTCTTTGCATAATCCAGGAGGAGTTTTGCCCTGACTGAATCTTCGTTGAGGTGATCTGTAATGAGGGTTAAAATACTATCCTGCGTCTGATCCTGTGCCTTTGCTGAACAAGAGAGGATGGTTATGAGGATACCCAGGAGAGTGGTTTTTAGGATGTACTTCATGGAGAGGCAGGTTAGTGTGTCAGTTCGCTTTAACTATTTTTCTGATAACCGTTTCAGCAGATGAACGGATGATGACAAAATAGAGTCCGGCCGGTTGTGAGATTCCGGCTTTGTCGCTTCCATCCCAGGTGAACCGGTATGCCCCTTTTTCGGCATGCTTGTTGCAGAGGTGGGTAACCGGTTCCGATAACGTGTTCAGGATCTCCACTGAGAGTGAACCCGTTTCAGGTAGATTGAACGTGACGGTAACCTGGCAGGAGAAAGGATTTGGGAACAGCTTCAGGTCGGTAGAATTCATTTCAATCTGTTCCAAAATGATATAGATGGAATCGGCAGCAATAATCAGGTTGAAATCACCGGCGGTTGTATGTATCTCAAGTGTATCATAAACGATGGTGCCGGGATATGCATCAGAAACAACCCAGCGAACTGTTTCTGTAAGATGTTCCCCGGGATTGAGTGTGATGGGATAGGAGGGGATGGAAGGCTCTATAAACCAGAACACGTAGGGGCCACCGGCTGGGATTCCCTCGGGCTGGATGTAAAGGATATCAACAGGATTACCCCCGGTATTTGTGATGGTAAAAGGGATTCCGTTTATGATAGAGTCCTGATCCAGGAAGAACAGCGTATCAGGGGTAACGGTAATTTCATAAGAGAGTGGTCCGAGTGTTCCCTCTTCGGTAACATTCTGAGCAAAAATGTCGCTGTTTCCATTCCGGTCGTCTGACCAGGCAACCACCATTTGTCCGCTCAGGAAGTGACCGGCATCCAGTTTTCCTTTGGGGCTTGCAACAGAAGAGACATCGACAGGGCTGGTTGCCCATACCTGGCTTCCGGCATCGTCAAACCGGATGGATCTGACAGCGCCGTTCATGCCGGTAGCGGCATCATAGATATAAGAGACCACCCCGCCCGATCCTAGAGGGGAGAGGTTGATCAGGATGGGATTCTGAGAGCCGACAGGTACGAACTGCTTTCCGTTGTTCCCCCACAGGCGGCTTCCGGCGAGGTCGATCCGCTGGCCGAACAACCCGAACTGGCTTTGGGCAATATTTGTTTCCCTCCAGCAAAGAAATACATCCTGGGTTGATTCATTGGCACACATGGCCGGTTCAAGGCTCAGTGTGGCCATATTGGTAGTAGCTTCAAAGCCTCCAAGCGAGAAAGCCACCATTGCATTCTCATCCACGTGCTGAACGAAGGTGCTCAGGTGGCTGCTGGTCTGTTCGTAGAACCAGCAAACCCAGGCTCCACCTGCTCCGTCGGCCACTGCCTGCTGGTGGACATAGCTCTGGATGATTCCGCCTGTAAATAAAAGTGCATAGGAAGGCCAGATGGCATTGCCATCCTCATCAAACCGCTGTGCAAGGATGTTCCGGTTGGGCGCCCAGTATGGGCCCCACTCCTTATATAAAGTTATTATGATGCCGCCCGATCCGTCGCTGACAATTTGTGGCCAGGCGTAATCGAATCCCGTTTCCCCGAGCACCATGTCAAATGTCCAAGCTTTCTGCCCGGATGCCGTGATGCGTTGAACGATTACTTTGCTGTCGCCGTTGTCAACCGCCTTCGGCCAGGCAACATAAGCTCCTCCATCATCTGTTGCCAGTAACTTTGGGTTAGCATCAAAATCGGTATCATTGGAGAGTTGGATCCCGTTGTCGCCCCAGAGGAACTCACCGGAGGGTGATATTTTATAAATGAAGGCATCGTTGCTCCCAGTCCGGATATCCTGGAAAGCAATAATGCATCCGCCATCAGAAGAGACTGTCATATCGTAGTCGGTAATCCAGGTCATAGAGGGATGGTTGCTCACCAGCAGTCCGTCGTTGGCCCACTGTTGGTTGCCCTCTATGTCGAAAAGCTGGATGCGGGGATAGTAATTGCCTCCCGCCTCCGAAGAGAACCAACTGATAAACGTATTTCCGTTTGGATGGGTGGCCACATAACACTGGGTTTGGTCACTCGGCATAAATGTGACTTGGTTGTTCACCAGTGAGCTTGTGCTCCATTGGGAGAAAGCACTGGTCGAAAGCAGAATCATCATCAGAGATGCTGCAAGGATGGATTTGGTTTTCATAGGGAGTGGGGTTTGGAATAGTCAAAGTTATTAATTATTGTTGAAAACTTTCCACCGAAACTGTATTACCTTTGTATCATAAACCGGATTAAGGGATGAACTTTAATCCGTAATTGAAATGAAAACAATTCAAAAATTATTCATATTTGTTGTGTTGCTTCTTCCTGTTTTGGTGAAAGCAGAAGTAAAAGAGATTCCTTTTACCCTTGACGACCGCGACCGGATCATCCGGACAGAGCAAAAGGTTGAATCATTGCAATCGGAAATGAATACCCGTTTCGAAGCGATAGACAAACACTTCGACCAGCTCTTCAATTTTCTCTGGGCTATCATCGGCATTTTCACAACTATGATGATCAGCGTATTCGGCTTTGCCTTCTGGGACCGCAAGTTGTCATTGGCACCACTGAAGAAGCAGGATCAGAAGATCCTTGCCGTACTGGTGGATTATTCTAAAACTCAACCAAAACTATTAGAGATTCTAAAAAGTGCGGGACTACTGTAAATAGTTTGGCAGTAGGCAGGTTTCATCCGAACAGCTTTCCCTTCACTTGGTCAACGTACGTTTTGCCGATAGGGATACGGGTTTTTTCCAGTTCGATCTGGTTGCCATTGAGGGCAATGATGTGGTTGGTGTTGACAATATAGGATTTATGCACCCGAAGGAATTGCGAAGGGAGCGATTGTTCAAGTTTGTGAAGTGATTCAAGAACAACGAATTTTCGCTGCGTGGTGTAATAGGTGACATACTCCTTTAAACCTTCAATATAAAGGATTTCATCCAGTTTTACTTTGTAGATCTTGTAATCTGCTTTGAGTGTGATGAATTTCGGTTCCTTGTTTACATTCGATGGGGGAGATGTGTCGGGTTCCAGTTTCAGGGATTTCAGGCGGATCATCTCAGCTGCTTTATTTACTCCCTGGACAAATCGCTCAAAGGAGATGGGTTTCAGCATATAGTCGATAACGTCTAGCTGGTACCCGTCAATGGCGTACTCCTTATATGCGGTGGTAAATATGACGACAGGCCTGGCATGGAGGCTCTTCATCAGTTCGAGTCCGGTAAGATCAGGCATCTGGATATCAAGGAACATCAGGTCAACATGAGACTCTTGAAGGAGCTGCATCGCTTCCATGGCATTTTTTGCCTCCCCCGAAAGATGAAGATGAGGGATCTTCTCAATATACCCCGACAAGAGTTTCCGGGCATACTGTTCATCGTCGACGATCAGGCAATTAATCTTCATCAGTTTCCAGAATGAGTGTGACTGAATAGATCTCTTTTTCTTCTTCAATGACCAGTTGATGCCTTTCGGGATAAAGAAGTTCCAACCGACGTTTAACATTCTCCAACCCGATTCCCGGAGTCGTATCTTTTGCAAGCAGGCTGTCAGGCAACGAGTTTTCGCACCGGAAAATGATTCGGTTGCCATCTGTATTCAACGTGATTCTGATCCAGGATTGATCGGTGTCCTCAAAGTTGGTGTGCTTGAAGCTATTCTCAACAAATGCGATGAAGAGGAGCGGTGCAACCCTCAGTTTTTGATTTGCCTTTTCAAAATCATAGGTTACATTATGCATGTTATTATCCTTCAACAACTGCAATTCGATATAACTTCTGAGGTAACTGATCTCCTGTTCCAGGGGGACATCTTTTTCGTTGCAGTCATATAGAACATACCGGAGCATGTTGGAAAGGCGGTGAATGGCATCCGGCGTTTTGTCCAGTTTTAGCTGCGACATCGAATAGATGTTATTCAGGGTGTTGAATAGAAAATGGGGGTTGACCTGCCATTTCAGCATCTTGGATTCGGCCTCAAGTATCTGGTTCTTCAACTGAAGTGCTTCCCGGTCACGTTTTCTTCCAACCACCAGGTTCCGGTAGATGGTACTGATGAAAAGAACAAAAAGAATATGAAATCCATTGAAAATCATTGCTTTTTGTGCCATCCCTGCTCCCCGTAGTCCTTCCCGTCGGGCCATTCCCATCATCTCTCGTTGCCGCATCTCTTCCGGAAAATCTCCCGGGAAACCGCGTTTTATCATAGATCTGATTTCAAGAGGGAAGAGGTATCTGTCAATATAATATAAGATAGTCAGCGCAACAAGTATAACAACTGCAATACTAACAAAATAGAGAAGGTATTGGCGTTGTTCCAGCAACTTTGGCAGGAGTAGAAAATAGTTTATATAAAAGATAATACATTGGATGATCACAATATATAAGCTTCTTGTAAACGCCTCTTCAATGGTCCTGAAATCCGATAATAACCATGTTAATAAAAACAGGTAAATGATCCATCCAAGGATATGGATAAATGGTGTTCGAAAATTTTTAATTCTATGCATAGCGTGAAATTCCTTCCAAAGATAGAGGATCATAAGCTGATTCAGCGCCAATTTTCGACAAACTTATGGATGGCTTCAATGATCGGCAAGTATTTTTCAAGGAGTGGGCTCTGCAAGGCTAAGTTGACAAATAGATGACGTTCAAGATTATTCCAGAGGTATTCGTTGAAAAAAGTTGCTACAGGCATATTCCGCATGTAGTTTTGACCCGAATTTATTATTAAACCTAAAAAAAAGAATCATGAAGAAACTTGCAATCATAATGACAGTGGTGATGGCACTAGGTGTGATTACCCTGGTATTTGCACAAAAGCCTGTGAGGTCGTTTGACGCCGACAAAAGGGCAGAACAACTAAAAAAGGAGTTGAACCTATCGGATCAGCAGGAACAACAGCTTCAAACCCTCATGGCGGGTTTCAGGGAGGAGATGAAACCGATCATGCAGGATGAATCGATCACTCGTGAGCAGAAACAGGAGATGATGACCGGTTTTCGGGAAAAACATCAGTCTGAAATAAAGAAGATCCTAACGGAAGAGCAGATCACCAAACTCGATGAACTGATGGCAAACCGTCCGATGCGTCCCGAGATGGGGGAGAGGCCGGGAAGAGGTATGCAAGGCGACAGAGGGAGCAGTCCGGACAGAGTCAACAGAGGAGACAGGACCCAGATGATGAATAAGATGATCGAGGCCAGAACTGACT